>CAZFRU010000007.1:0-112108 GCA_964521385.1 uncultured Gemmatimonadaceae bacterium | reverse complement strand
GGCGGGGGCCATGACCTCTGCCAGCGGCAGGCTGCCGAAGCGCTCATGCGCCGCGAGCAGTCCCGCCACCTCACCCGGAATCCCCACTACTCTCAGGTCGGTGTCTCCGCGACTCGGGCCCGTGGCTGCGGCCATGGTTGCGGCATTCTGCGCCGCATAGAAATCGAGGTAGTAGGGTCGGCCTTCGTCGGCCATCCAGATGGTCATGGAGCCGCTACCGCCCAGCCCCGACATCTGCGGCTCGGCCACGCCGATGGCAAAGGCCGTGGCGACCGCGGCGTCGACCGCGTTGCCTCCGGCTTGCAACACCTCGACCCCCGCCTGCGACGCCCGCGAATTGGCCGAGGCCACTGCGGCCTGGGGCACCGAGATGCGGTGCGCGCCGGCCGACGGATAGAGCCCGGCCGAAGCTGCGCCGGCGGCTGCGCCCGACGCGGTGCCAGACACTGTGCCCGACACGGTACCCGACACGGTACCCGACGCCGCGTCGGCAGCCGCATCAGACGAAGACGATGGAGCGCACGCTGCCGGCAGCAGGGCCGAGACGAGGATCAGGGTGCGCAGGGGACGGGCAGAAAACCTTGGAATGGACATGCCCCAACCTACCGCATCACCGTGGCTCTGCGCATCTTGCCATTCGACGGTCGTCGTCGCGGCCGTACGAGCAACCCCGGGAGGAACCATGATCGTTCGCCGTCTTCTGTCTTTGCGCACCGCCACCGCCTGCGCCCTGATCGCCCTCATGGCCCTGGTGTTCGGGGCTCCGGCGGCCACGGCCGCGCAGGTCGCCCGCACCGATGGCCCCGAGCGCGGGGTTCGCCGTGATGTGCCCATGACCAACGCCATTCGCCGAGCCTTCGACGCGGGCACCCGCAACCTGAGCGGTCGCCCCGGGCCCGCCTACTGGCAGCTGCAGACCGACTACAGCATCGACGTACGGCTCGACCCCGGCACCCAGACGCTGACGGGCTCCGAGAGCATCGTCCTGCACAACAACAGTCCCGACGAACTGAACGAGATCGTGCTGCGCCTCGATCACAACATCTTCCGGGCAACGGTGCCGCGGGGCTCGTCGGTGCCGGCCGAGACGACCGACGGTATGATCGTGACCCGCCTGGTGGTCGACGGACAGCGGGTCGACCTGAACGCCTCCGCCCCCGCCCGGCAGCGAGGCCAACCGGCGCAGCGGGCTCTGTTCGCCTCGGGACTCGATCAGACGGTGGCGATGGTCTCGCTGGCCCGGCCCATCGCGGCGCACTCGAAGGCCACCGTCGAGATCGACTGGCACACCAAGCTGCCCGGGGGCGACACCGGTCGCGGGCACCGCATGACGCAGCGCTGGGACAGCACGCTCTTTCAGCCCACCCAGTGGTTTCCGCGCATCGCCAAGTACGACGACCTGCGTGGATGGGACACCAACGTCTACCTCGGACCGGCCGAGTTCTACAACAACTTCGGACGCTTCGACGTGCGCATCGACGTGCCCGGCGGCTGGATCGTGAGCGGCACGGGGCTGCTGCAAAACCCCGAAGAGGTGCTGACGGCCACGGCGCGCGAGCGGCTGACCCACGTGCTCGATTCAGACGAGATGACCACCATCGTGAGCGCAGAAGAACGCGGCCCCGGCACCGCCACCGCGCCCGGTGAGCGGCTGGTCTGGCATTTCGTGGCCGACCAGGTCAACGACTTCGCCTGGGTCACGGCCGATCGCTTCGTCTGGCAGGCGACGCGCGCCACGATTCCCGGCAAGGGCCCCATTCCGATCCACATGGTGTTCCTGCCCGAGCGCGCGGATCGCTTCGCGAGGGCCGGCGAGATCACGCGCCACGCGCTCGAGTTCTATTCCGATCTCTGGGCGCCGTATCCGTTCCCGCAGCTGACCCTGCAGGACGGTCCCAGTGCGGGAATGGAGTACCCCATGGTCATCAACTCCAACCAGGGTGCGGCCGATCACGAGGCCGCGCACCAGTGGTGGCCGATGATGGTGGGCACCAACGAGACCATGTACGGCTGGATGGACGAGGGCTTCAACACCTACATGAACATTCTCTCGGGCGCCGATGCGCGCGGCGAGGCGCCGGTGCTCGACGGCCGGGGCCAGAGCTACGGCAATGTGAGCGGTGACGAGGCCGAGCCCACCCTGATGTGGAATTCCAACTACGGGGGGCCGATGTACGGATTCCAGACCTACAACAAGGCGCCCCTCATGCTCTCGATGCTGGGCGGCATGGTGGGCGACGCCGAGGTGCAGCGCGCCATGAGCAACTACACCCGGGCCTGGGCCTTCAAGCATCCCTCGCCCTGGGACTACGCCTTCTTCATGAGCAATGAACTGGGATTGGATCTCGGCTGGTTCTGGTACTACTGGCTCTTCACCACCGAATCGGTCGAGGGCTCGATCCAGAGCGTGACCACGGCGGGGGCGCAGACCACCGTCACCGTGCGCCAGGACGGCGAGATGCCCTCGCCCGTGGTGCTCGACGTGCGGTTTGCCACCGAGGGCCCTGCCCTGCGCGCGATGCCCAACGCCGAGATGATCGACGCCACCACGGCGCGCGTCACCTGGCCGGTCGACGTCTGGTTCGGCGGCAGCCGCACCTTCGACGCGACCCTCGACTTCGGCGGACGCACGATCGAGTCGATCACCCTCGATCCCGCGGGACGGTTCCCGGATTCGGACCCGAGCGACAATGTGTGGCCGAGAGGCGGTGGCAGGAGCCCGAGCCCGCAGGATCACTGAGCGCGCAGCTGACGGTGCGGCCCGCACGGCCACGAGCCACGCACCCCCGCGCGCGATGACGATCTATCGCTACGGGCTGCTGGCCTGGGTCTGGCGCCCCATGGCTGCGCTGGGCATCGTCGCGGGCGTCGGGGCGCTGGTGGTGGCCGTGCGCACGGGTGAGTGGTGGATGGTGCTGGTCGCGCTGCCCCTGCTCGCACCCTCGCTCGTGCTGCCGCCCATGATCGCCATGCGCATCGACACCCGCGCCGACGGCTCGCTCGAGGTGCGCACGCTGGCGTTTACGCGGCGGCGGGTGCAGCGCTCGGCACTGCGCGCTCCGAAGATCCGCACGAGCGCGGCCGGCACCTTCATGCCGGTCTACGCCCCCCGGGCGTGGGTGAGCGTCGAAGGCGGGCTGCCCATCTACCTCGATCTGTTCGCGGCGATTCCCGATCGGGAGGCGTTTCTGGATGTGTTTCCGGGGCTGAAGCAGGCCCTGCCCAGGGGCGACTGAGGGGGGGGCTCAACCGACCATGACCTCGATCTTCGACGCCCCGCTCGCTCGCATCGCCGCCGCCCTGCGCAGACGCGACATCTCGGCCGTCGAGCTGCTGGGCGAGGCGTTGCGCCGCCATGATGCGCGGACACCGGCGCTGGGCGCCTACAAGCTGCTCGACCGCAAGGGGGCCGAGCAGTCAGCCCGGCGCGCGGACGCCCTGCTGGCTCGGGGAGAGGGGGGGCCGCTATGTGGGATTCCGATGTCGGTCAAGGACCTGTACGGGGTCGAGGGGCTGGACACCTATGCCGGCACCGCCCGCGTGCTCCCGCCCCGATGGTCGAGGGACGGCTGGCTGGTGTCGCGCCTGCGCGCTCAGGGCGCGGTGTTCACGGGCAAAACCCACACGGTCGAGCTCGCGTACGGAGCCGTCGGCATCAATCCGCACTGGGGCACGCCCCGCAACCCGCACGACGACCAGGTGCACCGCATTCCCGGGGGATCATCGGCCGGGGCCGGGGTCAGCCTGGTCGAGGGATCGGCGCTGATCGCGCTCGGCACCGACACGGGGGGCTCGATTCGAATCCCCGCGAGCCTGACCGGCACCGTCGGGCACAAGACGACCCAGGGGCGGTGGCCCACCGACGGGGTGGTGCCGCTCAGCAGCACCCTCGACAGCGTGGGGGCGCTCACGCGCAGCGTGGCCGACAGCGCCTGGTTCTTCGGCGCGGTCGATCCGGAGTGGGGCGACGCCGAGGCGTTCATGCGCCAGGCCGAGACAGCGGGGGGACGCGCGGGGGAGGGGCCCATTCGCATTGCCCTGCCCCGCTGCGACATCTGGCGCGACACCCAGGCCGACATCGCGCGCGTGCTCGAGGCCGCGTTGCAGGCGTTGGCCGGCCACGGGTTCACGCAGACGGAGGTCGATGGATCGCTGCTCGACCGAGCAGAGAGCCTGTACATGACGGGCGCGATTGCCGGAGCCGAGTGCCGCGCCTTTCTGGCACGGGACCTGCCCGAGTGGATCGACATCCTCGACCCCCTCGTGGCGGAGCGCCTTCGGGGCGCACCGTCGCTCGACTCGCAGCGGTACGCCGATGCCCAGGACGCCCGTCGCCGCCTGACGGCCGAGGTCGAGTTGATGTTCGGTGAGGCCGACCTGCTGGTGCTGCCCGGGCACATGGTGACTCCGCCGGCGGTGGCCGAGCTGAAGCCCCTGCATCGGTACGTCGAGGTCAACGCGGCGCTGCTGCGCCCCACCTGCCCGGTGAGCATGCTCGGGCTGTGCGCTGTTACCTTCCCGGTGGGGTTCGACGAGGCGGGGTTGCCGGTGGGGCTGCAGTTGGTGGCGCGGGGGGGTGAGGATGCGCGGCTGCTGGCACTGGGGCGCCGGGTGGAAGGGGTGCTGGGGTGAGGAGCGAACGGTTCTTCGTTGTGGCCTGACCCGTG
This sequence comes from uncultured Gemmatimonadaceae bacterium, assembly GCA_964521385.1. Classification (GTDB taxonomy): domain Bacteria; phylum Gemmatimonadota; class Gemmatimonadetes; order Longimicrobiales; family Gaopeijiaceae; genus Gaopeijia. The sequence continues at coordinate 107,441 of CAZFRU010000007.1, read as the reverse complement.
CACATCCCGGGACTTGGAGTCCGCATTCCGGTGCCGAGGCTGCTGACCCGAAACCACCTCGCCTCCCGTCTCTATCCAGAGATGACCTGGCGCAAGAGACGCACCGACCGTGTGGTCTATCTCACCTTCGATGATGGACCGACACCCGACGTCACTGAGCAGGTGCTGAGCTGTCTCGACCGACACCAAGCCAAGGCCACCTTCTTCTGTCTTGGGCGCCGGGCGCACCAGCGCCCCGATCTGGTTGCGGAGCTGGTCGCGAGAGGCCACAGCGTCGGCAACCATACGTATTCCCATCCCGATGCACGTCACCTGCCCCTGAACCAGTTCCTCGAGGATGTGCAGCGAGGGGACGACGCGTTGACCGAAGCGTCGGGGAAGGCCCCACGTCTATTCCGTTTTCCATACGGCGGGTTCACCCGCGCCGCCCGCAGAGCGCTTTGTCTACGATACGAAGTTGTGATGTGGGATGCGGCAAGTCGGGATTGGGACGGCTCCTGGTCTCCGCAGTTGGTGTTCAACGACGTGGTACGGCAAATTCGCCCCGGCTCGATTATGGTCTTTCACGATTCCATGCAAGCGAGGGACCGGGTGCTCTTCGCCTTGCCCCGGCTCCTCGACGAGTTGGAGGGATGGCGCTTCGAGGCCCTGTGAGGCCCAGGAAATTGGGGGATACTCTTTTCCGTTTGCCTGTACCACGGTGCCGCACCGCACCCCTGGCACGCGGTGAGGGAGTTCGTCAGAACCGACGCTGCCGCACCACACGGGGCGTTTCGCGCTTCCTTGGACACGGTTCCTTCGGGGCATGCCCCTTGCGACTTCGCGCGCTCACCTAAGCGCGCATTCAGATTCCGGCACGGCCCGATCTTCCGTGCCCCCTGCGATCTGCGGCGCCTCTCCGAATCGGGATGCAGCCCTTCATGGTCGGAACTCGTTTGCGCCGGACCGCCGCTCTCTTCGTGATCGTAAGTCTGACGCTCTCGTGCGAGCGCTCCAGCAGCATCACCCGGAGTGATTCGGGGCTGTTGCCCGCGAGCCAGGCTCCCGCGATTGCAGTCGATATCCAACCCACCGGGGCCGAGCTGGCCTCTGGCGAAGCCATCGACTTCTCGGCCGTCGTGAGAAGTCGCGCAGGCACGGTGCACGATGCGGTCAAGGCGTGGTCATTGAGCGATGGAAGTCTCGGCACGGTGTCGGCCGACGGCCGGTTCGTCGCGAAGAACATGGGCGTGGCGTGGGTACGAGTACGTTCCGGTGCGCTGCAGGATTCCGCACTCGTCCGTGTGGGCACTCGCGTTACGCCGGCCGGGCGTGAGGTACGGACGAAGGACGGCGACGCTGTGCTGACCTTCCCGGTCGGGGCTGTGTCGGCGCCGACCCTCATCACGCTGATCCCGGCCGACCTCGAGGCCACCTCGGGCGCGCTGCCGGGTACGGCCTGGGAGTTTCTGCCCTCCGGCTTGTCGTTCGGAGCGCCGGTCGCGTTGCGGTTGCGCTATCGTGAGGCGGACATTCACCAGCCCATGGCGTCGGTTCGGGTCACTCCGCACCTGCTGACCACCACCGGCTGGATGCCTCTACCCACGACCGCAGACACGCTGACCCACACCGTGGTGACCGCCATCGACCACTTCAGCACCTACGCGGTCCTTGCGGTGGCTGCGGTCACTTCGGTGTCGGTCCAGCCCGACACGCTGACCCTCGTGCCCGAGCAGACGATCACGCTCCAGGCCACCCCGCTCGACTACGTGGGGAATGCGTTGCCCCGTACCGTGTCCTGGCAGACGTCGGACTCGAGCATCGTCGCGCTGAACGGCGACGGAAGCATCACCGCTCGCGCTGAAGGGCGGGCCGTGATCACGGCCCGGAGTGAAGAGGCCGAGGGCTGGGCCGCGATCGAGGTTCTGCCGTACCCGGTCGCGTCCATCTCGCTCAACCCGCGATCGGAAGACCTCGTGGAGGGCGACAGCATTCAGCTCATCGCCACGCTCCGCAGCAGACCCGGAGCGGTCCTCGAGCGGCCCATCACGTGGGCGAGCTCCGACAGCTCGATCGCACTTCCCTCGGCCGGCGGCTGGATCAGAGCCGTGGGGGCTGGGGTCGCGACGGTCACGGCCACCTCGGAAGGGGTATCGGCCACCAGCCGCATCTCGGTCTCGGGGGCGGCCGCAAGTACCGTGGCCATCAGCCCCGACTCGCTCGGCCTCGAGGTGGGCGAGTCACACGTTCTGATCGCCACACCACTCGGCCCCGTCGGACAGCCCGTAGACGCGTTGGTGAGCTGGTCGACATCGGATTCGGCCGTGGCGACGGTCTCCGCAGGGGGGAGCGTGGCTGCCCGGGGTGCGGGGCGAGCGGAGATCACAGCGAAGACGGCCGGGCACGTGTCGGGGACGGCTGTGGTGACCGTCGTCGAGCCGGTGATCGATCAGATCGAGATCACCCCATCGCAGCTGAACCTGCTACCGGGATCGACCGCTCAACTTCACGCCATGGCGCTCGACGACCAGGGGCGCACGGTCAACGTCCCGTTCGTCTGGACCAGCGCAGACTCGGCCATCGTACAGATCAGCAGTACCGGCCTCGTGACCGCGAGGCAAGTGGGGTCGTCCGTGATCTCGGCGTCTGCCGCCGGCCTGAGCGCCACACTCTCGGTTGTGGTCTCGTCGGAGGCTCCGGCGAGCACCTTCGAGGTGTCCCCGGCCAACGCGACCCTCGATCCTGGCGGGACCGTTCAGCTGAACGCCACCGCTTCAACCGGTGGCGGCCCCTACCCGGTCGTAGCGGAATGGGTGAGCCTCGCTCCAACGATCGCAAAGGTCGATTCGTCCGGCGTGGTCGTCGCAGTGGCACCGGGGACGGCCTCGATCGTCGCACGGCTCGGTGAGAAGGCCGACACCGCAGTCGTCTACGTGCGGGCGGGACTCCAACCGCTCGGTGTTCCCGGTGCCTGGGCGCTTAGCTTCCAGGACGAATTCGAGGGACCGACCCTGGACGAGAGCTCGTGGACGCCACGGTTCGAATGGTCACCCAGCGCGATCAACGGGCAACTGCAGTTCTACTCGGACGAGGCCGTCACACTCTCGAATGGCAACCTCGTTCTCAGCGCCACCGTCGAACCGCAGGGCGGCTATCCGTACACGTCGGGGGCGATCTCCAGTCACGGCAAGCTCTCGATACAGACCGGGGTCATCGAAGCTCGCCTCAGAGTGCCCGAGGGCGCCGGCTTCTGGCCTGCCTTTTGGCTCATGCCGGCAGACCTCAGCTGGCCCCCCGAAGTGGACATCGCAGAATTCAATGGCGGCGAGCCGAACCGCGTATACCTCGCCGCGCATTGGAAAGAGGCCGGGCGGTTGAGATCGTTCGATGACCCCTTCGACGGCCCGGACTTCACGGCGGGCTTCCACGTCTTCTCCGTTCAGTTGGAGGCAGGTCAGGTTCGATGGTTCGTCGACGGGGAACTGAGAGCCACCTGGACAGACGAAGACAACGTCCCGAGCGCACCGATGTACGTCTTGCTCAACCTGGCGGTAGGCGGCGCGTTTGTCGGCAATCCAGACCCGGGGGCGTTCCCGGCCTCACTCGACGTCGACTACGTTCGTATCTGGGAGCCCATTCGGCCCTGAGAGGGCGCGCCGAGTACGGCCTGGGTACAGCCGTCCCGGCGGTCTCCGCTCGGCGGTCTACCGGGCCACGTCTCTGAAGGCGTCCTGCCTGGCGCTGAGCCCGAGCGTCTGGAGACCCAATCGACAGGCCCGGGAAGTGAAGCCGAGGGCCATCGAGATACGTGCCAACTGATCCGAACGGCTCTTCTCCGAGCGGGACACGAACGACAATCCAAGCAATGCGACGTCGAGCGTCGATGCCTTGGCCAGTCGCAGAAGCGATTCTTTCGCCACCGAAAAGCCACCACCCGTCATCGCCACCACCGTGGCCCGCGAATATCCTGCGTGAAAGGCGTACCTCCGCAGCGACGAGGGTTGCAGGCGATTCTCGCCCACGTGGTGGTACATCGTCGCGCTGGCAGCCCAGCCAATGACGACTCCCTCAGCGCGGGCCCGCAGCGCGAACTCCAGGTCGGCCCCCCCTGACGATATGCTCTCATCGTATCGGCCGACCCGGTCGAAGACCGACCGATGAATCAGGCGATTCCCACCTGGAGGCAAGGGTACCTGCGCACCTTCGGAGGAGCCCAGGTACTCCCCGTAGAGCAGGCGTCCAACGCGACCGAGGTCGGCCTCGACACCCTCCGGAAACCTGAGCAGGATGGGGCCACCGACGAGCGTCGCATTCTGCTCGTGCGCGGCTGAATAGAGCGCCTGGAGCCAGCCCGTGTCCGCCTCCTGATCGTCATCGCAGAAGGCGATCCACTCGCCGCGTCCGGCCTGGACACCATCATTGTAGGCCGTCGTCGGGCCGCCTCCCCTTCCCTCCACGAATCGCACGTTCTCGGATGACCCGAAACGATGCGCGAAGACCTCGCGGGTATCGTCGTCCGAGCCATCGTCGACGACGACCACTTCGTAGCCCCCCGGAGCGACCAGATTCTGGCTGCATATCGAATCGACGGCGCGCGCCATGCTCTGCGACCGATTGTAGGTACACACCACGACGGTGACAGCGGGGTTCATCGGCTCTGCCGTTCGAGACTAGGGGGATAGAGTCGCTGGCCACGAGAGGGTCGCTGGCCCCTACCTTCAAATGCCACGCAACTCACCACGATCATCCAACTCAGCGTCGGGAGGATCGGGTCGGTGCTGATCCCCGCCTCGAGCAGGCCCACCACCAATATCCACATGAGAATCGCTGCACCAAACGCTCCATCGACGCTTCCTGCTCGCTGGGTCAGCGTCCTCACGAGAGGTACCAGCAGGGTCAGCAGGTACAAGGATAACCCAATCCAGCCGAGCCCGAGAAAGGCCTCGATGTAGGCCGAATGCGCAGAGGTCACGCCCCAGTCCGCGATGCGGGCGACCTCCACCACTCGGTCCGGCCCGAAGTAGGTATTGTACCCATGCCCCAACAACGGCCGTTCCATTCCCTCTTCGACCAGGTAGCTCCAGAGTGGCGTCCGGTTGGTAAGGGTGAGAGCCTCCCGCTGAGCGTCCTCCCTGCCGAAGCTGAGTGCGGATGCAAAGCTATCTGCGATCCCTCCCCGCGCGCTCGGCGTCCCAACGACGATCAAGACGACGAGCGCAGCCGTTGCGGCACCGCCCAGGCCAACCATCGCCAGGGCCATCAAGGGCCTCTTCCTCATCGCGACGACCTGGAAAAAGACCACCGCAACCAGGGTCGCGCCGAGCACCGCCCTGGTGCGCGTCAGAACGAGAAGGACCAACGCGGCCAGCACGAGCAGATTGAATACTCGTCGGTGCCTGGGGTACCAACGTGCAAGCGCGAGCCCGGCAAGCACCATCAGGCCCAGGTGCCATCCCTGGTTCACGGGGTGCACCACTCCGCCGAATCTCCACTGGGAGTCGATCATTGACGCGTGTGCCAGCGAGTGGAGCAAACCGAGCGCAGCCAGGCCCCCAGAAACGAGGAGGGTGAGCCACGCCAGGCCCCTCAATCCGAACGCTCGGGCGAAGGCGAGGGCGGCGGTGGCCAGAATCAAGAGTACGGATACTCGGCGCAGCGTGAAGCCAGGGTCGCTCGACCAGACAACACTCAGAAGGGCCGTGGCAAGAAACCCGGCCCAAACGAAGAGAACGAGTCGGTCACCGGCAAGACGGGCCCTGCCCATCCGCAATAGCATTGCAATGGCTGTGAGACCCAGGAACATGAGAGACCCCCGACGAAACAGGCTCCCAGACTCCAGCGTCTGGCTGAATGCCTCTGCCGTGATCAAGCCGCCTCCAGCATCCCACGTCATACCGACCGAGATCAGCAAGACGACAACGTAGATCGCGAAGCCTGCCTGCTCCACGAGCGGCAAATCCCGCCAACGCCAACGCAGGCCCTCACCGATCACGCGATCACCAGCGCTGGTCATGGCCGTTCCTGTCGCAGCGATCGCCTGTGGGCTGGAAGACCACCACCAAGCCGCAAGAGACCCAACCGTGTGACCGCGCCCGTGGAATTCGCGCCGAGCGAGGACCATGCTGCGCCTAGCGGCCCCCACAGGCGCACGAAGAGCAGGCCGAAGGTGCACACCACGGCCGCCGACGCGGCGCTGCCGACAAGGTCGAGACCGGTGCGTTCCCGCCCAAAGAGCGCTCGTGAGAGCGGGAAACCGGCGCCGGCGATGACGGTACTCCACGCGATGAGCGTGACGACCAGCCCCTGCCCCGCATACTCAGATCCGTAGAGCGCGACGACGGCATCGCCACCCCATATCGAGAGCGCAGTCGCGATGGGTGCCAGGACGAGAACGAAGGCCACCGAAGTTCGCATGGTGTGTCGCAGTGCCACCTGGTCCGACTGCGTTCGAAACACTTCGACGAGGCGGGGACCCGCGAAGTTCTGCCCGCCCAGCAGAATCGGACTCATCACGTTTCCGACGGAGAGACACGCGGCCCAGACGCCCGCCGATGCCACCCCGTGGGACGCCGTCAGGAACCACGGGTAGAGCTGCGCTGCGACAGACCAGAAGAGCGACGCGAGAAGCACCCACCGCCCCAGAAGCCAGGCGCGACGAGCGTGGCACTTGGTGAAGCGAATCCCAGGTCGCCAACGGATGCCGGTAAGAAACAGAGCGGGCGCGAGGCCTACGAACTTCGAAAGGGAGACGATGAGGAGCGCCGTCGGTCCAGTGAGGCGCCCGGTAACGGCGAGTCCACCCAAACAGGCCATCTGGATGAGCCCACCGGCGAGGTCACACTGCAGCGCCGTCGAGAAGCGAAGTTCGACAAACAGGAATCGGCGGATGGCTTGGGCAGCTACGTAGAGGGGCAGCGCCAGAACCGCGCTCGTCACAGCGACTCGAGCAGCGTCTCCCCAACCGAGAAGCCGCGCCAACACCGCCGCCAGGAGAAGTACCGAGACGACAGGAACGCTCAAGACGAGGAGGTGGACGAAGTGGCTCCCGGCCAGGCGATCTCTGGATACGCCACGGCGTGAAGGCGCCAGGATCATGTACGGAGTGCTCGTCAGCGAAGCGAGCTGCTCATCGACCAGCAGGATCAGCGCCAGACCCATGGCAAAGATGCCCAACTCGGTCGCGCCGCCCCACCTGCCCACGAGCAGCGTCGTTGCGATCCCGGTGGCGCTTACGATCCCCTGATCGATCACCGAGACGACGGCACGCTCGCGCGCGATACGTCTCAGAGCGTCAATCACCCGCAGGCGTCCCGCAGGGAGACCCTTCATCTGACGTCAGGGCTTCGGGGCGAGTCACCGACGCCCACCCACGCGCTCTACCACAGCCCGAGCGAAGAGCTTGAAGAAGACGACGTCGCGAACAAGGTATCGTCCAGCGAGGCGTCTCGGTTCCTGGAACAGCCGCCAGCACCATTCCAGTCCAGCAGTCTGGACGAACCCCGGTGCGCGCCTCCTGGCTCCAGAAATGAAGTCGAAGCTCGCCCCGATGCCGATCGCGTGGCGGGCGCCGGTCGCTGCGCCCCACCGCGCGATCCAGGACTCCTGCTTCGGCGACCCCAGCGCGACGAAGACGAGATCGGCCCCTGTCCCTTGAACCACCGCAGCAATCTCATGCAGTGCCTGATTCGGTGCATCGAGATCGATCGACGGCTCGAGGGTACCTGCGACGCGTAGGTTGGGAAATCGCTCCTTCAGACGCGCTGCGGCCGAGTCTGCGGTACCCTCGCTTCCGCCCAGGAGGAAGACGCTCACACCGACCGCTTCCGCCTCACGACAGCATTCGACCATCAAGTCGGTGCCGTTGACACGCTCTGGCAGCCCACGACCGAGAAGGCGGCTCGCCCACACCAGCGGCACTCCATCCGCCACGACGAACCTTGCACGCCGATAGATCTCAGAGAACTCGCGGTCATCCTGCAACCGGACGATGTGATCGACGTTTGGCGTGACCGTGTAGTCGAAGCCACCGCCCGGCTCCTGACACGAAGCGACGATGTCACGAGCCGCCGCCGCCAGGGTCAACGGATCGAAGTCGACCCCGAACAGCTCGATTCGGCTAGGCATCGTGATCGTCCTCGCCGGGGTCCTGGCCCCTGGACCCGATCACGCCTTCATAAAGGGCCAGGAGACGTTCGTACTGACGCGCCTCGCTCAACTCCGCGAGGTAGAACGCCCGCGCGTTGCGTCCCCTGCGCTCACATTCCTCGTGATCCGACAGGGCCTGCTCCAGAGTGGCCGCAAGGTGGGCAACGTCGCCGCGGTGGAACTTCCACCCTGTCTCCCCCTCCTGGACCAGCTCAGCGAGCCCTCCGGGCGTCTCGCTCGCGATCACCGGCACGCCGCGCTCGAAGGCCTCGATCACGACCAGCGGACCGGATTCGGAGCATCGGGACGGCACCACGAGGACGCGTGACTGCTCGTAGAACTCCCGAAGCTGTGGCGCGTCGAGTCGACCCACGAAGCGCACGTTTGGGGGAGCCTCACCTGCAAGCCGCTCGTGCTCAGGGCCCGTGCCGGCGATCCGAAAGGAAGTATTCGGGAGTGCTCGTGCGGCATCCACCAACAACTGGGCCCCTTTCTCATGACTCAACCTCCCGGCGAAGCCAACGAAGCCCGATTTCGACCGGCCAGCCGGGGGGCCCCGGTCCGGAGCGGAGTGTCGAATCACCACCACCCTCTCGGGGCGAAAGCCGGCCCGGAGAAGCCTCTCGCGGTGGAACGCATTCATCGTGATCAGGGCCGCGACCTGCTTCTTCACGACCCCACTGATCCTGGCGGTCGCGTTCCTCGTCGCGTAGGCGATGCTCGTGGGTATGTCGCCCAGGCAGTTGTGCCACACACACCACTGTTCCCCCCCGTCCAGGCACTTCTCGCACTCCTCGCCATCCCGCATGTGGTACCACGCCGGGCAGGTGAGCACCTGACTGTGTACACTCATGACCACCGGCACGGCCGCGTCTCGGCACGCCAGAAGGACCGCTGGCGAGAGCGCCGGATACAGGCTGTGCAGATGCACGATGTCTGGCCTCGTCGAGGCGAGCTCACCCTCGAGCCAGCGCCTGGCCGCGGGGTTGTGTATGCCGTCGGCGAAGGCGCGAGCCTTCGAAAGAAGACCGGTCGTGTAGTCGCGGCTGGACCGAAACTTCACCAACACCTCATGGCCCCGGTCGCTGAAAAGCGAAGTCAGGCGCGCGATGGCTGTTTCTTCGCCACCGAACTCGCTCCGCTGTTGATTGTAGAGATGCAGGATTCTCAATTCGCCGCCCGGCAACTAGTGCGTTGGCACGCCTGCCAGGGCTCCCTTCGCCAGGAGGACGGCCTCAGTCAGATCACGTCCCACCCGCGGTCCGTCGGGGTCTCCCCTCAATTGGACCAAAGGCACGCCGAGACGACGAACCAGGTCTTCCAGCACGGGGACCTCGGTCGCCACGGCTCCGGCGTCTCGGATTGCAGCCTCGACCCCGCCCTTCGCCTCGTACGGAATGAACCTGACCCGACCCGACGCCGGAGGCGGGTCGAAGGAGCCCCCGTGGAGGATCTCGTTGAGTACCGGAACGTTGGAGCGCGCCGCCAGGACCTCGAGGACCGAGTCCGACGCGCCCGCCAGCCGGACGGCGTCGGCCAGATCCCTTTGCCATGAGGCCATGGCTCCGTGGTCCCGGCGCTGATCGAGAAGGAGCAGAAGACGGCCTCCCCTCGGCCCGCCCACTGCGCTGGGCCCGGCGCCTGCTGAGCTAGCCTCCGATCCCACCGATGATGGCTGGCCCTGGCGCGCCGCCTCCTGCATGGCGGCTACCAGCAGATCGAGTGTGAAGAACACCGTCTCGAACAGGATCAGGATATCGAGCAGGATGCTGCGCGACCGAATGTAGTAGAGGTCATACTCGATGTTGTCGTGGATCGCCGAGCCCTCACGGTCCGGACTGAGCTGCCACACACCGGTCACGCCGGGCTTGGCGGTGAGCCGAAGTCGCTGGAGCGGTGTGTATTCGTCCGCGATGAACGGCATTTCCGGCCTGGGTCCCACGAGGCTCATCTCCCCGCGCAGGATGTTGAGTAGCTGTGGGATCTCGTCGAGGCCACTGACCCGGAGCAAACGCCCAATCCGAGTGGCCCGGGTGTCTCGCACGCTCTGCGATCGGGCGTAGGGATCGGAATCCAGGCGCAGCGTCCTGAACTTGAAGAGAGTGAACAAGCGCCCGTCGAGGCCTACTCGCTTCTGCCTGAAGATGATCGGCCCGGATGAGTCCAGACGAATCGCTACGGCGATCACGGTCCAGAGCGGGAGAAAGGCAATCAGGAGCGCAGCCGATACTGCCAGGTCCAACGCTCGCTTGACCACGTGGTAGCCGGGCCCCTTCGAGATCTCGACCGGTTGCAGAAGAGGCAGCGCACCCACCTCCTGAACCTCCAACTGGTCGGCGCGAAGGCCCACCAGGTCGGGAAGGAAGGCCACTCGCAGCCCTGCTCTCGCCGCGCTCAACTCGCGCACGCGATTCATGTCCGCCGCAGAGGTGGTGACGAGCATCTCGTCGATCTCGAACTCGTCAACGAGCCGAGACAGATCTGCCTCCCTGCCGAGAATCGGCACTCCCTGGCTCGATCCTCGAAACTGACTCACCCGACAGGTGATCTCCTGGCCGACCTGGGCGTAGTCGTCGACGAAGCCCACGACGGCACGATGGAGGTCCCGCGACTGGAGCAGTTTCTTCATCAGAAGCTGGCCCGAGGGCCCAGATCCGTAGATCAGAACGCGTGTGTCGGCCGAGACGCGATGGTGCAGGCGCCCCAGCACCCCGATGACCAACCGGCGCTCGAGGATCACGAGAACAGTGGCCAGTGCGCACGCAGCGATCAGCGGAAGGGCGCCCGGATGGGCCCACGGGATCAGAGCCGCAGCAGCAGCCGTGACCAGGGCCGCCAGGGCCATGCATTTGACGGCTCGCTGCATCTCTTCGAGGTGGAGCACCGTGGCCTCCAACGGATCCAGGCCGCGCCAGGCGACTGCGGCGACGAACGTCACCGCAGCAAACGATCCGCTCACGAGCAGCGTGACACGATCCGGTGCCGGATCGAACCACAGCCCCACGATCAGGAAGCCCGCCAACACCGCAGCGAGGTCCAGGAACGCCACCATGAGCCGGACGAGTCGGCGATTGAGGCGCCCCGTCAAAAGAACGCACTCCCCACGATGAACCCGAGGGCCGAGAGCGTGCCACCGACCAGCACCGCCGCATTGCGGGAGAACCAGCTCTTTCGTGGCACGAACACCTGGTCGCCCGACTGCATGGCTTCGAACGCCCCGGCCCCAGCCGCCACATCGCTTCGCACCACCTGGCTGCCGCGCATGATCCGGATGTCCTCGAGCTTGCCGTCGTCGGTGACACCGCCCGCCTGGGCCACCATATCGGCCAGCGTCATCGTCGCGTCGACATGGAACAAGCCCGGGTTGCGCACCGCCCCAAGCACGCGCACACGCCGAAGCAGCCGCACCTCGATGGTCTGATTTCGTAGCTGCCCGTCATAGGCGGCCATCAACTCGGCCTTCAGTGCGTTCGGTGGAAGGTCGCGAACCGATCGAGCCCCGAGAAACGGGAGTGCCACCGAACCGGTCTCATCGACGGAGTACTCGCCGCTCTGATCCGGCTCCCGGGAAAACGACACCCGGATCGCGTCTCCCGGCTGCAGCGGCGCCGGGGCCACCGGCGTGGGGCCCACACTCGGGCTCGCCGCGGGCGAGGAGCCACAGGCGGCCGATCCCACCAACATCAGCCCAACCACGGAGAGACCAAGCGTTCGGCTACACCTTCGCATCGATTCGCTCCGGGTAGCTGGCGTAGTACTCAGGGAGTTCCACCTCGTTCAACACGACGCCCAGTACTTCGCCGCGAACCCTCGACAACTGCTCCAGCGCCATTTCCAGCGCCGGCCGCTCGGTGACCCCGGCCCGGACCACGATGACCACACCATCGACCGAACTGGCGACCTGGGCCGCATCGCTCATGACGTTCAGCGGTGGCGTGTCGGCGATCACGAGGTCGTACTCGTCGGCTGCCGCCTCGATGATCTGGCGGAGCCGCGCCGTGATCAATCGGGGCGAAGACGGGGACTCCCGCCCCGACGGTAGCACGTCGAGGTTGACCCCGTCGGCCACTTCAAAGCCTCGAACGAACGACGCGAACAGGGTGCGGGGGTCTTCCTCGCTTCGGATCATGTCGCCCAGGCCGGGGCGATCACTGCTGATCCCGAACCAACGCCCCACCCCTCGCGCCCGCATGTCGGCATCGATGAGCAGTGTCTTCTGCCCCCGCATGGCCGACTGGACGGCCAGATTGGAGGCGCAGAAGGTCTTGCCGTCACCCCGCCCGGCACTGCTGATGGCCACCGACCCGAGCCTGTGGCCCGATACCCTGGCTCCGGCCGCCTCGACCTCGAAGGCCAGGGTGCGAAACGCCTCGTACGACACGTCCATCTCTTCGAGAGACGCCTTTCGGTTTCGGGGCACGAAACCCGTGCGGGCCAGGCTCGACGCCGTGGCCGGCAGGACGCCCTTTGGAATCCGCGGTATCATGCTCAGGACGGGGATTCCCCAGTCCGAGAGCTCGTGTCGGTCTCGGACCCGCACATCGGTGTATTCTCGCCAGAGCCCCACCATGAGTCCGGTACTCAGGCCCAGGAAGAGGCCCAGGGCGAGGTTGAGGGGCACGTTGGGCCACGCCGCTTCGAACGGAACCGAGGGCTGGTCGACGATGCGCACGCTCGGCAGGGTCACGGCCTCGGCCACCTGCGCCTCCTGGAGGCGCGTCTGCAGGTACCGATACAGATCCTCGAGCACGCTGACCCGCCGCTCGAGGCGAGCCGACTCGACCTGCTGCTCGGGTACCGCGGCGAGATCCCGGCCTTGCTCGACGATCGTCTCGCCCAACGAGGCGATCTGGGCCGCGAGTGAGGCCTGGTATCCTTCGGCGATCGACAAGAGCTGGAGCTCGATCTCTCCGACCCGCTGGTCGACGGAGGCGAGCTCGGGGTCTTCATCCGTGCGCCGGACGGCGAGCTCGGAGCGGCGGTCCTCGAGCTCCACGAGACTCTCGACGAGACGAGACACGATGTGGTCGTTCGTCTGCAGAAACGAGGGGAAGCTGGCCAACTGACGGTACTTGCCGACCCCGCCCGAGCCCTCTGCGATGGCGGTGATCAGGGAGCTGAGGGCTGACCGCTCTGCGGTGAGCTCACGGCGCCGAGCCTGAAGCATTGCCGACTGGATGATGCCCTGGGTCGCCTGCTCATCGAGCGCGATGGCGCTGTTGCGCTCCTGATAGTACTGCAGGCTGTCTTCTGCCTCGTTGAGCTGAATCCGTACGCGCTGCACCTGATCGTCCAGGAAGTCGGCCGCCGCCGAGGCCTCGGCTCGCTGAAGCTCGGCTCTCAACGCGAGATAGCTGGTCTGGACCTCGGCACACAGCACGTTCGCGGACTCGGCAGACGGTCCTGAACAGGTGAGTTGCAGCAGGTCGGACTGTCGGCTGGCCGGCGCCGCCGAGAGGCGCGCCCGAGCCTGCTCCACCGCTTGTGCGAACGGCTGGACCGTGATCACCGCACCGTCTGGTGCCGCGCCGGCCGGCACCGTCAATGTGATTCCTGCGAAGGCGAGGGCGCCTCCAGCGGCCGCGGACCCGAGCAGCTGGCCGGTCTTCTCATCCTCCGCCCGATACCCGTCGGCGTCAGGAAGGAGTCGGTACGTACCGGGGCGGGCATCGGGGCCCGCTACGAAGTCCGCAAACACCTGGGTCGGCCGAAGCTCGGCGTCGTACCCGTCGGCAAAGCGAACGTGAAGATCGAGGCGGTCGACCACCGGCTCCACCACCCGCCGACCCCGCAGAAGCTCCGCCTCAGTCTCGGTGCTCTGTACCTGGCCTAAACGGTCGAGCATCGCCAGCGCTTCGGACGTGCCGTTCTGGCGCGGACGCTCGACCAGGAACGAGGCGGTCGACTCGAAACGACGCGGCAGGAGGTAGGTGACTGCCGCGGCGGTGAGGCCGACCAGCAGAAAGACCATGAGAATCGTCACGGCTCGGCGCTTCACGAATCCCCACAGCCCTCCGGGGCCGAATGGTGACTCTCCCTGCCCCGATGGGCGAGACGCATAGAGGCGCGCGTGCCAATCCTCGGGGCGCGCTAGATGGGCGTCGTGGTCCATCGGCTCCAGTGAATGGCGCATCTTGGGCCCTCAGGTGCGGGTCGACCGTGGAAACGGCTCCGGGGGCCCGACGAAGATGCCCCACCAACCAATCAAGTGAGGCAAGGGGCATGCCGTGGGAGCCGCCTGCCGACGGCTCGGCCTGGGTCTATTGATGACACAGGGGAACGCAAAGTGCACGAACTCCACCAAGACTGCAACAAATTTCTTGATTCGGCGCAGCGCGACCGAATCGCCAATGCGACATCCTCGGGCACAACGGTTACCTCAGCGTAGATGGTCCGGCTGCCTCAACTGCGTGAGTTCCCGCATACACAATCGCGCAAACCCGTCAAGACGCCGTCAATTCTTCATTCCCGTGGGGCTTTCGCCTTGCTTCACCGCCTCCAGAGGTGCATAGCCTATCCAGGAGACATCGATCCCGAGGGCCCGGACCAGCCGGGTGCCCCCGCCCCCAGACCTCCTCCTACACACTCCTCACCCGCTCCGCACACCCGTCACCCGTCGCCAAGGAGCAGGCATCATGACGATCTCCGAATCCCCGACCGATCTGGACGGCATGCTCAAGCGCTTGCACCTGCCGACCATCCGCCGCCTTCACCTCGAGCTCGCCGTTCGAGCCGAGGAGGAGGACATGAGCTACCGCACCTTCCTCGAGATCCTCGTGGCCGAAGAGGTCGGCCACCGCGCACAGACCCGCATCACCCGCTCGGTCCGCAAGGCCAGGTTCCCCTTCCTCAGGACCGTCGAGGACTTCGACTTCACCTTCCAGACCTCGATCCGCCTCAAGATGCTCGGCTCCTTCCTCGGACCCGAGTTCGTCACCGAAGGCCGTTGCGCCGTCCTGAGTGGGCCACCCGGTCGAGGCAAGACCCACCTCGCCGTCGCCCTCGCCTACCGCGCGATCCAGAACGGCTTCGAGGCCCGCTTCACCACGGCCGACGAGCTCATCGGTGACCTCTCGAAAGCCGCCGCACAGGGCAGGATCGAGGAGGCGATCGAGCCCTACGTTCACCCCCACGTGCTCGTCATCGACGAACTCGGCTACCAGAGCTACGCACCCGACGCAGCCAACGTCCTCTACCGCGTCGTCAACGACCGCTACCTCAGGCGTCGGCCCATGCTCTTCACCACCAACAAGCCCCTGGCCGCGCTCGGTCAGGTCCTTCATGATGGAGACCTCGCGGAGGCCATCCTCGACCGCGTCCTCGAACGCGGCACACACTTCATCCTCCGCGGGCGCTCCTATCGCACCCGCAACCAGAAACGAGAGGAGGTTTCCGACAGCGAATCCGGGGCCGCATAGCCCCACCAACTCACCCCCCGGATGCGACAAAGTTTAGAGAGCCGATACGACATCTTTTAGAGAACCCACACGGCTTCGAACGCCTCCCAGGCAAGCCAGACGGGAAGCCTCTCGTAGCGGGCGAAGAAGGCAAAGCCAGCGACCTTCTTGATCGGTGCCTTCAGGCGGAAGAAGAAGGGCGTCATGGGTTCGCCGCGGAACGTTCTCCGAGGCGACGGAGACCAGAAGTTCACCTCGGAGAGGTCCGGTCGCCCCCGCAGGTATTCGAACCACCCTCGATCTGTGTTGGCTACGGTTCCCCGCATCGATCTCCGACCCCGTCAAATGACTCCGCGGCACGCTGCCGGGGCTGGAGAACCCGCTCCGGCGGTACTGCTCACCTTGTCAGAGTAGGACGGCCCGCAGCGTTCTCGCCAGGACGGCCTGCAGACTATGTGATTGTCGGTAGCAACGATCCGCCAGCCTCGCCGAGCAACGCAGTGTGAATGGCAGAAGCCCGGCAACGACGCAGTATCGTTGCCGGGCTTCGGTAGTGGAGCCAGCCGGGCTCGAACCGGCGACCCCCTGCTTGCAAAGCAGGTGCTCTCCCAACTGAGCTATGGCCCCATGGACTCGCCAGGATCCCTCCGCAGACCGGAGACCCACCGGCGCGATCAAGGTAGCACTTCGGCGCGAGTCGTGTCAGCCCTCGCGCTGCTCCAGCGGAGTCCGACCAGCCATTTCTCCCGGCGGAAACGCGAATCAAGCATACTTGAGTCGCGTGTGAACGCGAGATAGCGACACCTATGCCGCGCCCCTTGGCAAGGCTTGGAGCCCGGAGAACCCACACGGAGGTGCGCGACATGACGATCCGACGCCTATGGCACGGGTGGACGACGCCCGAGAACGCCGCGGCGTACGAGCGGGTGCTCCGTACGGAGGTGATTCCCGGCATCGAGGCGAAGCAGATCCCGGGCTATCGGGGCATCGAGGTGCTCCGTCGCGTCGGTGCAGACGAAGTGGAGTTCGTCACCATCATGGAGTTCGACTCCCTGCAAAACGTCATCGACTTCCAGGGCGACGACTACGCGCGTGCCTACGTGCCCGGCGTGGCGCGGGCCGTGCTGAAGCGATGGGACTCCGCAGCGGCTCACTTCGAGGTCCGGACGTCGTCGGCCGAAGACGATTCGTGAGGGGTCGTGGCGTGGAGCCCGAGCTTGCCCAAGGCTCGACATCACGTCTCTCGCGGTGCCGGCCACGCACCCTACAGATCGCACCCCGAAGACTACGTGGCGGTCGTGTCACGCTTCGTTCGCGAATCACGCGACCGACCCCGGCCGTTTTTACGCTACGGCGCGCTGGAGCATCGTAGGGGCATGCGAAACTACCAGCTTACCATCCGCTCCCGGTCGTCTCTTCTCCTCCTCCCCCTCGCCCTCGCCGCGTGCTCCGATTCGGGGAGTACGGGCCCGGGCGGTGTCGAGGGCCCGGTGCTGGAGTTCACCGAGCCGCCCTTCGCGTTGCAGGGAATCGACGCCCGGTTCGCCGCCGATATCCCGTACGGTCCCTACCCCGACAACACGTTCGACATCTTCCTCCCCGCGTCGCCGACGCCGACGGCGCTCGTCATCTATATCCACGGCGGCGGCTTCATAGGCGGAAGCAAGGAGGCGCCGTATGCGCCCATGTGGAATGGTTCATGGGACTTCCCACAGGAGATCCGAACGCTGCTGGCGCACGGCGTCGCCTTCGCCACGATCGACTATCGGCTGTTGAGTCTCGAGAACGAGACGGAGGGGATCTTGAAGTCGCTCGGCGACAGCAAGCGCGCGCTCCAGTACGTGCGCAGCATCCACGAGACGCTCAATATCGACAAGTCCGCGGTGGTGCTCGCCGGAAGCTCCGCGGGAGGCGGCACGTCGGAGTGGCTCGCCTTCTCCGACGACATGGCGGATCCGTCGAGCGCCGATCCGGTGCTCCGCGAATCGACCCGGGTGCGGGCGATCGCGGTCAAGGCGACCCAGGCCTCGTACGACCTCGAACGGTACGAGACCGACGTCTTCATCGACTACGACTTCCACTGGGCCGACTATCTGGAGGCCGATCCCTCGATGGTCGATCGGTTCCTCTCGTTCTACGCGATGGACTCGCTGCCCGAGTTCGATTCGCCGCGGGTGGAGGCCTACCGGGCCGAAGTCGACATGCTGGCCATGATGAGTCCCGACGATCCCGAGTTCTGGGTCGCAAACCTCCAGACCCCGGTCGTCGAGCCGACGCGGGGCCCGATCCTGAACCACCACTCCTTCCACGCGCGCACCCTGAAAAGCTGGGGCGATTCGATCGGAATTCCCAACGTCGTCTACTACGGCACCCACGAAGACCCCGGCGGCGAGGACTTCGTGTCGTTCATCCTGCGCAAACTCGGCCGACTCTGAACGCCGGAGCCGCGGGTCGCGTCATCCCTGTCATCCCTCCGGGTTGAGAGCACGCGCGGGGTCGGTGCGCGTGCTTCGCAGGGCGGATCCCAGGCAGGCGTTCCGGACCGACCAGGCCGTGGACTCGGCCTGACCGCCGGACCCGTCCTGACCGTCCCGGACCATCCCCTTTCACGCCGTCCCCCGTCTACCGGCGTCGGCGACCGGAGAGGACGCCCCTCTATCAGGTCGTGCAGCATCACCTCGAGACCTGGCTCGCGATGGTCGAGGCGAGCGAGGTGCCGTATCTCCCTCCCTGGACTGAGCCTGAGTTCCGCCGATACCTCACCTGTGGCATCCTGGCGTTCGGATTCGCACGGGCGCGCTGCACCGACGCCCGCCGGCTTCGTCGGCGCGCGCGCGGAGGCGAGGAGTGGTGGGTGGCGGTATCCGAGCCAGTCTGTTATCGTACGGTACGTTCTTATCACACGTACGGTACCGATCCTCTCCAGGAGACCTCGTGTCGTCCATCTACTCGCCCTCCCGCCTGCGAGCGAACCTCTACCGCCTTCTGGACCGGATACTCGAGACCGGTGTCCCATTGGAGGTCGACCGGAACGGGAGGCGCTTGCGGATCGTGCCCGTCGAAGCCGAGGGGCGCCTGGCCAACCTCGTCCCCCAGCCCGACTACCTTCCTGGCAACCCGCAGGACATCGTGCATCTCGATTGGTCGGCGGAATGGCGCCCGTGATCTACCTGGACACCCACGTCGTGGCGTGGCTCTACGCTTCAGGCGACCAACTGCTCTCGGGCGACGCGCTGCGGCGCATCGAAGAGGCGGATGAGATCCGGATCTCGCCCATGGTGCGCCTGGAGTTGCAGTACCTCTACGAGATCGGACGGGTGGCGGAGCCCGCGACGCTGGCCCTGGACGCTCTGCAGGCCGCGACGGGCTTGCGTATGTGCGACGCACCGTTCCCCGCGGTGGCCCGCGCGGCGGAGGGCGAGACCTGGACCCGAGATCCATTCGACCGGATCATCGTGGCCCAGGCCGCGCTGCGGGCCGCTCCCCTCGTGACGAAAGACCGTTCACTCCACGAGCACTACGACCGCGCCGTCTGGTAAGGGGTTCCGTGGCTTCAGCCGGCCCAGGGTGTCGGAGGATTCGGCTCGCGGGTCTCCCTCGTGGGGCCCCTGTCAAAACGATCAATCACGAAGAACAATCGACGTCAGCGAGCGATCCCGTCGTTCGGGGGTCCCCTACACCTACGTCGCGGCGCAACTTGCCATGCGGCGGACATGCGTTCATCATGATCACATGTCTACGATGATTCAGATTCGAAACGTCCCGGACGACCTGCATCGTTCGGCCAAGGCCCGGGCCGCCCTCGAGGGTCTCAGCCTGTCGGAGTTCGCCTTGCGAGCCTTGAGCGAGGTGATGGCGCGTCCCACCCTGGACGAGATCGCGGCACGGATCGCGGTGCTCCCTCCCGTCGAACTCCACCCGCCGGCCGCCGCGCTGATCCGCGAAGAGCGGGACCGCCCTTGATCGTCGTCGACGCGTCGGTTGCCCTCGAGATGGTGCTCGGTAGCCGACGCGGCCGCGATGCTCTGGCTCTGCTGTCCCAGCGCAGCGCCTCCCTCCACGCACCCTCATTGATCGACCTCGAGGTCGTTCAGGTGCTTCGCCGCCTCCATCGCGGAAGCTCCGTCACGATCGAGCGAGCCGACGCCGCCGTCGCATTGCTCGAGGCGCTGCCCGTCACCCGGCACCTCACCACGCCCCTTCTCGCCCGCATCTGGGCCCATCGGCACCACCTCACAGCCTACGACGCAAGCTACGTCGCCCTCGCCGAGGTGATCGGCGCATCGCTGGTGACCTTCGATGAAACGATCGCCGCCGCTCCGGGTGTTTCGGTCGAGGTTCTGATTCCCGACACCACCTGACCTCCCTGCCCACCATGACCGCAATCCCCCTGCGCACCCTCGACTCCGATGCCTTCGCGCGCCTGCGTGCGCTCCTCACCCGACACGACTTCACCGAGGCCGGGGTCTGCGCCCACACCGGCGTGCCCTCGCTCTTCGACTTCACCCTGCGACAGCATGCCCGCGCCGGCGACGTCCCCATCGAGGGCTCGCTCGACGTGCTGGTGCGCCTCTTCATGGACTCCGAGGCGGTACCAACCGATCTCGTCCGCGAGCACCTGGGCGACGACGCCGAGCCGCTGCTCGAGTCGTTCGGGCTCGTCGAGCCGCATCCCGACGATCCTGCGCAATGCGTCGCCACCGTCTTGCTCTATCCCACGCTGGGGCCCTGGGTCGCCTCGGACCGCTCCGTGCCGGTCCATGACACGCGCCGAGAGCCCGACGCCCGCCTGCAGCCCGACTCGGTATACCCGGCGCTCACCACCTCGGCGCGAGCCTTCCTCGAGGCACTCCCCACCGGCCCCGTGGGCGACTATCTCGAGCTCTGCGCCGGCACGGGAGTGGCGGCTCTCATGGGGGCGGCGGCCGGCGCCGAACGGGTGTGGGCCGTCGACATCACGCACCGCAGCACCGTCTTCGCCGACTTCAACGCCCGGCTGAACGGCCTCGACAACGTCACCGCGCTCGAAGGCGACCTGTGGGAGCCCCTTGAGGGGCGCACCTTCGACATCATCGTGGCCCACCCGCCCTACGTACCCGCCGCCGAGCCGGAGTACATCTATCGCGACGGAGGCGACGACGGGGAGCAGGTGAGCCGGGCGATTCTCGAGGGGCTGCCCCGTCACCTCAATTCCGGCGGTGTGTTCCAGTGCACCTGCATCATGTCGTCGCGTCGCGGTGCGTCGGCCCCGCAGCGGGTGCGAGCAGCGCTGGGAGAGGCGTCCGACGCCTTCGACCTCGTCTACCTGCGCAACGGCACGATGGACCTCACCGACCACTTCCGCAGCCAACTGGTCTCGCGCGACACCGAGGTGGCCCGCCGCACCGCGGCGCTGCTCCGGCACTTCGACGACCTCGACCTCGAGGCCGTACACTTCTGCACCCTCGTCATGCGGCGACACGGCGCGGACCGCCCCGGCTTCACCCTCCAGATGGAGCGGGGCGAAGGGACGGCCTGGCCGCATCTCGCCTGGGCGCTGACGGTGGGTGCCGCCGCCACCGACACCGAGAGCTTCGCGGCCCGGATTCTCGATGCGTCGGTCACCCTCCGGCGCTCGGCGCGACTCGAACTCACCTATCGACTGGGCGACGAGGGCGAGGCCCCCTGGCAGCCCATCAAGGGTCGCGTGCGAGTCGACGCGCCCTTCATCACCTCGATCGAGATGGGCATGGGCGACGCCGGGATCCTGGCGGGTTTCGACGGCTCACGTACGCTCCGCGAGCACCTGACGGCTTTGCAGCACGAGCAGCGCCTGCCGGCCACCGTCGACCCCCTCGACTTCGCCCGGTCGTTTTCGCCCATGATCCTGGCGGGAATCGTGGAATCGGGCGCATTTCCGGTGGTGTGAGCGCTTTCACCAAACCCGGTCCCGAGGTATGGTGAGGCGTGGATATTCGAACGAAATTCGTCTTCGCCTACGTGGCCGTGGCCCTGGGGTGCATGCTCGCTCTCGGGGTCGCAACCTACGTGCAGGTCGACGTGCTGCTCACCGATCAGACCCTCGAACAACTCGACGGGCTGGCCGAGGGCAAGGAGACCGCCCTCGAGCTGGTGGTGTCGGGGTGGGAGGAGCGGGTCGTGACGCTGACGCGCCAGACCGCGCTCCTGGAGGGACTCCGCGCCAGGTCGCGTCGCGGACCGGACTCGCCGGGTGGGCTGGCGCGGGTGCTCGACCTGATGGTCGCCTCGGCGCCGGCCGTCGCCGGGCTCGCCATTTACGACTCGACCGGGGCTCGGATCGCCCGCTCCGGGGCGAGTGACCCGACCGACACCGGCCCGGTGCCCGAGCGCCTCCCCTGGACCGATTCGGGCGTGCGATACCACGGCATCGACGCCTCCGACCCGACTCAGCCCCGCGTGGCCTTCGTGGCTCCGCTCTCTCTCGACGAGGCGAGTGTCGGCATGCTCCATGTCCGGCTCACCGCCGAGGGTGTGGTCGACATCGCGGGCACCTACTCGGGACTGGGCGAGACGGGTGAGACCCTCGTCCTGGCGCCGTTGGACGACGAGCGCGCCGTGATCCTCCACCCGGTCCGCTTCCCAGACGAGTCGCCAGCCGTGGTGGAATGGAGCCGCGAGGGCGGTGACCCGGTCTCGATCGCGTTGAGCGGCGGTCCGCACGCGCTTTGGAAAGACGCCACCGACTACCGGAGCGTCCCGGTCTGGGCGGCGACGCGACACCTCGAGGAGACGGGATGGGGAGTCGTGGTGAAGGTCGACGATCATGAGGAACGCGCGCCGGTCGTGGCCTTTCGCGACCGCCTCATCCGCCTGGGGCTGTCCATCTCGGCCTTCGCGATCCTGCTGGGCACCCTGGTCGGGCTGCGCATTGCCAAGCCGATCCATGACCTGGCCGGGGTCGCCAACCAGATTCGCGACGGTACCATGAGCGCACGCGCCGTCGTGGCGAGCCAGGACGAGGTCGGCCAGCTGGCGCGGACCTTCAACGACATGGCCGATGAACTCGAGCAGCGCCTGATGTCGCTCCAGGAGTACCGCCGGTTTTTCGACGTCTCCCTCGATCTGCTCTGCATTGCGGGCACGGACGGGTATTTCAAGGAGGTGAACCCGTCGTTCACGCGGGTGCTGGGGTGGAGCGCCGACGAACTGACCCGCCAGCCGTTCGTCGACATCGTCCATCCCGACGACGTCGAGCCCACGATCCACGAGATCGAAAAGCTCTCGCAGGGCATCCCCACGGTCTCGTTCGAGAACCGATTCCAATGTGCGGATGGCACGTATGCGCGCCTCCGTTGGACTGCGTTTCCGGAAGCTGAGACGGGACGACTCTACGCCATCGCCCACGCCTTGACCGACGGGGAGCTGACCTGAGTTATATCGAGCTGGCCGGCGGCTTCGTCTACCTGCTCATGGGTGGAGATCTGCTCGTACGAGGCGCGGTCGCTCTGGCGCGCCGAGCCCGCATCTCACCCACGATCGTGGCGTTCACGGTGGTGGCCTTCGGCACGTCGATCCCCGAGCTGGTGGTCACGCTGCAGGCCTCCCTGGGCGGCTTTCCGGGCCTGGTTCTGGGAAATGTGGTGGGCAGCAACATCGCCAATGTGCTGCTCGTGGCAGGAGTCGCGGGCGTCGTGGGCCCGCTGGTCACGGGTGAGGGCACCACCCGCCGCGACGGGACGATCATGCTGGCAGCGAGCCTGATCTTTGCGCTCATGTGCCTCGGCGGAGAGCTCACGCGCGGATCCGGACTATGGCTGCTCGCGGGTCTGGCGTTGGTCCTGGGGGTGACGGTGCGGTCCACCCTCAACGACATACCGGGTTCGGACGCGACGACGCTCGACTGGGTACTCGGGATTCCGAGTCAGCCCGGCATGATCGCGCTCTTCCTGCTGGTGGGCCTGGTGGGACTCCCCGTCGGCTCGACCCTCATGGTCGAGGCGGCCGTGGAGATCGCGGGCCGCATGGGGGTGTCCGAGACGGTGATCGGGCTCTCCATCGTGGCCGTGGGCACCTCGCTGCCCGAACTCGCGACCAGTGTGGTGGCCGTGCTGCAGGGGCGCTCGGAGGTGGCGGTGGGCACCGTGGTGGGCAGCAATATCTTCAACCTGCTGGCCATCATGGGGCTGGGAGCGGTGGTGAGTCCCTTTCCCATCGAGCTGTCGCACCGCTTTCTCACCCTCGACCTGCCGGTCATGGTGGCCGCAGGCGCTGTGATGGCCTTCTTCGTGATCACGCGGCGACCCCTCCGCCGGGGGATCGCCGCTCTCTTCGTGGTCAGCTACGTGAGCTACCTCACGGTGCTCTTCATGCGGGTGTAGTCCACGCCGCGCCCACCTGCTCGCTTCAGCGACGCACCTCCGCCCGCATCATGATGTCATCGGTCATGCCGTCGCGAATCGAGAAGCCCGTCGTCACCCCCGAAGCGTCGTAGTCGAGCTCCAGATAGGCGTCCCATACCTCCTGGACGGCGCCGGTATAATACTCGGCGGGCTTGAAGATGCCCTCTGCAAAGGGCAGCAGCCGGAACTTCATCTCGTTGAACCATTCGCCTTCGGGACCGGGCATGCCCTCGAAATCGGCCCAGAGGGCACCGTCGTCGTCGAGGGTGACCTCGAGGGTCGGGTCGGGTGCGCCACCGGGCATGGGCGGCGCCTCGGGGGGTGGAAGCAGCGCGTACAACCCCACCGCGGGAGCGCCCTCTTCTTCGGTCACGGTCATCCGCATGCTCGGCTGCACGCCGATCTCGAGGGGAATGCGCAGCTCACCCCAGTTCAGGGACAGCACCCCACCGGTCGACGAGACGTCGTCGAATTCCCAGGTGAGCACCTCCCGGAAGGGGCCCTGGCCGACCTCGAGCGGCAGGCGAATCTGCGCGTCGTTGTCAGGCGGGGGATTGGTGTGAAACCGCAGCACGTCGGGCTCCAGGATCAACGTCTCCGGCATGAATTCCGACTCGGACAGCGCGATCCAGAGGCCGTACTTGCCCGCCGGCACCTCGACTCCCTCGATGGTCACGTCCTTCTGGAACTCCAGCGTCGTCGCCCAGTTGGCGCCGGGCGTCCAGATGTGTTCCCAGACCACGGCGTCGTGGCCGAAGAGGGGGCTACGACCTCGGGCTCGCGGTCGGTAGTACTCGACGGTGAGGACGGTGCCATCGATGGTCTGGCGGACCATCGCGGGCTCGGAGGCGCGGATCTGCGCCGCAACCTCGGGGGTTGGCAGAAGCAGGGCGAGCGCCGGCAGGACCAGCCAGGCCGCACGGAGCGGAACATGGGGGAGGGTAGCCATACGTACCTCGATCGACGGGGAGGGGAGTCGTCCCCGACACTACGAAACGGCCGCCGTCTTCGCCAGCGATTCGTGTGGCTCGGCAGGGCGAGGTCGCGCCAACGCGCTCACCCCCCCGGCGGAAACAGCTCGTCGGCGTAGGCCAGCACCATGTTCCGCCACAGTGGCCAGTCGTGTGCCCACTCCTCGCCCCACGAATCCACCCGATTCGGTATCCCCTGGGCACCGAGGGTCCGGGCCACATTCCACGACTGCCCGATGTCTTCGGCCTTGCCTTCGCCCGAAGCCAGCAAGATGAAACGGCTTCGCAACAGATCGAGATGCTCGCCCCCCAGCCGGGGCACGAAGTCGAGGGGCGACGACACGTGGTAGTCGCCGGTCGGGGCCGCCTTCAGGAACCGGATCAGATCGTAGGTACCGCTCATGCACAACGCCTTGGAGAAGACGTCGGGATAGCGACAGACGGCCGCCAGCGCCTTGAACGCGCCGATCGACGCCCCCCCGGTCGTGATGGTGATGTCGGGGCTTTCGCAGTCGGTGCGAATGGCCGGCACCACCTCGTGGCGGATGAATTCCTGGAACTGGTTCAGGATCCACATGCGATGCTGAGGCGATCCCTCTTCGGTCAGCATGGCGCGCCCCGCCACGCTGTCGCACGAGTAGACCTTCACCCGCCCCTCTGCGAGGGGCCCGGCGAGAGTCGAGATCATGTGAAAGCGCTCGATCTCCTCGGCGTCTCCTCCGGCCGTCGGGAACAGCAGGAACGGCGTGCCGAAGGTGCCCCACCGCACCAGGGTGACGTCCCGCTCGAGACGGGGGGAGTACCAGGTCTCGCGCCGCTTCATGAGCCGGCCTCCACCGGATGATCCGCCCGCCATTTCTGGATGCGATCGTAGAAGGTCTCCGTGAACGAGTCGACCTCGTGGGGCGGGAAGAGGGCCGCCACCTTGCGTCGCACGGCGTCGCGCGCGTCGTCGGTTCCGAACCACTCATGGGTCACCTCGTGCAGGTGACCCAGGTGGGTGTCGCAGAACTCGTGGAAGGCCTCGGTATCGAAGCGGGCATGGACGATGGGCAGCAGAGCGTCGATACGCTCCTCGAGGGTCATCTCGGGCTCGACGGCGTCGATGAACGAGTTCCAATCGAGCTGCTTGACCCGGCGTTCGGTGGTGGCGGCGAAGAGCGCCCAGCGCAGGTTCGCCTCGATGAGCCACGGAAAATGGACGTGCAGCGATGTGACCTGCGAATCCGGGCAGGGATTGGCGAAGTCGATCGGATACCACGTGCCCTCCTGATGCAGGAGCTCGCACGAATTGAAGTCCCATCCGAAGAAGGCGTTGATGATCAGCGTCATGCCCTCGATCAGATAGCGCTCGTCGTCGTTCAGGAACTCGCTCTCCCGCGCGACGGTGTAGCGATCGTGGAGTGGCGCCTTGGGGTCATACAGCACCGAGTGCGTCTGGGGACCGAGCCCGATGCACCGTACGAAGCGATCGAAGGGGTCCACGGCCGCCTGCAGATTCATGACCAGCTTGCCACTCTGGTCGTACGCCTCCCGCAACGCCGACTCGTCTTCGAGGCGCGTGACCGCGCGCCATCCACCGCCGTCGTACGGCTTCATGTACATGGGGTAGCCCAGCTCCCGACCGATGGAGCCGAGATCGAAGTGGCGTGCGTATCGCTGCAAGGTCACCTCGAGGTCGTCGACGGGCTCGTACGAATGGGGCGGCACCAGCCAGGTCTCGGGAATCGGAAACCCCAGGCGGATCATTCCGGCATAGGCAGAGAGCTTTTCCATCGACTGGACCGACCACGGGTTGTTGAACACGTAGACGTCGTGCAGCAACACGGCATTCTTGATCCACTCGCGACGGGTATGGTACCAATGCGTGAGGCGGTCGATCACGATGTCGTATCGTCTGGGCTCTCGCAGGTTGAAGGGATCGATGGTCATGCGCTCGACCTCGAAGCGCACGGTATCGCCTCCGCTGGGGATGGCGAGATCCAGTCGTTTCAGGACTTCGGTAAAGGCGATGGGCCAGCAGATGTCCGCGCCCAGCGAGAGTCCGATCTTCTTCGTCACGTCGGCCATGAATGTCCTCAGTCGTAGACCAGCCAGAGAGGACCGGGAAGCAGCCAGGACAATCCCACCCGCAGCCGGTCGCGCCAGTTTTCCCAGTTGTGCCCATCCCGCGCCTCTTCGAACCGTACCTCCATCCCCGTCTTCTGCAGCAACGGCACCAGCGATCGATTCTCGTAGATCAGGGACTCGTACATGCCACAGCTCACGAACACCTTGCTGGCCACCGCCGTGGGAGCGCGTCGGTAGTCATTGACGAAGTCGGCGATGGGATCGAACACCGGCCCCCGCCCGTGCTCGCCGATGTCGGAAAACGCAAACGATCCCGACTGGAGGAGGAGGCGTCCGAAGGTGTCGGGATACCGTACCGCCGTCGACAGCGTGGCCACCGCCCCGAGACTCGCCCCCATCAACAGCCGCCCCTCGGGCCGCGCCATGAGCGGCATGGTGGCTTCGAGCTCGGGCACGAGCTCTTCGGCCACGAAACGGGAATGGGCCTCCGAGCCCCGGTACTGCTCCATGCGGTCGGGCGGATGCATGAGCGCTGCCACGACCCCGGGGATCTCGAGCCGATGGATCAGGTTGTCGAGCACCGTCTTGAAGCCGGCGTAGCGCAGGTAGTCGCCACCGTCGTGTACCACCAGCAGCGGATACCGCCGCGTGGTGCGGAACCGTGCCGGCGTATAGATCGTCACCCGGCGCCCGCCGTCGAGGGCGCGGCTGTGGAACATCCGGTCTGCGACCGTCCCCGCTCGCGCGTCGGCGTCGGGACGGGTCCATTCGGGCACCTCGTAGCCTGCCGCGTGGCAGACGGAATTGGCGCCGAAGGGATCGCGGGCGAGGTAGGGGTTGAGCGGATCCTGGACCCACTCCACCTCGCGCCCGCGCACGACCTCGAACTTGTACTCCATGCGCGAGCCTTCCGGCAGATCGAGCACGTCGTACCAGAGGTCGGTACCCGGCACCCGATGCAAGGCGCCGGCGGTGGCCAGGCCGTACACCCAGTGCCGCAGGCGCACCACATCGGCCTCGCCGCGATAGATGAAGGTGACGCGGGTGCCCTCGACGATGGGCACGGCGTGCTCGGCCAGGAAGTGATCGATGGCCGCGGCGTCGGGCTGGTCTCCATGGACGAGCGAGGCCAACGCCAGCCCCGAGAGGTCCGGCGCCGGCGCGGGGGCCGCGTCCGTGTCGGGCACCCACCTCATGCCACGGCCCGCCATGCCGACGTTCCACCCGACTCGGTCAAGCGCTGCCCTCCGCCTCCGGTCCACTGCTCGCCGTCTCGTTCGGCGCGCACACCGGGATCGAGCAGCAGACAGACGTCGGGGGCGAAACGGCGCGCGAAGCGGGCCACCCGCTCGGCATCGTCGATGCGCAGTCGCGTCGAGCCGTCGGGAAGGGGCACGAGCCCCGAGAACACCCCCAGCCCCCGCTCGCCCACCTCGGCGTGACCCGGTCCCCAGGGGGGCGAATCGTGAAACAACACGACCCGCTCGGCGAGAGCCATGGCCCCACCCGACCAGGCCACCACATGGCGACTGGCCAGGGCGTCGGACAGTCCGAACAGACGCAGACGGTTGAGAATCACCGGTACGTGACCGCCGGCCACCACCACCACGCCCGTGTCGCGCAGCAGTTCGTCGACCGCCGCGCGCTGCTTCGCCACGGCCCATCTCTCGGCGGGCCTCCACTGATGGTCGAATTCACCGCGCAGCTCGGCGAGCCGCTCGACGTGATGTCGGTCGAGCGCCTGCACGACGGTCAGAGCCGCGGCGCGCTCGGCGTGCAGGACACCCTCGTCGCCGCTCATGCGCTCGAGTGTGATCCAGGCATCCATCGCGTGCGCGAGGCGCAGATTGTAGGCGCGCCGCAGCAGTTGCACCCGCTGCTGGAGCGCACGGTGCGCCGCCGCGAGCTCGGGATCTTCTTCGGCCACCCGCTCGGCTCGACGGTGCAGTTCGAGATTGATCACCGAGCCTCCGATGGTCTCGCGCAGCCAGAGATCGTCTTCTTCCCACTCCTGCCAGCCGGCGGTGACGAGGGCCACGCGACCACTCCCGCGCAACGCCGCGACCTCACGCCCCACATCGGGGCGCTCGCGCTGGGGCCCGAGCACGACCAGACGACGACCGTCCGGCGTCACGAAGCCCTCAACTGCACAATCTGTCCCACGGCATCGAACATCGAGCGAAGCTCGTCATAGTCGGGGTGGCGCATGCGAATCCAGGCGTTGGCCATGAAGCCGGCGTCGACCCCCTGGGTGGGGGTACCAGCCTGCGGAATGTGCGAATCGAGAATCCACTCGCCGAAGCGCCGCTGCACCTCGTCGAGTCCGTCGCAATGGGTAATGCGACCGTCCCGATCGGGACGCAACGCGATGAGACCGGCGGCGTAGGCCCGCGACGGGTGCCGCGACGGTCGACCATACAGCACGGCCATCGCCCACTCGTAGTACAGATCCATGCCGTTGGCCGCCGAATAGAGGTCCCAGGTGCGGACACCGGGCGGGCGACAGCCGATCTCCGAAAACCGCAGCCCCCTGGGGCCGAAGAACCACTCCATGTGCGTGGGCGAGGTGCCGATGCCCAGCAGGTCGTTGACCCGCTGCCCCATCTCCCGCACCTCGCGATAGGCCTCGACCGATTCCACCCGATTGGTGGTGACGATCTGGGGCGAAATCCAGCGCGTACGCATGCCCTCGAGCACGTTGGGGTAGTAGTGGCTCACGAAGTCGTGCACCACCCGCCCGCCGATCGAGATGGTGTCGTAGAAGCCCTCGTGACCCTCGACGAATTCCTCCACCGCCACATTGCCCCCCTGTCCCACGTGGGAGCGTCCGAGTGCGGCCAGCAAGGCGTCGTCGGAGTCGACCCGCTCCGTGCCCGAGGCGCCGGCCCCGGAACGGGGCTTCACGATCAGCGGGTAGCCCACCTGGTGGGCGAAGGCAACGATCTCGTCGACCGAGCCGCTGCCGATCGACGCCGCCGTCGGCACCCCGCCGGCCCGCAACGCCTCCTTCATGGCCGGCTTGTCCCGACAGAGCCAGGCGGTGTGCACCGACGTGCCCGCAATCCCCAGCGCCTCCCGGGCTTGAGCCGCCGCGAGCACATGCGCCTCGATGGTGGCTTCGAGCCGGTCGACCGGCAGACGTTGGCCGATCCAGGCCACGGTCTTCGCCAGGGCATCGGCGTCGACCACCGTCTGCACCTGCTCGTAGTGCACCATCCAGCGACGCAGATCGTCGTCGAGGGCTTCCCTGGGGCGCTCACCCACCCCGGTGACGGCCGCACCCGCCTGATGCAGGGCCCGGACGAACTCCTTCTGGTTCGCGGGAAAACACGGCTCGACCAGGACCACGTGCATGCGTGTTCTCCGGGAGGGGGGAGCAGACGGCGGTAGGGGTTCGAATCTACTGTTTCGGGGCCGCTCCGCGAGGGCACCGCGTGATCGAGACCCCGTGTGGTGTCCGGAAAGTGCCTCGACGCATAGCTTCAGGCGTCGCGTTTCGTGCCCCTTCCGCCGATGCCTCCATGCCCGACGCCACCTTCGTCGCGCCCTTCTTCGCCGAGACGACCCTGCGCTTCATCGCTGCGGTGGCCGACCTCGAGGGAGTCCGAGCCAGCGTCGTCAGCCAGGACCCATCGGCTCGGATCCCACAGTCGCTGCGCGCTCGCCTCGCCGACCATGTGCAGATCGACGACGGTCTGGACCCGGGCCAGATCCTGGCGGCCATCGCGACGCTGCGGGAACGGGGTCAACGAGTCGATGTCCTGCTCGGAACCTTCGAAGAGCTCCAGGTGCCGCTGGGGCAGGTCCGTGATCGACTGAGGATTCCGGGCATGGGTGCCGCCACCGCCGAGAACTTTCGCGACAAGTCGAAGATGAAAGACCTCTTGCGAGCTGCGGGGCTACCCTGCGCTCGGCACACCCTGGCCACGAGTGCCGTGCAGGCGGGGGTCTTCGCCGGTGAAGTGGGCTATCCCCTCATCGCCAAACCTCCGGCGGGCTCGGGCTCCCGCGGCACCTTCCGGATCGGCAGCGGCGAGGAACTGGCCAGCATGCTCGCCCAGATGCGGCCCTCGGTCGAACGCCCGGTCCTGCTCGAGGAATTCGTGGTCGGCAGCGAGCATTCGTTCGATGCCATGACGCTCGGGGGCCGCGTCGTCTGGCATTCGATCAACCACTACTTCCCCTCGGCCCTCGAGGTCGTCCGGGAACCCTGGATCCAGTGGTGCGTGCTGTTGCCCCGCGAAGCCGATGATCCGGCCTACGCAGGGATCCGTGCGGCGGCGGGCCCGGCTCTGAAGGCGCTGGGCATGCAGCACGGACTCAGCCACATGGAGTGGTTTCGCCGCCCGGACGGATCCGTGGCCATTTCCGAGGTAGGCGCCCGGCCGCCGGGCGCCCGCTTCATGAACCTCATCTCGTGGGCCCACGGATTCGACCTCTTCGCGGCCTGGGCCGAGGCCATGGTGTACGGGCGCTTCGAGCCCCGCCCGCGGCCCTACGCCGCCGGCGCCGCCTATCTTCGTGCCCAGGGCACGGGCACCATCGCGGGTGTGACCGGTCTCGAGGCCATCGCAGAGGAACTCGGGCCGCTGGTGGTCGAATCGAGCCTCCCCCGCCCCGGCCAGAAGACCTCGGGCCAATACGAGGGCGAGGGCTACATTCTCGTGCGGCACCCCGAGACGCAGGTCGTCAAGGACGCCCTCTGGAAGATCGTGACCCGACTCCGTGTGGAGTTGGGATGATGCCGCGCCCCGCCCGACCCTTCAGGAGACCCCGATGAACGTGCTGATGATCTCGCCCGGATTCCCGAAGGAGATGCGGTTCTTCACGCAGGGGCTGGCCGCCACGGGAGCCCGGGTGGTCGGGCTCGGAGACCAACCGCAGGAACAGCTTCCCGAGGCGGCCGCGAGCGCGCTTGCGGCCTATCTCCACGTGTCGTTCGGCGACGATGCCGCCATCGTCGCCAAGGTGGCCGACTTCGCGCGCAGGGTACCGATCCACCGGGTCGAGTGCCTGTGGGAACCCTACATGATCCTCGCTGCCCGGATTCGCGAACGCCTCGGGCTACCCGGGCTCACCGTCGAGGGTACGGTACCCTATCGGGACAAGGAGGTGATGAAGCGGGTGCTCGACGCCGCCGGGATCCGCACGCCGCATCACTACAGCGCCACGACCGCGGCGGGGGTGGTCGAAGCCGCCGAGAACGTCGGGTATCCGGTCATCGTCAAGCCCATCGACGGGGCGGGATCTGAAAGCACCTATCGGGTCGAGAACCGCGCCGACCTCGACCACATTCTACCGGCCCTGCGTTCGGTGACCGAGGTGAGCGTCGAGGAATTCGTCGAGGGCGACGACATGACCTTCGACACCCTCTGTGTGGACGGGGTGGTGCAGCACTACAACATCGCGACCTACATCCCGCGTGCCCTCATCATGAAGGAAAACGAGTGGGTGAGTCCGATCACCATGGTGTATCGCGACCCCGACCTGCCCGAACTCGCGCGGGGCAAGGAGATGGGCTTCAAGGTGCTGGCCGCACTGGGCTTTCAGACGGGCTACACGCACATGGAGTGGTATCGGACCCGGTCGGGTGAGGCGGTGTTCGGAGAAATCGGGGCGCGCTCGCCGGGCGCGGGCCTCGTCGACCTGATCAACTACGCATCCGACATCGACACCTACGCCGGATGGGCGGAGTGCGTCGTGAAAGGGCGCTTCACCCAGGCCGTCGATCGCCGCTACAACGCCGCCTGGATCTACAAGCGCGCACGGGGCCGAGGCCGGATTCAACGGTACGAGGGACTCCAGCACGTGTTGTCGGAATTCGGCGCCCACATCGTCAACATCGACCTGAACCCCATCGGCGCCCCTCGTCGCGATTGGCGGCAGGTGTTGGTGGGGGACGGTCTGGTCGTGGTGCGACACCCCGACCTGGCCACGACCCGACGCATGGCCGAGCACATCGCCGCGCACCTGCACATCGTGGCCGGCTGAGGCGAGAGGGAATCGAGCGTCGACCGCGCCCCTCAGATGGCCGAGCGGGGTCCCTCGTTCACTCCACCAACGCCCGCTGCGCGGGCCATCATCTGGTCGACCAGCGCACCCAGTTCATCGGCACGGAACGGCTTGGCCAGAAAGGGTGCGTCGGGTGGAAGCTGGGCTCGGAGGCAGAGATCTTCGGCCGAGTAGCCCGAGACGTAGATGGTGCGGAGATCGGCGCCCCGACGTTCGAGAGTACGAGCAAGCATGGGGCCCGGGCGATCCGGCAGGATCACATCGGCCACCAGCACCTCGACGGTGGTGGGGGCCCGCTCCCAGAGGCGCAGCGCCTCGGCCGCCGACGCCGCCTGCAAGACGCCGTACCCCTTGCGGGTGAGAATCCGGCCGATGATGGCGCGCACATGGGGATCGTCCTCGACGACCAGGACGAGACGCCCCTGGACCGGCGGGTGCGGAATGCCCGCCGACGGCAGACGATCGGACCCGGTCAGTGCCCTCTCGAGGGTGAGGTCCCGGAGCACCGAGACGAGAGCCGTACCATGCCTCTGCGTCGGCACGCAGCGGACGGATTCCCGCACCCAGCGAGGTGCGCCGTTCCGCTCGATCTGGTATTCGACGACGGCCGACGACTCCAGCGAAGCAAAGAGGACCCGCAACCGATCCCGATCGGACGGCAGGAGCGCGGCCCACAGCGCCGCCGGCGCACTCAGGATTTCGGCGGCCTCGATGCCGAGACCCGGCAGCCGGCCCAACGCCCACTGCACCAGCCAGGGCGAGGCTGCCCAACGAACCAATTGCAGTCCGCCAGACCCCGGCGCGACGTCGTCGAGCTCGCAGAGAGCGGCACGGATTTCGGGTGCGATCATGGGTTCAAGTTAGTGTCGATCGCCTGAATGCGCGACCATTTTCGCTGATCTTCGCGCTCCTGCCGTCTACCAGCGTGCGCGGCTGCCCCTGGCGTCGACGTGCACGAATGGGCCGTGCGCGGCATTGCGCCGGTACAGCCCCACCCCACCGACGGGCAGGTGGCTCACCCCCGCGGCCTCCACCTGGTCGACCACGGCCGCCAGCACCCGGGCATCGTCGAGGTCGACCCGGCCGTTGCCGTCGAGGTCGTCCATGTCGCCGTCTCCGTCACGGTCGATGTAGATGTCGGCGGCGTCGCCCCACAGATGGCGCGAGTAGTCGGTGGTGTTGCCGATGGCCCGGTTGTACCAGGGGGTGCGAAAGCCCGACATGACCACGAGCCCCGGAGCCTCGATCCCCGACGCATTGGCCGCCTCGAGCACCGCCTCGAGTTTCATCACCAGCGGAGTGCTCAACACCATGAAACGCCGGAGCCCCTCCTGCTTGCAGAGAAACTGCCCCAGGGTGAAATGCGGAGACACCATCACGTCTTCGTCGCCGGCGGCCACCTCGACGAATCCCGTCGGGGGCAGATAGGCCGGATCCCCCCGCAGGGGCGTTTGCTGGTAGCTGCCGATCCGGAACCCGTTCAGCGTCCCGTCGCGGATGGTCGACGTCGGATGGGCGACCAGCACGTTGAGGCGCACGATACCGCCGGTGGGCGAGCGGATCGAGAGGGCCACGATACCGGGCTCGTCGGGGGCGGTCCAGCGCCACCGACCCGCGGCCGTCGTCTGGGCACCACCCCGCGCGTATCGCAACTCGAAGCGGGCGGCCTCACCCGCCGGCGCCTCACCCAGATCGAGGGTCAGGGCCTCGCCGGGTAGTACGGTGGTCGCCAGCACCTCGTAGGGCACCGGCACTCCATTCGCGCTCAGGGTGAAGGCCGCAGGTCGGCTCGCAAAGGTCGTTCCCCGAATCGCGCGGACCGGAGAGAGATCGAGGTCCCGCACGGGGGCGAGGGGGGCGGCCGGAGCCGCGCCGAGGTGGCCCACCATGATCGTGGCGAGCAGAAGCGGAGAGGCGAGAGGCGTCATGCGATTGGGGGCGGGGGCAGTGCGGCGGGGAAGCCTTGGTGTTACGCTCGCCTCGGCCGCAAGGATCCCCCACCCGCTTCGATGCCGCGACCATGGCTGTTCGGACACACCCGCTCCACCTGTTGGCGCCTATCCTGCTCGCGCTCGCCTGCGCGGGAGACTCGCCGGTCGTCGTGACCGCGGGCGAGTTGGAGTTTCGGTCGCATGAGGTGGTGGGTCTGTCGCACGACCGGCTCCTGCTGCTGGGCGAACTGGCCGCCTTCGGCACCGCCGTGGCCGACTCGATGTTGCTCGATCCGGGCCGCCCCTGGGTCGAAGCGCAGGCCACCGGCCGGCTCTGGGCACAGCTTCGGGCACAGGCCGCGCTCGACTCGGCCGGCGTCGGCGACGACATGCTCTATGCGCGCTACCGAACGGCCCCGGAGTTCGAACTCACCGTGCGCCACCTGCTGGTCTTCTCGGCGCGCTACGAAACCGAAGCCACCCGTGCGCAGGCGCGGGCGAAGGCCGCAGCGGCCCTCACCCGGATCCGTGCCGGCGAGCCCTTCGAGACGGTGGCGGCTCAGGTGAGCGACGAGCCCGGCGCCGAGAGTCGTCAGGGGCTGCTCACGCCGGGACGGCGAGGCACCTGGGTAGCCGAGTTCTGGGGTGCCGCCTCGGCGCTGGCACCCGGCGAGATCAGCCCGGTGGTCGAAACCCAGTACGGATTCCATGTGTTGCGTCTCGAGGCGCGCGACACCGTGCCCTTCGCCGAAGCTCGCCCTCGCCTGGCCCTCGAGGTCGCCGCGCTCATGGGCGTCCCCCCCGCCACCCTCGACCAGGTACCGCTCCCGGTCTCGCTGCCCGAGCCGCCGGGCCCCGACGTCCTGCTCGACGCCTCGGCCCCCGACGAGACCGTCGTCGTGAGTGGTGACGGCTGGACCGTCGACCTGGGCGAGGTACGCGACGCCGCGGCTCTGCTCGGGTACGCGCGCTGGTCCCGCCGTGCCGACGATCCCGACGTGCGCTCGAGCGCCTTCGAGGCTGCGGTCCGGCGCAGCGTGGTCCGTGCCCGGGCGAGGACCGCCGGCGTCACCCTCGACGACGATCTGCTCGCGGGATTGCGACGGGAGTGGATCGACCGGGGTGAGATCTGGGCCCTTCAACTCGGGTTCGCTCCCGGCCGTTCGCCCGAGCAGGTGAGGACCGGAGCGCTCGCCGCCCTCGCCGCAACGGGGCAGAACGCTACCCTCGCCCGCGACGGGCTGCGCACCGACTGGGGGCCCCTGCTCCACCGCTGGTTCCCCATCACAGTCGACGAAACCCACACCCCCTCCCCGGCGTAGGACGGTCATGCCTACCACCACAGGTCGCCGGATCCACTTCGTCCTCGGCTTCGGCCTCTACTTCGTCGCCGTCTGGTACCTCTGGTACACTCCGGTCATCTATCCGTTGAAGATCTTCGTGGTGCTGCTCCACGAGGTCAGCCATGCCGTGGCGCTCCTGGCCACCGGGGGATCGGTCCATCACATCACCCTCGACCCCGCCCAGGGCGGGGCGACGCTCGGATCCGGCGGCTGGCCCTTCGTCACGCTCTCGGCAGGATACCTCGGTAGCCTCGCCTTCGGGGCGCTGCTCGTGCGAAGTGCCACCTGGAAGCGGGCATCGTCGGGCACGGTGCTCTCGGTCGTGGGCGGCGCCGTGCTGGCGCTCACCGCCTTCTACGTGCGCAATCCCTTCGGGCTGGTGTTCGGACTCATGTTCGGAGCCACCCTCGTGATCTCGGGCCGCAAGCTCCCGGTGATCTGGAGCCGTCGCTTTCTGATGGGCCTCGGCCTCACCTCGGTCCTGTATGCGATCCTCGACATCAAGAGCGACGTGCTCGACCGCCCCGGGCTCGAGTCCGACGCCTACATGCTCGCCCAATTGACGGGCGTCCCGACCCTGGTGTGGGGCGTGCTCTGGATCGGGTTGGCGCTGGCTGCGGCAGGACTCCTGCTCAGAAAGACATGGCGCTCCCTGTAGCGATACGGCCGATGCTTGAACTTCGGCCATCGGGGCGTGTAGGTTTGGCACATGGGACTGCAATGTTGGTCCCGGGGGCCCGATGTTTTCCCGCAAGAAGGAGGTGATCCCTTGACTAGTCCGAGTATTCCGTCCGACCTGGCATGGGCAAGCGGTCGCCGTCACGGCATCTGAAAGTCGTAACAGCGGTTGAGCTGTTCGCGCCGGAGTTGGCCATCGCGCCAGGCTCGGAACGCGAATGAAGAACGCCGTCGGGGCCTCGTGCCCCGGCGGCGTTCAGCGTTTCGCCCGACAGGCGAAGGGGGAACATGCCCGATAGGCCGTCGTCGGGAGGCGGGAGATCTTCCAGTCGGGTCTTTGCGGACGACAGAGACAACGACAAAGGAGTTCTCCATGCAGATGGACATCGTGTTCCCCGGTGGTGACCGGGTCGATGCCCGATTCAGGGACCTCGTGGTAGGTACGGATCAGGACGGATCGGCACCGGCACCATTTCACCTCTTCCTTGCTTCGATCGGTACCTGTGCGGGGATCTACGTGCTGAACTTCTGCCGGCACCGCGAGCTGCCTACCGAAGGCATCCGGCTCGTCCAGCGCTCGCACACCAACCGTGAAACCCGCATGGTCGAGCGCATCGACCTGGACATCGAAGTGCCGGCCGCCTTTCCGGAGAAGTACCATGGCGCGCTCGTGAGGGCGGCGGGCCAATGCGCCGTCAAGAAGCATCTGGAAGCGCCTCCCACCATCGCGGTCCAGACGGTGGTCACCCCCCCGTCGGTGGCGGCGCCGCCCCTGGCTTCCACTTGATGTTGCACCCCACCGACGGGCGTTGATCGTCGGACACCCGCGCTCCATCGAGCACGCGGGCCACGGCCTCGCGTAGGTCGGCGCCGGTCACCGGCACGTCGTTGCCGGGCCGGCTCGAGTCGAACTGCCCCCGGTAGACCAGGCGCGCGTCGCCGTCGAAGAGATAGAAGTCGGGTGTGCAGGCTGCCGCGAAGGCCCGGGCCACCGTCTGCGTCTCGTCGAAGAGATAGGGAAAGCCGTAGTGCATGCGCTCCGCCTCGGCCACCATGGCGTCGGGTCCGTCTTGCGGATAGGCCTCGGCATCGTTCGAGGCGATGGCGACGACCGCCACACCCTGCCGCCGCACCTCATCGGCAAAGGCCACGAACTCGGCGGCGATGTGCCGTACGAACGGGCAGTGGTTGCACCAGAACACCACGACGAGGGCCGGGGCCGTCTTCAGGTCGGCCGACGAGACCGTCGCGCCCGTGCGGGGTTCGGGAAGGTCGAACGCCGGCAGTGGCGTTCCCAGGGGAAGCATCGTCGAGGGAGTACGGGCCATGGGACCGATCCTGGACCAGTGGATATGGAGGCGCACCCGGCATGCGGGGGGTGAATCCCGTGGGGGGTATCGACCCCACAACCGGTCGGGGGTTGCGTCCAGCACTCGGATTCGTATAATACGAACGTATGAATGACTCACGCGAAGTTTCCGATCCGGGCATCAGCCCTGACACCGACCCGGGCGCGGCCAGCGCCGCCCCGGGCACCGACGCCGCTCCCGATACGCGTTCGGCCGTTCTCGCCGCCGCCCGCGATCTCTTCGCCGCCCGTGGCTACGACGGAGCCTCGATTCGCGCGATCACCACGGGGGCCGACGCCAATCTCGGAGCCGTCACCTATCATTTCGGCTCGAAGGAGGCGCTCTACCACGAGGTGCTGGGGCGGGCGCTCACCCCGCTCCTCGTGCGGGTGAGGGCAGCCGCCGGCGCACCAGGCCCGGCGTTGGATCGGGCCGGAGCGGTGGTCGAGGCCTATTGCGAGCACCTCGCGACCCACCCCGACCTGCCCCGTTTTCTCCTGCAGCAGATTACCAGTGGTCGCACCCCGCCACCCCCGGTGGCCGAGGTGATGCGCTCGATCCTGGGCGCGGTATCGGCGCTGATCCGTCAGGGTCAGGCGGCCGGTGAGATCCGCCCTGGCGATCCGGTGCTCCTCACCCTGAGCCTGCTCGCCCAGCCCATCTATCTCGCCCTCGTTCGGGAGCCGGTGCGGCAGGTGGTGGGGCTCGACATGACCACGCCCGACGGACGTGCGCAGTTGGTGCAGCACGCCCGCGAGTTCGTTCGGGCCGGTCTCAGCGCTCCCGCTCCGGAGGCATCATGAAGACGATTCGCTCGGCGCTCGTCGTGGCGCTCATCACGTCATGGCCCCTGTCGGCGCAGAACCCCGCGCGCGACCTGTCCGGCGTGCTCGCTCGGGCCCTCGAAGTCCACCCCTCGGTCGCCGCCGCCGAGGCGGCCACCGAGCGGGCCGACGCCGCCCTCGCGGTGGCCCGCTCGGCCTACCTGCCCACGCTCGGCGTCGATGGGGGGGTCACCCAGTTCCAGGAGCCCATGCTCGTGGCACCCCTCCACCGCTTCGACCCGACCTCGGTGCCCGACTTCGACGAGACCCTCATGAGAGGCACGCTGGGCGCCAGCTACACCCTGTTCGACGGCGGACGGCGCGGAGCCGATGCCGAGCGAGCGCGGGCCGTGCGCGCCGGAACGGTCGCGGGTCGTCGGGAGGTCGAGGCCATCCTGCTCGAACGCACGGCCCAGGCCTACCTCGCCGTCCTGACCGCTCGTGAGGTGTTGGCCGCACAGGGACGACGCGAAGAGGCGCTCGCCGCCGAAACCGCCCGCGCCCGGCGGCTGCTCGACGAAGGTGCGGCCCCGCGGTTGGAACTCCTGCGAGCCGAAGCCGAGCTCGCCGCCGTGCGGGCCGACGGCGAGGCGGCGCGGCGCGGGCTGGAGTTGGCCCTCGCCACCCTGGGCCGGCTGATCGACGTCGCCCCCGCGGAGCTGCGGGACGCCCCCTTCGCCGACCCGGGCCTGCCCCTGAGTGACCCACCCCCCGCCCTGCCCACCGACCCGGCTTCGGAACAGGCTCTGGCCGCCGCTCCCACGGTGATCCAGGCCGAGGCGGCCGTC
The DNA here is from genome assembly GCA_964521385.1 of uncultured Gemmatimonadaceae bacterium. Lineage (GTDB taxonomy): Bacteria > Gemmatimonadota > Gemmatimonadetes > Longimicrobiales > Gaopeijiaceae > Gaopeijia. The sequence goes on along the minus strand of CAZFRU010000007.1, from coordinate 67,594 downwards.
CGTGCGGCCGACGCCGGTGCCGACGCTGCACGCAGCGCCTGGCTCCCCTCGGTGAGTGCCGCTCTGGGCTACTCGTTCTTCGCCGGAGGCGGAGTCGATGCGGTGGCCGAGTGGCAGGCGGGTCTGCAGATCAGCTACCCCCTGTTCACGGGTGGGGCCCGGCGTGGCGCGGTCGCTGCCGCGGCCGCCGACGCCGCCCGAGCTCGCGCCGACACGCGGGTCGTACGAGAGCGTGCGGCGCAGAGTGCCGATGCGGCGCGCACCGCCGAGATCGAAGCCCGTAGCCGCGTGGTGGCGCTCGAGGCCGCCGTGACGGGCTTCGACGAACTGGCACGGGTCGAGCGCCTGGCCCTCGATGAGGGCGCGGGCATTCAAAGCGACTGGCTGCGGGCCGAAGCGGGGCTGTTTCAGGCCCGCGCCGGCCTCGCGGACGCCGGATACAGTGTGTTGCGCGCCCGCCTTGCCTGGGCTCGCGCGGTCGGGCGCCTCGACCTCGACTTTATCGACAGCCTCCTGGAGATGACCCCGTGATCCGCTCGGCTCTGCTCGTATCCGCCCTTGCCCTGCTCGCCGCCGCATGCGGTCCCGACGAATCGGAGTCGCTGTTCGCCTCCGGCACCGTCGAAGCCACCGAAGCCGACCTCGGCTTTCAGATTCCCGGACGCCTGGCGGTCGTGGTGCCCCGCGAGGGCGATCCGGTGAGCGCCGGAGACACCCTCGCCCGCCTCGACGCATCGGAGCTGGAGGCCGTGGTAGCGGTATCGCGCGCCAGCGCCGACGCGGCGCGGGCTCGCCTGGCCGAACTCGAGCGCGGCGCCCGCCCGCAGGAGATCTCCAGCGTTCGTGCCGCCCTGGCCGCAGCCCGGGAGGCCGAAGCCCAGGCCCAACGTGAGGCCGAGCGGGCCGAACGACTCCACGCTGGCGGCGCTCTGTCGGCGCAGGCCCTCGAGCAGGCCCAGACCCGGCTCGAAAGCGCGCGAGCCGGAGCGACCCAGGCGGAACAGGCGCTGGATCTCGCCGAAGAAGGACCTCGAGCCGAGACCATCACGGCGCAACGCGCGCTCGTGGCGCAGGCCGAAGCGGCCACGCGCCGGAGTGAAGCCACACTGGCGCAGTCGATCCTGGTCGCGCCACGGCCGGGTCTCGTCACCGTACGCCACCGGGAGCCGGGTGAGGTGCTGGGACCGGCCCAGCCCGTGGTCACGGTCATGGACCCCGACGACCGCTGGGTACGCATCTACGTGCGTGAAGACCGGGTCGGGCGTGTCTCGCTCGGGCAGCGCGCCGAGATCATGGTCGACGCCTACCCCGACCGCACCTTCACAGGCGAGGTCGCCTTCATCGGCAGCGAGGCCGAGTTCACTCCGCGCAATGTGCAGACCGCCGACGAACGCACCCAGCTGGTCTACCCGGTCAAGGTGCGGATCCTGGACGATGCGGCGCTGACCCTCAAGCCCGGCCTCCCCGCTGACGTCCGCCTGGACGAGTCCGGCACGTGAACGACGCCTCGGTGCGCGACGACTCGGTGCGCGACGGCTCGGTGCGCGACGGCTCGGTGGTCCTCGACGGCCTCACCCGCCACTTCGGCGACACGGTCGCGGTCGATGGGCTCTCGGTCGAAGTCGCGTCGGGTGAGCTCTTCGGCATCGTCGGACCCGACGGCGCGGGCAAGACCACGACGCTGCGCATGTTGGCCGGTGTGCTGCGGCCCACCGCCGGTGACGCCTTCGTGGCGGGCACCTCCATGGCTCGCGATCCCGAGGGGGCCAAGCCCCATCTGGCCTACATGGCCCAGCGCTTCGGCCTCTACGAAGACCTCACGGTGGCCGAGAACCTCACCTTCTACGCCGATCTGTTCGAGGTGCCCCGCCGTGAGCGCCCCGAGCGGCTCGAGCGGCTGTACCGGTTCTCGCGGCTGGACGAATTCCAGGATCGGCGAGCGGGTGCCCTGTCGGGTGGCATGAAGCAGAAGCTCGCGCTCTCCTGCGCTCTCGTGCATCAACCTCAGGTGCTCCTCCTCGACGAGCCGACCTTCGGCGTCGACCCCATCTCCCGCCGGGAGCTGTGGCTGATCCTCGACGAGATGGTGGCCACCGGTACCACCGTCATCGTCTCGACCTCGTACATGGACGAGGCCGAGCAGTGCCATCGCGTCGGGTTGCTCCACGAGGGTCGTCTGCTGGCCGTCGACACGCCCGAAGCGTTGCGGGCGTCGCTGCCGGGTACCCTGGTCGAGGTGCGCACCGGCGATCTGAGAAGAATCCGCGACCTGCTTCGGAGTGACGAAAAGGTCGCCAGCGCGTCGTTGTTCGGAGACGTGCTGCACGTGCTTCTGCGACCCGATGTCGCATGGCCCGAACTGGCCGCCGGCCTCGCCGCGGACGGCCTCCCCGACATCGAGGCGCGAGCCATCGCGCCCTCGCTCGAAGACGTCTTCATCCACCGCGTGACGGCTCCACCCCCTCCCACGGCGTTGGTATCTCATGCCTGAGCTTGAGACCCCTCCCGTCCGTGTCGACCGCCTCACTCGCCGGTTCGGTGATTTCGTCGCCGTCGAGGCCGTGAGCTTCTCGGTGGCCCGGGGCGAGATCTTCGGGTTCCTCGGGCCCAACGGGGCCGGCAAGACCACCACCATCAAGATGCTGACCGGACTATTGAGTCCGTCCGAGGGTGAAGGGTGGGTGGCCGGCTTCGACATTCGGAGCGAACGCCCCTCGATTCGCCGCAACATCGGCTACATGTCGCAGAAGTTCTCGCTCTACCCCGACCTCACGGTCGACGAGAACATCTCGTTGTTCGCAGGGCTCTACGGGGTGAAGGGTGCTCGCCTCGAAGAGCGGCGACGCTGGATCCTGGACATGGCAGAACTCGACGGAGAAGGCGCTCGCCTCACCGGCGAACTGCCGCTGGGCTTCAAGCAGCGCCTGGCGCTGGGCACCGCCGTGATCCACGAGCCTCCGATCCTCTTCCTCGACGAGCCCACCTCGGGGGTCGATCCCGTGGCTCGCCGCCGGTTCTGGGACCTCATCGACGGCTTCTCCGAACACGGCCGCACGATCTTCGTCTCGACCCACTACATGGAAGAAGCCGAGTACTGCCACCGCCTGGCCCTGCTGAATCGGGGACGACTGATCGCCCTCGACACGCCGCGGGCGCTACGCCTCGAAGAGGCCGCCCTCGAAGGCCTGGATGGCACGGAGCTCCCCTCTCTCGAAGACGTCTTCATCGCCCGGGTGCAGCGCGAGGGCGGAGCGGTGCTCGGATGAGCGCGCGGCGCCTGATCCGCCCGACCCGCCTGTGGGCCATGTCCCGCAAGGAGTGGCTCCAGCTCCGACGCGACTCCCGTAGCATGACCCTCGCCTTCGCCCTGCCGCTGTTGCTTCTGATCTTCTTCGGCTACGCCATCACCTGGGACGTCGAGGACATCGAGCTCGCGCTGGTCGATCAGGACCGCACACCCACGAGCCGGCAGTTGGCCGAGGCCCTCGAGGCCAGCGGCCAGTTTCTCATCACGCACACCTTCGAATCGGAATCCCAGGCCGATGCCCTCCTGACGCGGGGCGAGGTCAAGGGCATCGTGGTGATCCCTCCCGGCTTCACCCGCGACCTCGGCAGCGGGCGCATGGCACCCCTGCAGATGCTGCTCGACGGCAGCGACGCCAACTCAGCCACCATCGCCCTGAACTACGGAGAGGCCATCGTGACCGGTTTCGCCCGTCGCGCCCTCTTTCAGGGGCGGACGGTGACGCTACCGGTGGAGGCCGAACCCAGGGTGTGGTACAACCCGACGTTGGCCTCGCGAAACATGATCGTGCCCGGTCTGGTGGCGGTGATCATGTCGATCATCGCCGCCATGCTCACGGCGCTGACCATCGCACGCGAATGGGAACGCGGCACCATGGAGCAACTCGCGTCGACGCCGGTGACCCGCCTCGAGGTGATCCTGGGCAAGCTGCTGCCCTACCTGGCCATCGGACTCTTCGATGTGGCGGTGACCGTGGTCGCGGGAATCGTGCTCTTCGGCACCCCGTTCCACGGCAGCGTCATCGAGTTCACTCTGCTCGCGACGCTGTTCCTGATCGGCGCCCTCGGGCTCGGCATCTTCATTTCGGCGCTGGTCAAGTCACAGGTGCTCGCGACCCAGATCGCCATGGTGGTGACCTACCTGCCCGCGGTGCTGCTGTCCGGGTTCCTGTACGACATCGCGTCGATGCCGCCCGTGCTGAGAGCGTTCACCTATCTGATTCCCGCTCGCTATTTCGTGACGGTGACCCGGGGCATATTCCTCAAGGGAGTAGGGCTCGAGGTACTCTGGCCCGAGGCCCTCTTCATGGCGGCATTCGCGACCATCGGGCTGGGGCTTGCCACCCGGGTCTTCCGCAAGGAGCTCGACGTATGATCAGCGAGCGCATCACACGGGTCCGGGCCCTGGTCGGCAAGGAGTTCCGGCAGCTGTTCCGGGACCCGAAGACCAAGCGGATCATCTTCATCTCGCCGGTGATCCAGCTCGTGCTCTTCGGCTATGCGGTCAACACCGACGTACGCGACGTGCCGCTCCAGGTGGTCGACCACGACCGTACGGCCGTCTCACGACAGCTCCTCGACGCCTTCACGGCCTCGGGCTACTTCCACATCGTCGAGACCTCCGACGACCCGGCCACGATGCTTCGTGCGCTCGATCGGGGTGAGGCCATGGTCGGGCTGCAGATTCCGGCCGGCTTCGCGCGGGATGCCGCGGCCGGCAGAGGCACGGTCGTGCAGATCCTGATCGACGGCAGCAACTCGAACACGGCCACCGTGGCCCAGGGGTACGCCCAGCGGATCACGACCCGGTTCGCGGTCCAGATGGCGCAGGCCGAAGGCAGGCTCCCCCCCGGTGGTATCGACTTCCGTGCGCGCGCCTGGTTCAACCCGTCGCTCGAGAGCCGCGTCTACAACGTGCCGGCGGTCTGCGGCGTGATCGTCTTGTTGATGTCGATGTTGCTGACCGGCATGGCCGTCGTTCGGGAGCGGGAGATGGGCACCCTCGACCAGTTGCTGGTGTCACCGCTCCGTTCGAGCGAGCTGATGCTGGGCAAGACGATCCCCGTAGCCGGGATCGCGCTGATGCAGTTGACACTGGTCGTCGGAGTGGCGCTGATCTGGTTCGACATTCCGTTGCGTGGATCGGTGCCTCTGCTCCTCTTCGCCTCGGCGGCCTTCATCCTGTCCGGCCTGGCCGTGGGATTGCTGATCTCGACCATGAGCCAGACCCAGCAGGAGGCCTTCCTGACCATGTTCCTCTTCCTGCTGCCGGCGCTGATCCTCTCCGGGTTTCTGTACCCCATCGAGACCATGCCCGAGATCTTCCAGTTCCTCACCCTGGGCAACCCGCTCCGCCACTACCTCGAGGTGGTACGGGGGATTTTTCTCAAGGGCGCGGGAGCCACGGACATGGCGAGCCAGCTCATCACCCTGACGGTCATGGCCGCGGGTGGTCTGGCTACCGCCTCGTGGCGCTTCAAGCGGATGCTCTCGTAGGGGCTCGGGCGCTCACTCCTGACGCAGCACCGTGACCGGATCGACCCGGGTGGCGCGGTGCGCCGGAATCCACGAAGCCGCCACCGAAACGGCCAGCAGGAGGAGCGGCACCGCCACGAAGGTCGCGGGATCTCGTGCGGCCACGCCGAAGAGCAACGACTCGAGCAGTCCGGTGAGCCACCACGCACCCGCGAGCCCCACCACGAGCCCCACTCCGGCCACCGCCAGTCCCCGACGCAGGACGAGCGAGCGTACCGCGCCCGCCTCGGCGCCCAGCGCCATGCGGATGCCCAGCTCCCGCCCCCTCTGCGCCACGGCATACGACATCACGCCATAGGTGCCGACGGCGGCCAGGACCAGCGCCAACCCGGCGAAGACCCCCAGCAGGGTGGTCAGGAATCGAGGCCGCGCTCGGGCTCCATCCAGCACGTCGTCCATGGTGCGCAGATTCGCCAGAGGCAGCGTCGGATCGAGCTCGGCCACCACTCGTCTCACCTGCGGCACGAGCCCCTCAGGGGGTACCGCCGCCCGCAGGACGACGTGGAGTGAGCGCGTCGCGAAGCCGTACACCTCGGCGACCTGCTCGGCCGTGACGTAGAGTTCCGTGCCCGTGGGAGCGTCGAGGCCGCCCTGCTTCACGTCGGCCACCACTCCGACGATCTCGAGCCAGACGTCGCCGCCGCAACAGGGGCGGATCCGACGGCCCAGGACCTCGACGCCCGGGTAGAAGACCCGCGCCAACGTCTCGTTGACCAGCGCAACGGGCACGCTGCCCGCCCGGTCGGCGTCGGTAAAGCCCCGACCGCGCACCACCGTGATCCCCATCGTCTCGAGGTAGGGCCCCTGCACGGTCTGGTAGTAGTCCACATTGTGCGCCGGCCCCTCGGGAAGGCGTTCGACCCCCTCGAACTCGGTGTCGTTGGCGTTCAGGTCACGCAGAGGCGGGAGTCCATCCATGGCCGCCACCAGGGTGACGCCCGGAATCGACCCCAGGCGCTGCCGTAGACGCGTGTGGAACGCCGAGCCGTCGGTGGGATCCAGATAGGCTGCAGCCGGCAGGTAGAGCTCGAAGGTGAGCACGCCGTCGGGATCGAAACCCGGATCGACCGCCGTCAACTCCGAGAAGCTCCGGATCAGGAGGCCCGATCCCAGAGTGAGTACCAGCGCCAGGGCGACCTCGGAGACCACGAGCAGCGCACGCAGGCGGGCGCGGCCATGCCCGGCCGTGGTGCGGGTACCGCCGTCTCTCAGCGTGCCTCCCACCGCTCCTCCCGTCAGGTATCTCGCCGGGGCGAGACCGAAGAGCACACCCGTGAAGACCGCGATGGCCATGGTGAACAACAACACGGTGGCGTCGAGGTCGACTTCCCGGAGCCGGGGCAGCTCACCGGGACCCGCCGCACGGAGCAGGGTCAGCGCCCCCCACGCCATCCCGAGGCCGAGCAGCGCTCCCAACGCAGCCAGCACGACGCCCTCCGTCAGGAACTGGCGCACCAACCGTCCCCGCCCCGCACCCAGCGCCACCCGCACCGACACCTCCTTCTGGCGCGACTCGGCCCGAGCCAGGAGCAGGTTGCCGACATTGGCGCAGGCGATGAGGAGCACGAATCCCACCGCACCCAGGAGCACGAAGAGCGCCGTCCGCACCTCACCCACCACCTCGTCCTGGAGCGGGGTGAGCGACATGGGATGGTTGTCGGGGCTGGGCACATGGTCGTCGCCCGGATTGGCCTCTTGCCATCCGGCGACGAGCTCATCCAACTCGGCGGTGGCGGCCCTCACGTCGACGTCGTCGTTCAGGCGGCCCACCAGCTCAAGGTAGTGCGAACTCCGACTGCCCGGATCGAGGGGGTCGAGCCCCAACGGACGCCAGATCTCGATCCCCCCGTCGTCCAGATCGAATCCGGGCGGCATCACACCCACCACCGTCGAGCTCACCCCGTTGACGTCGATGTCGCGGCCGACCACCCCGGCGTCGCTTCCGAACGCGCGCTCCCAGAGCTCATGCGAAAGCACGACCACCGGAGCCGCCCCGGCAACGTCCTCGTCGCGCGTATAGATGCGACCCAGACGAGGGGCCACGCCCAGTGCCTCGAACAGCTCGGCCGACGCCACCGCACCCGGCACCCGTTCCGGGCGCTCGCCGCCGCCCACGCTGGCCTCGCTGGCCCGATACGCGCCAATGACCTCGAACGATCGGGCGCGCTCCCCCAGCTCGAGATACTCGGGCGCGGACACCCAGAAGCGTTCGAACCCCATCGACGGAAAGGCCGACGAGATCACCATCAACTCGTCGGATCGAGGGTAGGGCAGCGGCTCGAGCACCACTCCGCGTACGACGCTGAAGATCGCCGAATTCGCCCCGATCCCCAGACCGAGGGTGAGCACTGCGACGGCCGTGAACCCTGGCTGACGGATCAGCCCCCGAACCGCATACCGCACCTCTCGCGTCCACCCCTCCATGGCCACCTCCTCGCATCGTATGGATCCCGCCGTCGTCCAGATTCCCCACACCCACACCAGCCCCTGCCCCACCCCCATCCCGCCGCCGCGCAGGTCGTGCAGGTCGGCCCGCCATTCCGCTGTCCAACGATCTCGCTCCTCGCGGGGCACGACCCACGCGACCGCGCGGATCAGCATCATCAGGCCCCGATCCGCGACTCTCACCCCGCGCCTTCTCCCTCGGCCATGCCCGGGCCCGGATCGGCGGCCAGGAACCGGCCGACCTCGACGAGCCGCTCACCGGCTCGGACCGCCAGCCCGAGGCCGGTGGCCGTCAGCCGGTACACCCGTCGGCGGGGGCGCCCCTGCGCGTGCGCCGCCGCCTCGTCCTCCCACGTCGATTCGAGATGGCCCGCCCGCTCCAGGCGACGGAGGGCGGGATAGACGGTGCCCGAGGCAAGCCCGGTCACCTCCATCACCTCGAAGCCGTGCCGGCGCCCCGTAGCGAGCGCCCGCAGGATCAGTGAGGTTGCGTGGGTGAGGCGAAGGGTCATGGGATCGCAGTCTGACGTCGTCGGATTGGATAGTCGTCTTCTACATAGGGTTGGAATGCGGTGGGCACAAGCTCCTTCCCCCGGCGGGTCGTGTCGCTCGCCTGCTCGAACACCGAGATCGTCGCGGCGCTCGGGTGCGCCGATCGTCTGGTCGGCGTCGACGACCATTCCGACTTTCCGCTCGACGTGGTGGCGCGCCTGCCTCGGGTCGGACCCGATCTCGACATCGACGTCGATCGGGTTGCGTCGCTCGCACCCGACCTCGTGCTGGCGACGCTGACGGTGCCCGGTCACGAGCGGGTGGTCGAGCGCCTCTCCGCTCTTGGCCTTCCCCACGTCGCCCCCGAGCCGGTCTCGCTGGCCGACGTCTACCGCGACATTCGCGACATCGGCAGGCGGCTCGGCGTCGGCGAACGCGCCGAGGCGCTGGTGGCGAGCATGCAAGACGAGATGGGGGCGACGCGGGAGGGTCACGACGCCGGGGCCGCTCGGCCGCGAGTCATCGTGCAGTGGTGGCCAAAGCCCACCATCACCCCCGGCGCCCTGAGCTGGACGACCGACGTGCTGCACCACGCGGGGGGCCGGAACCCTCTGGCCGAAGAGGCCGTCAAGAGCCGTCCCGTCGCCGACGACGAACTCGCTGCGCTGGCACCCGATGCCATCGTGATCTCGTGGTGCGGGGTCGATCCAGCGAAGTACCGCCCCGAGGTCGTGCTCTCCAATCCCGCCCTGGCCGAGACCCCCGCCGTGCGCAACCGACAGGTCGTTTCCGTGCCCGAGGCGTTTCTCGGACGACCCGGTCCGCGGCTGGTCGAGGGGGTACGCGCGCTACGCGCTCTGGTCGCTGCGATCCGTGGGTGAGCGCCGGCCTCGGCCGGGATAGAGCACCCCGAACTCCACAACCTCACACTGGCGGACGCGCCCCGAGAGGCGCACAATGGTGACGCACGCCATCCATGGCCCTCCCATGACACCCGGTTCCAAGGGTACACCCACGTGAGTCCCCTCACTCGAGAAGCCAAGATTCCCGGTCGGATCGTCATCTCCTGGACCATGTCCGGTGGGATCCTCTTCGGCATGCTCGGTACACTGTTGACCGTCACCCAGCAACTGCCGGGCTACGACTTCTTCATCACCCTCTCGGGGGTGTTCGTCTTCGGATCCCTGGCGGGTCTGTTGCACGGCTTCGTGCTGGCGGTCTTCTCGAAAGACCGGGAAACGCCCTTTTCGGACTCGTTCAAGCATGCCGCCATCGGGGTGTTGTATTCCCTCTTGGCCGCACCGGTGGCGTTCCTGGTCACGCTCTGGATCGGCTTCGCCTTCTACTTCCACCTCGAGCCCACGGTGGGTCGACTGCTGGGGGCCATCATCGGCGGGTGGATCGGGCTCGCGGTCCTGGTCTGGACCGCCTGGGAGACGTGGCGTGCGGTGCGCATCATCATTACGGCCTGGCCCGACTTCGTGCTCGTCACCGGAATCGTGTCGATCGTGTTCCTGGTGCTGATCTGGTTCTTCAATTCGTTCTATCCCTACATCTTCCCGGGCACGTACAACATGGGTCAGGCCATCTTCGTGGCGGGAGGGATCTCGGTCCTGATCGTCGGCCCCGTGACGACGCTCGCGGTGGTGGGACTCAGGCGCATCGTGAAGATCCAGAAGCTCATCCAGCAGCTCGAAGAGGTGGAGTAGCTACCGTCCTCCGTTGACCTGCAGCACCTGGGCGGTGATCCAGCTCGCACGCTCCGACGCCAGGAAGACCACCGCATCGGCGATGTCGTCGGGGCGGCCCAGACGGCGCAGATGGATCGACTCGAGCAACCTCTCCTGGCCGTCGGGCCCATAGTCTCGCCACTGCCGCTCGGTGTCGGGATTGGACAGCACGAACCCGGGTGCGACCGCGTTGACGCGGATCCCGAAGGGCCCCAGCTCATGGGCGAGCTGCCGCGTGAGCCCGATCTGGCCCGCCTTGGCCGAGGCATAGGCCTGGATGCCGGTGAGGCTCACCCCCAGGCCGGCGCCGCTGGAGATGTTGATGATCACGCCTCGCCCCGCCCGCTTCATCAGCGGCGCGACCGCCCGGGCGCAGTTGAACGATCCCGTCAGATTGACGGCGACGATGTCGGCCCAATCGGCGTCGCTCACCATTTCGACGGCACGGCCCCGCTGACCCCGCACACCGCCCGCGTTGTTGACCAACACGTCGATCGTGTCCCTCTCGTCCTCGACGGCCAGCACGAGATCGTCGACCTGATTCGACACGGTAACGTCGGCCGCACGGGCCCGCCCGCGTGGCCCCAGAAGCGACGCCGTCACCTCCAGCTCCGACGGGTTGAGGCCCGAGGCCCACACGACCGCACCCAGCTCGGCGAACGCAGCGGCGATGGTCCGTCCAAGTCCGTGATCGGCGCCGGTCACCAGCACGGTGCGCCCCTCGAAATCGATCTTCATCCGCTCACTCCCACGGGCCCACGAGTTGCGCACGGGTCTCTTCGACACCCACCGCCCAGAGTGCGTGGAGGTCGTGGTCGCCGGCCTGGTACCGGCCACCCATGTTGCCCGCCCCCAGGTAGCTCCGCACCTCGGTCGGGGTCATGAGCGACATGCGCACGCGGTCGACGACCGGAGCGACTGCGTCGGGCATGGCCACCTCGGCGAGCCGCGTCCAGGGAAAGTTCTCTGCCCACGAGGCATGCGACCCCACCGGATCGATCTCCTGCAGCCGCTCCCAGGTGCGCGGTGCGTTCCACCAGTTGTGCGTCTTCACGCGCACACCGGAGTGCATGGCCGCCCACTCGACCGCGAACGCCGCGGCCGGGGCGTTGCCCCCGTGGCCGTTGACCAGGAGAATGCGGCGCGAGCCCATGCGGGCGAGGTTGTCGAGAATGTCGCCGACCATGCGGAGATAGGTTTCGACCCGCAGCGACACCGTGCCGGGATAGCCGGTGAAGTACGGCGTGACCCCGTACGAGAGCACGGGAAACACGGGGACTCCGAGGGGTGCGGCGGCCTCGACGGCCACGCGTTCGGCCAGGATCGAATCGGTGGCGAGGCTCAGGTAGCCGTGCTGTTCGGTGCTACCGAGGGGAAGCACCGCGCGGTCTTCATGCTCGAGGACCGCGGCCAGCTGCATCCAGTTGAGTTCGGCGACGCGCATGGGACAGGGGTGCGAGGGGGACGAGCGTGTCGTCGTCAAGATACGAGATCGCTCCCCGGTGCGCCCTGTGCGTTCCCCTCAGTGCGCCGTCTTCGGCACCAGTGCCGCCACGGCCGACACCAGTTCGGCCATCTGGATCGGTTTGGCGAGCAGCGTCGCAATGCCGGCGGCCCGCGCCTCCTTCTCGCTCTGGGCGTCGATCCAGCCCGAGAGCAGCACCACGGGCATGGTCGCTCCGGCGGCGCTCAATCCCCGAGCCAGCTCGATGCCGGACATGCCCGGCATGGTCATGTCGGTGACCACCACGTCGAAGTCCTGGGGTGCCGCCCGGACCTGCTCCAGCGCCTCATGCGGCTTCAGGTGCAGGGTGACCGAAAAACCCGATCGTCGCAGGAGTCGCGCAATCACGCGCGCGACCATTGCTTCGTCATCGACCAGGAGAACCCGGCCGAGCGAACCCTCACCCCCTCCTTCGGAGTGGGTCGACGACGATACACCGACGTGAGCAGACATGAGACTGAATATCGGCCGCCTCGGGCGAACCCTGAAGGCGGATTCACCGGCCTCAGGCGTGGATCTCGTGCGCTGCGCCCGCCCCTCGCGGCACCCGGATCTTGTCGAGCATGATCTGCACCGGTTCGGGCGGCGGCGGAGTGACGCGTGAGACCACCACGGCCACCGCGAAATTGAGCAACATGCCGACGGCGCCGATGCCCTCGGGCGAGATGCCCCACCACCAATGTTCGGCGGTGTCGGCGCCGGGGTTGATGAAGCTGAAGTAGACGATGTAGCCGGCCGTGAAGGTGATGCCGGTGATCATGCCCGCCACCGCGCCCTCCCGGTTCATGCGCCGCGAGAAGATCCCCAACAGAATGGCAGGGAAGAACGACGACGCGGCCAGGCCGAAGGCGAAGGCGACCACCTCGGCCACGAAGGCCGGTGGATTGACGCCGAGCCACCCCGCCACCACCACCGCCACCCCCGCGCTCACCCGGGCGGCGATGAGTTCGCCCCGCTCGCTGATGCCGGGCATGAACCCGCGCTTCAGCAGGTCGTGGCTCACGGCCGACGACACCACCAGCAGCAAACCCGCTGCGGTCGACAGCGCCGCGGCCAGACCCCCGGCGGCCACGAGCCCCACGACCCAATCCGGGAGTCCCGCGATCTCGGGGTTGGCCAGCACCATGATGTCGTTGTCGATGGTCAACTCGTTGGCCACCGGCTGCCCCGCGGCATCGACGGCCGAGGGCCCCACGTACTGGATCACCCCATCGGCGTTGACGTCGTCGAAGGTGATGAGCCCCACCCCTTCCCAGGTCGAGAACCACTCGGGCACCTCGGCGTAGGGGCGCTCGGTCACGGTGGCGAGCAGGTTGGCGCGCGCAAAGGCGGCCACCGCCGGGGCCGTGGTGTAGAGCACCGCAATGAAGAGCAGCGCCCACCCCGCCGAGATGCGGGCATCGCGCACCCGGGGGACCGTGTAGAAGCGGACGATGACGTGGGGCAGACCGGCGGTACCCACCATGAGCGCGGCCGTGATGAAGAAGACGTCGATGGTCGACTTGGTGCCGCTCGTGTAGGCGGCGAAGCCGAGTTCGGTGTGCAGCCCGTCGAGACGCTCGAGCAGGGGCAGTCCGCTTCCGAGGTCGGTGCCGGCGAGGCCGAACTGGGGCACCAGGTGGCCGGTCACCAGCAGCGAGAGGAAGATGGCGGGCACGAGATAGGCGAAGATGAGCACGCAGTACTGCGCCACCTGGGTGTAGGTAATGCCCTTCATGCCCCCGAGCACCGCATAGAAGAACACGATCCCCATGCCGATCATCACCCCGATGCCGACATCGACCTCGAGAAAGCGACCGAAGACGATTCCCACACCCCGCATCTGGCCCGCGACATAGGTGAACGACACGAAGAGGGCGCAGATCACCGCCACGAAGCGGGCCAGTTGGGAGTAGTAGCGATCACCCACGAAGTCGGGTACGGTGAAGGCGCCGTACTTGCGCAGGTAGGGCGCCAGCAGAAGGGCCAGCAAGACGTATCCGCCCGTCCACCCCATGAGGTAGACCGAGCCGTCGTAGCCCCGAAACGAGATCAACCCCGCCATCGACAGAAACGACGCGGCCGACATCCAGTCGGCGGCCGTGGCCATGCCATTGGCCAGCGGCGACACCCCCGCGCCGGCCACATAGAAATCGCTGGTGGACCGGGCTCGCGACCAGATCGCCACCCCGATGTAGAGCGCAAAGGTCAGCCCAACCAGGGTGAAGGTCCATGCTTGTACGTTCACCGGGCATCGCCTGGCTTCGGCCGGGGCTCCTCGCCTACCTCATCGACCCCGAACCGCCGGTCCATGCGGTTCATCAAGACGACGTAGACGAAGATCAGCACCACGAACACGTAGATGCTGCCCTGCTGCGCGAACCAGAATCCGAGCGGCACCCCGGTGCCCGGCAGCTTCACGCGATCCAGGAGGTCGACGAAGAGAATGCCCGCCCCGTACGACACCAGGAACCAGACCGAGAGCAGGGTCAGGACCAGCCTGACGTTGGCCTTCCAGTAGGCCTCGGCTTCCGTGCCTGCGCTCACCCCCCCGTTTCCGCGTCGTACGTCTCTTCGGGGATCCGGAAGCTCTCGGCGAGCTCGGGCTCGAGATCGTCGCCCCAGACGCGGTGCGCGATGTACTCGCCCAACACGGGGCCCTGCTTGAACGCCTCGGCCGCGCCGGCCCCCGTGATCCACGCGTTCTGCCACTCGGGGTGCAGATCGATGATGAAATTCGACCCCGGGGCGCTCTCGTAGTGGCAGGCCCGCGTCTCGAGAATCGGAGCGTCGGCCAGCGCCGGGAAGCGCTCCTTGACGAAGTCGAGCCCCCGCTTGAACCCCTCTTCGGGGATCATGGCCCGGGCCGATTCGTCGGGATCCTCGGGAGGCCGTCCCCCGGTGCGGACACGAAATCCCCTGGAATCCGGGGGCAGCGCAGGCCAGCCGGTGCACCCCGGCACGCCATAGCTGGGAAAGTTGGGGTAGTTGTAGCGGGTGTTGCCCGGCGGGGTGCCGAAGTAGAAGACGTGGCCCATGGGAATGCGGAGCCGGTGTTCCATGGGATTGGGCAGGACCTTGGCGAGCCAGGGGCCGCAGGCCCAGATGAAGGTGCCGGCCGAAAGCGTGCCACCCGGCTCCAGGGTCACGTCGCTCAGCCGACCGCCTTCGATGCGTCCCGGCGCCGCACGGCCGATGGTGATGGTGCCGCCCTCGCGCTGAAACACCTGGGCCACCGACTCCATCACGCGACGCGCACGCACGACCCCGGCCTGCGGCTCGTACAACGCCAGCGTCATGTCGTCGGAGTGGATCTCGGGCCAGCGCCGGCGCACCTCGTCCATGCTCGGCTGCTCGTACTCGATCCCCAGTTCGTCCCACAGGGCGACGGTGCGCTCGAGATAGGGCTCGGGCTCGGGACGCAGGATCAGGTCACCCGTGTTGTAGAAGAAGGGCGCCACCGCTCCACCCGAATGCTCCTCGTCCCAGGCCTTCCAGCGCTTGATCGCCTCGTTGGCCCACCGACCCCACTGCACCCCGTGCGGTCGATCGCCGTAGCTGGTGCGGACACCCCGGGTCTCACCTCCCGAGGTCGCCCGCGAGTTGCCCGGCCCGTACAGGTCGACGACTTCGACGGTGGCCCCGAGGCGCTGCAGGTTCAGGGCGGTCCACAGCCCGAAGGCTCCGGCCCCGATCACGCAGACGTCGGGCGCCTGGCCGGAGCGCACCAGTGGCGCGTGACGAGGGGCCGGCTCGGTCCCGGCGGCGGCCGCGGCGGCCGGCGTGGCGGCCACCCCGGCCAGCAGGGCACCGGTTCCGGCTCCCGACAATGCCAGGAAGCGGCGTCGATCCATGCCCGGGTCCTTCGGCTTGTCTGCCCCACTCACCGGAGCGCTCCGGGCCGGTGCGCGGGGGCCAGGCGTTCGAACACCAGCGCCGAAAGATAGTCGGCGTCGTCGGGCAACGGTGCGGAACCGACCGGAAACTGGTTGAGCTCCAGGACGTAGGCCACCACGGCCAGGTACTGCTCCCTCGGCAAGCTGCCCGGGTCATCTTCGGGCATGGTCTCGACCATCACGCGCATGAGGCGCCCCAGGTTGGAGCCCTCCCAGTTGAACCAGAAATCCGATCCCCTGAACTCGATCGTATCGTGGCACTCCGCGCAGACCGCGGTGAAGACCTCGGCTCCCGCAGCCGCCTGCGCCGTGGTGTAGACGCCACCGGCCAGCGAAGGGGGATCACCCGCAGGTGGGGGCGGCGGCGGTGCCTGCGCTCCCGCACCACCGGCCGACGAAGCGCACCCGGCGAGTGCGAGGGCAACGATGAGCATCGACGAAACGAAGGGAACCGGAGATCTGTTGAGGGGCATGGTCGTGTCGTGGGAGGGGATCGAGCGCCGGCGAGGTGCGATCGCCGAGCGGGCACAACATGAGGATCAGGCCGGGATTGGTGCAAGCGTGGGCGTTCTCAGCTCTCGCCCGGGCCACGTCGCCGAGTGATTCTGCGCTGGACGATACGCCCGTTCGCGTCCCTCACCACGACCTCGGTCTCTACCGAGACGTCGTTGGTTCGCTGGCGGGTCGTGGCGCTGAACTCCCGGTCCAGGTGGGACGACAGCTCGGCAAACCACCCCTGCCAGGGCCCCGTCTGCCCGGGCTGGATGACGGGCTGGGCCATGTGCGAAGCGGCCAGCGTCTCGAGCGCGTCGCCGGCCTCCGTGGTTCCGTCCAGGATCGACCTCACCAGCTCTCCCATCCCGAGTCCCTCGCTGAAGTGGCTCCGCCGGGACGAGAAGCGCTCCGTTGCGGATCGTACCAGGTCGGCAACGCTCTCCGTGCGGCCGGCCAGCCGTTCCAGTTCGGTCCGCCGGGTAGCCAGTTCCCGGTTCACTCCCTCCAACTCGGTCCGGGTGGCATCGACCCGGTCGACCAGGGCTTCGTCCCGGGGGTCCGGCGTGCTTCGGGCGGTATGCAGGAGTTCCTGGACCGTCCGCCCCTTCAGGAAGTCGGTGTGGAGCTGGATCGCGGTCTCGTAGGGGCCTCCGCGATTCGCCTCCACCTCGCGGGCTTCGGCCGCGATCGCGTCCCGGCGCTCCCGAGCCGCGGTGAGAGCCTGACGGGCGGTGGCCACGCCGTTCTGGGTCCGCGTCTCGGCCGCGAGCACCGCGTCCAGGCCACAGGCCTCGCTGGCAGCCTGCTCCACGGCATCGATCTGCGCCTCCAGCTCACGGCCCCGGTCCGTGAGGCGCCGGATCTCTGCCTGGATCACGTGGGGACCCGTCCTGAGAATGCGATATTTTCGCGCCATTTCAGCGTACCCCGTCCGCCGGGCCAGCCATCGATCGCAGAAGGTGGCCACGGGCCCCCGACCGTACTCCGGCCCTCCATACCCCCGACGTTGGAGGTAGGCGAAGGGGAGGTGTTCTTCATAGCGAGCCCGCTCGATGTTGGCCGCGGCATGGAGCCGGGCTCTCCGCTCGTTCAAGAGCGCGCGCCGCTCCATGACGGCGGTATGCTCCTCCACCAGGGAGCCGTAGGAGTCGTCGGCAGAGAGCCGGTCCTCGAGGGCGGAACGGACCTCGGCCAGGGTGGCGGCGGTGCGGGCCTCGTCCGCCTCGGCCACCTCGAGGGCATGCTCCAGCCGTCCAATCTCCGCCGGTGCGGCCTCGAGCTCGGCGGCGAGCTTCTCGCGGAGCCCGCGCTGTTCCACGAGGGCCCTGGCCATGAGGTCCTCCAGTTCGCGCAGACCGGACGAGACCGCCACGGGGGAGAGTTCTGGCAGGTAGAGCCGTGCGAGCTGCTCGATGAGCTCCCGCTCCCGGGTGATGAGGGCCGCATGCCTCTCGGAAAGCTCCTGTACCCGATGCGCCAGCTCATCGAAGTGCTGCTGGGCATTGCCGAATTCCAGCGAGAGCCCACCCAGCGCGACCTTGCCCCGTATCATCCGGCTCAGAGCAGCAGAAATGCCGCCAGGGCGGCCAGGAGCGCCATCAGAGACGCCACCCGCCCCCTGCGCAGATACAACGTCGGAAGCAGTCCCCCAGGAGGATCCACGGGAAAGCGCAGCCCTGCGATGAGTTCACGATCCACGGTGCGGGCCACTCGGGCCGGATCCGCATCCTCCCGTGTGGCCTCCAGGGTCTGGAGGGCAGCCTGGATCACCGCGTCGCGGTCCTGGTCGAAATAGGTCCAGACCAGGGCGTCGGCGTCCTGGGTGTCATCCAGTGATCGGATGACCCGCTCCACGAGCTGGTGGTGGTTTTCGAACACGACCCTCGAGCCTTCCTGGCAGGTGCGGTTCCCCGGGTCGGCGCCTCGTCCCTGCGCCGGATGAGACCACGTTGCGGCCCGAGGATGCCTCAGCGCAACGTCGTGAGGGGTGGAATGCGGTCGGGAACGGGCTTCACCACCCTCCCCCTGCACCAGAATGTGACGGGCCCGTGCTGTTCCGAGCGAGCGGATCGAGTCAGCCGTCGCCCTCCATGCCATCGGCATCGGGGTCGCCGAACGCCTCGAACGAAGCGCGGATCCGCGCATCGATCTGGGCCGCGACGTCACCGCCAGGCACTGCCAGGCGCGGGTCGATCAGATGGCCATCGGTGGCGACGAACCACTCACCGACGTCGAGACGTACCGTCAGGTTCGTCGTGCGCCCTCCCACATCGACCGGTGGGCGCAGCGCTACCGTCCAGACCTCACCCAGGGTGCTGACGAACTCGAAGGGCTCGCCGTCCCAGGTGCCTTCGACCCGCACGGCGGCACCGGCAAACTCCGGATGCAACGACAGCAATCCCCCGTCGACCGCCGAGTCGGGCGAGGGCACATGGAGCGCGACCCGCACCTCGTCGTAGCGGGCGGCGGGAACCGCTGCAGCGACCAGGGTGCGGACCGACCCGTCGAGGGGAATGTCCAGGAGGAATGGGCGCTCTTCGAGCGGCTGGCAACCCGACGAAGTGGCTCCACCCGCAGAGCAGGCGGCTCCCCCAGCCCGGGACAGCGCCACGCCCCGCACCACCAAAGCCGTCCGCAGCAGGATCAACTCATGGATGCCGTCGTTGAAGACCGCACCGTCGGGGCCGGCCGAGCGCGCCGTGACGGAAAGACTGACCGAACTCACCAGGGCGGGGCCGGTCCCCCCTTCCGAACAGGCCGTCACACCGACCGAGACGATCAGTGCCAGGATGGGGGTCGCGAGGTGACTGCGAGCACGAAACAGGTGTGAAAGCGAGCGCATCGGCTCCACGTCGGAGAGGCCCGGGAGGGTGGATCTGCCGGGTCTTCAAATGCACCAACCGTGCCAGGGCGCCCGACTGCATCACAACGGGGCCCCTCAACCCCCCGGCACCCCCTCCGGAGGCTCCAGGCGCCACCACCACTGCGATGGCAACGCCCTCTGCCGGGGCCAGATCTCGTCGAGGGTCGCGGCCTCGTAGAGACGTCCGTTCTTCATCACGTACCGGATCGAGGTCGAGTTGCCGATATCGTCGAGGGGATTGCCGTCGAGCACCTGCAGATCGGCCAGTTTGCCCACCTCGAGCGAACCCAGGTCGCTCGCGAGGCCGATGGCCTCGGCCCCGTGGAGGGTGGCCGCCCGCAGGACATCGTGCGGATCCATGCCACCACTGGCCATCATCCAGAGTTCCCAATGGGTGCCGAGACCCTGCACCTCGCCATGCGATCCGAGTCCGACCCGGCCGCCGGCTTCGACCACCTTGCGCAACTGCCGGGCATGCAGCGGATGCACGTACTGGTCGTCGCGATACCAGGTGTTGTCCTGCCACTTGTCGAGTTCGTCGTGGGGGGTGAACCGCTTGAGTCGCGCCACGGTGTCGACATCGGTGTGGGTGAGGTAGTAGTTCATTCCCGATGGACCGCCATACGCCACGATCAGCGTGGGTGTGTACGTGAGTCCGCTGAACCGGAGCAACTCGACCACGTCGCCGAAGAACGGGCTGATGGGCAGCGTATGCTCGAGTCCGGCGTAGCCATCCTGCATCAGACTCAGGTTCATGGTGAAGTTCGAGCCCCCCTCCGTCGTGGGCGTGAGGCCCAACTCGTGCGCGGCCATGACGACCCACTGGCGCACCTTCCGATCGCCGGCCATGTACTGCTTGATGGTCCGGGTGTTGAAATGGTCGGAGTAGCGACGCACCACGTCGCGGGCGTCGTCGAGACTGGCAATGGCATCGGACGAGAAGATGCCCGGTCCGGTCGAATACAGGCGAGGGCCGATGAGTTCGCCCAGTTCCATGCGATCACTGTAGGTCAGAATGTCTTCGGACGAGGTCTGTGGATCCCGCTGCGTGGTCACACCGTAGGCGAGCTGGGCCATGAACTGCGACACCTGGTCGCGGTGCACGCCCCACGCCACCCAGCTGTGTGCATGGATGTCGACCAATCCCGGCAGGATCGTACGGCCGGAGACATCGACGACGTGGGCGTCGTCGGGCCAGGTCACCGAGCCCGTGGGCCCCACGGCGGCGATTCGGTTGTCGCGCACCACCAGGTCACCCTCGGTGATCACCTCGTCGCCCCGCATGGTGATGATCCGGGCCCCGCGCAGCACGACGGTGCCCTGAGGTCGGTCCTTTTCCACCGTGATCTCGACGTCGACCCGTCGGGGTTCGTAGGCCGGGGACGACCGGGTCCCTGTGGTATCGCCTGGTGCCGCAGTCGAGTCGGCGGGGGTGGTGTCTGCCGCAGCCCCTCCTTCCGCACGCTCCGCCCGTCGGGCTCGCGCTGCCGCGGTCGAGTCGGCGACCGCAGCGTCCATGGCGGCCACATCGACCTCGAAATAGCTGCGGCCGATCGAGTAGTGCACGACCGCCCCGTCGGCTCGCCAACCGGCGAAATCGCCGCCGATACGCGTGAGCGTCCGGGTGGGAACGACCGACGAGCCCCCGACACTGACCGTGGGGGCTTCACCCCCCACCGGGGGCACCGTGATCAGGTAGACGTTGCGGTTCGAGCGTACCACCGCGCGGGTACCGTCGGGTGAAAGCACCACCTCGTCGGGGCGTCCCGCCCCGCCGCCGGCCGCCCGAGGTCCGGTCACCTTGACCACCGTGCGGACATCCGTGCCGTCGAATCGCATCGACACCAATCCGTCGGCCCCGGTCCACACCACGATCCGATCGGGGTCGGGCCCGAAGTGGGGTACGTTGCGCCCCTCCTGCGTCGCTCCCGAGCCGACCCACGCGATGCGGGTGGGCTCACCGCCTTCGGCCGGCAACCAGACGTATTCCAGCTCAGCCGCGCCCGAATGGCCGCCGAAGTCCTCGAGCGTTCGTGTGCGGTGCAGCCTCGATCCTCGCACCGCCACGAGACGAGTTCCGTCGGGCGACCAGGCCAGCTTGTCGAAGAACGCCGATCGCGGGGTGAGTCGCTCGGGCGGCCCCCCGGTCGCGGGCACGCGATAGATGTCGCCCCCGATCGAGTCGTCCCAGGTCACGTAGGCGATCCACCGGCCGTCGGGCGACCAGACGGGCGCGTGTTCGACCACCGCCGCCGATGTCAGGCGACGCGCGTCGCGGATGGTGAGGGGCGTCGAGTCGGCGGGAGCCGGAGTGTCGGCCGCGGCCAGATCGGCGACCCAGAGCTTGTCGAGCGCGCTGAAGGCCACGCGGAGCCCGTCGGGCGAGGGGCGCGCGCCCCGAATCTGTGACACCACCAGCGTCGCGTCGTCGATCGGGTATTCGAAGCGAGCCAGCGGCCCCAGCGCCATCTCGACGTCGGCCACGAACGGAATCTCGGTGGCCTCTCCCGAAGGGACATCGACACGCCAGATCTTGCCATCGTAGCTGGTGATCAGGGCTCGCGAGTCGGGAGTGAAGGCCGATCCCGGATAGACGTCGCGGTCGCGGGTGCCCCCGCCCTGGCTTTCATCTCGCGCCACGTCCATGCGCAACCAGCGTTCCTCACCGGTGCTCAGGTCGACGAGCTTGAAGGCCTGCCGGTCGTCGTAGCGCGTCGCATAGACCAGCCAGCGCCCGTCGGGGCTGGGCACGGGCCGGAATGCGCCTTCCATCTCGTGGGTGCGTACCCGCACACGCCCCGTCTCGCGGTCGAGTTGCGCGATCTGGAAGGTGCCGATCTCGCGTGCGGAGCTGCGCCCATAGAGGTCGGCGTGGGGATCGTCAGCGACGGATCCGATGTCGAATCCACCCCCGAGGCTTCCCCGCAGGTTCAGCCAGAGCGTGCCGGCGTCGTCACCGAAAGCGGGGCCGAAGTGCGCGGGGGCCGTGCCGGAACCCTCTCCCTGGTTGCCGGTGATCTGGACTCCCGTCCCCCCCGCCGTGTGGTAGAGCCAGAGCTGGGACCCCTTGCCGGCCACGATGTAGCGACCGTCGGGCGCCCATACCGGCGACATGTAGCTCTCGCGCTCGCCGTCGGTGAGGGCCACCGGGTTCGATCCGTCGGCGCCCACGATCCAGAGGTTTTCCGATCCGTCGCGGTCGCTTACGAAGACGATCCGCTCACCGTCGGGCGAGTAGCGGGGCTGCATGTCGTAGGCCGGCCCATCGGTGATGCGGGTGGCCGCGCCCCCGCCGATGGGGAGCGTGTAGAGGTCGCCCAGAAGCTCGAAGACGAGGGCATCGCCGCCGGGGTGGACGTCGAGACTGATCCAGGTGCCCTCGTCGGTGGTGAACGAGAGCGTGCGAGTGGAAATCAACGGCAGCGTGCCGGCCCGGCGGGCCGCCGCGGCAGCGCTGTCGTTCTGTGCGGGCGTCTGAGCACGAACGCCCGCGGCCGCAACGAGTAGTCCCACAGCCAGGGCCATCACCTCGCGCCTCACTGCGCGATCCCTCCGCCCGACAACGCCTTGACCAGGCGATACAAGAACTCCTGCCCCTCGTGGAAGGCCTCGATGCGAATGCGCTCGTCCTGACCGTGAGCCCGTACGTCGTCCATGTCGCCGAAGAGCCCGCTCACGCCATACGTCGGAATGCCCTCACGCCGCAGCCGGAGTCCGTCGGTGGCCCCCGTGCTCATCACGGGCAGCACCTTCACCCCGGGCCACATCTCGTCGGTGATTCGCTCGATGGGCCCCAGCACCTCGTCGGTGAGGGGTGAGGGCGGACTGGGCGTGGCCGTGCCGGCCATGGTGACCTGCACGTCGAAGGGCGCCGCCACCTCTTGCAGTCGCCTCAGCACGTCGTCGGGGTCGTGGTCCGGAAGAATCCTGCAGTTGACGTTGGCGTGCGCGAGCTGGGGCAGCGCATTGGGCGCGTGCCCCCCTTCGAGCAGCGTCGCGACGCAGGTGGTGCGCAGGCGCGAGTTGTAGCCCGGCTCGACACCCAGGGTGGTCGCGGCTTCGGCGTCGGTCGGATCGGCCACGATCCGCCGCATGGCCTCACCCATGACGGGATCGACCAGGTCGGCCGAGCGGGAGAAGAACTCGATCGTGACCTCGTTCAGCGTCACGGGCATGCTGTAGTCCTGGAGAGCCGCCAGCGCCCGCGACAGATCGTAGATCGCGTTCTTGCGCACCGGCAGCGACGAGTGGCCTCCGGGGTTGGTGCCGTCGAAGCTGAAGTTGAGGTACTTCTTCTCGCTGGCCTGAACGTTGTTCGAGATCTTGACGCCGTCCTTCTCCATCCCGCCGCCGCCCTCGTTGAGAGCGTAGGCCGCATCGATCGCCTCCCGGTGCTCGGCGAGCAGGAAGGAGACGCCGTTGCGGGGTCCTCCTTCTTCGTCGGCGGTGAGGGCCACGATGATGTCACGCTCGGGTACGAATCCCTCGCGGCGCATCCGGATCAGGTTGGCGAGATGGATTGCCGCTTCGTCCTTGTCGTCGGTCACCCCCCGGCCGTAGAGGTACCCGTCGCGCTCCATGAGGGTGAAGGGTGCGATGTCGGGACTCCAGTCTTCCTGCAGCGCCTCGACCACGTCGAGGTGGGCGAGCAGCAGGATCGGCTTCAGGGTGCTGTTCCGGCCCCGATAGCGCGCCACCAGATTGCCCTTGGTGGGGGCGTCGGCAGGGACCAGCACCTGCACGTCCTCGGCGGAGAATCCGGCCTCGAGCAGTCGGGCTGCCGCCGCCCGGGCAGCGAGGGTGTTGTCGCCCCGCTCGGTGTTGGTGGTGTTGATCTCCACCAGTTCCTGCAGGATCGACCGCGCCAGCGCCCGGTCGGCCTCGGGCGGCAGGTTCTGCGCGGCAGCGGCGAGGGGCGCGAGCAGGAACAGCGAACCGAACCAGCGAAGGCAGGAATGCATCGAGGTCTCCAGGGGGTGGGCGCGTGCGGGCAGTTTCCGGGATCACCGCCCGCCGCGCAAATCGGCTGGGTCTCTGGGGCGGTGTCGTCACGCACTCCCTACTGCCCCGTTCACGCCATCCTTGACCTCTCCGGACTCACCGCCCATTTCTCTTGTGCGGTCGGTGGGCAAGCGAAGCCCTCTCCATTCGTCCACCAGCTTCGGGAACCTGGCCCGATGGCTGACCCTTCATGATCAACCTGCTGCTTCGGTCGGCGCTGCTCCGCTCCGGGGGACCCGGGGTGTTGGCGGCACTGCTCTCGCTCGTCGCGGTCGGGTGCGGTCCGTCGGAAACGGGGCCCGACGGAGGCGAGGACGAGATGCCGATCCCGCCGCCGGGCCCGTTCTTCAGCGTATCACCGATCCCGACCGACAAGATCGCGCGTATCACCGCCTTCGGGCACCAGAACAAGATCCTTCCCACCCCGAAGGTCTACGTCGACACCTGCGACTACGGGATCACCGGCCGGCCGTGCACCCTCGAGCGGGTGCCCATCCGAGCGCCGGGAGATGGTGTCGTTCAGAGCATCGACGCACAGCAGGACGGTAAGCTCTCCATCGAGGGACCGCCGGGTCTGATCCTGGGGTTCGCGCACGTGACCCCACACGCCGGGCTCACCGTCGGCGACTCGGTCCACGCGGGCGACCCGATCGCGACCATGTACTACCATCACAGCTTCGACTTCAGCCTCGTGGACTACGGGGTCACGAACGACTTCATCAACAAGGAACGGGTGGGGTTACCGGGAATCCACGGCGCCAACCCGCTCGGCCGATACTCGGAGCCACTCCGGTCCGAGCTTCTGGGTCTCGTCCACACCGCCGAGGACCCCCTCGGCGAGGTCGTGTACGACATCGCAGGGACCGCGTCGGGCGCCTGGTACCTGGAGGGCACGCCCGACAGCGACCTCGCCGCCACACCGGACTGGGCGCACACGCAGCTCTTCCTCGGACCCCTGGCGGAACTTCGCGAGATCTCGGTCGTGGTCACCGGCACCTCGTGGGGAGGGTTTCGGATCGCAGCCGCAGAGGCGTCCTTCCCTTCGTGGAAGACGGTCACGCCGGCCAGCGGCCCGGTGCAGGTCCGGCTCTTCGAGCTGGGATTCGCATTCGACATCCGGCCCTTTCCGACACGCGGGTCGTTGCTCGTCGAGATGCTCGACACCGAGACGCTCCGTCTCGAGTGGTTCGATACGCACGAGGAGGTGACGGCGTTCAGCGAGGCCGCGTCGGTCTACGAACGCTAGCCGAGAGATAGGCCGCGTCCACCCTGACTACGGTGTGTGGCGTAGATCGTCCTGGGGCGGTCGCCTGAGTCTCTCCGCTTGCCTCAGAACCGTCGGCCGACGTTGAACGACCATCGCAGGTCGCCGGAACCGCCGCTGAGGGTGGCCGACAGGGGCCCCAGGATCGAGGTGGTTCCGGCCGTGAGCCCCCACCCGACCCGGAAGGCGTCGACGTCGACGTGCCAGTCCTCGGCCACCGTGCCCGCATCGAGCTCCAGCGTCAGGAATCGGCCGGCGATCACCTCGAACTGCATCCCGGCCCGAAACACCTGGACCGCAGCGCCCGAGAGGGCCTGCTGCTCGAGACCCGCGAAGGTGGGCTGGGTGGTCGGATAGATCGGAGACGGGTGATCGCCGCCCAGAAAGAACCGCCGATGACCGGGCAGGTCCCGGCCCGCCGCGTAGCCGAGATGGGTACCGAGAAGGGCCGTCCAGCGTGCATGCAGCGAGAATCTGCGGTCCAGGTCGAGCACATGGTGCGAGAAGGCCCCGCCGGGCGCGAGAGTCGAGATGCCCAGTTCGGAGCGAAGGTGGACTCGACCCCCTCGTCGAGGGAAATCGGTACGGTCGTACGTCTCCCGCGAGTGCGAAAGCGCAACGGAAGCCAACCATACCGAGGTCGACGTGTCGCGGACCGCCACGGCCGACGAACCCACCGCCCGTTCCGCATGCAGCTCCAGAGCGGTCAACGACCCCCGGTGGGTGGCGAGACCCACCGACGCGACCGCCCTGGCCACCTCGAGTTTGCCTCGCGCGACCCGGAGTCCGTCCTCGTAGAGATCGATGGTCGACTGGCTCCACCCGGCCTCGGCACCGAGACTCAGCCGTCCGGTGATGGCTCGCCCGCTCAGGTACGAGCCCCTGAACTGCAGATCCTCTCCCAGTCGGGCATCGAGACGAGTGGCCGACCCGAACTGCACCAGATCGCGCAGGGTCGCGGTAAAGAGCAGAGCGGCTCGCTGCACGTCGTCGTACCGAATACCGAGCCCCACCTCGTCGCGAGATCGCGCGTCGGCGAAGACCGCCAACACCGTGTCGGGTTCCGTGTCGATGCGGTACCGCACCGTGCCCACCAGCGCCCCGGCGTAGAGATCTTCCATGGCCTCGTCGAGGCGCCGCGCCGACACGGCAGGTCGGTGCGCCAGGCCGATCACCCGCTCTACGAAGGGAACGGCCCCGCTCCTGACTCCGTCCATCTGCAGCCGGCCAATGGGAATCGAATCGGAGATCCGGCCCCGAAACGGCACCCGTCCATCATCGACCTGCAGCGCCGGTGGAAGAGCCGCTCCTCTTCGCCCCAGATCGCGCAGCGCATCCACGACTTGCTCAGCGGCCGCTTCTCCTCGACGAATCCACTCGTCGGCCGCCACGAAATCGAGTGACCCCAGCCCCTCGATGTCCGGTTGGATGAGCACGTCGCACTGCTTCCGCTGCTCGACCGTCGAGGCATGCATGCGAAACGACGCCGACTGCATCAGCACGTCGAGGGCCGACACGAGGTCTTCGGCCTCATCGAGCGGGTCGGACACATCGCTGCACACCACCACGTCGGCGCCGAGGGCCCGAGCGTCTTGAGCCGGCAGGTTGCGAGCGACGGCCCCATCGACCAGCAAGCGACCATCCAACGCCAGCGGTTCGATGGCGCCTGGAATCGCCATGCTCGCCCGGAGAGCCTCAGCCAGGACGCCACCCGTGAGCGGCACGGCTTCGCCTGTCTCGAGGTCGGTGGCCAGGGCCGTGAAGGGGCGAGGCAGGAGGGTGAAGTCACGCACGGCCGCCGCAGGCCACGTCAGGCGCGCGAGCAACCGCTGAACCGCCGCCCCCTCGACGGCGCCCGAGGGCAACCGGACCCGGCCCGCTCTGAACGGCAGCGAGAGCAGCTTGCGATCGTCGAATTCCCGCTGGTCCGGACTCAGACGGCCGCGTTCGACCCGATCGGTGAAGAGGGCGTCCCAATCGATGTCCGTCGCGAGCACCGCGAGGGAATCCACGCTCACGCCCAGCGCAAAGAGGCCCCCGATGACGCCCCCCATGCTGGTTCCCGCCACGACATGCACGGGTACCCCCTCGCGCTCCAGCACCCGAAGTACGCCGACATGCGCGAGCCCCTTGGCGCTCCCCCCACTGAGAGCGATCCCGATGCGGATACCCGACTCCTGCGCTGCCGCGGCAGACACGCACAGACCGAACAGGGCCGCTACAGTGAGCGCCGCGAGGCGAGGAGGCAGGTTCATGTCAGGACAAGGCTAGGCTCTGGGGTGAGGCGAAGCCAGGGTTCACCGTGTAGGTTGACCCCCCCGCCCACTCACTCGCACAGGTGCCCGTATGCGACCCTCACAGCCCCTTGCCCTCGTCCTGTTCACGGCGACCGCCTTCGTCGCGGCCTGTCGGCCGGTACCGCCCGACTCCGACACGGCGGGAGCCGACCCCGTCACGACCGCCTTCCTGGCCACTCCCGAACAAGAGGCCCTCGGCCTGCCCTTCAGCGAGGCCGTGCGGGTGGGTCACATGCTCTATCTGTCGGGCCAGATCGGGACCCTGCCGGGAACCATGACCCTCGTCGAGGGCGGGATCGAAGCCGAAACCCGCCAGACCATGGATAACATCCGAGCGGTGCTGGAACGGTACGGCTCGTCGCTCGAGCGGGTGGTGAAGTGCACGGTCATGGTGGCCGACATGAACGAATGGCCGGCGTTGAACACGGTGTACGTCGAGTACTTCACCGGCCCGAAACCCGCGCGGAGCGCGCTGGGTGCCAACGGCCTGGCCCTCGGGGCCAAGGTCGAGATCGAATGCTGGGCAACGGTTGCGCCGGGGTGAACAATCCGTCGGCAGCGCGCGTATCCCAACACACCAGCAAACATGATCTCCTCCTGACCGTCCACGCCTCATGTATGCGACCTGCATGTTCTGCAACCGCGACCTCGGATCGAACGAGGTGGTCGAGACCTTTCCGGTAGGGAGGCGTCTCGCCTTCGACGCGGATCGGGGTCGGTTGTGGGTCGTGTGCCGCAAGTGCGAGCGGTGGAACCTCTCGCCCATCGAAGAGCGCTGGGAGGCGGTCGAGGCCCTCGAAAGGCTGTTTCGCGAGACCCGCGTACGGGTATCGACCGAAAACGTCGGACTCGCGCGGCACCCCGAGGGACTCGAGCTGGTCCGTATCGGCCGCCCGCTGCGGCCCGAATTCGCGGCCTGGCGATACGGTGACCAGTTCGGTCGGCGCCGCAAGCGGGCGCTTCTCTATGGCGTGGGCGGCGCGGCCGTCTTCGCGGGTGTGGTGCTCGGCGGGGCAGCGACCGGCATCTTGAGCGGCGCGCTGCTCTCACAGAGCGGCAACTTCATCAACGTCTGGGTGAATGGACGCACGCTGCTGAAGCTTCCCATCGACGATGGGCGCACCCTCAAACTCAAGCGCATGGACCTGCTGGGCACGCGACTGCTTCCATCCGATCACGCGGCGGGATTTTCGATCGAACTGCGCAAGGGAAAGAAGCGCCACAACTTCGAGGGCGAGGAAGCCCGCAGGATCGCGGGCGCCGTGCTGCCCAAGATGAACGCCGGCGGAGGCAAGCAAGCCACCGTGCGTGACGCCGTCAGCCACATCGAGCTGGCCGGGCATCCCGAGTCGTTTCTGAAAGACGTCTCCCGAGGCGTCGACTTCACCGACCGCAAGGGCGTACCCGGATACATCAACAAGATGCCGACGGCGACCAAGCTCGCGGTGGAAATGGCGCTCCATGAAGAACAGGAACGACGGGCGCTGGAGGGCGAACTGTGGCGCCTGGAGAGGGCCTGGGAAGAGGCCGAGGAGATCGCTGCCATCTCCGACGACCTGCTCCTGCCGGAAGGGACCGACGCCTTCGTCGAGCGGCACCGGAAGGGGTGAGTACCGCACGCCTGCAGTGCTCGGCCACGCCGATGCGGCACGTCGTCAGCAGGATCACGAGATAGCGAAGCGGGCGCCGGATCGGCTCCGACGCCCGCGAACCCCGCTATCGGCCACCCGCTATCGGCCACCTGCCTACGGCCGCCGCTGGGCGGCCGTAAGCACACCCGCTAGCGCAGGCGCACGCTCGTACTCACCGTGCCGCCCTTCACCGAGTCGTACTCCACCGACATGGTGCCCGAGCCTCGCACCAGGTACTCGATCACCCGCGTGGTGCGACCCGGATGGCCGCTTCGCACCTGAATCCGATTCAACTCGGCCTGGTCGATGCGCTCGAGGGGTCCGGGCACGACCACATTGCCGACCCAACCGGCCGCGATGATGTCGACGTCGCCGTCGACGGTGATGAGGTCGGGCCGCACCACGTGGTTCTCACGCGCCCGCACGGTGATGGTGGGAATCAAGCGCTCGTTGGTGATGGGAATGCGCACCCGATAGACGTCTCCCGAGACGGACTCGACCGAGGGCTCGCCCATACGCATCAGGGGCATCTGGTCGGCGTGCCAGAGGGTGAACGCCATGTTGCGGTGAAAGAGTTCCATGCTCATGAAGCGCGGGTTCACCCGCCCCGAGAGCTTCTTCCATCCGCCCATTTCGACCGGCCCGTACTCCGGATGATCGAAGGGCGCCCAATCGACGAACTGGTCTCCGAACTCGAGAAAGTCGTCGAAGAAGAACCGGCTCTCCTGCCCCGAGATGGGCGAGTCGGGATCGCGCTGCTGCGCCTGCAGCAGGGGGCTGTTGAAGTACTGCCCACCGTTCCAGAGCTCGTTGGTGAACGACACGATGCCGAGCCCGTCGTTCTGCCAGTCGACCGAGCCCCCATGCACCGTGTAGAGCCCCTTCCAGATCACCAGGTAGTCGTAGTAGGGCAGCATGCGCTCGCCCTGCTCGCCGAGCTCGTCGTAGACCCGAATGTCGTCGCGCGGATAGGTGCCCTGCCAGGCCGCCCCCGGGCCGCGCAGGATCATGCCGCCGCTGTTGTGGAACGACTGCAGCCCCGCGATGTGGGGATGCTCCATCATGAAGTTGTTGATGGCCCGCGACTCGGGCAGTTCGAACGGGTAGTTCATCGAACCACCCTGGATGTAGTTGGGCTGCCAATCCGAACCCCAGTTCCGATTGGGATCGTAGCCACCGATGGGGTCCTCGTTCACCCGGCCGTCGCCGTCGTTGTCGATCCCCTCCGAGCCCAACATGATCCAATCGCCGGTCTCGCCGGGGCCGACGGGAATCATCCGTCGCGAGTCCTCGGGATCGAGGTGCATGTTGCCCTGCCCCGGCACGTATTTGCGGATCTGCTCGATCACGCCGTTGCCGTTGAGGTCGTCGGGTCCGTCTTCGTCGAACAGCCCGTCGCCGTCGGAATCGACGGGTACATGGCCGGTACGAGCACCCGAGCCCGCGCCATGCATGAAGTAGTTGCGCCCGTCGGGGTTGATGGTGGGCACGATGTAGAACACCCGCTCATCGACCATGCGCTTGATGTCGGGGATCCGGTCGTAGTTCTCCATCAGGTACCAGATCGTGTAGAGCGAGACCTCGGCACCCTGGATCTCATTGCCGTGGATGTTGGCCTCGATCCACATGGCGGCCTTGTCTTCGGGGGCTCCGGTGGCGGGGTTGTTGATGATCATCTGCCACAGCTCGAGTCCCCCATAACTGTCGCCCAGCGACGAAAAGGTCAGGAACTCGGGCCAGGTGTCGGCCATCAGCTGCATGCGCTCGCCAATCTCCTCGTGGTCGAGCCAGCGGTCCCAGGTGAGGGGCAGGCGGTGCTCGGGATCGGAGCCGGCCCCGGTCAGGTCCTGCGAGCGGGCCGTGGCCGGACCCACCAGGGTGGCCGCCGCTGCGACCGCGAGAATCGTCGTCGCTCGAAATGTGCGAATCATGGCGTTCACCTCAGCGTCACGGTCGTGGTGTGGGACCCGCCCTTCTGGGACCGGGCCAGAATCTCGATCGACGCACCGCTCTGGGCGCGAATCACCCACGAGAAGCGGGCCCGGTTTCCAGACCCCTCGAGTTGGGCCACCGTGCTCGTCTTCGGGTCGCCCGTGATGATGTCGTCGGGAGGAATCTGGATCTGGACCATGGTGGGATCGACCGACCGCGACACGACCCCGTGCTGCAGCGCGGTTGGGAAGTAGCCCGTGTTCTCCACCACCGCCTCGACGGTGAAGATGCCTCCACCGTGCGCCGTCACCTCGGTGTCGACGATCTGCAAACGCGGGAGCATGCCCGCAAGCACCGCGATGAATTCACCGTGCTTGCGCCCCAACTCGGGCAACTGCTCGGCGGGGGGATTGGTGAGCGCGTGGGGAGCAAAGCCCCCGATCTCGACCTGACCCAACTGCGGATGCGAGGTCGGGGCCCACGCCACGAACTCGATCCCGGCCGCGACCATGCCGAGGTCGAGCGAGGCCGCGGGTTTCGCGCCCTCACCGTCAGCGGCGGGCATGCCCCATCCGGGCGTCGAAAACGACGGTACCCCGTACTGGTAGTAGCCGTACTGGAAGAACGCTCCTTCAGCCTTCCGGTTGAGACCGACCTTCTCGATTCCGGTAATCTCCCGGTAGCGATCCGACACCTTCTTGAAATACTCGATGTCGTCGGCATGGACCGTCACCGACGGACGTCGACCCGAGCCGGGATCGTTGTCGGCTCCGGGCTGCGCGCCGCGCAGACTCAATCCACCCCTGATGTTGTCAGGCGTGGTCGAAAACAGACCCACATCGAAGACGTCGTCGTTCGCCTCGGCAGCGAACGCAGCCAGGTCCGATACCTGGATCCCCCCCAGGGCACCCCGCGCATCGGGTGGTGTCACGAGGTTGTCGGACAGGCCGAAGGTCAGGATCGCCCCGATATTGCGATGCGCCACCGCGAAATCGAGCAGCGCCCGCGATGCGGGCTCGCTCACCATGAACGGCCCGGCGGTAGGCTGGTAGTAGGGGTACTCGTGCTGGAAGTTGCGGTTCAGGTCGACTCCCCCGGGCCCGTCTTCATTGAAGAAGCCGTCGCCGTCGTCATCGGTGCCCTCCCAGTACAGCGTATGCGTGCCGGCCTCGCCGGCCGCAGCGTCGGCGCGCTTCATCAGGCGCGCGTCGTCGGGATGGACGATGAAGGCCCCTTCCGGATCGGCCACCCGCATGAGCGAGATCAGGCCGTCTCCGTTCAGGTCGTTGGGCCCATCTTCGTCGGTGCGTCCATCGTTGTCGTCGTCGTAGGGCCGTCCGTTCACCGCTCGGTCCCAGCGCGGCGAGGCGAACATGGCCTCGGGCCCATCGGGGTTGAGGCGCGGCACCAGGTAGATGGTGTTGTCGGTCAGGAGGTCGGCTGTGGCGCCGCTCGAGCCGGCCTCACCCAGCAGATAGCGAAGCGACTCGAGCGCGAGTTGGCTTCCCACCACGTGATCGCCCTCGAGGGTGCCCACCACCAACAACGCCGGTCGTTCGTCCAGCGGCACACCACCCGGCAGCCCCACCTCGACCAACCAGACTTCGCGCCCTCCCGGCGACGACGCCAGCTCCGTCATCCGGGCCGCATTCGATCCATCGACGATCGACCGCAGTTCTCGGGTGAAGGCCTGGTGGTTCAGATACTCGGACACCTGGGCTTGCCCAGCACCGGGCCAGGCCAAGCCCCCCGCCAGCGCCAGGGCGGCGATGGTGGCGAGGCGCCCTCGCCTCCGGCTCATCGTTCGGTTTCGCACCGTGTTCTTCTCCATAAGACGTCGTTCCTCGTGGGATCACATTGGCCGGCGCGGACGCCGGTCAGGGGCACAGAGTAGGTCGGGGTCCGGGTCGGGGCCAGGGTGGATCGAGGGGTCCGGCGCAGAGCCGCCCTCACGAGGCCCGGCGCGCGATCAGCTCGATCTCGACACGTGCTCCGAGGGGCAGTCCGGCGACCCCGATCGTGGTCCGCGCCGGGTAGGGTGCGGCGAACCGTTCCTGATAGGCCTCGTTCATCGCCGCGAAGTCGTCCATGTCCAGCAGATAGACATTGACCTTCACCACCTCGTCCGGGGTCAACCCGCCGTCGGCGAGCACCGAGAAGAGGTGGTCGAAACACTGGTGGGTCTGGTCGCCGACCCCCCCGGCGTGTAGGCGGCCGGTGGCGGGATCGATGGGGGTCTGCCCCGAGCAGAACACATAGTGCCCGTCGTCGATCCCGTGTGAATAGGGGCCGACGGCGGTGGCGGTCGAACTGGTGAGCGGGGTGCGGGTCATCACTGCTCCCTGGGGTCGTGGTGATCGTGGTCGTGGTCGTGCAGCTCGAAGTCCTCACCCCGCGCCAACGCCGCCAACGGAGCCAGGATATCGTCGAGATCGGGGCGGCCCCGTACCGCCAGTTCGTAGCGACAGCGGGTGGACGGCAGCGGAATCTCGACGATGCGCGACAGGTCGATGGGCGTGCCGATGGCCACCGCTTCGACACCCGCAGCGGCAGCACGCCGGAGTGTGGCCTCGAGGTCCTTCACCTGCCCCGGACCGTAGCCCATGGCGGGCAGCACCGGCCCCAGGTCGGGGTAGCGGGCGAAGGTCTGCAGCAGTTCACCCACCAGAAACGGACGAGGGTCGACGATCTCGGCTGCGCCCGCTGCGCGGGCCCCGAGCAGCCCGGCGCCATAGGGCATGCCGCCATGGGTACAGGTCGGCCCGTCTTCGATCGCCAGCACCCGGCGACCGGCCAACACCGAGGGATCGTCGGGCGTGATGGGGCTGGCCGCCTGGAGCACCAGCGCCTCGGGATTGGTCCGCGCGATGTTGGCCAGTACCTGTTCGAGGTCGCCGTGCGCGGCGGTGTCGACCTTGTTGACGATGATCACATCGGCCAGACGGAGGTTCGTCTCGCCGGGATGATAGGCCAGTTCGTGGCCGGGCCGATGGGGGTCGACCAGCGTGATGTACAGATCGGGCACCAGAAACGACGTGTCGTTGTTGCCCCCGTCCCACAGAATCACGTCGGACGACTCCTCCGCAGCCTCGAGAATGGCCTCGTAATCCACCCCCGCGAAGACCACCGATCCCGCCGCGAGGTGGGGCTCGTATTCCTCGCGCTCCTCGATCGTCACGTCGTGCGCCAGCAGGTCTTCTTCCGACGCGAACCGTTGGACTCGTTGCTGCACGAGATCTCCGTAGGGCATCGGATGGCGCAGGATCCCGACCCGGAGTCCGGCGTCTCGCAGCACGCGCGCAACCGCCCGTGAGGTCTGGCTCTTGCCCACCCCCGTGCGCGAGCCGCAGACCGCCACCACGGGCAGCGTCGACTCGATCATGGTGGAGAAGGCGTCGGGCACGAGAAAGTCGGCGCCCATGGCGTTGACGCGCGCCATGAGATGTCCGACGGCCGTGTACGAGAGATCGGAGTACGCCAGCGCCACCATCTCCACGTCGTGCTCTACGATCAGCTCTTCGAGCTCGTCTTCCGGGTGGATCGGAATGCCCTCGGGATACAGGTCGCCGGCCAGTTCAGGCGGGTAGCGGCGGTCGTCGATGTAGGGAATCTGTTGCGCCGTGAACGCCACGACCTGGGCGGCCGGGTTGTCCCGGTAGAGCATGTTGAACAGATGGAAGTCCCGGCCGGCGGCACCGAGAATCAGAATGCGATGGGGCTCCATTGTGCTACTCCGAGCTGAATTTGGCGACGAGCTTTCGCAGTGTATTCGCATTACGCGAGGTGTGGCGGATCTCTCGCGTGGCACCTTCGAACACCCGACCGAACAGGGGGGACTCGCTGATCCTACCCCGACTGAGCCAGTGCACTTCGCGGCCCCGGACCCGGAACGAATCGCGTTCGGAGTCGAGGGCCCGGAAGGTCTCGATCACCGCATCGGTGGGCGGCGCATCGAGCAACAGCACGTAGTGGGCATGATCGACACCCTCGAGCTCGTCGGGCGAGACCACCTCGCCGCCCACGAGTTCTGCCACCTCTGCGAGCGACCGGGTGAAGGTGGCCACCTCGTATCCGAGCGCCTCGTGCAGGCCGGCTTCGATGCGCCGCTCCAACGCCTGCGCCTCGGTGCCATCGTCGTCGAAGACCACATTGCCACTGGCGATGAAGGTCACGACACCCTCGAATCCCATCTCTTCGAAGATCCGTCGCAGCGCGTCCATCTTGACCCGGTGGCCGCCCACGTTGATCCCCCGCAGGAACGCGACCCGGCGACCCTTCATGAGCCGTCCAGCGCGATCTCGTACATCTTCGGCCACAGCTTGCCGGTCACGAAGAAGGTGTTCGTTGCAGGGTTGTAGGCGATGCCATTGAGCACCGCTTCCGCATCGCCGGCCCGTCCTGCGTCGCGGGTGAGATTGGCGGCATTCAGCACGCCGGTCACATGCCCCGTGGCTTTGTCGATCCGCACGATCTCGTCGCGCTGATACACGTTGGCGTACAGCAGATCACCCACGCACTCGAGCTCGTTGAGGAGGTAGACCCCCGCACTCCCGCGGGTCACGTCGAGGGTCTGGCGTACGGTGAACGTCTCGGGATCGCGCCGCGAAAGCGTGGCCGTGCCGTCACTCATCCACAGCGACGAACCGTCGTAGCACAATCCCCATCCGTCGCCTCCGTAGGTGAAGGTGCCCACCGAATCCAGGGTGGCGGCGTCGATGACCCGAGCGATGCCCTCTTTCCACGTCAGCTGGATGAGACGCTCTCCGACCCGCGCCAGCCCCTCACCGAAGTACAACGAATCGAGAGCGGAGCGGCGTAGCACCTCGCCGGTGGCGGGATCGATGATGCGAACGGTCGACTCGCCGTACCGGCCGGTGGACTCGTACAGGGCACCGTCGTGGAACAGCAGCCCCTGGGTGTACGCGGTCGAATCGTGCGGAATCGTCCGTACCACGCGAAACACCAGCGCCTCGGCGGGCGCGCTACGGTCGCAGGCGCCTACCGTCACAGCCGCCAGCACCACCGCACCACTGATCCACCGCCTCATATCGGTCATCGTCCATCCATGGGTCGAAGGCGTCACGCACCTTGCATACCGTCGCCAGATCGAGGGGTGTCGTCCAGATGGAATCCCCAGGCCAGCGTCTTCACGGCTTTTCAGTGGCACCGGATTGTGATCCGGCGTATCCTTCAATCCTCCACCTGACCAGACTGCGGACTGAATGGAGAAAGCCATGGGACACACGCTCTGCAGGCCGCTCCTTTTCGGGATCTGCTCGGTCGTCGTCCTCGGGGGCTGTGCGACGTCGAAACAACGATCCGAACCAGCAGGCGGGACTTCGCCCTGGACACCGGGCACGTACGACCTGGTGGCAGCGGTGGACTATCGGCTGGACTCTGAGTCGGGACCCCGAACGAAGCGCCTGGAGAACCGGGCGCAACTGACTGTCGGCCGGGACCACACCCTCTCCCTCACCACCACATCGGGGCTTTGTCAGACCCCGACCCCCGAGCAGCTCCGGCAGGACCGAGCCAGAGGGCACCGAACGTTTCGCTGTCAGGACGCCCACTTCGTCCTGAAGCCCATGGCGGGAACCGTGGGCGGAACCGTAGACATCTCCGTGCAGGAAGGGATCCGAACCCGAGGCACCTGCAAGGAGTGGAGGGAGGCCGCCGGGGGCCAGCGCATCTGCGTGGAATACAACTGGCATGTGGCCTACCGCACCCGGAACAAGCGGGCCTCACTCCGAGTGACAGGAAGTTCGGTCCGCCTCCGACCGGATGCAGATGGAAACGGCGAGGGGCGTGCCGATGTGCCCTCACTTCGACCGGGAAGCGAGAGCGCGCGGTCTCGCGGGTGAGGAACTCGTGACTCGCATCAGGGGTCGTTGTGGCACGGGCCCGAGGTGCCGCACCACCCCCGGCCGATCGACTTCGCATGGAGGACCCCCAAAGATGGTTCGCTTTCGCTCCAGCCTCGTTCTCGCCCCTCTGGGCCTGCTCCTCGCGGCCGCTGCGCCCGTTGCCGCCCAGACCGGCGACGCGCCGATTCTGCGCTCCGCCTATCACGACTACCGGGTGGTGACCGTCGCCGACGGGCTCGAAAACCCCTGGTCGATCGCCTTCCTTCCGGGCGGTGACATGCTGGTGACCGAGCGGCCGGGGCGCCTGCGGATCGTACGCGACGGCCAGCTTCTCGCCGACCCGGTCGCGGGCGTGCCCGAGGTGCTGGCCAGGGGTCAGGGCGGCCTCATGGACGTGGTGCCCCACCCCGATTTCGCCTCCAACCGCCTGCTCTACCTCACCTATTCGAAGCCGATCGGAGACGGCTCCGAGGCCACCACGGCGGTGGCGAGAGGACGGTTCGTCGACGACCGCCTCACCGACGTCGAAGAGATCTTCGAGGCGCAGACGCGCGGCAATGGCCACTACGGTTCGCGTATCGCCTTCGACGGCGCAGGCTACCTTTTCGTGAGCGTGGGTGAGCGGCAGGTTCCGTCCCGGGGAGACCTCGAGGCCCATCCGGCCCAGGACCTCTCCAACCATCATGGCGTCATCGTGCGGCTGCACGACGACGGTCGGGTGCCCACCGACAACCCGTTCGTCGGGCAGGCCGGCGCCCTTCCCGAGATCTGGAGCTACGGGCACCGCAACCCGCAGGGACTCGCCTTCAATCCGGCCGACGGCAGTCTCTGGGCCACCGAGCACGGGCCGCAGGGGGGCGACGAGTTCAACCTCATCGAGCCCGGACTCAACTACGGGTGGCCCGTGATCGGGTACGGGGTCAACTACGGCAGCGGATCGGCCATCCACGAGGGAACCGCCCGCGAAGGCATGGTGTCACCGGTCCATTTCTGGGTGCCCTCCATCGCCACCTCGGGGCTGATGTTCTACACGGGTGACCGCTTTCCGGAGTGGAAGGGCAACGCCTTCGCCGGAGGGCTGGCCGGTCAGCAGATCGCCCGGTTGACTCTCGACGGCCAGCGCGTGGTTCGAGAAGAGACCCTTCTGCAGGACATGGGTCGGGTGCGCGACGTGCGCGAAGGACCCGACGGCTACATCTACGTGGCGATCGAGGACCGAGGTGGCCGCCCCACCTCGGTGGTACGCCTGGAGCCGGTGGGCGGCTGAGGACGGTGCGCTGATCTGGATTGGAGTTCCATCGATCAGGCGGGCTCGAGCGATCAGGCGGGCTCCCGCACCGCGGGATCCACCGTCGAGGTGATGGCCCGAATCGCGGTGGGGTGCCCGATCACCGTGACGAAGTCGCCGGCCTCGAGCACCGTCGAGCCGTTGGGAACGATGCTCACCCCCCCTCGGCGCACGAACGCCACCAGCGTTCCCGGTGGAAGGCCCACATCTCGGATCGCACGCGTCGGCCACGCCAGCGTCATGGGATCTTCTCCCACACTCAGGCTGATCCACCGTTCCGCCCGGAGGAGTGTCGCTTTGAGCTCCGGGGGATCGAGCGCCAACATCCATCGTTGCATGAAGGCATCGTCCTGCGCCTGGGTGGCGAGGTGACCCAGAAGCCGGAGGTGCTGGCCCACCGCCGCCTCGGGACTCATCAGGAAGAAGACCGCGCGGACTCCGCGCAACTCCAGCGAAGGGGCATCTTCCTCTCTTGCGGACGCTCGCAGGCCTCCGGCGCAGCGCGCCATCAAGAGAACGTGCCGCTCCAGCGACGCGAGGCGGGCGTGAGGAAGCGCCACCCCATTCGACACGGGAATGAATCCGGTTTCCAACGCTTCGAGGAGCGCGGTCTGAAGGGTGCCCACCACGCCTACCTTGCGCTCGGCGAGGGTCGCCGCGGCTGCACCGGCCAGCTCTTCGAACGAGGTGGGTCGCCGGAACTCGACGACCTGGGCCCGCGCCACCACTTCGTCGAAGGGATCCTCGTCTCGCAGGCCCTTCTCCTGCACGATGGTGCGGAGCTCCAGGTCCAGCCCTCCGTAACGCAAGGCCCCCAGGCGCGCGAAGGTGTGGAAGATGGCCCCGTTCCGAACGACGCGACTCCGTGCGTAGTAGAAATACCAGGCGACGGTAACGACGACCAGAGCCAGGCTGAAGACGACCGCCACCGCCCCCATCTCGGTGATGAGCCAGAAGGGAGACAAGAACCCGAAGAGCTGCATCCAGGGATACAGGGGTGAACGGAATCCCGGATCGTAGCCTTCGATCCGGCTCTCGCGCATGATCAACACGGCGAGGTTGAGCAGAGAGAAGAGCAACAGCTGAAACGCCGACGCCAGCTTGGCGATGCTCGCGACATCCAGCACGAGGATCGACGCGATGACCAGAAGGGCCGTGGCCGCGATCGCTCGGGTCGGAGTCTGGAACCGGCCCAGCGCTTCCAACCCCGTCGGGACCAGTCGATCGCGGGCCATCGCCAGGGGGTAGCGGGAAGCGGCGAGGATTCCCGCGTTGCCGGTCGATGCGAAGGCGGCGATCGCGGCGACCACGATCAGGGCTACGCCGGCGCCGGCAGGGAGCCAGCCGAAGACGGCGCTCGCGGCCGTCGCGACCGGTGTCAGGTCGCCCCGCAGGACGTCGGGCGGAAGAACCGCGACCAGGATGAAGACGCCGGCCGAGTAGACCACCGCCGTGGTGGCCAACGACAGCATCATACCGAGCGGGATGTTGCGATCCGGGTCCCGGATCTCTTCCGAAACGCTGGCGACCTTGGTGAGTCCCGCGTACGAAACGAAGACGAATCCGACCGACCCCATGAACCCGGTGAGACCGAAGGCGAAGAACGGCGTGAAGCGTTCCCGAGCCCCGCCGTCCACCCCCGCCGACGCGACCGCCGCCAGACCCTGGACGATGAAGAGGCCGAGGATCCCCATCAGGGCCGCGACGAGCACCCGCTGAAGTCCGCTGCTCTCCTTGGCGCCCACCACGTTGATGGCCGTGAACACGAGGGTGAGAACGACGGCCAGGGGCCTGATCGGGACATCGAAGTACAGCGCCAGATAGGCACCCATACCCACGAGGGCGAAGGCGCTCTTCAGCACCAGGGCGACCCACGTGCCGAGGCCTCCGATGGTGCCAACGAGCGGTCCCATGCTCCGGTCGAGGAAGTAGTAGGCACCCCCGGCCCGGGGCATCGCGGTGGAGAGTTCGGCGACGCTGAGCATCGCAGGCAGGATGAAGAGTCCCGCTACCAGGTAGCTCAGGGGCACCGAGGGACCGGTTTGGGCCGCGGCCAACCCCGGTAGGAGAAAGAAGCCCGAGCTGAACATGGCCCCGGTGCTGATGGCGTACACGTCGAAGAGACCCAACTCCTTGCGAAGTCGCTCTCCGTTGCGGGGGGAGGGCGGAGTCATCCGACCCCACTCACCGGTTTGTGCGACCATCCGGCCACGCGCGGTCGGGAGATCGTGCGGCTCCGCTTCCGCGTGGGGGTCACCAGGATCGAAGCCGGAACCCGGCGCAGGATTCGTTCGGCGAGGCAGTTGGTCATCAGTCGATCGATGCGCCCCCGGTCCGAAATGCCGACCACCACGATGTCGGCCTCCCTCCGGCAGGCGACTTCGATGACCGAAGCGAGCACTGCTCCCCTCGGTAGCTCGATGGGCACGGCGCACCCTGGCGCGGCTCGTTCGAGAAGGCGTTCGATCTGTCGCCGGAGCGCCTCCCTGGTCGCCGTGACCCGATCGCGGTACCGGTGTGTGCCCCCCCGATCACGCGAAAACAGCGAGCCGCCCACCATCGACCATGCGTGGACCACGCTGAGCGAGCCTCCCGCCGGACGGGCGATGGCCGCCGCTGTGGCGAGAATGTGCGTATTCAGATCGATCGAGTTGGGTCGGCCGGCGTCGATGGCGGCCAGAATCACCTTGAGCCCCCCGGCCTGAGCCGGGTGGACGATCAACACCGGAATGGCACACTCCCGCACGAGTCGGCGATCCGGGTCATCAAAGAGCCAGGGCAGGACCGGCGTCCGTTCGGCCACCTTGACGAGAAGGTCATGTTCACCGCGCGCAGCCTCCTCGAGCACCGCGGTGGTTGGGTTTCCGTTCAGAATCAACGGGCGCAGAACCACGCCCGTGGCGGCGGCTCTGGCAGCGAGATCCTGGAACCGTCGCTGCCATCGTCCGATCGCCACCTCCCGCCGCTCGGCTGCGCCGGCCTCGGTCTCCACCCGTCCGCCGACCCCGAGGCAACCTGCCACGGTGAGCTTCGCACCCTGGGCTTTCGCGACCTCCAGGGCACTCGAAAAGCCCCGCATTCCTCCGCGCAAGCGTCGCTCGACATAGAGGACGTTCTGGAATCCGTCCATTCCAACCTCCCAGACGAACGCACTGCGGCGCCGCGGCGCGGCCCCTTCGGATGGAGAACGGTTGGGTCCAGCCTACCCAGAAGACAAATACATATTTCGTCACGAAACCATAGAAAACATCTATGGATCGTCGTCCGACTTGAAGAATTCGTCGCGCGCGTTGTTCGTGATCGCAACCACGGCTGGATGCTCCAGGCGTCGGCTCGCGGTGATCGCGAAGTAGCGTTCGCGCTGGCCCTCGGCGCGGCCGACTCGCTCCACTGCGTAGCGGATCCGGATGTCGTCGGCGATGATCGCGGGCGCGGCGAACAGCCCGGCGCCGGCCTCGGACAACACGTTGATCAGGTCGTTGTCTTCGACCTCAGCGACGATTCGGGGCTGGATCCGGCAACTCGAGAACCACTCGTCGAGCGACCGTCGCAGTGCGTAGCCGTCGGCAGGCAGGAGAAAGGCCTCGCCATCGAGGCTTTGCGGGAATCCGTCCCGCACCCGAAGGGCCTGTAGCGGAGGCCCGAAGATGTCGATCGGGCTCGAGCCCAGCGGATGGTTGAACACCTTGACGCCGACGTTGGCGGGCACGGGCATGTCCGCCAGCACGAGATCGACATCGTGGGTCGCGAGATCTGCCAGCAGGCGATCGGTGCGTTCTTCTCGCACGATCATGCGGACCGGGTCATCGAGAGCGAAGGCCGGCTCCACCAGGTGAAGGGCCACCATGTTGGGGATCGTGCCCGCAAGACCCACCGTCAGCCGCAGGGGTCGGCCTCGCAATCCACCGCGGATGGTCTCCTCGAGTTCTCGTCCCACCCGGAAGATCTCTTCGGCATACTCCAGCACCACCTTCCCTTCGGGCGTCAGACTGAGGCGACGCCCGCGTCGCTCGAAGAGACGGTAGCCCAGCGCTCGCTCGAGCTTCTTGACCTGGGCGCTGATGGACGGCTGGCTCACGTGGAGGGCCGCCGCCGCCGCCGTCACTCCACCCTCTCGGGCAACGGCCCGGAAGTACTCGAGGTGCCGAAAGTTGATCTGGGACATCACGGGCACTCCTTGCTCGAGGCTGAAGATCTGCGGCCGCCTGACGCCTCCGCACGACCACATCGTCGATCCAGCCCGCGGTGGTGCGCCCGGAGTCGGTGGGCGACGGACGAGACCCCGCGGAGACCTACCTCCCGTCGATCTGGGACAGCAGGGTGCGCACGGCGGCGTCCAACTGGCTGTCGATGCCGAGATAGCGTTCACCGGCCGGCCGTTCGACCTCGACATCCACCGGGCGCGGGTTGAGCTCCATGTTCTGACCCCTGTTGTCCCGGATCAAGGTGCCCGGCATGCGCACCGAGGTGCCGTCTACGAGGCGCCGGGACCCGGTGAAGATGATCCAGCCGGCGGTCGGCTCTCCCACCACACTGCCCAACCCCAGCTCACGGTAGCCTTCCGTGAAGTCCTCACCGTCCGAAAGGGTGTTCTGGTTGGTGACCAGCACCGTCGGCGCCAGCAGCGCCCGTTGTCCGAGCCGCACCCGGGAGGGTGCCAACACGTCGCTCCCGCGGGACTCCATGGTGAAGTAGTTGCGGCGAGCGAGTACGTCGATGGCGTACACGTTGACGAAGCCGCCGTTGTTGTCGCGCACGTCGATGACGACACCCTCTTTGGCGTGGTTGGACTGGTCGAGATCGCGGATGAAGCCGGTCAGCGATCCTTCGGACATGGAGGGAATGTGCACGTACCCGAGACGCCCATTGCTCACCTTCTCGACGTAGGCGCGACGGCTCTCCACCCAGTTCTGGTAGATGAGCTGGCTCTCGGCACCTCCCGAAGTCGCCAGCAGCTCGACCTCTCTCGTGGTCCCCTCCCTCGACACTCCCACGATCACCTGCTCTCCCGGGGTGTCCCTCAGCAGGGAGTGGAGATCGGCTGCGGCGTCGAGCGGCGTCCCGTCGATGGAGACGATCTCGTCGCCGACCGCGATGGTGCCGGCCACGTCGGCCGGTCCCAGCTCGACGACTTCGCTCACGACGAACCGACCGCCGTTCTCGTACGCGATCCGGTCGAAGCGCAGCCCGATGCGGCCCGTGGCATGCCCGTCGCCGTCCTGAGGCGGACCTGTCCGCCCGGAGTGCCCCATGTGCGATGCGTTGAGTTCGCCCAGCATCAGGTTCATGAGGCGACTGAACTCCGCACGCGTTCGAGCCCCCTCGATCCGGGGCCGGAAGGTGTCGCGCACCGCGTCCCAGTCCGTACCGTGGAACTCGGGATCGTAGAAGCCATCCCGCAATTCACCCCACCCCTGCTCGAAGGCCGCCATCCTGGTGCGCTCGAAGTCGTCGACCACGGCGGCCGAGGTCGAGATGGTGCGCTCGTTCCCGCCCGGCCACGACACGACCCGCAGCTGCCCCGCCCGACTGGTGTAGAGTTGACGGCCGTCTTCTGAAAACGCGATGGGACTGCCCTGGACCTCCATCTCGTCGAAGTCGACGTCGCCATTCGGGCCGAAGGTCACGCGTCGCAGCGCGCCCCCTCCCGTCACCACCCCGGACTTTCCGTCGGGATGGAGCAGGATCGCTCCCACCGAAAACCCGGTGGGCACGACCCGGCCCCG
The DNA here is from genome assembly GCA_964521385.1 of uncultured Gemmatimonadaceae bacterium. Classification (GTDB taxonomy): domain Bacteria; phylum Gemmatimonadota; class Gemmatimonadetes; order Longimicrobiales; family Gaopeijiaceae; genus Gaopeijia. The sequence goes on along the minus strand of CAZFRU010000007.1, from coordinate 23,628 downwards.
GCGCCTCAGTCCATCGAAATCGATCCGCACCGAGTCCGGCACGTCGACCGGATCGGTCGACGCCGCAGGGCGCTCAGCGGGCTTCTCTTCCGACTCGTCGTCATCGGCGGGCTCGTTGAAGAGCTCGCGAAAGGCGTCCTCGTCGAAGGTTGGCGGTGCCGGAACCAGATCGACCTTGATCATCTCACCGGGCTCGGTGCGCTGCCCCGTGCGGTAGACCAGGTAGCTGCCATCGGCACTCCAGCGCACCGACCCGAACGAAGAGCTGGCGACGAAGCTCACCTGGCGCGGCTCGCCTCCCTCGACCGCGACGACCTTCACATTGGTGAACTCGTCGGTCTCGGCGCCGAATGCCACCCAGCGGGAATCGGGCGACCAGGTCGCGTCGCCCGCGATGTCGAGGGCCAGCAGACGGTCGTCACCCCCCTTCCAGTCGATCACCCGCAACTCGCGCTCGTCGTGCGACTGACGCATGTAGAGCAGCCAGCGGCCGTCGGGAGAGAACTCCCCGACGTTGTCGCGATCCAGGCCCGTGGTCACCGCTCGCTCCACCTTCGTGGTGAAGTCATGGTGGTAGAGCTTCTCGGTACCGCTCCGCCAGGAGTTGTAGACGATGCCCTTCGAGTCCGGAGTCCAGACGATGTCCCCCTCTTCGGCGGGCGTGTCCGTCACCCGGACTGCTGCAACGTCATCCGACATCGAGGCCGCAAAGACGTCACCGCCCGCCGTGAACGCCCACTTCTTCCCGTCGGGCGAGACGGCGATGTCGGACCATCCTGAATCCTCCTCCTGGGTCTCCGGCGTGGGGCCCTCCACGGCACCCATCAAGGCGATCTCGATAGGGCGCGCCTGGCCGGTGGAGACATCGTAGGTCCAGATCCCGAAATCGCGCTCGAAGGCGATGGTACCCGCGGCGGCCGACAGCGACGGCCACAGCACACAACCGTCCGTGAACTCGGTGAGCGCCGTGGCCCCTCGCCCCTCCGAGTCGGTCACCCAGAGGTTTTCTGCACCCGATCGATCCGACATGAAGTAGATGTTCTCGCCACTGGCGCCCCACATCGGCCACAGGTTCTTGCCGCCGGTGGCGACCGCTCGATAGGTGGGCACTCCGCCCTCGGCCGCAGCCTCCTCGACGATCCAGATCTCGGACTCGTCCATGTGCGAATGGCCGTTACGCCACCACTGGCTCCGCGCCTGGTCGCCGCGGGTCGAAATCGCCAGCAACCCGTCGGGACCGGGAGCCGAGAAATACTCGCCCTCGAACCGATCGGCGGCGACGGCCATGGGGGTACCCCCGTCCCGGCGTACCCGAAAGACGTCGTGGGTACCCGCGACGTCCTCGGCGCTCGAGCTGAAATAGACCCACTCCCCGTCCGGTGACCAGCCGTTGAGTTCCTCGGAAGCCGAGTCGTGGGTCAATCGGCGCACCTCTCCCGATTCGAGATCCATGATGAAGACATCCAGCCCACCGTTGCGATTCGAGTTGAACGCCAGCCACCGTCCATCCGGTGAATAGAGAGGCCGCGACTCGTGGGCCGAGTGGGCCACGAGCAGACGAGCGGCCCCACCCGCAGCGGAGACCGTCCAGATATCGCCTCCCGAAACGAAGGCGATCTCCGAGCCGTCGGGCGCGATCCCGGGCTCGTAGAAGGAGGGGGCACCCTGGGCGTGCAGGCCGGGGATCGGCCACAGAAGGGCGAGCGTCAGCGAAGCGGCAAGGGCATGGGCGAACCGGACCGGCACGGCAACCTCCAGAGCGAACGATAGCGAGGTTGCAGGGCTACACTGCCGCGGCCCGTCGTGCAAGGTGGAAGACGCTCGCCCTCGCTGCTCCGGAGAGGAGCGCCGGAGTCGAAACGACCTCGAGGTCGCGCGACCCCGGCGCCACGCAGGTGGTTCAGCGCCAGTAGCGCCCGTTCACCACCACATCGTCGATCCAGCGATCACGGTCGAAGTCGGTCAGAGCCACCAGGAATCGACCCTCAGACCAGATCTCCAACGTGTACGACACGCCCCGGGGTCCGAAGCGCTCGACGCGCCCCCACAGCCGACTGGTGCCTCCCGGAGTCCCCCGTGAGATCCGGTTGAAGGTACGGCTGCCGAGAATCCGACGCAGTTCCCGGTGGTCGAGGGGGCGAGGCCCATAGCGAAGCGGATCACGATCGAGTCGAATGTCGCCCCAGCGAGGACTGAACCACCCGGGCACCCCCCGCCCACGGTACAGGGCCTCGTCGTGACCCCGATACCACGCCACCCAGTTGCGCCGGTCGTTGCGGTCGAGGGAGTCCCAGCGGATGTCGAACCCGAAGGTGCCGAAGAGGCGCAGATCGCGGTCGTCTCGCACCTGCCAGCGCTGGGCCTGCCCGCGCGCGTCGCGCCAGCGGCTCTCGGCCCTGTCGTCGTCCCGGCGGCCACGGTCGTCGCGATCCCAACGATCGTCGTCCCGATCGTCATCCCAATCGTCATCCCAACGGTCGTCGTCCCGATCATCATCCCAACGGTCGTCGCCCCGATCGTCATCGTCCCAACGGTCGTCGCCCCGATCGTCATCGTCCCAGCGGTCGTCGCCCCGGCGGGGGTCGCTCGGGCGCACTTGTACCGCTGGTGCGGGGGCCTGCCTCGACCGCACCGTGGGGGTGACACGAATCGGCGGCGGTTGCGCCCGGCCCCGCCCCGTTCCCTGAGCGACGCCGGGTACCGCCAACGTCAACGACAGAAGCACCCCACCCACCATTCCGAGTCGCACAGATGCGCGCATCATAACCGCCTCCCGATTGAGAACAACCTCCACATCCGAGATTGATGCATGAGTCGTGCCCAGATCCAAAATGATGTGAATTCACCTCTTACGGAGTTGTTCCCCGATCGGGTTGCCCTCGCAGCGGGGTACCATGGTGTCCTCTTGTAAGGACATATCTTCGTAGGGGCACTTCCTCCGACACCCGTCGGGCTGCGGGGCAACCGAGCCCCGCGCTCCGCCCCGATGAAACGGAACCCGTAGTCGAGCCGTAGAAGGCACCATGGAAGGCAGGGGGGTGACGACTCGACGGCGGGAGCAAACACCATGTTCGGACCACGACTCAGAGACGATGCACGCAACCTGGTCCTGATTTTCGGCTCTGCCGGCGTTGCGGTGATCGCCACTGCGGCGTTGATCAGTCCCGCTTCCCGTTCGTCCCACGACACCCGCATTCGTGTGGAGCGAGTCGAACGGAGCGCGTCTCGTGTTATCGAGGCACCAACGGTCGTCACCCCCGGTGCAGAGCGCCTCTATGGACGCGTCACCACGCGCGGCGATCAGGTGTACGAAGGCTTCATACGCTGGGATCGCAACGAAGGGAGCTGGAGTGATCTGCTCGACGCCGACAAGCTCGACGAGCGGGGGCGCGTCGTGTCGCAGACCGGAGTCCGCTTCGGGCACATCGCCCGCATCGAGCCCACGCGCGGTGGAGGCCGGGTCACGATGCGAACGGGCCGCATGTTCGAGCTTTCCGGCCGGTCCACCGACCTGGGCAAGGGGCTCCGCGACCTCGTGGTCACCGACCCGACGCACGGAGAGGCGCACCTGGACTGGGGCGACCTGGTCGCCATCGAGTTCCAGTCGGCGCCTGCGGACGCGCGCTCGACCGAGCAACGCCTGTACGGCACACTCACCACGGTGTCGGGCGCCGAGTTCACGGGGCACGTGGCGTGGGATGTCGACGAGATCCATGCCTCCGACGTGCTGGATGGCGAGATCGACGGTCGAGACGCCGAGGTCGCCTTCGGCGCGATCGCGTCGCTGCGCCGCGTGGGATCCCGTGGCGTCGAAGTCACCCTCCACGACGGTGAGACCTTTCGGATGACGGGCTCGAACGACGTCGACTCCGACAATCGCGGCATCACCGTGGCCGACGCCGGACTCGGTCAGGTCAGGGTCGCGTGGAGGGCGTTCGACTCCATTCGATTCCATCGGCCCGAGGTGCAGATGGTCCGGGACGACTTCGACGGCGGTCCCCGGCTCGCCGGGACCATCACCACCGAGTCCGGCCAGTCGTTCACGGGGCCCGTGACCTGGGACCGGGACGAGGCCTGGGGGTGGGAGATCTTGAACGGAGACGCCGAGGGCGCCGAGTTCTTCGTCGAGTTCGCTGAGGTGGCGCGGATCGTGAAGACCCCGCGCGGCGCGGCGGTCACCCTCCGTGACGGCCGGACCTTCGAGCTCGACGGCAGCCAGGACGTGGGCAGAGGCAATCGGGGCATCGTGGTCGAGGACGAGGACGGTTCGCACACCATCGATTGGCGCAAGTTCAGGGACTTTCGCGCCGGCGGCTGAGCGCGGTGGGTCGAGTTCGGCCACCTGCGCCTGCGCGGGCATTTGCGCCCGCGCGGATCTGTCGCGGGTGTGGTGCTCCGATCGACCCTCTCGAAGCGGCTGATCGTGAGGGGTATTGCACTCGGCTGGCGTGCCGCGTTCGGTATGAACCGGAACGACGTGCGGAACACACGCGACTGAGCGCCGACCGACAGGCTCGTGCCAGAGCTCGATTGCTCAGTGAGGGGATCGATCCCGATCGCGTGAGCTGGTCGGTCGTGCCGGCGAATTCGGCGAGCCCGGTCCCGCTCGCGCCCGACCTGCGGGCCGACTTCAGCGCTCATCTGCGAAGACTGATCGAGACCCCGCCCCCGACCACGCGACCACGCTCCCTGGCCCAATCCGTGGCCCCGGCGACGCCCGATCCCCCATCCGCACTCGACCCTCCGGGCGCTGCCGAGTCGGCCGCTCTCGCGCGTGCCTGCTCGGCCTGCCGCGGCTGGTGTTGCCGCCGGGGCGGCACCCATGCGTTCCTGGATCAGGACAGCCTCGCGCGGGTGTTGCAGGCAGACCCCACGCTGACGGTGCGGGCCCTCGAGGCACTGTACCTGGCCCACCTGGGAGGCGACCACCTCGACGGCGGATGCATCTTCCAGGGGGCGACCGGGTGCCGACTGCCGCGAGAGCTGCGCAGCAATACCTGCAATACCTGGTTCTGTGAGGACCTGATGTCGTGGCGGAGCGCGCAGACGGCCGAGAAGCGACCCGACGATCATCACTTCGTGCCCAGCCATCGCTGACCTGTCCGCTCCGCCCCCCCTGTTGCCCGGTCGCCTCGCCTCCGATACTGATGTCATCACCAACGCTTTCGGAAGGTACGCCCGTTGAGCCAACAACCCGACCCCGGCGCCCCCGATTCCAGGTCGTTCGGCGAGGCGGCCGGCGACCTCATCCAGGAAGTCGAAGAGGGCATCCAGCCGTCCGCGAACGACGGTGTCCGTGACGAGCGCTCACCCCTCATCCTCCCCGGTGTACTCGCCCTGATCTTCGCCGGCGTCGTGGTGTGGAACCTCTCGCTCCTGAGCACGAGCAGCCCCCCTCTCTCCGACGCCGAAGCCCGGCGGGCCGACGGGGTGCTGGTGTTCGTGGCCACCCAGGCCGTTCAGAACTTCGAGGCCACCAACGGGCGCTTGCCGGTGTCGCTGGCCGAGGCCGGAGTGGAGGCCCCGGGGCTACGGTTCACCCCGCAAGGGGGCGGGTTCACCATCGTCTCGGAGGGATCGGAGGCGCCGATCCGGTACGATGGCGCCAAACCCCTGGATGACTTCCTCCTTCGGCTCGGCATCTTCCCTCCCGACGTCGACGATCCCGGAGCCGTGCGATGAGGATGCGTACCCGGCGCGGGTTCACGCTCATCGAGTTGCTGACGGTGATGTTGTTGATCGGCATCCTGGCTGGCATCGCGATCCCGGGGTTCCGTAAGGCCATCGGACGCGCCGACGCCGCGCGCGTGGTGAGCGATGTCAACACGATTCGACTGGCAGCCCACGAATTCCTGGCTGGAGGTGGCATGTTTCCGGCCAGCGGCTCGGTGGGCACGGTTCCACCCGACCTGCAGGGCCTGCTCCCCGACGGCTTCGAGTTCAGCTACGGAGACGTGACCTACACCTGGCTCGCCATCAAGATCTTCGGGACGTCGTTCTGGGGCTCCGAGCTGGGAATCGTCTGGGTGCGCTACCCCAGTGATTCCCCGGTGGGACGGGCACTTCGTTCGAACCGGAGCCAGAGCGCCATCTGGACGCCCACCCAGATGCTGTTCCTGGTCACACACTGACCGCGGCGGCCCACGGTCGTCGAACTCCCTCACCTCGTCATCACCCGCCTATGCTCGACTGGTCCCAGGTCCTGACCCTCGCCCGCGGCACCAATCCCCCGCCTCCGCGCCGCGTCGAGAAGACCGACGCCGAATGGCGCGCGCAGCTCTCGCCTGACCAGTATCAGGTCACCCGTCGCAAAGGCACCGAGCGGCCGTTCAGTTCCGAGCTCTGCGGCCTGTTCGAGCCGGGACTCTACGCCTGCGTCTGCTGTGGCACCGAGCTGTTCGACGCCACGGTGAAGTTCGAGTCGGGCACCGGATGGCCCTCGTTCACCGAACCGGTGGCCGACGCGGTGGTGGCGTACGCAGGAGACTCCTCGCACGGCATGCAGCGCGTCGAAGCACTCTGCAACGTGTGCGACGCGCATCTGGGGCACGTCTTTCCCGACGGTCCCCCGCCGACCGGGCTCAGGTTCTGCATCAACGCGGTTGCGCTGCGCAAGACCTCTTCGGCCTGAGGGGCACTCGCCCTACTCCCCCTCGTCGCCCAGGACACGCCGGACGATTTCGCGCGCCTCGTCGACGAGTGCGTCGACCTGTGCCGCGTCGCCGAAACTCTCGGCGTAGATCTTGTAGATGTCTTCGGTACCCGAGGGTCGCAGCGCGAACCAGGCGTTGGCCGTGCTCACCTTCAGCCCACCGATGGGCGCATCGTTGCCGGGTGCGCGGGTGGTGATGGCTACGACGGGCTCTCCGCCCACGGACGACACGCTCAGGTCGGCGGGATCGAGATTCTTGAGCCGTTGCTTCAGCGCCGCTGTGGCCGGGGCGGAGGTGCGGCGGTAGTGGGGCGTGCCGAACTCGTCGGTGAGCTCGTCGTACAGTACGGCCGGATCGCGTCCGGTCACGGCCATGATCTCGGCCGCGAGCAGCGCCGCCGCGATGCCGTCCTTGTCGGTGGTCCAGGTCGATCCGTCGCGGCGCAGGAGGGTGGCACCCGCGCTCTCCTCACCCACGAATCCCAACGACCCCTCGACCAGGCCATCGACGAACCACTTGAAGCCCACGGGCACCTCGTACACCTCGCGACCCAGGGATCGTGCCACGCGGTCGATCATCGAACTGGTAACGACGGTCTTGCCGATTCCCACGGACCGGGACCAGCCGGGGCGATGGCGAAACAGATACGCCACGGCCACCGCCAGGTAGTCGTTCGAGGGCATGAGCCCGCCCCCGCGGGTCACGATGCCGTGCCGGTCGTAATCGGTGTCGCAGGCGAACGCCACATCGAACGAGCTGCTGAGGCCGATGAGACGCTGCATGGCGTCGGGTGAGGACGGATCCATGCGGATCACCCCGTCGCTGTCCACGCTCATGAAGCGAAAGGTGGGGTCGATCGTCTCGTCGACGGTGGTGAGCGACAACCCGTAGCGCTCGGCGATGGCCCGCCAATAGTAGACCCCCGCGCCCCCCAGCGGGTCGACCCCCAGCGAGAGTCCCGCGCCCCGCACCGCGTCGAGGTCGAGCACCGCACCCAGGTCGTCGACATAGGCCGACATGAAATCGTAGGGGTGGGTCGATTCGGCAGCCAACGCGCGCTCGTACGGAATGCGAGCGACCGTCGCGCTTCCCTGCTCCAGGATCGAGTTGGCTTCGTCCTCGATCCAGCGCGTGGCCTCGGGTGAAGCCGGCCCCCCGTTGGGCGGGTTGTACTTGATGCCGCCGTCGCGCGGCGGGTTGTGGGACGGAGTGATGACGAGGCCGTCGGCGAGCCCGGTCGAGCGTCCCCGATTGTGCGTCAGGATCGCGTGCGAAATGGCGGGAGTCGGCGTGAATCCCCCGTCGGCACCGCTCTCGGGCGCGGTCATGACCTGGACCCCACCCGCGGCGAGCACCTCGAGCGTCGTGCGGCGAGCCGGCGCCGACAGGGCATGCGTGTCGATTCCCAACATCAGTGGACCATCCGTTCCCTGCAGCACCCGGTACCGGCGCACCGCCTCGACGATGGCGATGATGTGGTCTTCGTTGAAGCTGGCGTCGAAGGCGCTTCCCCGATGCCCCGAGGTTCCGAACGACACCCGCTGCGACGATTCGGCCGGGTCGGGCGAGAGGGCATGGTAGGCCTCGATCAACGCCTGGACATCGATGAGGAGCGAGGGTGGGGCGGGTGCTCCAGCCAGGGGGTGGCGCGCCACGATGGAAACTCCGTTGGGGCGGGAAGGGCGGTGGCGGAAGATGGTCGCGAAGTGCGGCGTGCGGCCAGGGGTGACGACGGCTCGGTTGCGGTCGGAGCACGAATCTCTGGCGAAGCCGAGCCCGCGACCATACTCCTACGTACGTAGATCGCACTTCGCGCCTCGCTCTCAGTCTACGCACCCATGGCCACCAAACACAGGGTCACATCTCGTCTTCGTCCAGCCATACCGCCCACCTCGCGGGCGCTTGCCCTGTCGCGGGCGCTTGCCCTGTCGCGGACGCTCGCCCTCACACTCGTCCTTGCCGGAGCGGGCGGCTGCGGGGGAGGCGACTCCAGCACTCTCTCGGCGGGAGGGGTTCGCGACTCACTTCCCGACGGTACGCCCCGGGTGCGATACCCGTCCCTGGCCTCGTCCGCCCCGGCGACCATCACCCCCGACCTGCGCATCGGCCGACTGGAGGGCGAGGGCCCTGACGTGTTCGGAGACATTCGGGGGATCGAGGCCGATTCGGCCGGCACCATCTACGTGCTCGACTATGCGGCGGCCGAGGTCCGCGTCTTCGATGCGGACGGCGTGTACGCGAGGACCATCGCGCGCCGGGGCGAAGGCCCCGGTGAGCTGGGCAACTCCAACGGCTTCGTCCTGACCGGCGACACGCTCTGGGTGCACGATCACTCGAAGATGGTGATGATGGGGCTCTCGACCGCCGGCGGTGAGGTGACCCGCACCAGCGTCCCCGTGCGCTCGTACGCGTTTGTGTGGCAGGGAGCGCGCGATCGCCGGGGGCGCTTCTGGAAACTGACCTCGCACAGCGACGACGGGGCGCGATACCCTCGCCCCGAAGGGTTGACCGTCGGGACAGGGCGCATGTTCATGGTGGTCCTCGACCCGACCACCGAACTCCGGGACTCCGTCGCTCTCGGTCCCGTCACCTACCGCTCCTGGGTCGTGAACTTCGACGATGGGCAGTCGATGATGGGGCTGCCGTTTGCGGCGGCCGATGTCGTGATTCCCGACCCCACCGGCGGGTTCTGGCGCGTTCGCACCGATGAGTACCGTATCGCGCGACTCTCGGAGGCGGGCGATACCACCTTGGTCATCGAGGTCGGCGTCGAACCGCCACCGGTCACGAGCGACGAACGAAAGAAGTACCTCGATCAACTGGTTGAACGGGGACCGGGATGGGCCCGCGCGGCCGACGCCATTGCCGACGAAATACCGAACAATCATCCGGTGATCGGGGGCATGTTCCTCGACGACCTCGATCAACTCTGGGTACAACGAAAGGTGCGCGCGGAAGGTGCGCCCCTCTACGATGTCTTCACCCGGACCGGCGAGTTCCGGGGCTCGGTCCAGCTCGGATTCGAGATCCTGGACTGGATTCCCCCGCGGGTACGAGACGGAGCGCTCTATGCAGTCGTGCGCGACGATCTCGATGTGCAGTACGTGGTGCGAGCCGAGTTGCCGGCAGCGGTGACCGCGGCGAGATGACCCGCGCGCCGCGATCTCGTTTGCGCCCCGACCCACTGTCCGGAGACCACCGATGACCGCCCCAGCACGACTCCCCCGTCGCCTTCCGCCGACTCTCACCGTCGGGCTCGTCAGCACGATGCTGCTCGCGACGGCCGTGGCCCTGCCCGCCCAGATGACTCCTGCGTCCACGCCCCCCGTAACGGTGATTCGGGCGGCACGGATGTTCGATGTGATCGCGGGCACGGTGCTCACCCAGGCGGTGGTCGTGGTGGAAGGCGACCGGATCACGAGCGTGAATCCCGCCACCCTCCCCAGCGGGGCACGCGAAGTGGATCTGGGTGACGTGACCCTGCTGCCCGGGCTCATCGACGTGCACACGCACCTCGCGGGCCAGATCAACGCCAACTCGTTCGTCGAGCCGGTCACGCAGACGCTGGCCGACGCCACCATCCAGGCGGTGAAATTCGGCGGGATCACGGTGCGCGCGGGCTTCACCACGGTTCGGGACTTCGGGGGCGACGCGACCGTGGCGCTGGGCCACGCGGTGGAACGGGGTGACGTCGTGGCCCCACGCGTGATTCCGTCGAGAAACCCCCTGGGGATCACCGGCGGACATTGCGACGTCACCGGGTTCGCCCCCGGCATCCTGGAAGGCGGACCCGAAGACGGCGTGGCCGACGGGCCCTGGGAGGTGGTGCAGGCGGTGCGGTATCAGATCAAACATGGCGCCCAGGTCATCAAGACATGCGCGACGGCCGGGGTCTTGTCGCTCGAGGGACCGGTGGGCGCGCAGCAGTACAGCCTGGACGAGCTCACGGCCATGGTGGACGAGGCCGCCCGGCATGGGGTGAAGGTCGCGGCCCACGCCCACGGCACCGAAGGCATCAAGGCCGCCATCACGGCGGGGGTGGCCAGCATCGAGCACGGCTCGATGCTCGACGACGAAGCGATCCAGATGATGAGGGCGCGGGGCACCTACCTCGTGCCCACGACCTACCTCGCCGACCGCATCGACCTCGACATCCTGCCCCCCCTGGTACGCTCGAAGGCCGAGACGATCCTACCCCTCGCGCGCGAGAGCCTACGGCGGGCCATCGCCGCCGGAGTACCCATCGCCTTCGGGACCGATGCCGCGGTCTTCCCCCATGGCGAGAACGCGAAGGAATTCGAGGTCTACGTGCGTCTGGGCATGAGTCCCCTCGAAGCCCTCCGCACCGCAACGGTCCATGCGGCCGATCTGTTGGGCAAGGACGACCGCGGGGTGATCGCTCCCGGCATGCTCGCCGACCTCATCGCCGTGCCGGGAAACCCGCTCGACGACATCACCGTCACCGAAGACGTACGCTTCGTGATGCTCGGCGGACGAACCATCGTGGGCGGAGCGGAAGGCACGGCCGGGCGCTGAGCCCGACCGGGATCAGGCACTTCGCAGTCCCTCGAGCAGCGCGGGCAGCCCTTCCCTACCCTCTACCTGCGACAGGGCCTGCAACCAGTCCTGCATGTAGTCCCAATCCAGATCGGGTCCTTTTCGCCGCACCACTCCTGCGGCGTCTTCGAGGTCCCGGGGGCGAGCCGCGAACAGCTTGTGGATGATCAGGTCTTCGGCGGTCACGAAGGGGACCTGGGCTCCAGCGATCTCCACGCGGATCGCACGGTCGATTGCTTGCGCTTCGTAAGACGTCGTCGAGAAGATCAGGTCGACCCGAATACCCGTTGTCGCGTCGAGGGCGGGCAGCACGAAGGTGGTCTCGACAAAGTGCCTCACCTCGTCGGGCAACGGATCGAGGCCGATGTCGCCACAGGCGTCGACGATCTCGCTCCACCGCCCCGGGCCCAGCCCCAGCGTCACATCGATGTCCTGGGTAAGCCGAGGATCGCCGTGGAGGAGCACCGCCTGGCCCCCGATGAGCATGAAGGGCACACGCCGTCGGTCGAGTTCGTTCGTGAGCCTGGCGAGCAGTCCCTCAAAGTCAGGCGGGCGGGAGGGCATTCACCGCTCGGGCGATAGCGAGATTGGGCTCGATATCCCGACGCCAGTCCGACTCCGGGAAGTCAGGTCGAAGCGTGCACGCCTCGACCCAGAGTGCCTTGAAGATCGCCAGGCTCTTCGCGTAGGTGGCGTCCGAGTCGAACCTGCGAGCGTACTCGCGCTCGAATTCACGGAGTTCGGGAGTGGGTCGAAGCATGCGGGACTCGACGGATGACGTAGGCCGACTTGAAGCTACCCGACACGGGCCGGGACGGTCCTCGTACTAGAGGCCGCGCAGCGCGTGCAGTGCCGGAAACCGAGCCCGTCTGGCGGCCGGATGGGCGGCAAGCAACCTACCCAGCCCGCTCGCCCAGCTCCGCCCAGCGGTCCATCAGCACCTCGATCTCGGCTTCGAGCTCTGGAACCCGCTCCGTAGCCGCGCGAATCGCACTGGCGTCGCTCTTGTAGAAATCGGGATCGGCCATGGTGTCGTGGAGGTCGCTGAGAGCGCCTTCCAGCTTCTCGATCTTCTCGGGAAGGGCCTCGAATTCCCGGCGCTCGGCAAACGACAGCTTTTTCGGACGCTCCGGCGGGGACGGCGCCGCCCCCGGGCCCGCCCCCCGTCCCGCAGCGCCTCGGGGTCGGCCCTCACCACGCCCGTCCCCCACGGCCTCGCGGGCCAGCGCCTCTCGCCGCGCGACGGCCCGCTTCCAGTCCGTGTATCCGCCGGCGTACTCCTTGACCACACCGTTGCCCTCGAACACGAGGGTGCTCGTGCAGAGGTTGTCGAGAAAGCGGCGGTCGTGGCTCACGACGAGCACCGTGCCGTCGAAGTCGAGCAGGCGGGCCTCGAGAAGCTCCAGCGTCTCGGTGTCGAGGTCGTTGGTGGGCTCGTCGAGCACCAATACGTTGGCGGGGCGCGTGAAGAGGCGGGCCAGGAGCAGGCGATTTCGCTCGCCTCCGGACAGCACGCGTACCGGCTGTCGCGCCCGCTCGGGAGAGAACAAGAAGTCCTGCAGATAGCTCAACACGTGGCGGTGCTCTCCGCCCACATTCACATGATCGCTCCCGAAGCCCACGCTCTCGGCCACCGTGTCGTCGTCGTCGAGTTGGGCGCGGTGCTGATCGAAATACGCCACCTGCAGCGACGTGCCATGCTTCACCACCCCGGCCTGGGGGGTCAGTTCGCCGAGGAGCAGGTGCAGGAGCGTGGTCTTGCCCGCACCGTTGGGACCCACGATTCCCACCCGATCCCCCCGGGTCAGCGTCGTCGAGAAATCCCGAATCAGAGGCTCGTCGCCCCAGGCCCACTCGAGGTGTTCGGCCACGATCACGCGGGTGCCGGTGCGCTCGGCCGCCTGGATGTCCATGCGCACCGTACCGACACGATCTCGTCGCTCGCTGCGCTCCCTGCGCAGCCGCTCCAGCGCTCGCACCCGGCCCTCGTTGCGAGTGCGCCTCGCCTTGATGCTCTGCCGAATCCACGCTTCTTCCTGCGCCAGCTTGCGGTCGAAGCGGGCCCACTCCTTTTCCTCGGCGGCCAGGAGGTCGTCCTTTCGCTCGAGGTAGGTGGCGTAGTCGCACGCCCAGGAGGTGAGGCGCCCCCGGTCGAGCTCGACGATGCGCGTGGAAAGCGCCTGCAGGAAGGATCGGTCGTGGGTCACGAACAGCAGGCTGCCGGTCCATCGGAGCAGGAATCCCTCGAGCCACTCGATGCTCTCGATGTCCAGGTGGTTCGTGGGCTCGTCGAGCAGGAGCACATCGGGCTCATCGGCCAGGGCGCGGCCGAGGAGCGTGCGACGCTTCTGGCCGCCGGACAGGGCATCGAACGGGTGCCACGGATCGAGGTCGAGCAGCGAACAGAGCCGTTGCACGTGGTGGTCCTCGTCGCCGTGCGCGTGCAGCCCCGAGCGGATGATGTCATCGACGGTGCCCTGGAGTCCCATGGGCACCTGCTGATCGAGCAGCGCCACCCGCACACCGGTTTCGCGCACGATGGTGCCGGCATCGGGGAGCAAGGTGCCCGCCACGATGTTCAACAGCGTCGACTTGCCTTCTCCATTGCGACCGAGCAGACCGATCCGCTCGCCCCGCTCGATGTGGAGCGTGGCGTCGTCGAGAAGGGGTCGACCGCCGAACGCGATCCGCAGGTCCTGACAGGAGAGTAGAGCCATGGGGAGTGAAACTAACCCTGCGCCCGTCGATCTCAGATGGTGGCGCTGCAGTGCTAGCGATTCGACTCCGCCAGCAGGTCGATCACCCAGGTGGGCGTGGTACTTCTGAACGCTGCCAGCATGGGACCGCGACGAAAGTGGTAGCGAGCGAGAAGCAGCTGGATCACACCGACCACCACCAGAACCACTCCGTATACGGCGGCCGTCAGATCGGCCACCAGATCGGTCGGGATCCCCGCCAGCTCCTCGAGCTGCTGCATGGAGGGATCGGGAGCCATGCGGGTCCGACGAATCGCCCAGAGGCAGTACACTCCGACCACCCCCGCCAACACCAGCTGGTTGCGGCCGAGAATGAGCGGTCCCCTCAGATCCAGCGCACGCAGCCGATCACGTCCGCGTCGCTCGTTCCACGCCACCGCCAACAGAGCCACCCCCACCAACAGGCCGCTGCCCCCACTGACCAGCCCCCAGAGCACGGTCAGGCCCCCGAAGAGGCCGATGGTCCACAGGTTGAGCGTGGCGATCCGCTCGGTTCGCGAGAAGATCCGTCGCCGTTCGCGCGCCTCGTCGAGGGTCGCTTGTTGCTCCGGTGAAAACGGCGTGACCTCGTTCACCCTCCTGCACCACCCTCCACCAGACGCAAGACGCTCTCGTTCGTGCGAGACATCTCGAAGATCGTGGGCTGGGGGGCGCCGACGTATTCCAGCTGCCCCTCCATGCTCGCGTCCCGGCTACGCTCCAGCAGCCGACCATCGTCTTGTGCCACGTAGAACACGCTGGCCTCCACCCCGGCCATCGTGGTCACCGCCCGGATCCCGGGCTGGTTCGGGAAGGGCGCGTCGAGATACCAGTCCGCGCGGGCGTCACCTCGGATCACGAAGACGGGCACCCCGTCCTTGTCACCCAGCTCGTCGACGCGAAACTCGATCACCTTGGTCATCTCGGACTTCGAGTCGGGCTCCAACGCCGGGGGCGCCACGAGGGTATCGGTCCAGGTGGCACCCACCCGGTACCCGCCGGGTGGCGCCGAGGGAAAGAAGTCGAAGAACTGGGCGCGCAGGTCGGTCACACCCTCGAAGGTGGGGGGCGCCTCGGGCGAATGCAGGGTCTCCAGCCGCCGACGGGCATCGCGCCGTAGCACGTAGAGTTCACCCAGTACCGGCCCCGTGTCGGGCCGACGCTCGCCATTGGGGTCGATGGTGGCCACCGACAGGGAGTCGAACCACGCATGCAGCGAGTCGGGCCCGACCTCGACGATCGAGACCCGTGCCTCGAACTCGTTCTTGAACTCGATGAGCCCGTCGGGCGTGTGGACCGTCATCGATCCCGTGGTCTCCTGGTGGTACTCGAGCGGCTGTGAACCTTGAGCCGCCAGTGAACCGGCGACAGCGAGCAGCACGAATGGCACGACAGTGATGGTCCTCACACGGCATTCTCCAGAGGGGGGTGGCTGACCCAACGTACGTTGGGGAGCCACGCGGCACTACAGATCAACCAATGGCCCCGGCTCTGGTCTCCACCTCGAGTGCGACCGCGAAGGGGGGGTCACGAAGGTACCCCCCCTGGCCAGGGTCGGCCTTCTGCATGGTGAGGTACAGAAGCCTTGAGATCTCATGGATCGGTACCCATAGTTATGGCATACCATACTCACGCCGCCCGGGGCCCCATGAAGAAGATGACCTTCACACTCGACGAGGACGCCGTGCGGGACCTCGAGCGCGCCAGCGAGCGATTGGGGATTGCCAAAAGCCAGGTCGTGCGGGAGGCCGTGCGCGTCTACGGCGAGCAACTGGGTCGGCTCAGCGACAAGGAGCGCCGGGCCAAGCTGGAGGCGTTCGACGAACTCGTGCCGGCGCTACCCGATCGCCCCCGAACGGAGGTGGAACGGGAGCTCGAGACGGTTCGCAGAGCGCGCCGCGGCGGGGGTCGGAAGACGCCGTCGGGATGATCGCTCTCGACACCTCCGTGCTCGTGGAGACCCTCGGGGCGGGAGGGGCGCTCCGCCGCGAACTCCGGAGCGTGTTCGAGGCCGGTGAGCGGGTGGTGCTTCCGACGCTCGTGCTGTACGAATGGCTGCGGGGACCCCGAATACCAGAGGAACTGGCCGCACAGGAGGCCCTCCTGCCGAGCGACGAGGCGATCCCGTTCGGGGTGGCCGAGGCCGCGATCGCGGCTCGCCTGTATCGGGACCTGCACCGCTCGCGAGGGCGGGAGGTCGATCTCGCCATCGCGGCCTGCGCGCTGTCGTGGAACGCCCAACTCTGGACGCTCAATCGCAGGGACTTCGCAGACGTGCCGGGGCTGCGAGTGCGGTAACGGCGAGCTTCGATCACGGCCGGTCACCGCTCCCCCCATCCGGAGAGTTCAGCGCAGCAACTCGAATCCCGCGATCTCGAAGTGACGGTCGAAGGCGAAAGCCGACCGTACCCCCTCGGCCCGCATCACCTCGAAGCTGACCGCGTCCACCAGGGAGAACGGCTGGTCCTGAAAGCGCACCAGCCACGCGCTCATGGCTTCGCCGACGAGCTCCGGCCCGACTTCGACCCAGGACTGGATCGGGTCCTCGAGCAGGTGCCGGAGCGCCGTACGGGCGACGGCTCGGCGAGCCGCTCCAACAGCTCTCGGTCGCTCGCGCTCATGTATACGACGGCCTGCTCGCGGACGCGTTTGGGTTCTGGCGACAAGGCCTGGACTCCTGCACGTGTATAAGTACATGTACGCTGGTGCACGTGTAGGGGTGCGGCAAGAACGGCTGGGGCGTTGCGAACCGGCGCGGGCGAGGCAGCGAATCTTCCCGGGCCGGGTGCTCCTCACGATCCGCCAGATTCCGTCGCCGTCGGCGGCCCCGCAAAGAGCTCGCCTACGTCGATGGCGAGGGAGAGCCCTCCGGCCACCGGGCGCCATTGGAGGGTCTCCTCGACGCCGAGGCGCGCGTAGGCATCGGGCCCCTCGGCAAATCGCCAGACCTCCACCGAAACCGTGCCCGGATCGATCACCCAGTACTCGGGCACACCGAACAACCGGTAGCGGTCGCGCTTGAGTTCCCGGTCGCGGGTGGCCGTCGACGGCGACACGATCTCGACGATCAGGTCGGGTGCGCCCTCGATGCCCCGATCGGTGACGAGATGCGCCCCGGCAGTGCCCACGAAGACCAGATCGGGCTCGAGATAGTCCCCCTCGCCGAAGAGGATGTCGATGGGACCGGGAAGTACCTCGCCGAGACGATGCTCACCGACGAACGGGGCGAGGAGCCGGATCAGTTGGGTCACCACCCGCTGGTGGCGGGGTGCAGGCCCTGGAGTCACGTACAGCTCGTCCGCGATGATCTCGTAGCGGCAGCTCCCCTCGCTGGGCAGGCGAGCGAACTCGGCCCAGGTCCAACGGGTGCGGGTACGGTTTGCTTCCATGGCACGTTCCTCCTCCCTCGAAGCTAGGCGCCAGGATGCGGGAGGAGCAATGGAACGGGAGGGGTGGGGCGAGAGGATGGCGGCGTGGGACGCCCCTGCAGACTCCGCCGGCATCGTGCGAGCGACGGATCCACGGCTACGGGCTCCGCCTCCAACGATTGCGGCGCACCTCGCCGACGGCTAACGATGGGGCCCCCGTCCTCGAACCCGCCTGCACATGCCCCTCGCCCCGATCTCGCGACGCCGTCTGCTCTCCGCCCTCGCCACCGCGGCCCTCCTCGCGACCGCGCCCACGAGCGCCGCGGCCCAGGAATCCACGAACTACTTCTTTCCCGAGGGCACGGCGTTCGACGCCTCGATCCCCTCGCCGGAAGAATTCCTGGGCTACCCCATCGGCAGCTTCCACACGCGCCACGACCGCGTCGTGTCGTACATGGAGGCGCTGGCCGAGCTCTCCGACCGGGCGTCGGTGCAGATCATCGGCTACACGCACGAGCACCGGCCCATGCCGGTGCTGACGGTGTCGTCTCCCGGCAACCTCGGGCGCCTCGAAGAGATCCGCGGCGCCCACCTGGTGGCCACCGAGGCCGAGCCCACCGAGGAGCTGCCGGTGATCGTGCATCTCGGCTACGGCGTCCACGGCAACGAGACGTCGTCGGCCGAGGCGGCGATGCTTACCGCCTACTGGCTGGTGGCGGGCACCGGGCCCGACGTGGCGCGCTACCTGGACGAGGGCGTCTACCACGTGGAGCCGGTGCTGAACCCCGACGGCCGCGACCGGCACACGAGCTGGGCCAACACGCACCGCTCCGAGCCCTTCGTGACCGACCCCCTCGACCGCGAGCACAACGAGGTGTGGCCCGGCGGACGCACGAACCACTACTGGTTCGACCTCAATCGCGACTGGTTGCCGCTGGTGCATCCCGAGAGCCAGGCCCGGATCGACTTCCACCAGTCGTGGCGCCCGCAGGTGGTCACCGACTACCACGAGATGGGCACCTCGAGCACCTACTTCTTCGAGCCGAGCGAGCCGGTGGGCTCATGGAATCCGCTGCTGCCCGAGCGTCTCTATACCGACATCACCATGCGCTTCGCCGACGATTGGGCGGCAGCGCTCGACAGCCTGGGCTCGCTCTACTTCACGAAGGAGGTCTACGACAACACCTACCCGGGCTACGGCTCCACCTACCCCAACTTTCTCGGGGGACTGGGCCTCGTCTTCGAGCAGGCGAGCTCGCGGGGGCATGCGCAGGACAGCAGGCACCACGGCGTGCTCACCTTCGCCTTCGCGATTCGCAATCACGTGCGCACGAGTCTGGCCACGGTACGGGTGGCGGTCGAAGAGCGCGCCGTGCTGCAGGACTATCAGCGCGAGTTCTTCCGCACGGGTCTCGACGAGGCGGAGGCGGGTGACGTCGGGGGGTGGGTCTTCGGTGATGCCCACGACGCCTCGCTCAACCGCGCCTTTCTCGACCTGCTGCTGCGGCACCGCATTCGCACGCACGAGCTGAGCGCGGCGGTGGAGGTAGGCGGCCACACCTTCGCACCCGGTAGCGCCTGGGTCGTGCCCGCGGCCCAGGCGGCCTACCGACTCGCCCGTTCGATCTTCGAGCGCACCGACGAGTTCTCCGATTCGGTCTTCTACGACGCATCCACATGGACCGTGAGCCTGGCCTATGGGATTCCGGACGGGGAACTCGGCCGGGGGTCGTTGCCGCTGGGGAGCGAGGTGACGGCGGTGCCCGAGGTCGGGGGACTGTCGGTGGACCGGTCCTCCGTGGCCTACCTCATGGACTGGCGGGACTCGGGCGCGCCCGCGGCGCTGCGGGCGCTGCAGGCCGCGGGGATTCGCGCCGAGATGTCGACCCGGGGGTGGACGAGCCCCACGACCCGGGGCGAGGTCGATTTCGGGGCGGGCTCGATTTCGGTGCCGGTGGGCATCCAGACGGTGTCGGCCGACTCGGTGTATCGCGCGGTGCAGGCGGCGGCCGGTGCGGGGCAGGTGCCGATCCATGCGGCCACGAGCGGCTACTCGGTGGCCGGGGCCGACCTGGGGAGCCGAAGCTTCGGCCCCGTGCGCGCACCCCGGATCCTGATGCCCATCGGCGACGGCGTGTCGTCGACCGAAGCGGGCCAGCTCTGGCACCTGATGGACCAGCGCATCGGCCAGCCCATCACGAAGGTCGACGTGAGCGACCTGGGTCGGGTCGACTGGGCGGACTACGACGTGCTGGTGCTGGTGTCGGGGGGGCTGTTCTCGGGCGAGCGCCTCGAGCGGCTGCAGTCGTGGGTACGGGAGGGCGGCACGCTCATCGCGGTGCGGACGGCGGCGGCCTGGGCCGCGGCGAATGGGTTCACGCCGAACGTGGCGGCGCCCGGGTCGGGCGGTGGTGTGGCCGAGGGCACGGAGGACGACGCCCCGACCCGCCTGCCCTGGGCCGACGCCGGCGAGATTGCGGGGGCGCAGGCCATCGGCGGCTCGATCTGGGCGGCCGACCTCGACCTCACCCACCCGCTGGCCTTCGGCTACACGCAGTCCACGATCCCCGTCTGGCGCGACCACTCGATGTTCTTCGAGCCGAGCGACAACCCGTACGGCACGGTGGCCCAGCTCACCGACGACCCCCACCTGAGCGGCTACATCTCGGAGGCGAACGAGGCCCGGCTGGCGGGCTCACCCTCGGTGCTGGCCGACCGGTTGGGGCGGGGGTCGGTGGTCCTGCTGGTGGACAACCCGAACTTTCGCGGGTTCTGGCGGGGGACGACCAGGTTGTTCCTGAATGCGGTGTGGTTTGGGGATCGGTTTTGAGGGGGGTGTAGGCGACGAAGCTTGGCCACGATCCGAGAACGCAGGCCAGGCGGAGGCTGGGAGGGGCCATCGGACCTGAAGGGGATGGAGGCCTCGGGTTAGGGGGGACGGCGACTCTTGCGCTGCACCGACTGCGCCTCCGGGGGAAGCTAAGACGCCCGACCTCCGCACCCTATCACTCCTAACCTCTCGCTGGTACCGAGGGATAGAAGTACACTAAGGGAACCGCACCACACCCCTTTGCGTCCGGAAACTCAGATGACTCGAATCCACCAGGCAGCGCCCGGAGCGTGGTAGGTGGACGCATACTGCCTGGCTGATTTCTTCAATCTGAGGCTTTGGCCCACCGGAAGGGAGGCGACCTACTCAGACCTGCGCACTGGGCTGGAGGATCTAGTGTTCGCCGCGCTTGCGGCTGCAGGTGCATCCGAGGTAACCCTCCGTCTGTATGGCGGATGGAACGGGTCGGTACCCGCATCTCGAAGCACGCTTCGCGATCTCACTGCTCGCGTCATGAGTGATTTTCCAAGACGGAGCGGTGGGGTGCGTTTGCGACTGGAACTTGCGGAGGCCCCGGTCTGGGACCGCGCTCTGACGATGCTGGGCACGGTCAAGGAAGTCCGAATCCGCCACATCCGCGGGTCCTTCGGCGTTCCCGCGGATTGCGTGCAACCGGGCTCCTGCGCATTGGAGGATTTCCGACGATGGGCGAAGGGCCGGTGCCCGGCGGCGGACTGCAGTGTGGGGCTAGCATCCGTCGGTACCAAGCATGAGCAGAAAATGGTGGACACTCTGATGGTGGCCGATGCCCTCCATATCGCCTCGGCAGGGCTGGCCGACCGCGTGGTAGTAGCAAGTGACGACGAGGACATCATTCCTTGTCTTCTGGCCCTCGTAGCACGCGGCCAGGACACGACGCATATGACTAGGACGAACGGCTACCCCGAGTACTACCGGGGAATTCTGGTGCGCGACGGACTGACCATTCACGAGTGGTAGAATAGCATGGAAGACGTACTGCGGGAGATCAGGGGAGACCTAGCGGCATTCGCCGATCCTGGTAGCGATATGGAGGTAGCCGAACAAGGTGCCCTTTGGATCCAAGACGGAGAAGAGCGTGAGGTTACCTTCCGACTGGATCGGGATGCAAGTAGACATCCGAGGGTGGCGGTGGCCGGCCACGAGATGTCCTATCGCGACTTCCTCGCTAGTCCGGGCATGGCGGACCTAGGGAAGTTTGCTCGATTCACGAAGAACGTCGTTCCGCGCACGTCAGCCCATATCCATACCACGGCCGTATGTGGCACCGATGATCCGGCACGCCAGGGTAGAGCCGGTCGGACGACTGACCTCCTCCTCTCCCTGGCCACAGAGAGTCTGCCATTCGCTTCTACGAGAGTCGTGTTTCTTCAGGGAGAGGCTGGCTCCGGCAAGACAATCGCTCTGAGGGAACTCACGGTCCGTCAGGCCGCTCGCTATGAGGAGCGGAAGGCAGACCGAGTCTTCTTCTACGTCAACGCCCAAGGCCGCGCTCTCTCACGCATCGATGATGCGATCGCGAAGGACCTGGACGATCTCCGGGCCAGCTTTCCGTACGCCGCAGTTGCGCCACTCGCTCGGCATGGCCTCCTAATACCGATCATCGATGGCTTCGACGAGTTGTTGGGCTCTGGTGGATACGATGAGGCCTTCTCATCCCTCGCCGCGTTGATCTCAACGTTGAATCGCAGGGGCGTGCTCATCGCCTCTGCGCGTTCGGCATTCTTCGATTACCGGAGCTTCAGGGAGAACGCACAGAAGTTCGCCCATGCGGGGTCCCTCAACTATGAGCTCCAGACCCTTAGGGTGCAGCCCTGGGATGATGCGCAGCAGGCGCGGTTCGCTGCAGAAGTGGCAGAACAGCGTGGTCGGTCTACCGATGCCACGCGAGAGAGCTTTGTTGAGGCGCGTGCAAAGCTTTCGCGGCCCGACCAGGCGCTTCTTGGGAAGCCCTTCTATTTGTCGAAGTTTGTCGATCTGCTATTGGCCGGCGAGTCATTCGATGAAGAAGGACAACTCCTCGATGTTGTAGTAAACGCCTTCCTTGAGCGCGAGCATACCATCCTCAAGGCGAAAGAAGATGTTCCGTTGCTCAGCCTCAAAGGTCACCGAGCCTTCTTGAGCGAACTTGCTGATGAGATGTGGTGGCAAGAGAGCCGGCGCGTCGATATCGCAACCCTGCAGGCCATCGCTGATCTGATCGCTGAGAAATTCGGGTTGCCTCCTGCTTCAGCCAGTGCACTCGTTGCCCGTGTTAGTAGCTATCCCTTCTTGACTACTGACAAGGCTGGACGGAACTGGTATCGGTTCGAACACGAAGTGCTCTACGGCTACTTCCTCGCGCACAGGCTACGCGACTGCCTTCACGGAGCCGATGCCGACCTGCGGCGATTCCTTAACCGCGCGATTGCAGATGAGTCGCTCTTCTCGGAGACCGCCCGACTGGTGGGCGGCGATGTGGAGCGCGTGAGGACCAGCATCGAGCGACTGTCGAGCGTACTGAATGCCTCGCTGAGCGACGTCGTGGGAAGACACAATGCGGGTGCTCTCGCCGCTGCCCTTGTGGCATCCTGTACAGGATCCCTCGAAGGTGTGGAGTTCAATAGTCTCATCTTCGATCGGGTCTCGTTTGGGGCTGCACAGTTGGTGAGGCCCCGCTTTTCCTCCTGCGAGTTCGAAGGCGTTGACTGGCGTCAGGTGAGCCTGGAGCACCCGGTCTTCGAGAACTGCGCGATCCGGATGCCTGTCATCGACCTAGAAATGACACGACTCTCAGGTCCGGCAGAGCACATCCTTGACCAGTTGCACGGTGTTCTTATCGACGGGGGGCACCTGGAGGGAGTGCCGTTGGGCGAGACCTATCAGCCAGACCACGTCCGGATGGCAGTGGGGAAGATCGGCGGCAATCTGCAGTCTGGCGAAGTCCTGGCGGAGCAAGTGCCGAACGATGTGTCCGAGCGCCTGCGCATTGTAGACCGGTTCCTTCGCAAGATGGAACGTCGGTATTTCGCATCGGAAGACGACATCAAGAACTTCCCGTTTGCATCGGGGAGAGAATGGGATCGCGTATGGGATCTGCTCGAAAGGCACGATCTTATCGAGCCAGTCTTTGTCACGAAGTCGGGATCTGCGGACCCTCTGTTCAAACTAACCGTGCCGCCGGATATCCTACGGAGGGGCGAGAGTTCACGGAGCGATGTCCCTGGAAGAGTACGGCAATTTTGGGCGGAAGTTCGCGAGTGAGGGTTTGGTCCGTGGTTTGAACGGTCAACTGGTGGTCTACCGATCAGCGGCACCAACCTTAGCAGGAGATGCGGAGAATGGCTGAGCGTCGCGATTGGACTCGTGAGGAAGTTGAGGCGACAGTCGTCGACTACTTCAGCATGCTCGCTAAGCGGAAGTTCCTCCCACCAAGTGGAGCAATCCGCTTTGTAACTACTGGCGGG
>CAZFRU010000006.1:100358-122945 GCA_964521385.1 uncultured Gemmatimonadaceae bacterium | reverse complement strand
CGCCCTTGTCGCCGCTCCCGCCCAAGGGCAGCAAAACGACGACCCTGAAGCCGTTCGCGCTGTGCTGGAGTCGGTCGCCGCGTTTGCCCAGGCCAAGGACCTCGACGCTATGGGTGCCCTGTACGCGCCAGGGCAGGGCGTACACATCATCGAGGGCGCGGGCGTGAACCATGGGTGGCAAGACTATCGAGACAATCACCTCGCGCCCGAACTCGACGCGTTCGAGAACTTCAGGTACCGCTATTTCGCGATCGAGCCCGTGGTCCGAGACGGTATGGCGTATTCCGCGTTTCGCTACGAGCTCGCCGCCGATACGCCGCAGGGTCACGTCAAAATCGAGGGCCGCGGCACGGCCGTGCTCGAACGCCTCGACGGTTCATGGAAGATTGTGCACCTCCACACGTCGGGTCGTCGGGTCGAACCTGGAGGGTCGCCGTGCTAAGAGGGCCCCGTACCCCCCCTTGGCACTCCTCCTTCGAAGACAGATGGTCGAACTCCATTCCGCACACTTCGTCGTGGACTTTTATCGCAGCTCCGTTCATCAACGGTCCCGGACGCTTTCTCCAGGGTCGAGCATTGCATACCGCCGCGCGCTCGACACACGTCGAATCTGTAGGGCACGCGGTGAAGGTGGGGTGAAGGCGGCTCCACCCCTGATCGCACGTATCGTACGTCTTCCTGAGTGGGGTAGGTCTGATGATTTCGCGTGAGTACGTCTGGTTCGTGTGGGCCTGCGCGTTTCTCGTGCCCTGGCTCATCCTGTACCTGAGGTTTCCGCAACACCGCAAGGTGATGCTCTGGGCGAGCATCTTCACGGCACCGTTCGGACTCACCGAGCCCCTGTTCGTGCCCGAATACTGGGCTCCACCCAGTCTCTTCGATCTGGCGCTCCGCACCGGATTCGACATCGAGAGTCTGATCTTCAGTTTCGGCATCGGGGGGGTCGGCGCCGTGATCGTGAACGTGCTTACACGGCGCGTACCCGAAGTGCTCGACGACGGCGAGCGCGCCCACCCCCGGCACAGGCTCCATCGATGGGTTCTCGTGGCACCGTTCGCCGTTTTCCTCGGGTTGCTTCCGTTGGGCTGGAACCCCATCTATCCGGCCATCGCCGCGATGGTGGCCGGGGCGGCCGCGACGGTGTGGTGTCGTCCAGATCTGGCCCGCACGACCGTCCTGGACGCCCTGATCTTCCTGGGGTACTACGTCGTGTTTCTCGGGCTCCTCGAGGTCAGCTCACCCGGCTATGTCGAAGACGTCTGGACCCTCGAGGCGTTGTCGGGAGTGCGGATCGGGTTCATGCCTCTCGAGGAATTGTTGTTCGCCCTGGGCTTCGGAGCCTACTGGGCGGCCCTGTACGAGCACTACACCTGGAGGGCACTGCGCGGATACGGCGGGGCGATCCCGGCATAGAGAGTCGGACAAACCCTCCTCGATTCCAGATCGGGCCCTCCTCACATTCATGCTCGTCGAGCCGGCTCAGCCTCCGAAACGTCGTCGGAGCACTTTCATCTGATCCTCCAGGTCGGTCTCGTTGATCTCTCCGCGAACAAACCGGCTACGAAGTTCTTCTTCGGCGGCCTCCTTCCGGCGCACGTTACGTCGGGTCTCGGACCGGTCCGAGAAGAGGCGGAAGAACCCCCAGCAGAGAATCAGGAATGTGGCGATCCAGACCGCCCCCCATCCCCAAAGCCTTCCTCCGAACATCCCACCATCGTGCCATGACGTCGACATCTGGACGGGCTCCACAATACGCAGGTCGAACATGGGTCCTCCTCTCAGAGCAGGGCGAGTCGGTCGCGGTCACCGGTTCGCACATTCACGACGGTGTCGACATCTGTGACGACCACCACTCCGTCGCCTCTGTGGCCGGTTCCGCAGTGTGCGCGAATGAGGCCGAGGATCACATCGGCGCGATCGGTCCGGACCAGGAACTCGATCTTCGCCTTCTCGGTGTAGGAACCGCCGTCGTCGAACGAGAGCCGGAAGTCTTCCGGATCGACACCCGTTCCGATGGAGTGGATGTGGCTGATCCAGAACCGCGTGACTCCCTCTTTCTCGAGGGCCTCGACGAGTCGTGCCACCGCGTCGGTTCGAACGATCGTCTTCATTTCCTTGAGCGTGCTCATCAGGAACTCCTGGGGGCCTTAGTCGCCCCGGGTCGGTTGTGGGTCGAGCCGTGATGACGAATGAGCCTCGCGAGCCGCCCGCCGCACGAGGGCCTCCTGCCACAGAGAGTAGATGGCGGGGATCACGATGAGCGTAAGAATCGAAGCCGACACCATGCCCCCGATCATCGGCGCCGCGATCCGGCGCATCACCGTGGCCCCGGCGCCGTGCCCCCAGAAAAGCGGGAGCAGCCCCGCCATGATGGCGATCACCGTCATCATCTTGGGTCGCACGCGGTGGACCGCCCCTTCCATGACGGCGTCGTGAAGGCCGTCGAGGGTTCTCTGGCCCTGTCGCACTCGGTCGTCCCAGGCGTGGCGCAGGTAGATCAGCATGATCACCCCGGTTTCGGCGGCGATCCCGGCCAGCGCCACGAAGCCGATGGCCGTGGCGACCGACCAGTGATAGTCCAGGATCGCCATGAGTACGACGCCGCCCACCAGCGCGAACGGCAGCGACAGCATCACGATGAGAGCCTCGGGCACGGTCCCGAAGTTTACGTAGAGCAGCACGAAGATGATCAACAGCGTCGCGGGCACCACCAGCGTCAGCTTGGCCTTGGCCCGTTGCATGTATTCGTACTGTCCCGACCAGGTGAGTGAGTAGCCGGCCGGGAGCGTGACCATGCTTTCGACCATGGCCTTCGCCTCGGTCACGTACGACCCCAGGTCGCTCCCTTCGACGTCGACGAAGACCCACGCCGTCCGGAACGCTTGTTCGGTCTTCACGACCATGGGCCCGCCGACGATCCGGATCGTGGCGACCTGGCCGAGGGGGATCTGCTGCATACCCATGGAGCTGCCCGAACCGGCGTCGATTCCTGCCATCGTTGCCGGGGCGGCCATCTCGGCCATGCCCTGGTCTCGCCGCGCCCCGACCGGGATCAAGATCTCTGCCAGCTTCTCGGGCTGATCACGCAGCTCTTGCGGGTAGCGTACGCGTACACCGTAGCGCTCCCGGCCCTCGACCGTACGTGTGACGGTCATGCCCCCGATGGCCGACTCGATGACCATCTGGATCTGCCTCACGTTCAGCCCGTAGCGCGCGGCCGCGTCACGGTCGATGTCGATATCGATATACGTACCGCTGACGACTCGTTCACCGAATGCCGACCGTGTTCCCGGTACCATCTGCACGGCCGATTCGACCTCTTTGGCCAGGCGCTCGAGCTCGACCAGGTCGGGTCCGAAGATCTTCACGCCGACCGGAGTACGGATGCCGGTGGCGAGCATATCGATACGCCCCTTGATGGGCATCGTCCACGAGTTGGTGATCCCGGCTATCCGGAGTTCGTCGTCCATCTCGTCGACGAGGCGGTCGTAGGTCATGCCCTCCCGCCACTCGTCTTCGTCCTTGAGCACTATCGTGGTCTCGAACATGGCCATCGGTGCCGGGTCCGTGGCCGTGCCGGCCCGACCCGCCTTGCCAAATACGCTCACGACTTCGGGAAACGATTTCAGGATCGAATCCTGGGTCGTCAATGTCTCCAGCGCCTTGGCTACGCTGATACCAGGCAACGTCGTGGGCATGAACAGGATCGTGCCCTCGTTGAGCGGAGGCATGAACTCCGATCCGATCCGCTGAAAGGGCAGCGCCGTGAGGATGAGGGCCGCCACCGCCGCCCCGATCACGGGCCAGCGGAAACGCAGCACCCACTCGAGGATCGGCTTGTAAACCGCGATCAGGATGCGATTGATCGGGTTGGCCCGCTCGCGATGAATGCGCCCCCGGACGAAGAGGCCCATGGCCACCGGCACCAGGGTGACCGACAGCAAGCTCGCCGAGGCCATCGCCAGCGTCTTGGTCCAGGCGAGGGGCGCGAACATGCGCCCTTCCTGCGCCTCGAGCGCGAAGACGGGCACGAACGACACGGTGATGATGAGGAGGCTGAAGAACAGCGCCGGACCCACCTCTTTCGACGACGCAATCACCACGTCCCAACGCTCGCGCGACGAGAGCATGCGCGTGTGGAGAAAGTCGCCTCCGGGGTCGCCCGGCAGGGTCACACCCTGTGCGTCGGCCTGGGCCCGCTTCTCATCGATGGCCGCCTCGAGATGCTTGTGCATGTTTTCGACCATCACGATGGCCGCGTCGATCATGGCGCCGATCGCGATGGCGATGCCGCCGAGGCTCATGATGTCGGCGCCGAGACCCAGGGCTCGCATGGCGATGAAGGCCATGAGGATGCCCAGTGGCAGGGTGATGATCGCCACGAGGGCGCTGCGCACATGGAAGAGGAAGAGCACCGTGACCAGGGCCACGACGAGCGATTCCTCGAGGAGCTTCACCTTCAGGGTGTCGATGGCCCGGTGGATCAGATCGGATCGGTCATAGACGGGCGTCACCGTCAACCCGGCCGGAAAACCCGGTTCGAGTTCGGCGATCCGCGCCTTGACCCGCTCGATCGTGGTGAGGGCGTTTTCGCCGAACCGCATGACGACAATGCCCCCGACGGCGTCGCCCCGCCCGTTGTAGTCGGCGACCCCGCGTCTCACGTCGGGAGCCAGTCGCACCTCGGCCACGTCGGCCACCCGGATCGGAGTGCCGTGGCCGGTCGAGGCGACGACCACGCCCTCGATGTCTTCGAGGCTCTCGAGATACCCAAGACCCCGGATCATGTACTCACGCTCGGCCATTTCGAGTACCATCGCGCCGACGTCTTCGTTGGACGACCGGATGGCCTCCATCACGGTGGTGACGGGGATGCCGAACCCTCGCAGCTTGACCGGATCGACGGTTACTTCGTAGACCTGCTCGTATCCGCCCACCGTGGCCACCTCGCTCACACCGGGGACCGAGGTGAGCTGATAGCGCAGATACCAGTCCTGATAGGAGCGGATGTCGGCCAACGACATCGTGCCCGTCGTGTCTTCGAGCACGTACTGGTAGACCCACCCCAGGCCGGTGGCATCGGGCCCCAGCGCCGGCTCGGCGCGGTCGGGCAGCTTGCCGCGGATGCCCGACAGGTATTCGAGGACTCGGCTCCGGGCCCAATAGAGGTCGGTGCCGTCGTCGAAGATGACGTAGACGAACGAGGTGCCGAAGAAGGAATACCCGCGGACGGTCTGCGCTCCCGGAACCTTCAGCATCTCCGAGGCCACCGGGTAGGTGACCTGATCTTCGACGATCATGGGCGCCTGGCCCGGGTAGTCGGTCCGGACGATCACCTGCACGTCCGACAGGTCGGGGAGGGCCTCGAGGGGGGTGCTGCGCATCGCCAGGATGCCACCCACCGTCAGGAATACGGCAGCCAGGAGCACGAGAAAGGTGTTGCGGACCGACCATTCAATGATGCGCTCGAGCATCGTTCTGTTCCCCTTCGCCTAGCGGCCGGCGGCGCCGGACCGCGTGGTGTCCGGGGGGGATCCCCCCATGTCGTGACCCGAGTGGTCCACGGCAGGCGTGGTGTCCGGCATGGTCATGTCGTGTTGCGAATGATCCATAGCCGCGGTCGTATCGGGCATGGGTGCGGGCATGTCGTGTTGCGAGTGGTCCACGGCCCCCGCGGGATCGTCCCTCGAGTCCATCGTATCGGGCGTCGTGGTCATGTCCATGCCTGCCGTGAGCGCGCCGAGGTTCGATTCGGCATCGACCAGGAAAGCGGCCGACGAGACGATGCGTTCTCCCTCCGACAACCCTTCGAGGATCTCGACCTCACGTCCCTCGGTTCGGCCGGGTACGACCTCGCGAGCCACCAGCGCCCCGTCCGATCCCTGCACGAAGACGAGCGATCGCATGCCGGTCGACAGCACCGCAGCACGCGGCACGACGAGGCTCGGCTGAGCCGCCGGAATATCGAGGGCGATCTTGGCGTACATGCCCGGCTTCAGCGCGCCGTTCGGATTGGGAAGCTCGAGGCGGATCCGACCGGTCCGGGCCTCCATCGACACGGTCGGATACACGTAGGTGATCCGGGCCGCGAAGGAGCGCCCGGGCAGGGCCTCGAAGGTCGCGGTGACCCCCTGGCCCTCGCGCACCATGGCGAGGTCCTTCTCGAAGATGTCGGCCTCGATCCAGACCCGGGAGAGATCGGCGATCCGGAACAGCGTCATGCCCGGCATGATGCGGTCCCCTTCGACGACGTTCTTCTCGACCACGACCCCCGAGGCCGGAGCCCGGAGCGTGACCGTGCGGGTCACCTCACCCGTTTCTTCGATGCGACGGATCTCGTCGAGGGGGATGTCCCAGTACTCCAGGCGGCGGCGCGCCGACTCCAGGAGGGCTCGGGCGTTGTCGCGCGCTCGGCCTTCGCCGGCGTCCCGCACGAGGCGGGCGGCGAGTACGAGTTCTTCCTGGGCCGAGACCAGCATGGGGCTGTAGACGGCCATCAGCGGCTGGCCTTTCGAGATGGGCGCTCCCGTGAAATCGACGAAAAGCTGCTCGATCCAGCCTTCGATCTTCGGGTTGACCGTGACGAGGCCCGTTTCGTCGTAACCGACGGTGCCGAGGGCCTGGACGGTCTGCGGGAGCGAGCGCCGTTCGGCTGTCGCGAAGGTCACGCCGATTCGTCGAGCGTCCTCGAGCGAGAGCCGGACGGGCGACTGCTCGCCGCCGGCGACCATGGCGGCGTGATTGTGCCCTTCCATGCCGTCGTCCGTTTGCGCCGGGACGTTGCTACGGAGTTGGATCGCTACGAATCCTGCCGCGACCACGACCACCAGGGCCGAGAGCCCGATCTGGACACCGTTCCTCATCGTTCCTCCCGGGAGACCACCAGCGTCTCCGAGGTCTGGGGCAGGGGACGGCCGATGCTCGACTCGAGGCCGGCCAGGGCCCTGCCGTAGTCGGCAAGCAGCGTATGGAGTTCTGTTTCGTATCGGTTCACGGTCATTTCGGCGTCCACCAGAGTCATGAAATCCACGGCGCCGACACGGTACGATGACAGCGCCGATTCGACGGTGGCGCGGGCTTCGGGCAAGACCTCCCCGCGATAGAGGTCGATCAGCGTCCGCGCGATCTCGAGGTCGGCGAGCAGCACGCCGATGGTGGCGTCGACGTCTGCGCGCACGGCGCCCAGCTCGGCTTCGGCCATCCGTTTTACCGCGGTGGCTTCCTCACGGGCCGCGTACTGGCGACTCGAGGCGTGGATCGGGAGGCTGAACCCAATGAGCGCACTCCCCATTCGCTCGGTGCCGGTCCCCCGGTTGCTTTGGCCGTAGGTCACGCCGAGGGTGAGGTCGGGCCAGATCAGCCGGTGCGCGAGTTCGATCCCGCGGTCGGCCCGTTCGACGGCGACCCGCCCGCGGTCCAACAAGGGCCGACTCTCCCAGGCCCATCTGCGCAGCGTGTCAGGGGCAGGGACGGACGCCGGCAGAGCCCCCAGCACGGGCGAGGGGACGGCCGTGGTGGAGGGTCGGTCGATGAGCCCGTTGAGGCGAGCGGCGGCCGCGGTCCTCATCGCTTCCATCTTCCGGATCTCGCCATCCATGCGCGCGACTTCGACATCGGCGCGGAGTACGTCGGCCTGTCGGCCCGAGCCCGCCGTGTACATCGCGCGTGCGATCGTGCGAAAGTCTTCCAGAAGCGTGAGGGTGCTGCGCGACACCTCGACGCGCCGATCGAGAGAGTAGAGCGTGTAGAACAGGTCGGCGGCGCGCCCCCGCTCCTCCCACCAGGCTTCAGCCGATCCTGCGTCAGCCATGCGGAGGGAGGCGTCGGCGATATCGCCTCTCAGCCCGAGCTTTCCTGGAAACGGCACCATCTGCATCAGCTGGATGGACGGGGCCATCGAGCTTGGCATATCGGCGTTGAGGTTCGGCAGCCCGACGTTCATGACGCCGAACTGGAGCACCGGGTCCGGCAGCGTCGAAGCTTCGGCGACCCGCGCCCCGGCGGCCGCAGCCGAGGCCGTCATCGCCCGAAGGCGCGGATTACGCTGCGCTACGGCGTCCAGGAGGGCGTCGAGTGTGAGCCCGGTCGCGTCGGGGGCTGGCGGCTCGGCTCCCGTAGGGGATTGAGCCGGGAGTGGTGCAGATGGGATCTGCGCCATGAACGTCAGAAATGCGGCCAGGAGCGTCGATCGGAGCATGGCAGGGTCCCGAGCAGGTTCGTTGAATCTGTCGGGAAGATCGGCGCCGCCACATGAAGGGTTGGTGAGGCCCGCATGAAGAACGCTTCACGTACTGTCGGGAGATTCCTGACGCCGGCCGTCGGTTGGAATGAGCGCGACGAATCGTGCGCCCCCCTCGGGTCGGTTCTCGGCGGTGATGCTGCCCCCGAACCCGTCCACGATGGCCCGTGAGATTGCCAGTCCGAGCCCGGTGCCGGAGGTGTGTTCGCCCGGGGTCCGCGCCGTGTCGGCGCGATAGAAGCGATCGAAGACGCGACCAGGGTCGTCACCCAGACCCGGCCCGGTGTCCGACACCGTGAGGGTCAAGCGGTCGTCCTCGACCTCCAGGGCGATCTCGACGCTCCCTCCTGGCCGCGTGAACCGGACGGCATTGTCGGCCAGGTTCCAGATGACTTGACCCACCAACCCGGGGTCGATCTGAACGGGTCTGTCGCCGTGGACCCCGGCCGAGAGGGTCACACCCCGTTCCGCAGCGGCGGGTTGGAAGCGATCCACGATGCGATCCAGCAGATCGCGCGGATCCACCAGGCGGGACCTGCCCTGCAATGCCCCCGCGTCGGACCGCGCCATGGTGAGCAGGTCTTCCGTGATGCGGGAAAGGCGCAGGATCTCCTCGAGGTTGCTCTCGAGCACCGAGCGGTATTCGGTCGGGGTGCGTTCCTTGCGGAGAGCGATCTCGATCTCACCGCGCAGGACGGTGAGGGGCGAGCGCAGCTCATGGCTGGCGTCGGCGGTGAATTGCGTCTGGGACACGAAGGCTCGTTGGATCCGCCCCAGCATCGTGTTCAGCACCTCGACGAGCCGATGGTATTCGCGGGTATCCGAATACGAGTGGATCCTGCGGTCCAGCGAGGTGGCGCCGATCTCCTCGGCCTGATCGATCACCTCGTGCACGGGTCGCACCGCTCGTCCCGCGAGCCACCACCCACCGGCGGCTGATCCGACGAGCACCACCCCCGCCAGGGCGGTAAGGAAGGCGGTGAGTCGGGCCACCATCTCGTCTCGCGGGGCGAGTGGCGCCGACACCTGAAGGACATGCCGATCATGCGGGGGGCCGAAGCGTCCGAGGGGGTAGTAGACCGAGCGAACCGGCCTGCCCTCGAAACTCTGCTCTCTCCAGACGATCTCGCCCGCCGTGGCTTCGACGAGGGCGGCGCGGTCCAGGGGGAGGTCGGCTGTCATGTACTGGCTGCGCAACAGGCTTCGCCCCTCCTCGCTCCATACCTGGGCGTACTGGACGAGGTCGCGCACCGAGTCGACCTCGTCGGGCGTGAGCTGCCACTCGTGAAAGTGCATTTCACCGTCGGCCCCGTCGACCAATGAGGCGGCCTGGATCGAGGCTACGTTGAGGATGCTGGCGTTGAGATCCCGATCGAGGATCGCTGCGAGGGTCCAGGCGCTCGCGACCGAGATGAGCACGACGGCGGTGGTCATGGCGAGCGAAAACCGTACCGCCAGTTGGGCTCGGAAGGACTTCATCCGGGATCGTTCGTCTGGAACACGTACCCCACACCCCGAACCGTGTGGACGAGCGGAGGGGAGGCGTCCTTGCCACGGAGCTTTCGCCGCAGGTGCGCGATATGGACGTCGACCACATTGCTCATCGGGTCGAAGGTCAGGTCCCATACCTTTTCGAGCAACTCGGTGCGCCGGATCACGCGCTCCCGGTTCAGCATGAAGAACTCCAGCAACTGGAATTCCTTCGGTGTGAGATCGAGGCGTTCGCCCTTGCGGGTCGCTACATGTGTGACCCGGTCGAGGTCGAGATCGTCGTAGATGAGCCGATCGGGTCGCTCGGACCCTCCGCGTCGCAGGAGTGCGCGGATCCGGGCCAGGAGTTCGTCGAAGCCGAAGGGCTTGGTGAGGTAGTCGTCGGCCCCCGCGTCCAGGCCCTGCACGATGTCGTCGCGCGCATCGCGAGCGGTGAGGAGAAGGATGGGTACGGTGCGCTCCCTCGACCGCACTTCACGCACGATCTCGAGCCCCGACTTTCCGGGCATCATGACATCGAGCAGGAGCAGATCATAGTCGTAGATCAGCGCCTTCATCGCCCCGTCCGATCCGTTGTGGGCGACATCGACGGCGTAGCCTTCCTCCCGCAGCCCCTTTTCGAGAAAGCTCGCAACCTTCTTGTCGTCTTCAGCGACCAGGATCCGCATCGGGACCTCCGCTCGGGCAGGGTGGGTGAGGCTCACACAACCTATCGTGACACGGTCGCCTGAAGCGATGGTGAACCCGGGATTAAGGGGCCTTAACGCGGGCTTCACCCGATCTTCACGCCCGTTCGGGGACGTTGGGCGGCACTACCGTGGCTCGCCTCACTTCTGGGGGCGCATAGCTCCTTTCCTCCCACCTGGAGTCCCCGATGAACCCACGTATCCCCGCACTCCTCGTCGCAGCGGCCCTCTTCACGGCTCCACTGGCCGCGCGCAGTCAGGAGCACGCAGACCACATGGCCATGTCGGATTCGGCCGATGTCGCGGCGGTGGTCACCGCATTTCACGCGGCTCTGGCAGCACAGGATGGCCCGGGCGCGCTCGCCATGCTCGACCCGGAAGCGCGGATTCTCGAAGGCGGGTCGATCGAAACGGCCGAAGACTACGCGGCCGGGCACCTCACGGCCGACATGGCCTTTGCGGCGGCCGTGCCTCGTGAGCGTGGGCCCATGGAGGTCAGGGTGGTGGGTGAGGTGGCGTGGGCCGCGTCGACCAGCCGGACGAAGGGCACCTACCGGGGGCGTGAGATCGACTCGCGCGGCGCTGAGCTCGTGGTCTTGAAGCGCAGTGGGGAGGGGTGGCGCATCGTCGCCATCCAGTGGTCGTCACGCTGAGTGCGGTCGCTCCGAGAGGTCGGGTCCTCTTGAACCCGACCCCCGTGAGGTGGGACCTTCAGGCAGCCACCCGCTCACCCGCCCGCGTCGGGCTTTCTCGGATCGCCTCGCCATGGTCACTCCCCCCTTCGTCGCACGCTCGCCGGGTCGCGACGGTCGTATCCGGTCGATCCAGGTCGGCACCCCCCGGAGCTACGGGTCGGCCGATGCCGACGATCCCACGGACCGGCCCTGGACGAGCGCCATCGTCAAGAGCCGAGTGGATGGGCCGCGGGAGGTTGGTCGCACCGGCATGGCAGGGGATCGGCAGGCGGACCTGAAACACCACGGCGGGCCGGACAAGGCCGTGCTCGCCTACGCACATCGGCACTACTCGGCGTGGCGCAGCGAACTGCCCGATGTCGACTTCCCGGCCGCTGCGTTCGGCGAGAATCTGACCATCGATGGCCTCACCGAAGACGAGGTGGCCATCGGTGATGTCTGGACGGCAGGGACCGTCACCGTTCAGCTGTCCCAACCCCGTCAGCCCTGCTGGAAGCTGGCCCGCCGCCTCGGCGTGCCCGACATGGTGGAGCGCGTCCAGACCAGCCTGCGGTCGGGCTGGTACTTTCGGGTGCTCGAGGAAGGGGTGATCCGCCCCGGCGACGTCCTTTCGCTCGTGGACCGACCCCACCCGTCGTGGACGGTGGCCGAGGCCAGCCGGGTCATGTACGGAGTCCGCGACGATCCTGGCGCGATCGTCGAACTGGGAGGGCTCGCGGAGTTGTCGACCAGCTGGCAACGGACCCTTCGCCTGCGAGCCGCGGGTGGTCTCGTCGATACCACCCCCCGTACACACCGACAGACGAGATCGACATGACGTCTCCCACCCGTGACTTCCACACTCGCCCCGATCCCCGCACGAGCCTGGTCACGGGGGGCACCGGGGGGCTGGGCGTGGAGGTGGTCCTGCGGCTGCTGGCTCGTGAGGACCGGGTGGTCGTGCCCTGGCGTACCGAAGCCCACGCTCGTGCGTTGTCGGAACGGGTGGCAAGGGAGGCTCCCCAGGCCATGGAGCGCCTGGTGCTGGTGCGGGGCGACGTCACCGACGAGGGCTGGCTGGCCGAACTCACCCGACGTCTGGAGCAGGAAGGGTGGGGACTGGACGTGCTCCTGAATCTGGCGGGAGGCTTCGCGGCTGCGTCCCTCCGGGAGACCGATCTGCCCACCTGGGACCGAATGATGACGCTGAACGCGCAAAGCGCCTTCCTGGCCACGCGAGCGGTCGCGGCGCTCCTGGAGGCCTCGGGCCGCGGTCGGGTGGTGAACATGGCGGCCCTACCCGCCGTGACGGGCAATGGCGACGGAATGGTCGCCTACGCGGCGTCGAAGGCGGCGGTGGTGGCGCTGACCACCTCCCTGGCCCGCGAACTGGCGCCGATGGCCGTGACGGTCAACGCCATCGCTCCCTCGGTCATCGACACCCCCGCCAACCGCAGCGCCATGCCCGACGCCGACCCGGCACGGTGGGTACAGCCGGCCGAGATCGCGGCGTTGATCGAATTCCTCACGGGCGAGGAGGGGGGAGCGGTGACGGGGAATGTGGTGGTGATGCGGCGTTAGGCCGCTCCTGGCCGCACTCCACCCCGCGCTACACCCCGATCCGGATGAATCGGCTGATGCGTCGGGCCAGACCGTCGTACCCCGGAAAGAGCCGCTCGAGCTCTGCGGTGTCGTCGATCCAGTCGCACAGCCCCACGAGGGTGATGAAATCCAGCAGCCCCGCCACCGAAGCCCAGCCGGCGTTCACCAGTGCCACCTCTCCGTCGAGCGCGAAGCTGCGGTTGTTCTGGTTGTGCGAACCCACCGCCAGGAACATGACGAGCCTGGCCCGTTCGCGCGGCGTAAGTCGCTCCGAGACCGCTTGCACCACGGTGATCGCCAGCGGCCGCACGTGCTCGCTGTAGCGTCCCAGGTTGTCCCGCTGGTCACCGGTCGCCAGGGCCCGATTGGCGGCGGTAAGCTCTTGATAGTGACCCCGGAGCAGGGGCTCGAGGCCGGGCGACGACAGAATCTGCGTCCAGGCTTCGCGGGAGAAGTAGGCGTGGGCCTTCATATGCAGCTTCGCGGTGGGCGATCCGACGGCGGCGGAGTCGCTGGGCACGAACCCCTCGGTTCTCAAGGCGTCCGCCTCTTCGGCGAGTCCGCGCAGAACGGTCGGGGCGAAGCCATAGAGCTCTTCGAGCCACGGTGTCTCGTCCAGGGTGGTGAGGAGCGCCGAGATCTTGCCGGGAATGTCGCGGACGTCGAGTTGCGTCGAATACAGACCCACCTTG
Organism: uncultured Gemmatimonadaceae bacterium; assembly: GCA_964521385.1. Classification (GTDB taxonomy): domain Bacteria; phylum Gemmatimonadota; class Gemmatimonadetes; order Longimicrobiales; family Gaopeijiaceae; genus Gaopeijia. Next base: position 109,561 of record CAZFRU010000006.1, on the reverse strand, counting down.
AGGAGTCCGCCGTCTCGCTCGATCTCCGGGCCCAACAGCTCGCTCGCCACCACCAGCCGGGTCAGCGTCTCCTGGGCTCTCGACATCTGGGGCCAGCCGGCGCTCGGCGCATTCGCGATCGCAGGGGCGATCACGAGTGAGCGACCTCCGCGCAAGGCGTGACCCAGCATCATCGAGCCCCAGAGTTGCGAGCCCCAGATGGAGTCGGGCGCCTTGATGACCGATCCGGGCGGCATCAGGGTGTAGAGGGTCGCCTTCAAGACCGACACCCGCTTGGCATGGTATCCCACCTCGTTGTGCACCTGCAGCGCCAGACTACCTCCTCCCACCCTCGCCTGGTATTCCGCGATGTGATCGGCATAGTCGCTCGCGAACGGCTTCGGCTGGAGCTCCCACGGAATCTCGCGCTCCGCAAAGCCCTGATTCAACAGGAGTCGCCGGGCCGAGTTTCGTAGCTGCAGCAGCACGGGGCCGCGAGCCATGACCGCTCGGTCTTCCCAGCCGGCGCCACTGTAGTGCTCTCCGACGCCCATGCCGGTGTAGATCGCTCGGCCCCGATACGGGTCGTCTTCGGACACGTCGAAGAAGGAGATCTTGCGGTGATCCCGCATCACGACGTCGGCCGTGCCCATGAATGGAAAGATCTCCGACGTCCAGAAGCTGGGGTCGGGTGGGTGGGTCACGTTCAGGTGGACCTTCACCAGATTTTCGATCCAGCGGTCGCCGAAGAGCACCGCCTGGCCCTGCATCAGCTGCGAGCTCGCGACCGCCTCGCGCAGCTGCGCCTGCAGACTTGCGATCGAGTCCTCCCACGCCTCGAAGCCGCGCGGCAACGAAATCTCGTGCGACATCGGCTGCTCGAGCAGGTCGGTCCACAAGACGCCCTTGTTGGCGTGGAAGTAGAACTGGTCGAAGATCTGGATGTACTGGGGGATCTTTCCGGTGTGGTCGTACCGCCTGACCGCTGCGATCAGAGCCGGGAGGTATGCCTCGGTGACCTGCCGAAAGGCGATCTCGTCCGGGTCGCCATCGGCGTTGTAGCCCCGAAAGTCGTGCACCCAGATCACATGGTAGTCACGGGCCTCGCGGATCATGTTGCCGAGCTCGACCTGAAACTGCTCGTTCTCCACGTACGAGACGGGGCTGGCCTCGACGAACTCGACGCCGGTCAAGCGCTCGACCAGCCGATTCAGTTCGTCCTGGTCATCATGCTGGTCCGCTCGGAGAGCCAGCTGCAGAGGCAGCCAGACGAAGCGGCCGTCGCCCCACTGGTCGCGATTGATCTGCCGAATGCGATCGACCAGGGTGAGATACTCCGAAAGGGTCCACGCCGTTGCCTCGACCTGGCTGCCCCGGACCGGAGTCTCGACCGAGAGCCACTCGTAGAAGGCGGCAGAGGCGGCCGCCGCGAGACCGTGCGTCGTATCCGGCTTCCGTTTCTGTCCCAGGAGCGAGTTGTAGGGAACGAGTACCTCGGTGAGGACGATCTCGCGCGCCATGGCGGCCACGCGGACACCGAGCGCCGACGACTCACCAAGTTGGAAGGGCCGGCCCTCCACGGCCTCGGAGAAGGCACGGTCCAGCGCGTCGTGGAAGGCGGAGATATCGCCCGCGGCCGTCCGCGGGCCTTCATAGAATGGAGCGGCGTCGGAGCGCAGATAGTCGCGTATTCCAGCCGCTTCCTCCACGAAGAGGTCGAGTGCCTTGTCCTTGTTTCCGTTCCACTGATCGGTGAAGGGAACCACGAAACGGTCGATGGCAAGGGCGAGGTCGCCGGCGTGCCCGAGCGCTTCCCGCTGACTCGGGCTCGGCGAGAACGGGATCACCGGCGGCTCTGGGGACCGCAGCACCACGTGGTCGTATCGCGGTCGTGTGGTCCCGACCCACCGTTGTCCGATGGGAAAGTGGAGGCCGATGCCCGTCGTGTGGCTCCGGCCCGGCAGGTAGTCGATGCGCAGCGAACCCCCATGCGTGAAGAGGCCTCCGCGCTGGATGGGATGGATCAGCGAGAGCAGGAAGTCGGCCTCACCATCCGGAAAGCTGTAGTCGACGCCACCCGCGAAGCGCAGAACCGGCGAATAGAGCGTCATGCGCAGGCCGCCGTCGGCGCCATTGCCGGGGCCCGAGAAGTTTCCGCGTTGACCGAAATACCCTTCGGTCAGGACGCCGAGGGCAGAGGTCACCGGGCTCAGCAGGTCGCGATAGACACCACCATTCAGGTAGACGGCGATGTCTTTCGCGTCTCGGCGATGGGTCGAGACCGATCCCCCCAGCGACCACCGCCAGCTGGGCGGCAGCCCCATCGAGGTCGTGAACCCGCCCCGATTCGGTGGCACCTGCACCGGCGCCTGGCCCGTGAGCGGCCCGGCCGGACCCAGGAGCACCAGCACCACGCTCGCCGCCCGCAGCCGCCGTATCCAGTTGGCCATGGGCTATAGCACCGGAGCCATCAGACGAGCGAGGCGCACCGCCAGTCGAAACCAGAAGGGACGGCCCGAATACGCGTCGAGCTCGACGGGTCGGGCCTGGGCGAAGTCGCTCTCGAGCATCTGAGCGACCTCGCGCACGAAGGTCGAATCGGCCACCAGCGCGGTGATCTCGAAGTTCAGGCGCAGCGAGCGATTGTCCATGTTCACGGTGCCGACCGAGGCGGCCACGTCGTCGATCAACACGACCTTCTGGTGCAGGAATCCAGCGGAGTACTTGTAGAACGATACCCCGGCGGCGAGCGCGTCGTCGAAGTAGGAGAAGGCCGCGAGGTAGACCGACCAATGATCGGGCCGATCCGGAATGAGGATACGGACGTCGACCCCGCGCAGCCCCGCGAGCTGGAGCGCCGCGACGAGGCCCTCATCCGGCACGAAATACGGACTCGCGATCCAGATCCTCTCGGTGGCCGAGTTGATGGTATGGGTGAACATGAGAGCCGCGGTCTCGAAGGGGTCAGCGGGTCCACTGGGCAGGATCAGGACTGGCGTGTTCGACCCATCCGACGCCGCCGTCGGAGTCCAGGCGAGCCCGGGCACGGTTCCCGTCGCCCAGTTCCAGTCCTCGGTGAACGAGAGTTGCGCGCCGAGCGCTGCGGGGCCCTCGATCCGAAGATGCGTGTCGCGCCAGGCCCCGACGGCAGGGTCCCTCCCGAGATACTCGTCGCCGACGTTCAACCCGCCCAGCCAGGCCACCGTGCCGTCGACCACCACCACCTTGCGGTGGTTGCGGAAGTTGATCTGGAAACGGTTCTTCGGTCCCTGCCGCGTGTGGAAGTTGTAGACCTCGATGCCGGCCTCGCGAAGTGTCGTCAGGTAGGAGCGGGGAAGCGAGGAACTGCCGATTTCGTCGTACAGAAAATAGACGCGTACTCCGCGGCGAGCCGCCTCGATGAGCCGGGTCTGCAGCGCTCGCCCGATCTCATCGTCTCTCACGATGTAGAACTGGAACAGGATATAATCCCGTGCGGAGTCGATCCCCTCGCTGATGCTGGCGAAGGTCGCCTCACCGTCGATCAGGAGCTTCACGGCGTTGCCCGTCAAGAAGGGCAGACGGGCCAGGCGCTCGGCAGCGCGGGCCGCATTCGGCAGGGTGTAATCGCGGAAGAGGAACTGCTCGGGCACCTCCCGATCCCACCCGTCCACCGAGTCGGCATGGGCGTCCCATTCACGCCGGGCGATGACGTAGCCCTTGAACCGGCTTCGTCCGAGGACCCAGTAGGCGGGCACGGAGACCATGGGGAAGCTCACCAGGGAGACGGCCCACGCAATCGACCCCTGCGCTGTGCGCGCACCCATGACCGCATCGATGGCCGACACTACACCCATCACATAGAACAACGCTACGATGATCCCGATCATCTGCCGTCGCCGGGTCGGGCGACGCTCGCTACCTTGCTCGTCGGCCGTGCTTTTTCTGAAGCGGAGCACCGTCTCTCTCGTTTTCTCGGGTGTTCGTCGTCCAAAGGTCGACTCATCGGATGTACCTCACTCGCGCAGCGGAGAAGTAGAAGGGTAGCGCGAACCGGGGACCAGGTCTCCTCAATCACGGTCAGGGGGCGAAGTGTGAGGGTTTCAGCAGTGGCAGACGGACGAGGGTGACCGACCTGAAGGGTCGCAGTTTCCTCCTGGTGGGCATCGTCCTGGTGGCGGTGAATCTGCGATCATCGCTGGCCGCCGTCGGGCCGCTCGTGACCGACATCAGGACCGATCTGGGTCTCGGAGATGCCGCGTTCGGCCTCTTGACGACACTCCCCCTGCTGGCGTTCGGCCTCGTCTCGACCTTCACGCCCCGGGTGACTCGCCGCCTGGGGGTCGAACGGGCCGTGGTGGTTGCACTGGGTCTCATCGTGGTCGGGACGCTCGCGCGACTGGCACCGTCGGTGGTGCTTCTCTTCGCCGGGACCGCCGTGCTCGGTGTCGGCATCGCCCTGGGAAACGTACTGCTCCCCGCGCTGACCAAACGCGGGTTCCCCGACCAGATGGGGCGCGTCACGAGTCTGTATTCGAGCGCGATGGGGCTCGGGGCCAGCGTGGCCGCCGGAGTCAGCGTTCCCCTGGCGTTCGCGATCGGTTGGAGGGGATCCCTCGGTGCCTGGGCGGTACCCGCTCTGGTGGCATTCGTGGCCTGGTTGATGTATGTGCCGCGCCAGAGGCCGGTACGGCCTCGCCGTCGTCCCGATCCGGCCTCTCGACCGCTGGTCCGCTCGCTGCGGGCCTGGCAGGTGGCGCTGTTCATGGGCCTCCAGTCGCTGACCTTCTACGTGCTCCTCGCCTGGCTGCCCGATCTCCTGCAGGACCGCCAGTTCGATCCCACCTCGGCGGGGTGGCTGCTCGCATTGTCACAGGCCACCAGCGTGCTCGGGACCGCCCTCGTACCCCTCTGGGCGGGGCGCGTGCGCGATCAGCGACGAATCGTCGGGTGGCTCGGCCTGCTGGAGGCGGTCGCACTGGCGGGCCTGCTCGCTCCGGGGCTCGCCCCCTTCGTGGGTGTCTGGGTCGGTCTCATCGGCTTCGTCCTCGGAGGCACCTTCGGCCTCGCGCTCCTCTTTCTCGTGCTGCGGAGCCGCGACGCCGAGGGTGCCGGCCAGCTCTCGGGGATGGCCCAGTCGATCGGCTACCTCATCGCCGCTGCGGGGCCCGTGGTGTTCGGCTTGATTCACGATCTGACGGGGGAGTGGTCGGCTCCCTTGTCGTTTCTGCTCCTGGTCCTGGTCGGCAAGGTGGCCGTCGGATGGCAGGCCGGCCGGGAGGGTCTGGTGGACCCGGAGGCGAGGCGGGATCGGCCCTGAGGGTCGGGGCTCGTCGGTAGTCGAGGTGCCCGGGCCCCTTCAGTTCGGCGGCAGGTCGCGGAGGATCCGTCGTTTGATGTGGTCCGGGTCCGCCTCACCCGGGCGGAACAGGAATCGAGCACAGAGCACGAAGGCCAGGGCCACCGACGCCACGGCGAAGCCCAGGAGGACCCAATCTCGCAGCCCGGACGACGAGGCGACCCGGCCGTGGGGCGAGGCCGCGAAGTCCTGGAGAACCGCAAGGACCAGAAGCCGATTCATCGCACTCCCCGCCGTCTGACTTCAGCGACGTCGTCGGCCGTGATCGTCCGGGCCTCGTTGCCCCAATTGGTCCGTTCGTGGTTCGCCACGGCCGCGACTTCGGCGTCCGAGAGCTGCTCGGCCCATCCCGGCATGGCGGCGGGATATTCGACACCGTCGATGGGTTCTCCCTGCAATCCGAACAGGATGATCTCGATGTGCCGGGTGGCGTCGTCGGCCAGGACCACCGCGTCTCCGGCCAGGGCGGGGAACACCCCTTCGAGCCCGAGTCCGTTCGTCTGATGACAGCTGGCGCAGCTCGTGCGATACAGGGAGGCCCCGACACCCTCGCTCGCAGCCGGGCTCGGGGCCAGCGCCATGGCCCCAGCGGGGTCGGACCAGCTGGCAAAGGTGGGCGACACGGCCATCTCGGGTGGGGGTGACCAGGTGCGGGCCGCGTAGAACATGGCCCATGCCACCGTTCCCAGGAACAGCACCCAGGCCCAGGTGGGGATCGGGGCCGGTGTCTCGGCCAGGGAGGGTTCCCAGTTCTCTTCGTGGGCGCCCCCATAGGCGTTCACGAGCAGATCGAGTTGACCCTCCACCAGGTCTCCACTCTTCAGTCCGTCGACCGCGATGCCGGGGCCGTTGCGAACTTCGAAGGGAATCGTGCGCACCCCGCGATGGCCGTACCGATCGGTCGCCACGATCCGCAGCTCGTGGGGCCCATCCGGAAGGGATTCGGTGTCGAGCTGGAAGCGAGCGGGGGGATGGTAGGTCCCGATGGGGGATTCCGCTCCGTCGAGGTAGACCTCGATCCGTCCGAGGGTCGATTCAGTTTCCATTCGGAGGCCCTCCCTGGCGGATGCGAGCCACGTCACCCGGGGTGGTCGGGGGTGCGTCATGCCCCCAACTCCGTCGCTCATGATTGACTACGGCCGCCACTTCGTCGTCGCTGAGCTGAGCCGCCCAGCCGGGCATGATCGTGGGGTATGACACACCTGAGATGGTGGAGCCCGCTAGGCCGAAGAGCACGATCTCGATGTGGCGAGTGGGGTCGGGGGCCACGACCACGGGATCATTCACGAGGGGGGGATACACACCCACCACTCCCTGTCCGTTCGCCTGATGGCAGCTCGCACACACCGAGCCGTAGACCCGTGCGCCGAGTTGGTCGGCACTCGCCGCGCCCACCGCGTCGTCGCTCGCACCGGACGCACCTGGAAGCGGGGCCTGTCTCAGCGCCAGCAGGTAGGCCACCAGGGCCCGAGCCCGGGGACCGGCGACGATGACCCCTTCGGCCGGAGCGTGCGGGGGGGGCACGGGCACCACGAGGTCACCTTCTTCGGCCGTCGCCTTCGTTTCGTACAGCCAGGGGAAGGAGGGCATCATCGACACCTGGACCACGGCACGCGGCTGGTAGAGATGGAGATGATGCCAGATGTCGCTGGGCTGACGGTCGCCGATGCTGGAGAGATCGGGGCCTGTGCGCTCGGTCCCGAGCACACTCGGGGTCTGGCGCCACAGGTCGGTGGGTGCCAGACGGGCGTAGTCCCCCGGGGCCGACGCCCGGCCGTAGAGCGTCGTGTCCTGGGCGAGCGGTCGGACCTGCTGCGTGTGACAGTACACGCAGCCCTCGGAGAGGTAGACCTGCAGGCCGGCGGCCTCTTCGTCCGTCAGCGGGGTCGTTCCGGGAAGCGGATGGTTGTTGGTCTGGACCCAGAGGGCGGGTCCCACGGCGATGATCCCGCTGAGGCCGAGGAAGACGGCCAATACCGTTCCGAACAACAGCCGATGGTTCGTGTGGAAGTCGAGCCGCATCACGCCACCTCCTCGGCGAGCGACGACCTCTGCGTGGCGAGGAAGTCGGCGGGCCGCATCGTCCACAGGTTGTAGGCGAAGACGAGGTGCGCGACGAACATGAGGGTGCCACCCACCGCCCGTCCCAACCACCACGATTCCATGAGACGGATCGACTCGAGAAAGTCGACCCCGGCCATCCAGCTCAGTCCACGCAGCGTCCCCCCGATGGAGAGTGCGACCACGTAGACCGTCATTCCCACCAGAGCCAGCCAGAAGTGCATGCCCACCAGAAGCTGAGGGGGTTCGCGTCCGGTCAGGCGCGGGATCAGCCCATAGATACCGCCCCAGATGAGGAACACGACGAAGCCGTACATCGTGAGATGGGCGTGTCCCACGGTGTAGTCGGTGAAGTGCCAGACCCGATTCAGGCTGCGGAATGCCTCGAAGGTGCCCTGGGTCGAGCCGACGAAGTACATCACCACGCCCACGACGATGAAGGGCAGGGAATAGCTCCGCCGGATGGTGTGCCAGCTCCCCCTCATGGTGAGGAGGAAGTTGCCCGTACCGGCGATCACGGGCACCAGCATGCCCACACTGAAGACGATCGCCACCGTCTGGAGGATCCAGGGGGTCGGGCTGAACACGAAGTGGTGCGTGCCGATCATGGTGTAGAAGGTCACCTGGGTCCAGAAGGCCAGGACGCCCAGGGAGTACGAGTAGATCGGCTTGTTGAGGAGCTTCGGAAGGAAGTAGTAGGTGAGTCCCAGAGACAACGGTGTGAACCACTGGCCCACGCCCTGATGCATGTAGTAGCCCTGGATCACCGTGTCGCCGAGACCGTGCTGGATCCAGGGAGTGTAGGCGATCAGCACCAGCACGGTGGTCATGATGAATGCCGCGAGAATGTACCAGTTGGAGATGTAGATCTCCTCGGTTCCACGTTGGGCGATGGTGCGGTACAGATTGTAGCCCAGCAGCACGAGCCCGACCGCGAACAGGCCCATGATGGGCCAGATGAACTCGCGAAACTCACCGGCGCCGTTGGTCACCCCGCTCAGCAGCTGGACGACGCCGAACAACACCGATGCGTTCATCAGCCCCAGACTGATCCATGCGAGCTTGAGGCTGTGCAGGGCACGCTGGCTGGTAAGGGGGACCACCCAGAGGGCCAGCGCGATCATCGCCAGCGACGTCCATCCCCAGAAGACGACATTCGTGTGGACGGGCCGCAGACGGCCGAAGGAGAGCCACGATGCCACGCCGAGTTCGGGCCACGCGAACTTGAGGCCGAGGTACTCCCCGATCAGCGTCCCGAATACGAGCCACGCCGTGGCGCAGACGAGGTAGGCGTAGACCAGGCGCGTCAGCCGGTGGTCCGCGTCGATGACTTCGTCGACGCGGGCCTTGGCGACCGTGAGGGGACGCAGCGTCGTGGGCCGAGGATCGTGGGCCGCGGGGTCGTGCATCAGCGCTCGGGGACGGAGAGGGGGATGGGACGGCTGGTCGATGCTACCGGAGCAGGGAAGGCATTGTCAAGAAAGAAATCGTGTCAATATGATGCGGCGGGTCGCACCGCCAGGCCGCGGTCGCTATCATGGCGCATGTCTGATCTTGCGGGTCTCCTGGAAGAGGCGTTTTCCGCAGACTGGTGTGCCGATCCGGACTCCACGCCGGCGGCACGTCTGCGTCGGGTCCTGGCCGGAAGGAGCGAGGCGCAGTGCCGCCGCATCGGGGCCGAGCTGGAGGCGGTGCTCGCCCGTGATCTGTGCGAGATGCAGATGGCCGACCTGCTGGCCTTCGAATTGGGATGCCATCTGCGAACTGCCGACGAGGGGATGACCTCAGGTGAGTGGCTGGCCTGGGTCGGGCGCCAGATCGTCTC
>CAZFRU010000006.1:0-100348 GCA_964521385.1 uncultured Gemmatimonadaceae bacterium | reverse complement strand
TGGTGGGGGGGGGGGGGGGGGGGCCCAATTTGGCCGCGCGTTGCCCCGGCCCCCCCCCCGGCCGGGTTCAATGCACCACGAGTTCGCGTAGCTGCGATCGGGCTCGATGGAGGAGGACCCGCTGGTTGCCTTCCGTCAACGACATGCGGGTGCACACTTCATCGGGCGACCACCCCTCCAGATCCCGCAGCCTCACCACCTCGCGTTGCCGCCCCGGCAGCTCCGCGAGCGCCCGTTCGAGGCGGTGGCGGAGATCTCGGGCGATGAGTGTGTCCTCCGGGTTCGGAGCGGGTACCGCGAGAAAGGACGTCGGCTCCAGCGAGCGCCGCTGGGAAGGCGCTCCCGTACCGGTCAACTGCGACAGGGGCACCGAGCGAGCGTTGCGCCGAGCCGCGCTCTGGGCCTTGTACATCAAGATGCGAAGCAGCCAGGTGCGCAGGGAGGCACGTCCCTCGAAGCGCTCGATGCCGGCCAGAGCGGCAAGCCAGGTGTCCTGGACGACGTCTTCGGCATCGTCCACCGATCGGAGGTAGCGGGTCGCGAGCCGAAGCATCTCGGGTCGCAAGTCGTGAACCACGACCTCGAGGGCTGCGTCGTCCCCCTCGACCAATGCTCGGTGCAGCAGCGCTTCGGTCGAGGTGGTGGAGGGGTCGGGGGGCGGCAGCGCTCCGTTGGGAAGAATGCCGACCCGCTGCTCGGGGGTTCTCAGTTTGGTGGGGTTCATTTCTCTCGTATCCGGTGGGTGGGCTCGAGGCCCCGTGTAACGAACTGGCGGTGGCCGAGACTGTTGGTCAGTAGCCGGTGTGTCCCTTCATCGTGGTCGCTGTGATCCTCTCATCGAACCGTCGTCTCGTGCGTCCCGAAGCCGTCCACTGGACCCTCGATCCTGCGGGCTGCGATCTGCGCCTCGAGTTTCCCGAAACCGGCCTCCGGAGTCTCGCTCTCGGCGGTGCCCGGGGATGGGTCGAATTGAGAACGGATGCCCTCGAGGGGAGCCGATTCTCCGTTCGGCTCCAGCCGCAGGCTACGCGACACGAAGACGAAGTCCTGCCCTTCGGCTTCGCCTTCCAGGGGTCGGCGATGCAGTTGGGCCCTGACGGCGAAACGCTGGTGGCCGGCCGCCTACGGCTCGGCGACCGTGTTCAATCGCTCACTGTGGCTGTGACTCCGACCGGGCATCACCAGCACGGCGACACCGAGGTTCTCGAACTGGAAGCGCACAGCCTGCTTCCGCCGAGCGACTGCGGAGCTAGCCGGGTGGAGGGGCGGCTTCGCTTCTGGCGCACATCCTCGGCGGCATGACCGGGATCACAGGAACCGCTCCGGCCGAAACGGCGCCGGATCGAAGGTCGGCTCCCGCCCGAGCATCAGGTCACACACGAGCCGACCGGTGGCCGGTGCAGTCTGGACGCCGAGCATCGCGTGGCCGGTGGCCAGAAAGAGGTTGGACAATGCCGGGACCCGCCCGATGATGGGCAGGCCGTCGGGCGTGCAGGGTCGCAAGCCCCGCCAGATGCGGTCGACCGGTGGCGACCCCGTGAGGGGCAAGACGGCGTTGGCACCCTGCCAGATCGACTCGACCCGGCGTGGTGAGATCGAATCATCACCATCTACCAGTTCGAGCGTGCCGGCGAGCCGCAGCTCATCGCCATACGGGGTGATCGCCACTTTCCGTTCCAGGATCATCATCGGTATCAGGGGGGCAGGGCTCGGTGCCTTCGCCATCATCGAGTATCCCTTTCCTCCGAGAACAGGTACCCGCAAGGCCAGCCGTCGTGCCAGAGCCATCGACCACGAGCCCGTGGCCAGCACCACATTCTGCGGTGAAATCCGACCCTGGGTCGTCACCACCTCGTGCACACGTCCAGCGGACACGTCGAAGTCGTATACCTCGGTGAGGCCTTCGAAGCTCACACCGCTTCGCCGAGCTCGCTCGGCAATGGCCTCGACGGTCTGCAGGGGCCGGAGATGCGCCTCGTCGGGGTAATATACCGCTCCGGAGAGACCCCCGGACAGGGCGGGCTCGACGCGGTGGGCATCGGTACCTTCGAGGATCTCGCCGCGGACGCCGAAATCCGAGAGGATCTCCGCATCCGCGCGGGCCGCATCGAATCCGCGTGACGTGAGGGCGAGCATGAGGAGCCCCTGGCGGTTCAGATCCAGCCGGTGGGGTGCGTCCCGGTCGATCCGGGCGTACTCGTCGAGGCTGTACCGCGACAATTCGACCAGGGGCCCGGTGCCCCGGCGGAACTTGCGGTTGCTCATCGACAGGCCGAAGTCGAGCAACCACCTCAGCCGCGCCGGCGTCGGTCGCGGTTGCATGTAGAACGGGCTGCCGGGATCGGCCATCCAACGCAGCGCCGTCCAGAAGAGGCCGGGCCGGGGCAAGGGCATGGCGAAGCAGGGCGTCACCCAGCCGGCGTTGCCCTCCGAGCACCCCCGGCCGATCCCGCCGCGGTCGATGACGACCACCTTCGCCCCCTCCCGCGCCAGGGCATCGGCGATCGATACCCCGACGATCCCGGCTCCGACCACCAGATGATCGACCTTTCGGGTCATCGGCCCGCGCCTGCCATGAGGCTGTCTTCCTGGAGGTCCAGCTGGTCGAGCAGCTCCAGGAGCGACTGCAGGGCAACGATCCGCAACTGACGGCGACCCCGGGGGGTCTCGACCTGGACCACGGCGCCCGGGCTCCCGCCGAGCAGGGCGGCACCGAGTGGCGACTCGACACTCACGTGGTCGGCTTCGAAATCCATGGCCGTGCTCGCCATCACGTGATGCGTGGTGGTCTCCCCGGTCGCGAGGTCGTCGACGACCACGCGCGAGCCGTACCCCACCACCCCGGGACGCACCGTGGCGAGGGCGGTGGGTGCGGCTCCCGCCAGGAGAAGTCCCAGATGGTGGGTGAGCTCGGACAGGGGCTGATCTCCGCCGTCGGAGGGCGTACCGGCGCTCAGCCGTTCGACCTCGCTGGCGTAACGGGCCACCAGGGCGCCGAGCCGTCGGCGGATTTCATTCGGAGTGCACATCGTGAGTGTCCAGGCCCAATGTGGAGTCGGGCCCCCCGCCGCCAGTGTGGTGGGGGGGGGCCCGACGGTCAAGCAGAGATCTTTGGGACCCGAACGGGTCGCCTCGAAGATCAGTCTCGCGAACACCGGGAAACGTTACAGTACCGGTGACGGCGCCGTGGGCGGGACCCGGGGGCTCTAGGGATCGGCCGGAAACGAGATCTCGAAGGCACAGCGTGGTCGCGGCGTTCGTGCGCAGACTTCCCGCACGGATCCGCCCGTGGTCCGCTCCACCAGCGACTCGGCCAGGCCGCATACGCGGGCGTCGTCGGCCGTCACCGCCGACAGCGGGCACGAGAACCCCTCGATCTTCCAATGGTCGCCCTCACGCCGGACCTCGACCGTGCCGCCCAGAGCACGGAGGACTTCGGCGGCCGCCTCGACCCGATCTTCGGGCGAGCCGACGGTCGGGTTGGCGGCGCGAGCGCCGACCTCGGCCAGCACCTGTTGCACACGCTCCGCACCGTCTCTGTCTTCGAGGACCGCCAGCAGCCCCTCGAGCACGAAGGCATACGCCTTGGGGAACAACTCGTCGGCGTCTGGAGACAGCGCGTACACGGATGCCGGCTTGCCCCCGGTATCCCGGCGCACGGCCCTCTGGATCACCATGCCGTCCCGCTCCAGCGCGGCCAGGTGACCGCGGATCGCATTGCCACTCACGCCGATCTCGTCGGCAATCTCCTGGACCGTGCGATCCGACCGCAACAGCAATTCCAGGACGGCCTGACGCGTGCCGCCGACGAGGCGTTCGAGCCAACGTGTTTGCGGGTCCATGGCGCGTGGGGCAAAGGGGATCGAAATGACCGTTCGTACTCCAAGATGACGGTGAGAGGGCTCCAAATGCAAGGGAACGCAAGGATTCTACTCTTTTACAAGTAAGTTATTGACAAATGGGGAAAAGCGTGTCAACGTTGCTCCATGTCAACGTTTCCCACCTTCGACTCCGCTCTCATGAGCGAGGAGACCACGATGAACCGCTTTCCTGCGATGCTGGTCCTGATCTTTCTGCTCCTCGGGGCTCCCAGCGCCTCTGCACAGGGTCTGGATGACGCTTCCATCGCGCACATTGCCGTGACCGCCAACCAACTCGATGTCACGGGAGCAGAGCTGGCACTCGAGAAGTCGTCCAACTCGGCGGTGCGGTCGTTTGCCGAGACGATGATCCGCGACCACAAGGGAGTCATCGAGCAGGCCGCTGCACTCGCCGGACGCCTTGGCGTCACCCCGAAGGAGAACGAGACCAGTCGCGCGCTCGCCGCGGAGGCGTCGGAGGTGCGGGAGCATCTGGCGACGCTGCAGGGTGCGGCCTTCGATGCCGCCTACATGGAGAACGAGGTCTCCTACCACGAGACGGTGATTTCGGCCGTGGAATCGACCCTCGTTCCCAACACCTCCAACGCCGAACTGAAGCAGCTTCTGGTTGCCGTGGTGCCTGCGTTGCGTGCGCATCTCGAGCACGCGCGGCGGTTGAGTGCCGAGATTGCCGGGCGATGAGAGCCCGACCCGCATTCGGCATGCTGAAAGTGCTGTGGGCCGGTCCGCTGCTCCTGGCGTGCGGGGGTGACGCCGCGCGGGATGCGGGGGCCGTCCCGTCCCGGACCCACACCGTCGAGATCCGTGACATGGCCTTCCATCCGACCGAGCTCCGGGTGCATCCAGGCGACACGATCGTCTGGATCAACCGGGATTTCGTGCCACACACGGCCACCTCACCCGATTCCGCATGGACCTCGCCGCCTCTGGCTCAAGGCGAGAGCTGGCGCATGGTCGTCGGCGGACCCGGTGTCGGGACGTACATCTGCGCCTTCCATCCGGTCATGGAGGCCAGTCTCATCGTCGACCTTCGATCCTCAACCCGGAACACACCATGAAACGCTGGACCGTCGCCCCCTGGGCCCTCGTGTGCGTGACGATCGCCTTCGCCGGTTGCAACGACCTGCCTACCTCCGGCGAACCCCCCCTTCCACCGCCGGATCCCCAGGAGGTGTTTCGCTTCGAGACCTACGGCAACGAGACATGGTGGACCGACACCTTGTCGATGAACGAGGTCATCCAGACCGCCGTCGATCCGTTGACGGCTCTCACGGTGGGCCTCAAGGTGGACTCGGATGTCCTTCCCGAAGGAATCCTCCAGACAGCCGACCTTTCGGATCCCGCCACGACCGTCGAGCTGATCCGGCTCAACGCGGTGGTGGGGGTGCAGGGAGAGGTCGACGACGCGGGCAATCTCACCCGCGTGGGGATCACCTGTGCGCTCTGCCACTCCACCGTCGACAACTCCGTGATCCCGGGGATCGGGAAGCGACTCGACGGTTGGCCCAACCTCGATCTCGATCCGGGGCTCATCGTCTCGTTGTCTCCGTTCTTCCAGGACCCCGCTGCCCAGGCGGTGCTCACCTCCTGGGGTCCGGGAATGTACGATCCCCGGTTCAACATCGATGGCATCAACGACCCGGTGGTGATTCCGCCGGCCTACGGTCTCGACGGAGTCGCGCTCGAGACCTTCACCGGGGACGGACCCGTGTCGTACTGGAACGCCTATGTCGCGGTGACACAGATGCATGGCCACGGTGACTTCGAGGATCCACGCATCGGGGTGGCGGTCGATTGGCACGAGGATCGGGTCACCCCCTTGCTCCAACCGCTCTTCGAGTACCAGCTGAGCCTGACGGCGCCTCCCCCCCCGGCCGGCTCGTTCGATGCGGCGGGAGCACAGCGGGGTCGTCAGGTCTTCGAGACCGTGGGGTGTGCGGATTGCCACACCGGCCCCCTTCTGACCGACGCGGCCGTGCGGCTTCACCAGCCGGCCGAGACCTGCATGGATCCCATGCTGGCCAGCCGCGCGGGAACGGGGATGTACCGTACCACACCCCTGCGCGCGTTGTGGCAGCACGCTCCGTACTTCCACGACGGCAGTGCCGAGACCCCAGCCGATGTCGTGGCTCACTACGAGTCGTGTCTCGGGCTCGGCCTGACCTCCCAGCAGCGGGTCGATCTGATCGAATACCTGAAGAGCCTGTGAACCGTCCGCTTTGGGGCGGGCATCTCGCCGGCCGCGGAAGGCCCCGGCCCACGGACGACGGGCCGGGCGCTACCCACCCCGCGCGAGACGGACCGCTGCGAGAATGAGCACGATGCCGATCAACCCACTGAGACGGCCCAGCCACGCGGCCTGGCGCCGGTACCGGGCGACCTCGGGCGAGCCGACCGGCAAGCTGGTGGTGCGCGGTCCCACCACGAAGTCGTGGATCGCCTGCAAGGCGAGCATGGCGCTGACGGCCACGAGTTTCCATCCCAGCGCCCGGCCCCAGGGGCTGGCCCAGAAGTCCCCACTGGTGAGGAGGTCCCAGTGGAGAACCCCCCGGAACCAGAGGTTCAGGGTGCCGGTCACGACGAGTACGATCACGGCCGCCCACCCGACCCGCCGGAAGCGTTCCCCCAGCCGACGGAAGAGCTCCATTCGCAACGGGGCCGGCTCCACCTGCCGGAGGACCGGGGCCCCCACCGCGACGAAGAAGAACATGCCGCCGAGCCACAACAAGGCCGCGAACACATGCACGGTGACATTGAAGAAGTAGAGCCCACTCACGGCCAGGTCACCTGAGGGGGGCGAGCGAGCCGAGGGGCGGGTTGCGGATTCGGTTTTTGTTCGGTATGGTCACAAACCAATTTCAGTGTCCCCCGGTGGAGGTGGCGGTATGGATGGAAAGATGATGATCCCCGAGTTCGAGCACGAGGCCTCGCTCACGCGCAAGACGCTCGAGCGGGTGCCGTTCGATCGGGGCGATTGGAAACCCCATGAGAAGTCCTACTCGCTCCTGCAGCTCGCAACCCACCTCGCCGACATTCCGGCGTGGGTGGACATCACCGTTCATCAGGACGTGTTCGAGATGGACGGCCCCTACGAGCCGCACACACCCGACACCGTCGCCGGGCTCCTGGAGCATTTCGACGAGAACGTCGAACAGGCGAAGGTCGCCCTCGCCGGCGCCACCCACGACGATCTCATGGAGACGTGGTCGCTGAAGAGCGGAGGCGAGATCGTGTTCAGCATGCCCAGGATGGCCGTTCTCCGGGGGTTCGTGCTGAGCCATGCCATCCATCACCGAGCTCAACTCGGGGTGTACCTTCGACTCCTCGACCAACCGGTCCCCGCGATCTACGGTCCCTCGGCCGACGAGCAGGGGTAAGGGGGGCGTTGCTCGCTCGGGTCGGCGCCTCTTACGGACAACGCCGTATCTGCCGAGACTGAAGCCACGGTACACGGCTTGCTTCTCCATGTCGCAAGCCCGGGCCCGCAGGCGGCCCCCGCTGTCGTCGACCGCGGAACTCCGCGACGACCGGGGGTCGCCAGGGCTCGCAGTGCTGTGGCAACGGTGCCCGCAGGTGATGCGTGGGCACGACACTCTCCCGATATTCGAGCTCCATGTCCAAACCTCACATCGTCATTCTCGGAGGGGGCCCTGCCGGTGCCGGCGCCGCCTATCAACTCCGTCGCCACGACAAGGCGAGCGTCACCCTTCTCGAGCGCAACGAAGTCTACGGTGGCAATGCCGGTAGCTTCTTCGCCAACGGCCAATACCTCGACTACGGCAGCCACAGGCTCCACGCGGCGTGTGATCCCCAGATCCTCGCCGACATCACCCGGCTTCTCGAGGGGGACCTGGCCCATCGGGTGCGCCACGGAAGAATCCGCCTACGGGGCAAGTGGTTGCACTTTCCCCTCAAGCCGGTCGATCTGATGCTCAGGCTGGACCGGGCCTTCGCAGTGGGCGCGACCTGGGACATGATCCGGCGGAGCCTGCCGGGCCGGCCGCCGGGGGAGGGCAGCTTCGCGTCGGTACTGCGCGCCAATCTGGGGCCGACGATCTGCGAGCACTTCTACTTTCCGTACGCACGCAAGATCTGGGGACACGAGCCCGAAGAGCTCTCGGGCATCCAGGCCCGCAAGAGGGTCACCGCAGGGACCTTCACGAAGCTGGTGAAGCGACTGGCCAAACCGCCGGGCGCGGGCAAGTTCTACTATCCGCGCAAGGGTTACGGGCAGATCAGCGAGGCCTACGGGATGGCGGCCGAGCGTGAGGGCGCCGAGATGCTCACCGGGTGGTCGGCGGCGGGCATCGTGCGGCCCGAAGCGAAGGGGGATCGCACCATCGTGCGCGCCACGGGCCCCGACGGGCAGTCGCGCTCGATCGAGGCCGACCAGGTCTGGTCGACCATCCCCGTCACCCTGGTGGCCCGCATGATCGAGCCCGCAGCTCCCGCCGCCGTGCTCGAGGCCGCGAGCCAGATCCAGTACCGGGCCATGGTTCTGGTCTACCTGGAACTCGACATCGATCAGTTCACCGGCACCGACGCCCACTACTTTCCCGAAGCGCATATCCATACGACCCGGCTGTCGGAGCCGAAGAACTACTACGGCGTCAGCGAGCCCCGCGGTCGTACGACGCTGTGTGCCGAGCTTCCCTGCTCGAAGGGCGACGAGATCTGGTCGATGGACGACGCCCAGCTCGAGGCCCTCGTGCTCGAGGACATGCGCCGGGCCGGGCTCCCTGCGGTCCCCGCGCCTCGGTCGGTGTTCAGCCGCCGCCTGCCGCAGGCCTATCCGATCTATCTCAGCGGCTATGAGCGACCGTTGGGAGTGCTGGATCGCTGGGTCGAGAGCCTCGACGGCTTCCTCAGCTACGGACGGCAGGGGCTCTTCGCCCACGACAACACGCATCACGCGCTCTTCATGGCCTACTCGGCGGTCGACTGCCTCGACGGCGACCGATTCGACAGCGCCAAGTGGGCGGCGTACCGTGAAATCTTCGCGACCCACGTCGTCGAGGACTGAAGCTCGATGGTCCCTCCCCACACCACTTCCGCCGAAGGCTCACCCTCGGCGATCCCGTGGGCCGCCCTGGTCGGCCTGACGGGCGTCGCGCTCGTCTTGCGGCTGGTACACCTGGGATCCGGTTTGTGGCTCGACGAGATCTACTCGCTGATCGATGCGTTCCGGATGCCCTTCAGCGAGCTGTTCACCGTCTTCACGGGCGACACGCAGCATCCATTCTACTCGATTCTCGCCCACGCATCGCTGCGGATCTTCGGTGAGTCGGCGTGGTCGATCCGGCTGCCCGCCGCCGTGCTGGGGGCGGCCACGGTGCCCGCCTTGTACGTCCTGGTACGGGAGGTGGCCGATCGACGCGCGGGCTTGCTGTCGGCCGCCCTGCTGACGGTCTCGTACCATCACGTCTGGTTCTCGCAGAACGCCCGCGGGTATTCGACCCTCGCCTTTCTCGCGGTCGTGGCCACCTGGGCCCTGATCCGCGGACTGCGAACGGGGGGTTGGGGCTATTTCATCGGCTACGCGGTGCTCGTGGGGCTAGGGGCCTACACACACCTGACGATGGTCTTCCTGGCCTTCGGGCAGGCTGCGGTGGTCGCGGTCCTCCTGCTGAGGCGCGATGAGGAATGGCGTGTGACCTGGCCTCTGGCGGCGACGGCCTTCGTCGGAGCGGCTGCAGTGACCCTGGTGCTCTACGGGCCGGTCCTGACGCAGGTGTGGGCCTACTTCGATGCACCCACGACCATGGTCGGCATCTCGACCCGGCGGTGGGCTCTCGCCGAGGCCTTCCGCATGCTTCAAGTCGGATTCGGGCCCACCCTCGGAGTGGCGCTCGTGCTCACCTATCTCGGAGGCGGGTGCTGGCGGTTGTTCCGCCAGAGTCCCGTGGTGTTCGGTCTGGTCGTGACACCGGGTATCGTCACCGTCCTGGGAGCGGCGCTGGCGCGCGGTACCATGTACCCGCGCTTCTTCTTCTTCATGGCGGGATTCGTGGTCCTGATCCTCGTCGAGGGCGCCTTCTGGCTTGCCGGATGGGTGGCCCGTCTCCCGATCGTCCGCTGGCGCGCCGAAACGGTGGGCACGGCCCTCATGGTGGCTGTGATCGTGGGTTCGGTCCTGAGTCTCCCCTACAACTACCGGTACCCGAAGCAGGACTTCGAGGGGGGAGTGGCCTATCTCGAGGCCCACCGGGCGCCCGACGAAGCGGTCCGGACCATCGGTGTGACCGAGCTCCCCTACCAGACCTATCTGGGGCTCGATTGGCCTGGCGTCGCCAACAGGGACGAACTCGATGCAGTCCGGGCCGATTCGTCCGTATGGCTGTTCTATGCCATGCCGCGCTACACTGTCGATGGATTTCCGGATGTGTGGGCGTTGATTGAGAGGGAGTGCGACGATGCCGCCCGGTTCCGCGGCACGGTGGGCGACGGCGACATCTTCGCGTGCCGGTTGGCAAAGACGGCAAATGGTGGGGGTACGACATGACCCGGTTGATCATCCAGATCCCGTGCCTGAACGAGGCCGAAACGCTTCCGGCCACACTGGCGGCGCTGCCGAAGTCGATCGCGGGTATCGACCACATCGAGATCCTCGTGATCGACGACGGCAGCACCGACGGTACCGCCGAGGTGGCGCGAGCCCACGGGGTCGCGCATGTGGTGCGCTTCAGCCGCAACAGGGGCCTCGCTGCCGCCTTCCGGGCGGGACTCGAGGCGTCCATCACGGCGGGCGCCGACATCATCGTCAACACCGATGCCGACAATCAGTACGACGGCGGAGACATTCCAAAGCTCGTCGAGCCGATCCAGGCCGGCCGTGCCGAGATCGTCGTCGGCGATCGGGGCGTGGGTACCCTGGCCCACTTCGGGCCGTTGAAACGGCGACTGCAGAGGCTCGGCAGCTGGGTCGTGGCGCAGGCTTCGGGGGTCGAGACCACCGACGCCACCAGTGGTTTTCGTGCCTTCACCCGCGATGCGGCCCTGCGCACCCTGGTGCTCTCGGACTATTCGTATACGCTCGAGACGCTGATCCAGGCCGGCAGCCAGGGCACGCCGGTGGAGTTCGTGCCCATCTCGGTCAATGCGCAGACCCGTCCCTCGCGGCTCATGCGTGGCATTCCCCAGTACATCCGCAAATCCGGTGCGACCATCGTGCGGGCCTACACGATGTACCGCCCACTCCGGGTCTTCACAGCCATCGGCATTCTGCTGGTCGCGCTCGGAGTGCTCCCGGGATTGAGGTTCCTCTACTTCTACGCGGTAGGGCAGCGGGTCGGCCACGTGCAGTCGCTGATCCTGGCCGCGATCCTCATCATCGTGGGATTCCAGGTGTTGTTGATCGGGCTTCTCGCCGACCTGATGAGCGCCAGTCGCAAGATCCAGGAAGACACGATCTACCGCCTGAAGCGGCTCGAGGCGCGCCTCGAGCGCCCCACCTCCAGCGGAGACGACGACGGGTGAGTACCCTCGTGGAGAGCCGCCCCACTCTCGCTACGCCCGACCCCGAGACCCGCAAGAAGGCTCGCAAGCGGGTGGCTCTCCGTCTGGCGGGAAGCGCGGTCGTGCTGGCGCTGCTCTTCTCGTTCCTGCCCTTCAGCGAGCTGCGCGCCGCGCTGGCGCGGATCCCCACCGCGGTCTGGTTGCTGTCGGTGCCGACCTACCTCGCGCTCCACCTGCTCGGGATCACCAAGTGGCGGATGTTGGTGAACTCCGCCCAGGGGGGGCTGCGCATGCGATCCGCCGTACGGTGCTACTACTACGGACTCTTCGGCAACACCTTCCTGCCCTCGCTGGTGGGGGGTGATGTGATACGGGCCGGGCTCGCCTTCAGACTGGCGCGCTCGCCGAGCGGTGTGGTGATCGGAAGTGTAGTCGACCGTAGCCTCGATGTGCTCGCTCTGGCGGCAGTGGCGGGGATGGGAGTCCTGCTGTTGCCCCGCGCTCTCGATGCCGAGGGACGCCGGGTGTTCTGGGTGCTGCTCGGGATCCTCGTGGCCGCCGGCGTGGGTGCGATGATAGCGGGAGCGGTGCTCCCGGTGCGTCGCTTTCCCTACCGCCTCCGTCGGGTGCTGGTGAAGGCCCGTCGCTCCGTGCGAGCCATGCTCGCGCGTCCGGGACAGGTGGTGGTGGCCCTCGCGTTGGGCATCTCGCTCCAGACGCTGCTCGTGTTGCTCAGCGCCTGGCTCGGTAGGGCGTGCGGCATCGAAATCGCCTTGACGGCCTGGCTCTTCGCCTGGCCCATGGCCAAGCTTTCGGCGCTGCTTCCCCTGACGCAGGGCGGGTTGGGTGTGCGGGAGGCGGCGCTGGCCGCACTGCTGGCGCCGTTCGGCGTCGAACCCGTGCTCGCGGTGGCCGCCGGGTTGGTCTTCCAGGGTGTGATCATCAGTGGAGGTCTGGTCGGCGGTGGACTCGCGTTCGTGCTCGGACGACTCGAAGACGGCGACACGCCGAGACGGGGCACTCCCTCTTGAGACCGCTGCGGTTCGCCTTTCCGACCACCTTCTATCCACCCCACAACTTCGGGGGTGACGGGATCGGAATCCAGCGTCTGGCCCGTGGCCTGGCGCGGCGCGGTCACCAGGTCACGGTGATCCACGATGTGGACGCCTACAATCTGCTCCATGCCGGGCCGGAGCCCGAGCCGGGGCCGGAACCCGAAGGGGTGGAGGTCGTCCGTCTCCGCTCCGGGGTGGGACCCCTCTCGACGCTCCTCACGCAACAGACCGGACGTCCGGTGGTGAACGGTGCCCGGATCCGGCGAATCCTGGCCGATGGACGGTTCGACGTGGTCAATTTCCACAACGTCACCCTGGTGGGCGGGCCCGGCATCCTGTCGTACGGAGGGGACGCGGTACGGCTCTACATGGCGCACGATCACTGGCTGGTGTGTCCGATGCACGTGCTCTGGCGCCATCGCCGTGAGCGCTGTGATGGTCGGGAATGCATTCGCTGCGCGCTTCACTATCACCGACCTCCCCAACTCTATCGCTACACGGGATTCATGGAGCGCCAGCTCGAGCATGTCGACGCCTTCATCGCCATGAGTGCGTTCAGTCGGGACAAGCATCGTGAGTTCGGATTCGCGCATGAGATGGAGGTGTTGCCGTACTTTCTTCCCGACCCGGAGCGGGATTTGCCGCTCTCGGCCGGAACCCGTTCGCAGGTCACGGCCACCACCGAGGCCGACCCCCCTCGCTCCACGTCACCCTGGCAGCGACCCTATTTTCTCTTCGTCGGCAGGCTCGAGCAGATCAAGGGTCTCGACGATGTCATTCCGCTGTTCGGGCAGTACGAAGACGCCGATCTCCTGATCGCGGGCGACGGCGAGTATGCGTCGCACCTGAAGGCGCTCGGGGCCGACCTCGAGCGGGTGCACTTTCTCGGACGTGTGTCTTTCGAGGAGCTGCGCCGATACTACGAACATACCCTGGCGCTGATCGTGCCCTCGGTTTGTTTCGAGACCTTCGGGATCATCCTGATCGAGGCGTTCTCCTTCGGTACTCCGGTGATTGCGCGGCGTCTCGGGCCCTTTCCCGAGATCGTCGCAGCATCGGGTGGCGGCGAGCTCTTCGACGATGATGAGGGATTGCTGACCGCCATGCGGCGGATTCAGTCGGATCCGGACCACCGGCGGCGTCTGGCTCACAGTGGGCATCAGGCGTTTCGGGAACGATGGGTCGAGAGCGTGGTGGTGCCACAGTATCTGGATATCGTTCGTCGGGCTGCCCAGCGCCGGGATCGGCGTGACGTGGTCGCGGCACTGACCGACTCGGAGGCAGAATGAAGGTGCTCGTCACCGGCGGAGCCGGGTTCATCGGATCCCATCTTTCCCGTGCATTGCTCGATCGGGGCCATCGGGTGCTCGTGCTCGACGACCTGTCGACCGGCACGATGGACAACCTCGAAGACCTCACGGGGCGTGAGGGGTTCGACTACCGTATCGGGTCGGTCATCGACGTGCCCCTCGTGACCGAGATGGTGGACCGCTGCGATGTGACGGTTCACCTGGCCGCTGCCGTAGGCGTGCGCCTGATCGTCGAGAAGCCCGTCCACACCATCGAGACGAACATCCGCGGCACCGAGGTCGTGCTGGGGGCGGCCGCCAAGAAGCAGAAGCGGGTGCTGGTGGCCTCGACCTCGGAGGTCTACGGCAAGAGCCGTGACGTACCCTTCGAAGAGGGCGCCGACATCACCCTGGGATCGACGCAGCATTCGCGATGGGCCTACGCCTGTTCGAAGGCCCTCGACGAGTGGCTGGCACTGGCCTATTGGAGAGAACGTGGTGTGCCGGTCGTGATCTGCCGCTTCTTCAACACGGTGGGTCCCGGGCAGAAGGGTCGCTACGGCATGGTGCTACCCAACTTCGTCTCTCAGGCGTTGTCCGGCCGCCCCATCACGGTGTTCGGCACCGGTGAACAGAGCCGGTGCTTCGGCCACGTCAAAGACACCGTCGAGGCCGTGATCCGGTTGCTCGACACACCGGCTGCCATCGGTGAGGTGTTCAACATCGGCACCGACGAAGAGGTCACCATCACCCATTTGGCGGAACTGGTGCGAGACGCTGCCGGAAGCACCTCGGAGATCGTCAACGTGCCCTACGCCGAGGCGTACGCCGAAGGGTTCGAAGACATGCTCCGGCGTGTGCCCTCGGTCGCCAAGCTCGAGGCCG
This sequence comes from uncultured Gemmatimonadaceae bacterium, assembly GCA_964521385.1. GTDB lineage: Bacteria > Gemmatimonadota > Gemmatimonadetes > Longimicrobiales > Gaopeijiaceae > Gaopeijia. The sequence goes on along the minus strand of CAZFRU010000006.1, from coordinate 85,783 downwards.
CCATCGGATTCAGGCCCAGGACCCCGCTGACCGCCATCATCGACGACGTCGTGGCCGATCAGCGCAGGCGAATCGCCGCGCAGGGATGAGCGGATGCGGGCCGTTCTGACCTACCACTCCCTCGATACCTCCGGATCGCCTGTCTCGGTCGATCCCGCCGTCTTCGAGGCGCAGATGGATTGGCTGGCCCGCGACGGTCCGCCGGTCGTGTCGCTCGCCGAACTCGTGGCGGTGCCCCGAGAAGGCGATGCCGTGGCACTGACCTTCGACGACGGCTTCGAAAATTTCGCGACCGTGGCTGCTCCGATCCTCCGTCACCGCGGGCTACCGGCCACGGTGTTCGTCGTCACGGGGCGGGTGGGTCGCACCAACGCCTGGGGTGGAGTCGACCACCCGGGGATCCCCCGACTTCCATTGATGGATTGGGATACCCTCGGGCAGATGGCGGAGCAGGGGATCGAACTTGGCGGGCACACCCGGGTGCACCCGCGTCTACCCCGACTCTCGGCGGCGCGGATCGAGGACGAGGTGAGCGGGTGCGCTCTCGATCTGGAGGGCCGGACAGGCGTACGCCCCACGTCGTTCGCCTATCCCTATGGTGCGCTCGATCACGGGGTGGTGTCCTGCGTGTCCGACATCTTCGACCGCGCCGTCACGACCCGGATGCGGTCGGTCCGTGACGGCCATCCGCCTCACCGGGTTCCCCGCCTGGACATGTTCTACCTTCGCGAACCGGGCCGCCTCGAGGCCTGGGGTACCTCGGCCTTCCGGTGGCGCCTGATGGCGGTGGCGGCTGCACGGGAGTTGCGGGCACTCGCAACGACCTGAGCCCGGACGGGAGCCACCCGACGCGACCCTGCCGGTGTCAATCCAGCATGGACCGGGCGACCCGCACTGCGTTGGCCATCAAGGTGAAGGTGTGGTTCTTGGCCGGGAGAAAGGGCAACACGGCTCCGTCGACCAGGTACAGATTCGGAAAATCCCAGCTGCGGCCATCGGGGGCGGTGGCGAGGTGCTGTGGCGTAGCCGACATCGGCAGGGTTCCCGCGTAGTGTACGCTGGTCCCTTTCGGCAAGATGCGAGTCATGCCCGGGGGCACGAAACAGCCGAGACGGCGCAGTGCCCGCTTCACGTCGGCCACGGCTCGGGAGCTGCGCTCGTCTTCGCCCGGATCATCCACGTAGTCGAGCACGAGTTCGGTGTCCGCTCCCTCACCCCGTGGCCGGATGGTCGCCCGGCTGCGATCGCGTCGCGTGTCGTGGAGGTTGACGTTGGCCACGGCCAGCCCCGCCCGCAGGTGCCGGAAAACGCGAACGGATGTGCTCAGATCGAAGGGCAGGCTCTGGACGATGGGGTGGATCGACGCCGCACGCAAAGTCGTGATCTGACCGTGTACGTACTCGCGCGGGTCGTCCCGCTCGACACCGAACGCCAGATGGTGGAACTGGTAGGCCGCCGTCTCGACCGATGAGCCCACGAGGGCAGGCGTCAGGAAGGGTACGTGGATCTGCCGGTTGTCCATCAGGCCACCGGCCTCCTCGACGACACCCGAATGTCGGTAGATCGAATCGAGCACGATCTTGGTGGTGCCGAGCGCCCCGGCCGCGAGCACGAGTCGGTCGGCCTCGATCCGCACCGCATCACCGCCCTCGACGGGCGTGGCGACCACGGTGGTGACGGCGCCGCCCTCTCCGACCTCGAAGTTTCGGACCAGGAGACCGGGTCGGTAGTCGAACGCCGCATGGGTCAGGCACTCACGCAGGGTGAAGAGCGGCGAGTAGATGGCCTCGGTGGGGCAACCCCAGAGGCATCGGCCCAGCTGAGCGCATCCCTTGCGGCCCTCGTGATCCTGGCTGAGGGTGGCGACCCGCGAGCGACCCATGAAGAAGCGGTGACGGGTCGCCAGCAGGTGGCGCCGAGCCTCGTAGCGATCGAGGAGCAGCGCCGAGTGCGCGTCCATCTCGAGGGGGGGGAGGTAGGGCCCGTCGAAGGGAATGAAGCGGGCGAGGGCGTCGGCACACCCGCCGACCCCGATACGACGCGCCACCTCCTGGTAGTGCGGCTTGAGGTCGTCGTAGCTGATGGGGTAGTCGGCGAGGTCGTCGTCGCCGTACGCGTACGAGCCCGCGGTCCATGCCTCGGCAAGGCCACCCCGCGCAAACGAGAACGAGGGAGTGATTCCCTCGGTGTCCGTGCGGAACCGCGCCGGGGTCTTGAACACGTACGCCTTGCTCGGCGGAAAGCCGTAGTAGGTGGCCCTCGACCCAGGAAACACCACACCTTCTCCTGCCTCGCCGAGAAAGTAGGCGAGCGGGTCGGCCAGTTCGTCCCGCAGGCCGAGGAACGATGCGTCGCGGGCCACGACTTCGGGACGCTGGTGGCCGACATCGATCATCGTCACCGGCTGGCCACGACGCAGTGCGGTGAGCGCGAAATGCACACCCGAGGCTCCCGAGCCCACCACGACCAGCCTACCCATCGAGCTCGGGCGCGCTGGTGAGGCGGGTCAGGAGGTGCACCGGTGCGAGGGCGACGATCCCCACCGAGAGGGCGACCAGGAACGACGTTCCCAACCCCACCAGCCCAAGCCCGGCGCGCACCCGACCCACCCCCGAGCCCGTGTTCAGCAGGAGGTGGTGCGGTGGTGCGTGTTCGAGGATCGCCAGGACCAGCGTCAGCTTCTGCCGCAGCGGCCCACCGGGCCTGAACAGGCGTGCATAGGCGTCGGCGGCGCGGGTACCGAATGGGCCGGTGCGGGCCAGCTGGAGCGATGCTCGATCGACTGCGCTGAGCGGTCGCAGCCGGGCGGCGGCCAGCAAGGGGATCGTCGTGTGGCCCTCGAGGTAGGCGCGGCTGAGGGCGGGGGTCGCCTTGCCTCCGGTGAGCGCCCGGGTGAAGACGTCGCACTCCCGATCGAGGGTGAGGGGGTCATCCCGGTCGGTCATGGCGGAGTCGGCTCGGCGAGCATCGCCTCGAGGTCATGGGTCGGCGCAGGACCGAACTCGAAGGCTCCGGCCCTCGCGGTCCCGTCGTTGTCTTCGACGAACGAGGCCAGCTGTCCGGCGGTCAGCGGCAGCAGCGGAAGGAGCCAGGGCTCGACGAGCCCCAACAGGGGGCGCACCGGCCAGAGGGGGATCGTGAGCCAGGGTCCGATGGAATCGCGTCGGATGCGACGAATGGTGCGAAGGAGCTGGGCCACCGACACGATGTCGGGTCCTCCGATCTCGACCGTCACGCCACCCAGTCGGGGTCGTTCCAGGAGGGCGACGAGGGCATCGGCGAGGTCGGCCACATGGACCGGCTGCATACGGACGGTGCCGCGCCCGAACCGGATCCCGATCGGCCCCCCGGCCAGCGCACGTAGACCGGCCAGCACCGGGCTGCCGGGTCCGAAGACCTGGGTCGGGCGCACGATGGCCCAATCGAGTCCGCTGGTGCGCACGGCGTCTTCCGCCGCGGCCTTGGCCGAGGCGTAGGGATAGTGACGCGTGTCGGGAAAGGTGGCGGCAATCGAGCTGACGAAGATGAACCTCTCGACCCCGGCCTCGCGGGCTCGGGCGATGAGCACCCGGGTCGCTTCGGCATTCACGGCGCGGTGACGGCGCGCTCGCGCCTTTCCGGTCACGGCGGCGAGGTGGAGCACCGTTCCCCCGGCCGGGAGGAAGTCGGTCCAGGACTCGGGTGCGAGCAGATCACCTGCGATCACCGACCAATCCGCAGGAAGCGCGCCGGCTGCGGCCAGTCCCGCGACGTCGCGACAAAGACAACGCACGTCGACGGCGCCGGCCGCACGGAGGCGTTCGAGCACGACCCGGCCCACGAAGCCGGTCCCCCCCGTGACGAACACCGGGCCCGAGGTCACCGGTGGTGCTCGGCCGCTGCCAGACTTCGGCCCGGTGTGCGCACGGCCCACACCATCCACACGAGAGCGGCCACGGCCAGGAGCACGGTGAGCGAATCCACTCCGCCACTCACCCCGGGCACGTAGGAGGTCGACATACGCTCCAGCGTCTTCAGCGCAGGAAGTTGGGGCCCGCCCAGCACCACCCGCGCGATGGGTTCGAGTAGGCTCGACTCCTGTTCCTGGATACGGGCCATGGCCTGGATCCAACTCAAGCCGAACGACCCGAAAGCCAGAAGATAGGTGATCCAGCGGGGAAGCTGCCGCAGCACTTCGAGAGTGGCGAGCAAGAGGAATGGGATCACGGGCACGATGTAGCGAATGCCGGTGAAGTACTGGATGCGCGTGTACTGCACCGCCGAGAAGAAGGCCGTGAACGCCGCGAAGAAACCCAGGGCGAAGAGGAGTTCGCGCCGTCCCAGGAACCCTCGTCCCCGTAGCGTCCACCAGGGTGCGACGAGGCCCAACGCCAGCACCGGCGCGGTCACGAACAGGCCGAACCGGAGGTCGAACCACAGCGTCGTGACCAGGTCCCACTGGGGCCCGGTGACTCCCTGGTATCCGAGATCGCTGAACTCGACGGGTGGCATGTGGTGCTGGGGGGGATGCAGGAAGTCGCCGAAGGCGGCCCATTGGTAGTACCACAAGACCAGGATCGGCCCCAGGGCGCCTACTCCGAACCAGAGCGACTCCTGGATCGCGCGCTTCAGCGGCACATGGTCGGTTCGCCTCCAGATGGCGTAGATGCCCAGCAGAGCCAGCGCCACCGCCCCGCTGTAGTCGCACAGCAGTGCCAGCCCACCGCAGAGGCCGGCCAGGAGATGGCGCGTGCGGACCGATCGAGGGCTCCTGTCACCCGGATCCCAGAGGAGGCAGAACGCCACGAGGGCGAAGACGCCCACCGCGAGGTTTTGATTCAGGTATCCGGTGCGGAAGAAGATGGGCGTGCCGAGAGCGTAGAGCAGGGTGCCCCCGAGCGCTTGGGCCGCAGGCAAGCCGGCATTGATCAGCGTTCGGTGGAGCACCACCGCGCTCCATGCCGTCAGCGGCGCCATGAAGAGGGCGAGCGTGATCAGGCCCACCAGGCCGAAGCGAACGTCCCACCCGTTGGTGCGGGCGATGCGGTAGAACTCGCGCCGCTCCTCGCGTGGATCCTGGTACTCCCCGGCGTCGACCTGATCGGCGCGTCCCGCGAGCTCGCGCTCGACGATGGCGTCGACCAGGGGGTGGAGCAGGAAATAGGGTACCGCGGCCATCATCGACACCCCGGGATTGGCGCCATGATAGGCATGGCCGTCGGGCGTGCGGAAGATGTCGGGGTGCATGCCGTAGTAGGGGTCCAGCTGAAAGGTGTGATCGTCGACCAGGCTCACGACGAGAAAGTGCTCGCGCACGAAGTCGGTGGCGAAATGGGCCGTGTAGACGATCCACAGCGTCAGGAAGATCCGCAGCGGCGTGCCCGGGATCCCCGTGAAAACCGGCTGCTTCATCGCACCTCGCTGAGACGCGCCGGTGGTAGCCCCCCGGGCGGAGAGGCGCCGGCCCAACGCGGGCGGCTCAGGTCGGCGTGTGCATCGTCCTCGACGATGTAGAGGGGCCGCTGCTTGATCTCGGTGAAGATGCGCCCGATGTACTCGCCCATGATGCCGAGGCAGATCAACTGGATACCGCCCAGGAACAGCATCGCCACCATGATGGTGGCCCAGCCTTCGACGGTGTATCCCATCATCTTCTGGACGAAGACCGAGGCCAGGTACAGGAATGCAAAGGCCGATGCGGCATACCCGAGCCACGACGCCAGCTTCAGTGGAACGGTCGAAAACGACGTGATCCCGTCGAGGGCGAACTTCAGCATCTTGCTGAAGGGATACTTGGTCTCGCCCGCATGCCGGGCGTCGCGCACGTATTCGATGCCGGTCTGCTCGAACCCGATCCAGCTCACCAGCCCGCGCACGAAGCGATCCTGCTCGCGCATGCCTCTCAGTTGGTCGGCGGCACGCCGACTCACCAGGCGAAAGTCACCGACGTCGACGGGAATGTCGACCTTGGTCATGTTGCGCAGCAGCCGGTAGAACATCGAGGCGGTCAGGAGCTTCAGGGCACCCTCGCCCTCCCGCTTTTCACGCACCCCGTACACCACGTCGTATCCTTCCCTCCACTTCTCGACCATCGCGGGAATCGCTTCGGGCGGGTCCTGCAGGTCGGCATCGATCACGACGACGCAATCGCCCCGAGCCCGGTCGATCCCCGCGGTGATCGCGAGTTGATGGCCGAAGTTCCGGGCCAACTTGATGATTCGCACTCGAGGATCGTGTTGCGAGAGACGGGTCAGCTTCTCGAGCGATCCATCCCGACTTCCGTCGTCGACGAAGACCATCTCGACGGCCAGTGAGTCGAGCGAGTCGGCGACGCCGGACATCCGATCGTAGAAGGCGTCGACGTTGTCTTCCTCGTTGTAGACCGGAATGACGACGGAAAGGAGGCCCTGGTCGGACATCGGGAGGCTCCAGCGGAAAAGAGGGTCACGGCAGGGGGATGGATCGCTGAATCGGCAAGATCCGCACCCCGACGGGGAGGGGCAAGGCGGCCGTGGCGCGCGGCGCCGTGATCGGGGGGCGTACGGCCCCGAAACCCAGCCGCACGGGCGGGCACGGCGCCGCCGGGAATTCAACGGACCGGTGGGTCCCACCGCCGCCGCCGCACCTCGTGAGCCCATGAGCGTTGCGCGGATGCAACGGTGTGTGGTGTCGGCAGCACCCTCCGTCGAGCCTGCTCCGGGGTTGCGCCCCCCCGTCGGATGATTCGATTCTACGTCGCTTCGGCCGCCTCTTCGTGCCCACTTCAGCCGCAGGTCTCCCATCGGTCGCTCCGACGCGTTGGTCGCGAAGAACTTCGCCAAGCTCGGGCTCGGCGACGGCCTGGCCAGGGTCCTGGCTTTCAGCGCGTCGGTCTATCTCGCTCGCGTATTGGGAGCCGACGGATACGGGGTCATCGCCCTGGCTCTGGGGGTGACCCTCTACCTTCAGAGCTTCGTCGACTTCGGCGTGGAGACGCTCGGCGTCCAGCGCGTCGCGAGTGCCCGCGACCAGGCCGGCGATCTGGCCGGCGTGTACCTCGCGGGGCGGGTCGCCCTCGCCCTCGTGGCCGGCGGACTGGCGGCCCTCGTGGCGTGGGTCGCTCTTCCGCCGGTCGAGGGGCGGGTGATCGCGCTCTTCCTGCTCACCCTGATTCCGGTCGCGTTGAGTACCCGTTGGGTTCATCTCGGGCTCGAGCGGACGGGGGCCGTGGGACTGAGTCGGGTCGGGGGCGAGCTCCTGATGCTGACGTTGGTGCTCGTGTTCGTCCACGGCATGGACCGCGTGGTCTTCGTGCCGGTGATCCAGTTCCTTGGTGACGCGCTCGCCGTCGCCTGGCTCTGGTTCCGGCTGGGCAGCCAGGGCGTTCGCATTCGACCGCACTGGGACCGACAGCGGCTGGACGACCTGTGGCGAAGTGCCTGGCCGCTGGTCGGGCACTCGTTGCTGGGTCTGTTGATCTACAACTCGGACCTGGTGTTCCTGCGCATGTTCCACGGGCGGGCCGAGGTGGGTTGGTACGCCGTGTCGTATGCCCTGGTGAGCTTTCTCCTGAATGTGGGTTGGTCGTACGCCCAGAGCCTGTTGCCGACACTCACCCGGCTCGATCGAGAGGAAGGCGACGCCGATGGTCTCTTCCAGACCGCATTCGCGCAGGTGTTCGTCGTGATCCTCCCCATCGCGGTGGGTGGGGCCATGGTGTCGAGCGACCTGATCACGGCGGTGTTCGGGGCCGATTACGCACCGTCGAGTGCGGCGCTGGCGGTGTTGGTGTGGTCGGTCCCGATGTCACTGGCGCGCAGTCTCGCCATCGTCGCGCTCATCGCGCGAGGGCGTCAGGATCTGGTGTTGCGCACCACGACGAGTTCGGCGGCCGTCAACATCGTGCTCAACCTGGTGTTGATCCCCCCCTTCGGCATTCTGGGTGCAGCGGTGGCTACCGTCGCGACCGAATTCATGCGGGCGTGGCTGGCTCTGGCGTTCACCCGCACGCTCGGCTTCCCTGGACTGCCTCTCGGCCGCTTCATCAAGCCCTTGTTTCCGGCGCTGGCGATGGCGGCTGTGCTCCTTGCCGTTCCCGGGGTCCACGTGGTGGTGCGCATCGGGCTGGGCGCGGCGGTCTACGGGCTGGGTCTTCTGGTGCTGGGTGTCATCAGGGTTCGCGGAGGGGTGCAGCTCGACGTCTGAGGCCCCTTCCTGCCGAGGGTTCCTCCCGAGGCAGCTTCCCGAGGCTGCCGCTCGAGGCTGGCCCACCTGGGGATCGGGTCGCTGCGGGTCGGGTACGGGGCACCGCACCCGCGCTCACCGGCTCGGCCGAGCGGCCTCCCGCAGGGCCGACAGGGTCTCGCGGGCGCACCGCTCCCACGACAGATCGCCGGCGCGGCTCAGGGCGACGTCCGCGAAGGCCGCCCGTGCCCCCGGGTCGTCCATCAGCGTGGTCATGGCTTCGGTCAGCGCGGCCTCGTCGCCGGGCTCGACGAAGAGCCCGCCTCCGGCGAGCAGTTGCGGGAGGGGACTCTCGGTGGTGGCGATCACGGCGGTGCCACACGCCGCCGCCTCGACCGCGGGGAGCCCGAAGCCCTCGCATTCTGATGGCAGGACGAGGGCGAGCGCTCCGGCATACAGCTGGCGCAGGTCGTCGTCCGGCACGAATCCCGGCCAGACGACCCGCTCCAGGGAGGCCCGTTCGATCTCCGTGCGCAGTTCGTCGGTGTTGCGGTGAAAGGTGTCGCCGGTGAGTGAGCCGACCAGGAGCAGGAAGGGCACTTCATCGGGGTTCCGCTGGGCGACCGCCTGGGCGTAGGCACGAACCAGGGTGCCGAGGTTCTTGTGGGGATTGAACCCGCCCACATAGATGAACCATTCAGCCCCGGACGGGATTTCGTATCGTTGGGCCGTGCGGTCGATCTCATCGTGCGACTCGACCGGTCGGAACGCCTCGGCGGGCGCCTCGACGGCGACCCGGATCCGGTTGCGCGGGACACCCACACGGGCGGCGACATCGTCGGCCGCGAACTCCGAAACGGACAGCACCAGGGTGGCCTGGCGCACGGCGAGTCCCACCTTGGCCTTCCAGAAGAGCCGTGCCCGCCGGCTCGGCAGGGTCAGCTCGGGAAACCGCTCGGCGATGGCGTCGTGGATGGCCACCACCGCACGGAGTCGTGGTGGCAGGGGAAAGTAGGTGTAGACCGAAGGCGAGAAGAAGACGTCGAGCTCCGAGCGCCCCACGGCCGCCGTGAACCGAAGCATGTCGAAGACCGACCGGCTTCCGTCTGCACTGGCGGCTTCGGTCGGAGACACCCGCTGGTCGACCTGCACCGGGCGCACGTTCGGGCCCTCCAACTCGAACACCCGTGCCGAGGCAGGATCGAGAAAGAACACGAACTCGTCGTCCGGGGCGGTGCGCACCATGTGTGTGAGCAACTCGCGAGCGAAGCGTCCGTATCCGCGCCCGTTGGCCCAACACCCGGCATCGACTCCGATGCGGAGCGGGGTGCTCATGGCTTCACCCTTCTCCGGGCCCTCGCGGCCCGACGCCCACACCCGGGACGGACGGTGACGAAGGAGCCGGGCATGAGGGTGCTGGGGGGACGAAGGACAGGTTGGGGACACATCTTCGCAGGATCGCGCCCCCAGGCCGCGATGTCCACGACCCGGGCACTCCCACCCGGGAGCCGGGCGATCTTCTCGTGGCGATCAACGGCGCGTCGTGATCAGCGGCCCGCCCCGTCGCCACGGGATCCGTACCCCAGCGCCACCCTGGTCACTCTCCCATCGAGCGTTGCCGCGAAGAGAACGGTTCGATCGGGGTCATCCTGTCGACCCATCACCGATGCCGAGGGTTCATCGAGCCCCGTGAGGGCGTGCTCGACCGAGATCTGGTAGCCCTCCTCGATCAGCCGCTCCCGATAGGCGTCGACGACTTCTGCGGGGCTGCGATCGATGGTCCAGGTGAGGGCACCGAAGGCGACGTCTCCCACCTTGCCGGATACGACCGGGTGCAGGTCGGGGACATCCTCGGCGAGGGCCCCAAGCCACTCCGGGGGGGGCGTCGCCTCGCGCCCCGCACCGAAGCGGGCCACCTCACCGTCGGCGCGTACCACCAGCCTGCCTCCCGTCGCGTCTGCCGTGAGATCGATCACGACCTCACCGTCGGGCCCTCGGACGACGAACGATCCCCCCTGGTCTCCGGCACGCAGGTCGGCCGTCAGGTCGCCCTCGGGGGTGCGGATACGCAGAAAGCCGTCGACGTCCCCGCCATCGGCCTGGCCCGCGCGCCCTTCGTCGCCCATGGGGTCGCTCGCGCGTGAGCGGCCACCGAGTCCGTCGCTCTGCAACGCCCGCGCCACCACCGCGGCGACATCGACCCCGGCCTGCCGATCGTCGATTCCCATCTCACTCAAGGTACGAGCGACTGCGCGCGCCACGACGGGGGCCGGCCGCACGGCGTCGACCCGGAACGCTTCGGTCATCTCACGGATCTCGCTCCGCACGGCTCGATACGCGAGCATCGATCCCGCGACTCCGAGAAAGAGCAGCGAGACGCCCGCAATCGCCAGCCATGCGAGCACCGAGCGACCGGCGCGGGGCGCCGCACCGGCGGCGTGTTCGAGTTCGTCGTACATCATTCGTCTCCTCGGGAGTGCCGTGGCCGGGCGCGGCAACGTCGCGCCTCACCCCTTTCCTACGTGCGTCGGCCCGTGAAGGTTCTGGCCGGGCCCTTTGCCTGGCATCGTTCGACGGCCCACCTTGCCGCGAAATGCTTCGTCTACCCTGCCGGAGGAATCCATGTTCGTCGCCCTCGTGATGATTCGTTGCCACCCCGACAAGGTCTCCGAGGCTGCTCGCGCCATCGTGGGCTTCGAGGGGGTGTCCGAGGTCTATTCCGTGACGGGCGAGTGGGATCTGGTGGCCACCGTGCGCGTGCCCGAATGGGACGGCATCGCCGACGTGGTGACCGAGCGGATCACCAGCGTGGACGGGCTCGAGCGCACCGAGACCCTCGTGGCCTTCCGCGTTCTGTCGAAAGAAGACCTCGATGCCGCCTACGAGGGATTCGAATAGCGTCCGAGCCCGCCGATCGCCGCCGTGGGTGCCCGCCTGCTCACCCCGACGGCCGGCCGTTCGGTGCTCACGGTTCCTGGTCTCGGCGATTTCGCGGCAGGCCACCGTCGAATCGCAGACGGATGCGGGTGCCCAGGGGATCTTCCGCCAACAGGAAGCGGGCTGGGCGTCCGACCGCCAGGCCGCCCCCTGCGTCGACGGCGTCACCGAACGGAATCAGGTAGAGCCCGGCTGCGTCGAGGATCTCCTGCGCCTCGACTCCATCGAGATCGCCGATGTCGGCGATGACCCCTCCTTCCTTCAGCAGCGGGCGATCGTAGTCCACCAACACGTCGGCACGGAGCGCGGGGAGCCCCGGGATCGAGAGTGTGCCTCCGCGGATCAGCAGATCGGCCTGCCTCCGCCCGTTGAAGGCGAGCGCCTCGTAGACCTCCGGACCGTAGTCCTCCCAATCACCTGTGGCGATGGCTTCGAGGGCGGCCAGCAGTCCGACGAAATTGGTCTTGCGCAGGTACTGCTTCTGGGGGTCGTCGGCCCATCCTCCCGATTCGATCAGCACGGTGCTCGCTCCCCAGACACCTACCAGATCACCGAAGGCCCTCGGGTTGAAGGCGTCGTCGTACCGGGCGATGTGGTCGGTGACCAGGGGGCGCATGGTCTCGGTCAGCAGCGAGGCCACCTGCATCGCCCGCCGACGTTTGTCGTCGACGTCGCGCTCCTCGTTGAAGGCCGGCGCCAACAGGGCGATGGCCACTCCGCGATCGGTGTCACCCACGCGGATGGCCGGGCTCTGGTCGTGGAGGTTGAATCCGAAATCGGGCTTCAGGCGGTCGACCGCCGCCTTCAGGACCCGGCCCTCGGGCGTCTCCAGCCGGCGCGCGTCCCGATTGATGTCGATTCCCTGGGCGTTGCGGCGCTGGAACCGCTGGGCTCCATCGGGATTGAGCATCGGAATCATGTGCACGGTCGAGCCGCGGGCGATGGTCTGGGCGAGCGGATGATCGGGCTGCTCGTGAAAGAAGCGCACGAGGTCGGCCAACGCCATCGAGGCGGTGCTTTCGTCACCGTGCATCTGCGACCACAGCAAGACGGTCGTGCGGCCGCGGCCGAAGCTGAGCATCTGCAGCGGCCGCCCTTCGGCGCTCTCGCCGACGGGCTCTGCGGTGACCGACCCTCCGACGAACGGGGTCACGACCCGCCAGTAGGTGGCAGGGTCGAATCGGCGATCGTCGAGGCCTGCGACGCGCACCGAGTCGTGGATCCGTATGAGGACGTCGGCGCGAGCCGAGGCGTTGCGAGGCAATACCGGGCCCTGGCCGGGGCCGGGCAGGGAACAGGCAGCGGTCACGAGCGCTCCAGACAGAAACGGAAGCAGACGGCGCATCAGCCCTCCAGGGTGGGTGGTCGCGAACGGGCCGACTCGATGGCGGTACGGATGGCGTCCCACCCCGGCATGCCATACCAGAAGACCGTCCAATCGTCGAGCTTCACAGCCCCGTCGCAATGGGCGAAATAAAATTCGTTGATGGAGTTTCCTCGGCGTGAGCGCCAGAACAGTACCGGGTTCTCGGCCCTCATGACGTCCCAGATCGCGCGGCCCAGTCCTTCACCCTGCGCCTCGTCGACCACCGCGAACTTGTCCATGTAGGTGAGATCGCCGTCCCGCGTGAGCACGATGGCCGCGCGGTAGTGCTCGCTGAGGTACGCGCGATGCAGCGGCAGGTTCTGGAAGTACCGCGGAGCCAGCTCTCGCTTGAAGCTCGAGCGGACGAGCCCGGCGAATCGATCCGGGTCGACCTCGCTCCAGTCGGTCACGGTCCGGATCGTCTCACCGCGACGGACCAAGGTGCCCGAGCCCCGGTGGGTGAAGAGTTCCTTGGCCATCTCGTCGGGACGTGTGATGGAGAGCGAACTCGAGGGGGGCAACTCCATGAGCATGTCATGGATCTGCTCCATCTTCACGCGCATGCCGGAATGGAGCCATGGTTGCCGCATGAGTTCGGCGTACTGGGTGCTGAGGCTGATCGAATCGATGACCTTGCCCCTGGCATCGAGCAGGCCACCGGTGCCGGTCAGGAAGATGATCTTGTACGGCTGGAGTTCCTTGACCAGTTCGTTGGCGGCCCAGTCGGCATTCACGTTGAGGATCTGCCCACCGGCCGTCTCGCCCAGCGAGGCGATGACCGGGATCGAGCCCGCCCCGATCGCGGCCTCGATTCCCGACGTATCGACACGCACCACCCGGCCGACGAGGCCGAGCGCCTCGGGGTCGATCAGCTCTGTTTCGAAGACCCCCGACAGGATCGAAGTCGCGCGCACATCCGACGACTGCAGCGCCTCGACGAGGTCGAGATTGGCCTTCTGCGACACACGCCGCACCACCGCCAGCACCTCGGGGCTGGTGTAGCGCAGCCCATCGACGACCCGCTTCTCGAGTCCGGCGGCGTCCATTTCGGCGTCGAGTTGCGGGCCCGCCCCATGGATGACGATGGGTGTGAGACCCACCTGTTGCAGAAACGCCAGCGATGAGACGAGCGCGTCCCGGTCGTCTCGCAGAATCGCGCCCCCGACCTTGACCACCGCGAAGCGGGCGGCGTCGACCTGCGAGAAGCGCTTGAGATAGAGCTGGATCTCCCGCGTGCTGCCCATGTTCGACAGCAGGCGGACGATGGTGGTGCGGACGTTCTTCACACGAGCGGGGGCTGGACGGAATGGGGGGCGGTTCGGGAACCCACTACTTTGGTGGATCCACGCGCCTCCCGCCACCGCCGTGGGCTCGGTAGCTACTCCCGCCAGCGCACTCGCTCGACCTGCGCGGTTCCCAGACCGTCCGAGAGCACGACCTCGACGACCGAGCCCGAAGGCGCCAGACGGCTCGAGCCGCCCCGTGCGAACGAAAGGATCTCTCCGGTGACCGCGTCGCGCACCATGGCCATCGGGGCCCGGGTCGCATCCCACGAGATGTCGACGGTCCGGCCGTCGAGTGACACGATCCGGGTCTCGCGTCCGGGAGCCGAGAGGACGCCGACGGCGGCCCGGCGCTCTACCTGGTTCAGGAGGCGGCCGGTCACGCGCAGCTCCCGGATCTCGGCGCGCTCGGCAGTCCCGAGGGGAACGACGAAGGCGAAGTGCCCCTCGTCGGGATCGCCGTCGGCCACCGGGATGGGGTCGAACGAGAGGCGAAACACCACACCCTCGTCGGAGGCAGCCTCGAGGGTGTACGCCCCGGGGGCCTCGGGAAGCCGGGGCGGTGCGTCGACTGCGAAGGCCGGTTCCAGAATGATGCGGCCCTCTTCGATGCGACCCCAGACGAGCAGCCCGCCGCGAGACGCCGGAGCTGCGGGTGCCCCCCCGACGGGAGCGGGTCCGCGAAAGGCCAGGACGCGCTCGAAGACGTAGTCGCTGATCCACTCCGGACCACAGTAGCTCATCAGGTCGTAGACCACCTGGGGCGACTTGAGGGTGGCGCTCGGTACGTCGAGCCCCCAGACGCCGATCTTGCCCCCAGCGTGCGGATACGCCCCGTCGGGGTTGCCCGCGCCACAGCCGGGCGAGTGTCGCCGGCCGAAGTTGTGCCCCCATTCGTGGGCGGCCACCGAACTCCGACTCCCGGCCTTGTCCCAGCCGAGCGCGACCGGCCAGCCGACGTACCCCATGCCGGCGACCCCTCCGCCATAGGTCGTCGGTACGGCGCCGAAATAGGCGCGAGAGCTGCCCTCTGCGGTCCGCAGCGCACCGATTTCGCTCAAGACGGCATTCCACCCCGTACCGTCGGACTGCAGCACCGGGGTGTCGGTGACATACTCGGCGTGGACGACCCAGTCGTCGCTTGCGAAGGGCATCATCCGCCGTGTGTCGGTGAGGTAGGACTCGGCGTTGCCCGGATCGATGTTGCCGACGGTGTTGTTGGCACTCTGGCGCACGGGCACGAACGTCACGTCGAACCGGGGCGTGGTGCGGACGTCGAGGGCGAGGGGAGCGCCTCCAGCCGGCAGGCTGTTGTCCGACTCGTCACCCTCGTCGAAGAGGTCGTCGGGGTCGACCATGACGCGCATGCCGAATCCGGGCTGGATCAGCACACCCGGCACGGACAGGTTCCAGGACGCCGAGAGGGACGACTCGTCGATGCTCGTGGGCATCGTCGCCATCGGCGCCGGAATCGACACCGTCTGCACCAGCCCGCCCGACTGGAAGAACTGTACGCGCACCGACGCGGCAACCACGCCTGGCTGGTTGGCAAGGGGAAAGACACGCAGTACGCCGTCCAGTCCGCTCACCAGAGGGACGTCGCCCGTGAGCCGTTGGGTCCGCTGGACGATATAGGCCGCACCGATCGAGAGGTTGGGGGGCGGCGCCGGTGTCGTCACCGATGCCACATTCGAGGCTTCGGAGCAGCCCGCCGTATTGCACGCGAAAACACGGTAGTCGTAGCTGGTCGCACCCATCACCCCCGTGTCGGCCCATCCGTTCGACTCGGCGCCGACCACGCCGATCTCGCCCCATCCACCCCCACTCCAACGCTCGATGCGAAACCCGGTTTCGTCCGGAGAGCCGTCGGCCCAGGCGAGCACCACCCGATCGTGAGCGGTCGCGGTGGCCGCGAGTCCCTGTGGGGCGAGGGGGGGCACGACCACGGTGGACTGCGATACGGGGCCGACGAAGGGTGAGCATCCAACCGGATTGCAGGCCCGGACCCGGTATCCGTACGCCATGCCCGACGCCAACCCACTGTCGTCGAGGCGGGCGACGTCGGGGCCGGTCGTCCCGGCCGCAGTCCAGGGGCCGGCCGGATCCAGGCGTCGCTCGACCTCGAAGCCGGACTCGTTCGTCGATGCGTCGGTCCAGGTGAGGGCGATCGCATGGGGCCCCAACGCGACCGCAGAGAGGTCGGTGGGAGGAAGCGGTGGCACGTCGGGGGTCGATACCGAGGCGTCGTTCGAGGGTTCGGAACAGCCGTCGTCGTTGCACGCCCGCACGCGGTAGATCAGTGTGGATGCGGGTTCCACACTCTCATCGCGAACTCCCACCGCGTCTGCCGTCGGCGTTGCGATCACCGTCCACACCTCCGAATCCTCGTCCCGGCGTTCGAGCTCGAAGCGATCTTCGTTGTCGGCGGGATCACTCCACGCGAGCTCGACGGCGCGGGCACTGGCCGCCGTGGCTGCGAGACCGGTCGGTGCAGCCGGAATGCGGGGCAGGACGACGCCTTCGAACTGGATCGGGGACTCCACGACCCCCTGTGCGTCGACGGTATGGAGGGTACGCGAAAAGGCGACCCGTTCGGGATCGAAGCCGGTGAGTACCACCTCGTAGGTGCCCCGCAAGAGGGCTGTGAACTCGGCATGCCCGGTGTCGTCCGTGGTGCCGGTGCGGCTTTCGGGACCCCGGAGATCGACCTGCACGCCTGGAGCGCCCAGGGCGTCGAGGAGCACCACCACCCGGATGGTCGCGTCGCGCCTTCGAAGTCCGGCGAACTCGATCCATGCCTCGGGCCGCGCCCGGGTCAGGACGGCCTGGCCGTGGGGCACGGCAAGATCGACCGCGTCGGGAACGCCGCTGACCTCCAACTCGTAGGTGCCTTCGTCGAGTCCGTCGAATGCGAATTCCCCGGCACCGTCGGTGACGCCGAAGCGCTGAGACAGGGGCGGATCGGTGGCCTCCAGACGGAGCTGGAGGCCCGCCAGCGCCTCGCCCTCGACTCGCACCACTCCCGCCACCTTTCCGTCCAGAGGAGGCGATGGAGTGGTGCCGCCGTCACAGGCGCTCAGACCGACCGCCAGGAGCAGCAGGAGGTGTGGGGCAGGGCGGGGTGAAAGGGGCACGCGGAACTCGGCTTCGGGGGTGGTGCGACGCGACGGAGGGCACCGATCGGGAGATTGTGGACGTACGTCCGGGCGACGCGAGGCGGGACGAGGTGGAGTGAGCAAGCTGCGGACCACGACCAGCCGACGGCCGGTCCGCGTGGTGGTCGAACACCCGATGTCGTGGTGTGGCGCGGTGATCTGGGGCGGCCTCACCACCGGACAACCCATTCTGAAGCGGGGACGGTGAAGATAGATCGTTCCGGTTCCAGGGTACTTCGTGCGCCCTCACCCGGCCGGCCTTGGCCCCCGACCCTCGCGCCACCAGACTCCAGGGGTCCCCATCCCACCCGGCACCCGTTCCACCGATGCACATGACTCTGCGTACGATGCTGCTGCTGACCTTCGCCGCCGCCCTGGCAGGACCGGGATCCCGGGCCGAGGGGCAGGGCCTTTCGGCGGTCCAGGTGGGGAGTGGGTGGGCCATCGGGGCCGACGGGGGTTCGGCGGCCCTGTTCGCGGCCGTCGCGGTGCAGCCGGCCGCTCGGCTCGGGTTTCGTACCGGTGCCACCTGGACCAGCGGACAGGTCGTCGGTGCCCTCGAGGCCGTGATCGATCTCAGAGGCGAGGGGCCGCTGTTCCCGTCCTACCTGGTCATCGGGGGTGGAGCGCGGCGCAGCTCGGACATGACCCGCGCCGTGGCGACGTTCGGGGGGGGATTGCGTGCGCGCATCGACCGGCGATTCGATGGCTTCATCGAAGCCCGCACCGTGGTGGGTCCCCGCTCCTCGCGCGGGGCCATGGGTGTCGGTGTCCCGCTGGTGGTCGGCGCTCGAATCCGGCTCGGGACTGCCGCCCGGTAGAGATCAGCGGGCGGCCGATCCCCCGGGCCCGCGACGGTGGTGTCGACGCGGGTCGGGCCGTATGACGTCAGATCCGAGCCTGGACCGTGTAGAGCTGATGGTAGCGCCCCTCCAGCTCGATCAGCTGCTCATGGCGGCCCCTTTCCACGATTCTCCCACCCTCGATGACGAGGATCGTGTCGGCGCGCCGGATCGTCGACAGGCGGTGGGCGATCACGAAGGTGGTACGGCCCTCGAGCAGATCCTGGAGACTCTGTTGAATGAGCGCTTCGCTCTCGGTATCCAGGCTCGAGGTCGCCTCGTCCAGGATCAGGATCCGCGGGGCGGCGAGGATCGCCCGCGCGATGGTCACCCGCTGCCGCTGGCCACCCGACAGCTTCACACCCCGTTCGCCGATGATGGTGTCGAGCCCGTCCGGAAAGCGATCCGTGAACTCGGTGACATAGGCGCGCGCAGCGGCGTCGACGACTTCTGCCTCGGTCGCATCGGCGCGTGCGAAGAGAAGGTTCTCGCGGATCGTGCCGTCGAAGAGAAAGTCGTTCTGGAGCACCAGCCCGAGTTGCCTGCGATAGCTGTCGAGCTTGACCTCGGCGAGGTCGACGCCGTCGACCAGCACGCGGCCCTGGTCGGGGGTCAGAAAGGTCGCCGCCAGCCCTGCCAACGTCGACTTTCCCGACCCCGAGCTACCGACGAGGGCCACGACATCGCCCGGCGCCGCTTCGAACGAGATGCCTTCGAGGACGGGCTTGTCGGCATCGTAGCGAAAGTGGACATCTTCGAACACGACGTGCCCGTTGAGCAGCGGCATCTCGACCGTACGCCGCGGGTCGTCGTCCTCACGGGGCCACGACAGCAGCTCGGCCGTGCGATCCAGCCCCGCGAACGCCTCGGTCATCTGGGTGCCGATGTTGGCCATCTGCACGATCGGCGCGATCAGGAATCCCAGGAAGAGGGTGAAGCTGAAGAGATCGCCCAGGGTGAGCTGGCCCTCGACGATGAGCCGACCGCCGTACCCCATCACCAGCACACTGGCCGAGCCGATGAAGAAGGTGCCCAGGCTCGTGACCCCGCTGGCGGTCGTCAGGGTGGTCTTGACGTTGTCGAAGATCCGCATGACGCCGGCTTCGAAGATCTGCCCCTCCTTCTCGACGGCGTGGAATCCCTTGATGATCCGAATGCCACCCAGCGCCTCCGTCAGGCGGCCTGTGACCGACGCCCGAATCGCCCCTCGCTCACGAAACGCAGGGCGGAGCCTGCGGAAGGCTCGCGCCGAGACGAGGCTGAACGCCACGAGCGGCACCAGGGCGAAGCCCGTCATGATCGGGTTGATCCGCACCAGGAAGACGAAGGCCACCAGGGCGGTGATGACGCCACCCACCAGTTGCACGAGGCCCGTGCCGACGAGGTTCCGAACCCCCTCCACGTCGTCCATGATCCGCGATACGAGTTCGCCGCTCTTCGCGTTGTCGAACAACCGCACCGGGAGCCCCAGGACATGGCGCTGTACCTGGGAGCGGAGTTCGGCGATGAGGCGCTGCGCTTCGACACTGAGCAGCAACGTCAACGCGTACGAGGTGGCGGCCTGGACCGCGACGGCAAGCCCCACCAACCCGAGCAATTGGTAGAGAAGCGGAATGTTGCCCTCACCGATGACGTCGTCGACGAGATACTTGGTCGACGCGGGCAACACGAGCCCGGACAGTCGGTTCAGGAGGATCAGGACCAGCCCGAGGGCGATCAGGCGACGGCGGGGCCATATGATCTCTCGAAACGCATGCTTGAGGCTCGCGCCGGAGACCGGAGTGCGGTTCTTGGACATGGCGAAGAAGATACCCGTCCGGGCCGCGGGTTCGTAGGTGCCCTCGTGCAGGAGACGCATTCGTGGCATGATGAGCGGTCTCGACCCCCGACCTCCGGAATGTGTCATGCCCCAGGACTCGATGGACCGCCGACGATTCATGGCCACCCTCGCCGCCGGACTGGTCCTCCCACGGCGGTGGCGCGAGCACGGTGCGGAGCGGCTGTGGCGAGGCGACGGGTATGCCCTGGTCCTGGGCACGACGCAGGACGCCGGAGTGCCGCAGGTCGGCTGCTATTCGCCTCGCTGCGATCGCGGGCGGGCGCTGCACGCGGCGGGGCAGGGGCGTTTCGTCTCGAGCCTGGCGCTCGTGCAGCCGAGTGCCGAACGGTACTACCTGGTCGATGCCACCCCCGACATCACCCGGCAGCTCGACCTCATCGACGAGACTGGATTCCGGCGCCGTGCGGGCGAGCGGCGTCCCTTCGACGGCATCTTTCTCACCCATGCACACATCGGCCACTACGCCGGTCTCGCCGTACTCGGCCACGAGGGCCTCGGCATGCTCGAGACCCCGGTCTACTGCACCCGCTCCATGGCGAGCTTTCTCGAGGCGAATCATCCCTGGCGCTTCATGATCGATCAGCGACGGCTCCGCCCGGTGCCACTCGATCCCTACCTCTGGCATCGCATCGATCCGTTGCTCGAGGTCCAGTTGTGGCCGGTGCCCCATCGGGACGAACTGGCCGATACCGTGGGGTTCGTCTTCAGGGGCCCCGACGGCAGCGTGCTGTTCCTGCCCGACATCAACGACTGGAGGCTATGGGACCGCGATCTGGCCGCTGCCGTGGCGGCGGTCGACGTGGCGCTCCTCGATGGCTCGTTCTGGTCCCTCGACGAGCTGCCGGGTCGATCCATCGACGACGTGCCGCATCCGCTGATGAGCTCGACCATGGACCGATTGCAGGCGCTCATGGACCAGAAGGGGGGACGCGCCGTCTTCACGCATCTCAACAACTCCAATCCCGCCCTCGACGAAGGGGGCCCGGAGCAGAGTGAGATCCTGCGGCGGGGTTTCGAGATTGCGCGGGAGGGCATGCGTTTTTCGCTGTAGACCCTCATCTTCCCGCGCGGGGGCGATCTGGGATCGCCCCGCGCCCCTGCCCATCGCAACGACGCCGTCACCATGTGCCGTTTCACTGCCTACCTCGGGCCGCCCGTACGTCTGTCGGCGCTCTTGACCGATCCAACCACGTGGCCGGTTGGCGAGGGCCACTCGGCCGAAGATTGGCGCGACTCCGACAGCGGCGACGGTTTCGGGATCGGCTGGTACGTGCCGGAGGTGTCGAGCCAACCCGGTGTGTTCCGTGTGGCGGCTCCCGCCTGGAGCAACGAGAATCTCAAGAGCCTCGCAGCGGTGGTGAGCAGCCCCTGCGCCATCGCCCATGTGCGCACCGCGTCCGAGGGCATGCCGGCGTCGGAAGCAAACTGCCATCCCTTTCGCAATGGCCGCCTGCTCTTCGTCCACAATGGCCAGGTGGGGGGGTTCAGCCGCATACGGCGCCCGCTGAGCGCCACCCTCTCGGACGAGTCGTTTGCGATGATCGGAGGGACGACCGACAGCGAACTCGTGTTCGCCTTGTTCCTCGATCGCTTGTGGGCGCGCAAGGAGGCTGCTGCCCATCTACGCCTCGCCGGAGCCCTGAATGAGGTGGTCTGGACGCTGGTCCAGACCCTCGCCGCACGGGCTCCGGGAGAAGGGATGTACCTGAATGTGGCGCTGAGCGACGGAGACCACGTCGCGGCCTGCCGCTTCGCCTGGGGTGTGGCAGGGCCGCCCGAGTCGCTCTACTACCTCACCGACCCGTTGTACGAGCCGACCCATCGGGCCCCTCCGGCCCAACGTGCTCGCGAACGGTCGGTGGCCACCGTGATCTCATCGCAGCGGCTCACCCCCGACCAGGATTGGGTCACGGTTCCGCCGGGGCACCTCATCCTCGCCGACCGGGATCTTGCGCCCCTCCACTTCGAGATGCGCCCCGAAGGGTTGGTGCCGGCACCGCGGCCGAACTGAGGCCGACGTCCACTCACACCAGTCGCGGTGCGTCGGCCTCGAAGAGCGAGCGGGGACGACCGAAGGTGTCCTGGGTGGCCCCCACGGTCCGGTCCAGGATGTCGACCGTGGTTTCGTACAGCTCTTCCGCGCCGTCCATCGTGTCGCCGATGGCCGTCACTCCGAGCTTTCCGTACTGTGACAGCGCGCCGATCATGAAGAACAACACGCCGTTGAGACTGAGCTGTTTGAAGTGGATTCCGTACTCGACCATCAGGTCGAGCAGGTCTTCGGGCAGCAGTCCGCGGTACGCCGGCGATTTGAGGTTGTCGGTGGCGTAGTAGTACTTCGGCTTGCCGTCGGCCGCGAGGTAGAGGCCGGTCGCGGGATCCAGGCGCCCGCCTCCCAGGAACTCGAGGGCCATGAAGGGCGGCGTGGTGCCTCCCATGCGCAGGTTGATCTCGATGGCGTGGGTGTCCCATCCTCCGTCGGGACGGCGGGTCACCACGAAGTCGACTCCGAAGCGACCCAGGACGCCGTGACGTGCCAGTACCTTGCCGATCCTCACGCCGGCGTTGAGAATTGCGGTGCGGTATGATTCGTCGGCCGGAAATCGGCAGCCGAGATACACCTGCCCGGTCGATCCGCCGAGGACCTGGTCGTGGGTCGACACGATTTCGAGGGAGGCATCGGGGCGTACCTGCATCTGCACGCTGGGAGATTCCTTTTCCTCACCCTCGATCCATTCCTCGACCACACCCCCCATCTCGCCGAGCTTGCGAAAGAAGCCGCCGACCGTCTCCCGGGCACCGGGCCATTCGAGCTCGTCGAGTGACCTCGACAGGGCGAGCAGCCGTTCAGCCGCATCCGAGGGCATGGAATGCGGAAAGCGGTACACACCGTTGCCCTCGCCCGCAAAGCTGTCATTGAGCTTGACCACCGCGCGCCGGATTCCCGGACGTCGGTCGACGAGGGAGGCGAGGGCGCCCACCACGTCGTCGCGGGTGTGCACGTCGTTGGTGCCGAGGGGGAGGGGCACACCGGCCTCTGCGAAGACCTTTCGCGAGCCCGACTTGGTGCCCATCCACAGGTGGGCCGGATCGAGGGCGTACAGGGGGATTCCGAGTTCGACCGAGAGGCGTCGCTCGAGGCCGGTCGAATTGTAGCAGGTCAGGTAGGCCCGTTCGGGATCGCCGATGAAGCGGCGCATGCGCTCGATCACACGCGGACGTTCGAGGATCTTCTGGGTCAGCGGCCTCGGACTCGCGTCGTACAGGCACACGACCAGCAACCGGTTGCGGGCTCGGCTGAGCGGAATCCCGGGCAGGTGCTGGAGGTAGTACTCGAGAATCTCACCGTGGATCGGTTGGCTCGTGACATAGATCACCCGGCTGAGGGGATTGCGGAGCCGGATCAGGGTGAAGAGCAGGCGCTCCTCGTAGAACGCCGCACCGTCGACCTTGGCCAGTTCCTCCTGGTTCACACTGATCGAAGGCACCACCACCGAGGTGTGCATCGCCTCGCCGGCCAGGTAGGACCGGGACATCGCCGGCAGGAGGTGCTTCAGCGCCGCGAACCGTTCGAGTTCGAGCGGCGAGCCCAGGGGGCCGTACTGCGAGAGGATGTTCACTCAGCCCCCGGAACTGCGCGGTGCAAGGCCGCACCCTGGCCACCGCTGTCCGTCGGCCAGCACCCTCTGGGCGGTCCCGACCCGCTCGGGATCCTCCGATGCGAGGTAGGCCAGCATGGCCGCCAGGGTGGCGTTGTTCCGGATGTCGTCGAACACCAGCTTGTCGTAGGTGTCGAGGTCGGTGTGCCAGGTGTACTGCCGGTAGTCCGGGTAGTGGGACTGCAGGCGAAAGCCCGCGGCCCCTCGACAGATGAACGACATGTGGTCGCTTCCCCCACTTTCGGGCACTCCCGGAATGTCGAGCTCGATGTGCTGTGTGATCTCGCGCGGGATCGCGCTGAACCACCGTCCGAAGTGCGCGCCCGCGCCGAGAAAGCCCTGCATGCGAATGAAGTCGATCCGCCAGGTGCCGTTGTCCTGGTTGAAGGCCGCCTGCAGCCCGTCGACGACCTCGGGGTGGTCTTCGGCAAAGGCCGACGAGCCGACCAGGCCCTGTTCTTCACCACCCCAGTGGGCGACCAGGATGGTGCGCCGGGGGTTGGGGTAGGCCGCCTTCAGGATCCGCATGGCCTCCATCATCATGATGGTGCCCGATCCGTTGTCGGTAGCGCCCGAAGCGCCGTCCCACGAGTCGAGATGGGCGGTCAACAACACGTATTCGTCCGGCAGTTCGGAGCCGGGCAGTTCGCCGACCACGTTGAACACGGGGACCTCACCCACGAACCTCGACTGTGCGTCGAGGCGCAGCCGGGGGCCCTGGTCGTGTTCGGCGAGACGCCGCACCAGTCCGTAGTCCTCGCAGGAGAGATGCACGGCGGGGATCGATGAGGTGGGTGCCGAGAAGATCTTGTTGGCGCCCCACCCGGCCGACCACCGCGAGGTGATCACCCCCGCCGCACCCCCGGCTTCGATGGCGGCGATGACCGCACTTCCCCCGCCGGCCGCCTGGATGCTTCGACCCCAGGCACGGGAGGTCTCCTGCTGCAGCGCCTGCATGCGGTCCCAGGACTCGGGCGTGGCCAGCGACGCCCAACTCTCGGGCGCGCGGCAGGTGGGCTCGGCCGCCGAGTAGGCCACGAACTTGCCTCGAATCCCCGCGGCCCAGGCCTCGAGGTCGGCGGTGCTCGTGAGCCGCGGCAGGGCGACCACCTCACCCTCGACGGGCCCCTCCGTGCCCGGACTCCAGGCGAGCATCATGCCGTTGAGGGTGCGCACGCGCGGTGCGACGAGGTCGATGTGCGTGTACCCGCGCTCCCACCCACGCCACGTGCCGTATTCCTCCTGCCTCACCTCGACCCCCCACGACGAATACATGCGGCTCAACCAGTCGTTGGCGGCCTGCTGGCCCGGGCTGCCGGAGAGGCGTGGGCCGATGGAATCGAGCAGGGCCTGGGCGAGACCCTCGACCTGCGAGGCCTCGCCCATTCCGAGGGTCCAGATCTCGCGGATCACGGAATCGTCGGTGGGAAAGGTCTGGGCGGATGCGGGGGCCCACGGCAGTGCGGGAATGGCAAGCGCCAGGACCGCGGCGAGTCGAATGGAGGTCATGTGGGGCGTACTCGTGTCGCGGGAGTGGATGCCCCGATCGCTTCGAGGCTCGGCTCTGCAGCACCATACGCCAAGTCGGTGGAGGGGGAAAGACGAAGGGTATGGTGCAAACGCGCCCAGCGAAGGGATCGGGCCGCCGCGCATTTGCTAAAGTGCGCGTTGAAGCGGGCCGACACTCGACTCGAAGGATCTTGTCGACAACGAGTCGCGGAGGCAGGTCATGGCGTGGATAACCGTGGATCAGGCGCAGGCCGGAATGGCTCTGGCGTCTCCGGTGACGGACCGCATGGGGCGGTTGTTGATCCCTGCCGGGGCCGAGCTCTCGGTGCGCCATGTCACAGCGCTCGCCACCTGGGGAGTGGAGTCGATCGAAATCGAGTCGGATGACGCGGTGCCGGAGCCGGTGATCGAGATCTCGCCGGAACTCGAAGCCCAGGCCCGAGCCGAAGTCGCCGATGTCTTCAAGCACGCCGCGAGCGACCATGTCTTCCTGACGGCGCTCCGTGATCTCGCCGTCGCCCGGCGAGCCCACGCCCTTGCCTTGTCTGCCCGGGAGGCCGAATGAATCCCCGCGCGGTAGCTCTGGCCGAGAGCGCGTCCCACGTCGCATCGCCGCCGCTGGTCTACGACCGGCTCGTGCAGGTGCTGCGCCACCCCCATTCGGGGTCGGCCGACATCGCTCGGGTCATCAGCGAGGACCCCGGACTCACCAGCCGTCTCCTGAAGCTGGTCAACTCGGGCTTCTTCGGCTTCTCGCAGCCCATCGACAGCGTAGCCAAAGCCGTCACCGTCGTGGGTACGGGCCAGATCAGGGATCTCGCCCTGGCCACCTCGGTGATCTCGGCCTTCGACCGTGTCCCGAAGGAACTGGTCGATCTGCAGGCCTTCTGGTTCCACAGCCTGGCCTGCGGGGTCATGGCGCGTGTGATTGCGTCTCGCCGCCGCGAAGACAACGTCGAGCGTTTCTTCGTTGCCGGGCTGCTCCACGACATCGGCCACCTGGTGGTGTATGTGGGCGCCAGCCGTGAGGCGTCGGAGGTACTCGAATCGACCCGCAGCACCGGGCGTCCGCATCTCGAGGCCGAGCGAGAGGTCATGGGGACCGATCATACCGAGGTGGGGGGCGCTCTCATGGAGAAGTGGAACCTGTCGGGTGCGCTGCAGGAGGCGGTCACCTGGCACCATGAGCCGTGTCGAGCCACGACCCACCTCGTCGAGGCCGCGGCCGTCCACATCGCCGAGATCACCGCCCATGGGCTCGGTTGGGGACGAAGCGGCGACGGACGCCTACCGACCTTCGCCCCCGAGGCATGGGACATCCTGGGCCTCGAAGTCGATGACCTCGAGGACATGGTCGACGACGCCGAGCAGCAGCTCGAGGCAGCGTTGCATCTGATGGGGGCGGCGTGAACCACCGAACCTCGATCCCCGTGCCCTCGGACAAGTCTCACGAAGCTG
Source organism: uncultured Gemmatimonadaceae bacterium (assembly GCA_964521385.1). Lineage (GTDB taxonomy): Bacteria > Gemmatimonadota > Gemmatimonadetes > Longimicrobiales > Gaopeijiaceae > Gaopeijia. Next base: position 59,592 of record CAZFRU010000006.1, on the reverse strand, counting down.
CGACGATGGAGGTCCTGGACTGGGTGGCCAGTTCGTTGGAGTCGGTCACCGCCCTGGGCTATGGCAGCCACGGCACGGTGGCCCGATGCTCCGACCTCGAGACCCTCTTTCCACGCGCGGTGCCCCTCTTCCGCCGGGTCGCCGAATTCGATGCGGTGGCACTGGTGTCGCTCGATGACGATGGGCTCGGGTTCACCCCGTCCGGGGTCGACCCCCTGACCGATACGGACCACATCGACGCCGAGATCGGCCACCAGATCGCAACCGGCGCCTTTGCGGCGGCCCTCTACGAGCAGCGGCTGTTCGTGGTTCCAGGCCGCGTTGCCGGGGGGTGGACGGTGCTGCACGTCCTGTCGACTCCGGCCCGGGTCCTGGGCATGTTCGTGGGGACGCTCCCGCGGGGGATCAGCTTCGTGCCCCACGTGTCGCAGAAGGTGATGTCGACCATTCTGGCGCAGTGTTCGGCCGTGGTGGAGTCGGGCAAGCTCTACGCCAAGATGGAAGAACACAGCCGCACCCTCGAAGCGACCGTGGAGGCCCGCACGCGGGAGCTCAAGGCGTCGGAGGAAGAGGCTCGCGCGCTGGCCGCCGCCAAGGCCGAGTTCCTGGCCAACATGAGCCACGAGATCCGGACCCCCATCAACGGCATCATGGGCATGACCAGCCTGCTGCTGGAGACGGGCCTGGATTCCGAACAGCGGGAACAGGCCGAGATCGTGCTGCGCTCGGCCGACGCCCTCCGGTCGATCGTCAACGACGTGCTCGACTACTCCAAGATCGAGGCCGGCAAGCTCGAACTCGAGCGAGAGGAATTCGACCTTCGCCTCGCCCTCGAAGACGTACTCGAGCTGCTGGCCCCGAAGGTTGCCGACAAGGCGGTCGAACTGGTCCTGCGCTTTCGCCCGGGTGCACCTCGCTTCGTCATTGGTGACCCGGGGCGGATCCGTCAGGTGATCATGAATCTCGCCGGGAACGCCGTGCGGTTCACCGACAATGGGCATGTGCTGGTCGACGTCCATCGTACGCGCGACGGGCGCATGCACTTCGCCGTCCAGGATACCGGTGTGGGGATCGCACCCCATCGGCTTGAGCACATGTTCGAGAAGTTCACCCAGGCCGACGGAAGCTCGACCCGTCGGCATGGCGGGACCGGACTCGGGCTCTCGATCTCACGCAGTCTGGCGCGGCTCATGAAGGGCGACGTCACCGCATCCAGCGAATTGGGGGTGGGCTCGACCTTCACCCTCTCCATCCCGCTCGCTGCCGTCGAGCCGTCGGTACCGGTCATTCTGCCCGACCTCCATGAACAACGAGTGGTGGTGCTCACTCCGTCTGCGGTGGTTCGAGATGCTCTCGGCGATCTGATCGGAGCCGCGGGCGGACGGCTTCACGGCGTGAGTGACCCGACCGAGATCCTGGCCGATGCGACCTGTCTCGACGGGTCGGTGGCGGCGGTCTTGATCGACTCGGTCCACGGCGAGGAGGCATTGCGCAGCTTCGCCGCTACCCTGCGGGCACGGCCCGGAACGCGGAGACCCCAGCTGTTGGCACTGCTGGGGATCGAGGAGCGCCGCTGGGCCCACGACCTCAAGGAGAACGGGTTCGACGGATGCGTCCCCAAGCCCGTTCCGATCCGGCGCCTGTACGACAGCCTCGGGCGGGCGCCCCGACCCCAGGCGTCGAACGGAGAGCCGGAGGAGCCCCGGCGGCTGGTCCGGGGCAAGGTGCTCCTGGCCGAGGACGACATGGTCAACACGCTCGTGGCTTCGGCCATGCTGAAGAAGCTGGGGTGCGAGGTGCAGGCCGTGGGCGACGGCCGGGAGGCGGTCGCCGCGGTGGCCACGGGCGGGGGGTTCGATCTCGTGATCCTCGACGGGCGCATGCCCGTGATGGACGGCTTCGCGGCCGCGCGAGCCCTTCGCGTCAGGCCCGACATGGCCGGGGTGCCCATCGTCGCGCTGACGGCCGACCACCGCGATACCGAGCGGCAACGTGCCATGGAGGCGGGAATGAACGACTACCTGACCAAGCCGGTGACCCTCCCGGCGCTCCGTGAGGCGCTCGACCGATGGCTGCCGGTGCGGGGAGCGGGCGCTGGCGAGAACCGCGCACGGTCGGACGGTGCCGCACTGGGACAGGTCGCCGCGCACTGACGCAGCCAGCTATCCCCGCGGGTCGAAGACCACCTTCGCCCACCCCTCGCGTCGGGCGCCGAACGCCCGGTAGGCTTCGGGGGCCTCACGCAGGTCGAGGCGATGGGTGATGAGCTCCCGCAGCATATCGACGTCGCGAATGGCGAGCCCGAGCGCCTCGGGCATGAACCGTCGGGCCGAACATCGCCCGCTCACGTAGGTGAGATTGCGGTCGTAGATCTCGCCGGGGGAGAGCGCGAGGTGGGGCTCGGTGTGGACCCCCACGGCCGCCAGTATCGCGCCGGGCCGCAGAAGATCGGCAGCACCGCGGGTGGCCTCTGCGCTCCCCACGGCTTCGATGGCCGCATCGGCACCCCGTCCTTCGGTGTGCAGCGAGACGGTGGCCCCAGGGTCGTCCTCGAGGTGCACCGCCACTGCTCCGAACCGTTCGGCCTGGGCCAGGCGTGACTCGACGCGATCGAGGGCGATCACGGCCCGGGCGCCTCGGTGCAGCGCAGCCCGGATCGCCAGGAGACCCACGGGCCCGCACCCCACGACCACCACCGCGTCCTGGTCGCCCACCTGCGCCGCGTCGGCCCCGAACAGCGCGGTCGACAAGATGTCTCCCGCCAGGAGTGCCACCGCGTCGTCGCCGAGGGCGTCGGGCACCGCCACCAGCGTACCATCGGCCAGCGGCACCCGCACCTGCTCGGCCTGGGCGCCCTGAAGCCCATGCCCCTCCGACACCCATCCGAAGAGCTGACCTCGGGTGCACCTCGCGGTGAGGCCGGAGCGGCAGGCGAAACACGCACCGCAGGAGGTGGTGAAGGGGGCGACCACCCGATCCCCGACCCCGACCTCGGTGACCTTCGCACCCACGCTCCGCACCCGGCCGACGAATTCGTGCCCCATGATCGTGCCCGGATCGAGGCCCTGCTCGCGCCCGAAGTAGGGATGCAGGTCGGACCCACAGAGACCCGCCACCTCGACGTCGATCAGGGCATCGTCCGCCGTTTCGACCGACGGCTCGGGGACATCGACCCACGCGACCTGCTCGACACCCTCGAAGACGATGGCCTTCATGCGGTCCTCTGTGATGGTGGCCCGCCCGCATCACGAACCTGAACGCCGGCGGAGGGGGTAGGAGGTCGGTCGCTGCCTTGCCCCGGTGGGAGGGTACGGTCCACGTGTCGTCTCCAGGAGGTGGGATGCAGTTCGTACGCAGCTTCTTGCCGAGGTGGTCGGTTCCCGGTCTCGCGCTGGGGCTCGCCCTCGGTGTGGTGCCCATGGCGGCCTGTGGTCAGGGCGGGGTCGACGACCCTCTCCTGCACGACCTCCGGGTTCTCGCCCACGACTCGCTGCAAGGCCGGGCCACGGGATCCGAAGGGGGTCGCCTCGCCCGCGAGTATCTGACCCGCCGGCTGGGCGAGGTGGGATTGATGGTACGGGCCGACACCTTCGAGGTGAGAAGGCGCGACGGAGTCGCTGAGGGGGTCAACCTCTCGGTGCGGTTCGACGGCACCGAATTCGGGGAGCGGGCGATCATCGCCACGGCCCACTACGACCATCTCGGGGTCCGTGACGGAGAGATCTACAATGGAGCCGACGACAACGCCTCGGGCACCGCCGGGTTGCTTGCACTGGCCCGCTGGCTCGCCCTCACGCCACCCCGGCACTCGGTGATCCTGGTGTTCACCGACGCCGAAGAAGGGGGGCTCCAGGGAGCCCGGCATTTCGTCGCCGATCCGCCGATGCCGTTGAACGATATGTTGCTCGAGATCAACCTCGATATGGTGGGTCATTCGTCGAGTGAGCTGTGGGTGTCGGGCACCTACCCCTGGCCCGCGCTGCGGCCTCTGGTCGAGTCGGTCGAGGCGGTCGCGCCGGTGGTGCTGCGGTTCGGTCACGACACGCCCGCCGACCGGGGGGCCGACAACTGGATCATGGCCTCGGACCATGGACCGTTCCACCAGGTGGGCATTCCGTTTCTCTATTTCGGGGTCGCCGACCATCCCGACTACCATCGCCCGACCGACGATGTGGCCACCATCGATGTGGAGTTCTTCCGCGCGGCGATCGAGACGGTGCGACGGGTATTCGAAGCCGCCGACGCCACCCTCGACGGACGCCGGCCGGGCGGGTGAGTCCGGGTGGTGAGCGGTGGACGTGCCGGGCCGACGGGTTTGCGGTGCGGGACCGATCGGCTGGGTTGGGACACGCGACACCTCGACGGGAGGGGGGGTGGCGGGCGAATATCGGCGGCGCGGGCAGCTCCAGGCAACGTTCCTCCGATCGGGGATTCCATGGCCAGTCTCATCACACGCCTCGCCCTCCTGGGCGTCGGAGCGTCCACGGTGGTTGCCGCAGCGGCGCTGGCATCGCCAATCGGGTCCGGGGTGGCACCCGGCGGGGCCGCCATCGCCCTGAGCCTGGCCACCGCCGGGCTGATCGCCTCTCTCGTGGTCCTCGGGGGACACGGGCGGCGGGGAGGCGGAGGGGTCTGGATCGCCGCGGGGACCGTTGTCGTGGTGGTGGGGGGCGGTCTCACCGCGGCACTCCTGATGGGGTCCGATCCCGCATCGACTTCCCAGGGTCTGATCGGGGGACTCCCGCCGCCGGCAGCGCTGCTCGTCTATGGCGTGGGGCTCGTTCCGGCGCTCGTCGTCCCCCTGGTCTACGCCTGGACGTTCGGTCGGTCGACGCTCACGGCCTCCGACGTCGCGCAAGTGCGTGAGGCGGCGGCCGCTCGCCTGGCGGGTGGCGATGCCACAGACGACGACTCACCCTGATGGAGTCTCGCGCCACGATCGTCGTGGTGGGGGTGATCTATGCGGTGGCGGTGGCCGCCATCGGGGCCTGGGCGGCTCGACGCACGCGTACGGCCCACGACTTCTTCATGGCCGGGAGCGGAATCGGCCTCATCGCGCTGACCCTTTCGACCATGAGTGCCTCCCTGTCCGGGTTCGCCTTCATCGGTGGACCCGGCCTCGTGTACTCGGTGGGGCTCGGTGCGCTGTTCATCATCCTGCCCGCGTCCATCACGAACGCCCTCAGCGCCTGGGTGCTGGGCAAGCGCCTGCGACTGCTGGCCGAGGCGCGCGACGTCCTGACCTTGCCCGACGCCATCGGGATCCGTTTCGGCTCGCCGGCGGCCCAGGGTCTCGCCGCCGTCGCGATCCTGGTGGCGGTGGTCGGGTACCTGGCCGCCCAGATTCTCGCCATGGGATTCGCCTTCGACGCCATCTTCGACGTGGGTCTCGACGTGGGCATCTGGTCGGGTACCGCGTTGGTGCTCGCCTATTCTGCGGCCGGGGGCATCGTCGCCGGGATCTACACCGACGTGCTCCAGGGGGCCTGGATGGCCCTGGTGTCGGTACTCGTCTTCGCCGTGGTGCTCGATGTCGGCGGGGGCATCGGCGGCATGAGTACGTCGATTCTTGCGGTCGACCCAGCGTTTCTCGCGCCCTGGGGCCATCTTACGCCGCTGGCGGCGGTGGGTTTCTATTTCGTGTTCAGCGTCGGGGTGCTCGGACAGCCGCACGTGATCCACAAGTTCTACATGATCCGCGACCCTGAGCAGCTGAAGTGGTATCCGGTGCTGGCGACCGGGGCTCTGATCCTCATGATCCTGCTCTTCTTCGGGGTGGGGCTCGCCGTGAAGGCGCTGGTCGCGCGGGGCGAGCTCGCGCCCCTCGCCTCGCCCGACGAGGCGACCCCCACCTTTCTCCTGGGATTCACCCCGACCCTGCTCGCCGCCCTCGTCTTCTCGGGGGTCGCGGCGGCCATCATGAGCTCGGTCAACTCGTTCCTCAACATCGGGGCCGCTGCCCTCACCCACGACATACCGAGAGCGTTGGGCCGTCCGGTCGACGACGAGCTTCGGGTAGGAAGGTGGACCACCGTGGTGATCTGCCTGGTGGCAGCTCTCACGGCCTCGACCTCGAATGCGCTGGTGATCTTTCTCGGGATCTTCGGCTGGGGGCTGTTCGCGTCGACCCTGGTGCCCGCACTGGCCATCGGTCTCAATTGGGAGGGAGGAACTCGTGCCGGCGCCATCGCGTCGATCGCGACCGGTCTCGGTTTGACCGTGGTGTTCGAGGTGGCCGCCTTCTTCGGCGCGTGGTCGTTCCCCGCCGGGGTGTCGGTCTCGGCCGTGACCCTGGTGATGTCGATCCTGGTATTCCTGCTGGTGTCGATCCTCACCACGAGCGGCGCTGGATCCGACATCGACGCCGATATCCGGGTGGTCATGGAGGTGTAGGCGTCGCCGGGGAGGCACCGAGACGGTTCGCCGAGGCGCGAGCGCCTTCCTCGGAGCGCCCCCTCTCTGCCAATGCCATCCTTCGAGCGCCCTCCTGAGAGCACCTTCCTCCGAGCGCCTTCCTGAGAGCGCCTTGCTCAGACTGCCCTCCTCCGAGTGCCTTCCTCCGAGTGCCTTCCCCCGAGCACCTTCCTCCGAGTGTCTTCCTCCGAGCGCCTTCCTCCGAGCACCTTCCTCAGACTGCCCTCCTCCGAGTGTCTTGCTCCGAGCGCCTTCCTCCGAGCGCCTTCCTCAGACTGCCCTCCTCAGAGCGCCGGAAAGGCGACAATCCTGGGCTGGGTTTTCGCTGCGTGCGCGTTTCCGGCGCTATGTGCCGAAAAGGCGACCACAGCCGGCGCGGCAAGAAACTGAGTGAGGGTTTCCGGCGCTGAGCGCCGGAAAGTCGACTCGAGAAGTTCTTCGGTCCGGGTTTGTCGCCTTTCCGGCAGGGGTCGGGGAAGGCGTCTTGCAGCCACCGCACCTCCGCGCCGCATCCGCCCATCCGCATCGCGCCCGCACAGCCACCGCCCATCCGCATCGCGCCCGCACACCCGCCGCACATCCACATCGCGCCCGCCCATCCGCTTCGCGCCTTCTGTGTCGCACATCCTCTTCGCGCCTTCCTCTTCGCGCCGTCCGCGTCGTGCCTTCCCCGTTGCGCCCTCCTCCGAGCGCCTTCCTCAGAGCGCCTTCCTCAGACTGCCCTCCTCAGAGCGCCGGAAAGGCGACAATCCTGGGCTGGGTTTTCGCTGCGTGCGCGTTTCCGGCGCTATGTGCCGAAAAGGCGACCACAGCCGGCGCGGCAAGAAACTGAGTGAGGGTTTCCGGCGCTGAGCGCCGGAAAGTCGACTCGAGAAGTTCTTCGGTCCGGGTTTGTCGCCTTTCCGGCAGGGGTCGGGGAAGGCGTCTTGCAGCCACCGCACCTCCGCGCCGCACCCGCACCTCCGCGCCGCATCCGCCCATCCCCGCGCCCCACCCGTACATCCATACGCCCCACCTTGCCCGACCGACCCGCTCCGGTCGAGTGCATCCATGGCCATCACCATCCCGGGAGGCCCCGCGCCCCCCTGTCGGAAACCCCGAGGCGGCGCACTCCGTAGGCCCTGGCTGACGACCCTCCGGATGGGGAGTGCCGATGGTGGCGGTGGCCGGGAGCGTTTCGCGGAAACGGATCAGTGCCTGGTTGGGGGTGGCTCTGCTCGCTCTGAGCCTCGTGTTCCTGGCGCGGGCACGCCCCGACTGGCCCTGGTTCTCTCTCTGGTTGTTCGGTCTTCTGGTCGGCCTGGCGGTGCTTTCGGTGCCCGCCGTCCGTCGGGCCCTCGGGCTCACGCGATTTCGTGTGACGCTGGCGACTCTCGCCGGGGTGGCGCTGTTCAATCTGTTCCTCTTCCACGTCGAGACCCACCGACAGCGCAGCGAGCGGCTCGAGATCGAAGGGGTATGGTTCGACGCCAACCAGGCCCGGATCCGAGTTGGTGTCGGCGGTACCGACCTCGACGTGCGGCTGGAGGGATCGCTCTACGACTTCGATCGCTGGAGCCTCGATCTTCGACCCATCGGCGCCGACCGATTCGCGGTCGAGCAGGTGCGTGACGTCGACCTGTTGCGGGTGCGCCGGGCTACGAGCGGGTGGTGGGCGGGCTCCAACAACCAGGTGGTACTGGGGCGGCCCCTGAGAGCCGGCACGACCGTGGTCGATGCCTCGAACGGCTCGGTCGGGTCTGCCGATTCGCTCTGGCTCGAAGCCCCCCGGTCGCGGACCGGGTCCCGCCTGCACTGGGGTGAGGCAACCGCACCCCTGAGCCTGCTCGACCCGCTCCTGGACCGACGTCTCGCGTCGCAGCTCCGGAGCGGAATCCCCGTGGCCGAGCTCGCCTGGGACTCGCTTCCGGACCGCGCCCGCGCCGAAGATCTCGTGTTGACCCGCACACGGTCCGAACGCAGGGTAGGCCGGTTGCGGGTCGTGCTGCCACGCTACACCGTGGTCTCCCGCTCCGAGGGCGAGAGCTGGCTCGGCCAGGAGCCCATCATCCTCTCGGCCGGCGATACCCTCAGCATCACCTCGCGTGGCAAGCGCTGGGCCGTGGCCGTGGGTCGTGTGGCCGGAGTGTCTCGCGTCGCGGCTCCCACAGCCGTCTGGTTCGTGCAGCGTCCCCGCTCCCAGGGTTGGGCCTTGCCGTCGGCCGAGGCGTGTGGGCGTGACGCCGATCGCTGTGCGATGGTCTCGACCCGGACACTCCCGGCCCCGCAGGCGCACTTCGATCTCGGCGGGTTCGGGCTCGACACCACGCGCTACTCCGTGCTGGCCCGCCTCGAGACCGACCCCGACGAGGTGCGTCTGGTGGGTGCCCGGGAGTCGGAGTCGTTCGCCTACGGTGAGGTGCGCCCCTACATGGCACGTGCCATCGATCCCGACGCACCGCCGGCGGGATTGCTGCTGCGCGTGCACCGCGCGGCACAGGGGCGTCGGAGCGCCGTGGCCCTCACTGTTGGCGCCCTCTTTCTGCTCATGCTCGGCGCCTTGCTGGTGGCCTCGGGCGACGCCCGGGTCTGGCGGTTCTCATCGTCGGGTTCGGCGCACGCCGTGGCTGCCTGGTCGCTGCTCAACGTCTTTCTGGTGTTTCTCGGCGTTCGCCTGGCGTTGGGGCTGCGCGTGGCCTATACGCCTCCGTTCTACGATCGAGCGGCGACCACGGCGGTCGGGCTGTGGATCACCTTTTCGCTGCTGATCGTGGCACTGGCGCGCTGGCCGGCCTGGAGCCCCGGCTTCTGGCGCTGGATCGGGCGTATGGAACGCCCCCTCTCGCGGCTCTTCCTGCCCGGACTCGCCCGAGCCGACGAGCCTACTCCTTCGACCCGGTTCACACTGGCGAGCGACCACGAGCCGATGTCCGACGACCCCGCGCGTAGCTCGCGGGCCCGTGGCCGAACGGTGGCGGGGTTGGCCTTGTGGCTTCCCTCGCTAGCCGCCTTGCTGTGGCAGCGGCCCGACGCGGCAGCCGGCCTCGTGGTGGCGGGAGCCGCACTGTCGGGGTGGTTGGCCATGGGGGTGGCGCGTCGGCGCGGCGCGCACTGGCCGCTGAGCCCGTACCCGCTGCGCGTGCTGATCGCAGACGCAGAGGTCGACAACCCCTCGGTGACCTTCGCGGCAGCGGCGGCTGCCTCGATCGTGCTCGTGCTCGCCATGCATGCGCCCCTCCTGGCTCTGGCCCCGGTGGCCGCGCTGCTGCTTCTGTTCGGCGTCGACGGTGTGGCGCGCCTCGCGACCGGGTGGCGGGCCCCTGCCCGGCGAGGCTGGCTGCTGCTCGGCGTGGTGACCGTGTTGGCCCTCGCTGGAGTGCTCCTCTTCGTGGGACCGATTCTGCAAGCCTCCCTGGGGATCGCGGCAGCTTTCGTCGCGCTGGCGGTCTGGCTCGGGCGACCGCAGGGCTCGGAGGGTGAGCGTCGGATCGTCGCGGTGCATCGGGGGTTCGACCAACTCCGCATCGGGGTGCTCTCGGGCGTGGGATGGGTCGGCGTCATCGTGCTGCTGGGGGCGCTGGTCTTCCTCAACACCCAGGAGATTCCGCCGTTCGTGCGGTTCGCCCTGGTGTTCACCCTCTTCCTGCTCGCCATCCGCGCGGGACTCGCCTGCAACCGGGTGTTGCGGCAGGGCACGAGACGGGGACGGATCGAGGCTCTCGCGCTGCTGGTGATCCCGGTCGGTGTATTGCTCGTCTTCATGCTCTTCGACTTCGGATTGGGGCTCGTCTTCTTCGTGCCCATGTTCATCACCGTGCTGTTGTCGGCCCGTATCGACCGCCTGCCGGCCTCCCTCATGGTGGGTGCCACGGCGGTGGTCGCCATCATCGCCCTGGCCGCCGGCTCGGTGCTGCGTCCCTCGCTCGAGGGCGTGCGGAGCGCCACCGACGTAGGCGAGTTCGATGCCGAGTTCCGGGTGGTGGGCAACCCACTGGTCGACGGGCTGCGCAACGCGGGGCTCGCGGGTCCCATCACGCGGGCGACCGTACGCAGCATCGCGGCGTCGGATCCGCAGCTCCTCGAAGACGCGCTGGCGTTCGCCGGGCCGTCCGAGGCGCTGCTGGCCTCGGCCGCGTCGCTCGAGCAGGTGTGGGGAGGGCGCGCCTACGCAGCCAGCGGCTGGACCGGGACGGGCTTCGCGGGCACCCTCTTGTTCGGTCGGGGCATTCCCACGGCGGTGTCGTATGCCGAAAACACCTTCTCGGTCTATGTGTTGTCCGAGCATGGGGCACTCGGCGGGCTGGCGGTGCTTCTCACCTACCTGGCGCTGCTGGCAATCGTGGGCCTCTGGATCGTGCGGGTCCACGCCACGGTCCAGGAGACACCCCTCGGACTGGCCGTGCTTGCGCTGACCGTCGGGGGAGTCCTGTGGCTCACGGTGCCGGCCGCCTACGTGGCCGCCTCGAACCTGGCCGTGGTGCCACTCACGGGGCAGAACATGCCCTTTCTGGGCCTCAACTCCTGGGCCGACGTCGTGCTGGTGAGCGGGCTGGCCACGGGCATCCTGTCGGGGCTCGTCGCCCTCGACCGGTCGGCCGATCCCGAGGCACGCTCATGAAGCCGGGGCGGGGCCTGGTCTGGTCGGTGGGATTGCTGCTGGGGATCACGGGTGTGGCCCTCGGAGCCGTCGCCTTTTCGGTGGTGCGCGCGAGCCGCGACGAGAGCGTCCGGTCGGGGCTCGACTATCGGCAATTCCTGCGCTCGGTCGACGAGCTCATGCTGCGCAGTGTCGACGACTCGATCATCGGCTTCCAGCGAGTGGAAGCCCGCTTGACCGACGGCCGCCGGGTGGCGTTCGACACCCTGGTGATCCGTGCCGATCTCGCCCGACTTCCCAGTTTCGGACCCGGGGGCTTCCTGAACGATCAGGTGGCCCGGTACAACCGGTTCCAGCGGGAGCGACTGGCATTGGCCCGCACGCGTCCCGAGGCCTTCGACCTGTTGGAGGCCCACAATCCGTCGATCTTCGTCGCGGCCCGGGACGGAGACGGCAGGCGTCGTCTGGGGCGGACGTCAGCGGCGTGGAGCATGCGGGTGCGCTCTCCCTTCGAAGGAACCTGGGGTGGTGAGATCGTCGCACGCGACGCTCGGCGGGGCGCGGGTCTGCTCAGCCCCGGGGCGTCGGTGTCCCTCCGGCGCCCGACCCGCCTCTATCGCACGGTCGCCGGCCGTCGGCAGCGATGCGAGTTCGAGCCGGGGCCCATGGAGGTGCGCGCCTTCTGCCTGTCCGAGCAGCGCGTGCCCCAGGCCATCTTCAGACTCGCCGCCGACGAGGGGACGCCGCGCACCGCCGTGGCGGGGTGGTCGGATCTCTGGGTCGACGGCCGCCGGGTCTCCGCGGGGGATTCGATCCCGGTGCGGGAGGGGAGCGTACTTCAACTCGACCCCCTCGAGCCGATGATGCTGGGCGAACTGTGGGACGGAATCCTGTCGAGCGAGCAGTGGATCAACGGCCGCAACCGGCGGGTCGGGGCCTTCGATCCTCCCCTCGACCTGTTCGCACCCCTCGAGAACGCCACCGCCGGCGGACCCGGGCACGATTCGGATGCCCCGGTCGAGGTGAGCCTCCATGCCGGGGCCAGCCGGGCCCTTTCGGCTCTGCTGCAGGACTACTCCGAGTCGCGGCTCGAGCCGCCTCTCGATTTCGGGCTGATCGTTCTGGCCCGGATTCCCGACGGAGAGATCGTGGCCGTGGCCGAGGTGGGGCGGAGACGAACCCGAGGTCGGAGCCAGCTGCTCGAGCCGGTGGCGCCGGGGTCGGCGGTGAAGCCGATCCTGGCGGCGGCCATCCTGTCGGAGGCACCCGAACTCGGTTCGCTGCGGATCCCTGCGCGATCCGGTGACGTGCGCAGTGTGCTGGGCCTTCCCGACGTGCCGGCGCGGCGGGCCTTCGAGTCGGCACTCAACTGTGCTCCGCCCGACGACGGCTGGATCGATCTTCGCTACTTCGTGCGCTGTTCGAGCAACGAATTCGCCGCATCCCTGACCCTCGCCGGGGTGTTCGGCTCGGGCGCGTGGCGAGCGGTGGCCGGGGGTGGACAGGAGCCGCGGGCCGGTCGCTTCGAGCTGGGAGGCCGCACTTATGCCGGTCTCCGCGCCGAGGGCGGGGCCGCTCTGACGTCTGGCCGGATTGCCCGGTCGACCCTTCTCACCAGCTCCCTGGCCACCGGTCTGGCGGAGCGATTCGACGTCACCGCCGACCCGGTGGTCGCCGACCGGGTGTCACGCAGCTCGAGCATATGGGACGGTCTGCGTCTGAGTGACGGTACCCCTGTGGTCGTGCCCTTCGAGGGACTCGCGTCGGTGTCACGTCCGGTTCTGCTCGGCTCTGTAGCCGACGATGGGACCGATCTCGGGCTCGTCTACCGGTATGCCGTCGGGGCCTGGGAAAACCGCTGGACCCTGCTCGGCTTGACCGAGGCCTTTTCCCGGGTTGCGTCGGACCGGCGGGTCCGCTTGCGCTTCGCGCGGGGATCGCCTCGTCTGCCGGCTGCCGAGGCTGAGCCCCTGGGTCTGGCGGTCGGCCCGAGTGCGTGGTATCCGCAGTTGATCGGCGGACTGCGCGATGTGCCCCGCGACGGCACCGCAGCGGGGCTGGCGGCTGCGTGGCGCGAGATCGGGGTGCCCGGGATGCTCCTGGCCAAGACCGGTACCCTGGCGGAGCGGGGCGAAGCGGGAGTGGTCGACGACCTCTTCATCAAGTCGCTGTTGTTCGCCGTCGGTGATCCAGCCGCCGACGACACCGGGCGGTTGACCTGCGGGCTGACGGGCGGAATCTACCTGCGATTCGCCGAGGGGCCCCGCCGGGGCAGCCTGCCGAGCCATCAGGTTGCCTTCGCCCGCGAGCGCCTGGGTGCCTTCCTGCACGACCATTGGGAGTCGTTCGGGGCCTGCCCCGGCACGGGGGGAGGGGCCGCGGGCGGTTGACGCCGATCGGGTCGTCCGAGCAGGATGACTCCATGGCCTTCGACGAACTGGACCCGCTCCGCCGCGCCCTCTCCCTTCATCGGGAAGGGCACCCGGTGGCCCTCGCCACCGTCGTCGAGACGTGGGGCTCGGCACCGCGCCGCGCCGGGAGTCACATGAGCATCGACGGCGACGGTGCCTTCACGGGATCGGTGTCGGGTGGCTGCGTCGAGACCGCGGTCGTCGACGAGGCACTGGGCGCGTTGCGGGACGGGCGGCCCCGCGACCTCGAATACGGGGTGGCCGACGAAGAGGCCTGGGCCGTGGGGCTGGCCTGCGGTGGCCGCGTACGTGTGGCGGTGACCCCCGTGGGGACCGATGCGGATCAGGTCGATCCCCGCTACCTCGAGCGTGCGTTGGCAGCCCTCGAAGGCGGCTCGCCCGTCGCCCTGCTGTGGAATCTGGTACAGGGCGGAGTGGCGCCGGCCGAGGCAAGGCACGATCTGCCCCAGGCCACGGTCGACGCAGCGCTCCGGAGTGACCTCGGTACAGTGGTGGAGACCCCTGCCGGCTCGGTCTTCGTCCGCCCCTACAACCCACCGGTGCGGATCGTGGTGGTGGGCGCCGTCCACATCGCGCAGGCGCTGGTGGCGCTGGCGCGGGTGGCGGGTTTCGCCACCCTCGTCGTCGACCCACGGACCGCCTTCGCCAATCCTGTGCGCTTTCCCGATGCCGAGTGCGTCACCGAGTGGCCCGACGTGGCCTTTGCCGACATCGGTCTCGACGCGCGCACCGCCGTGGTCGCCCTGACCCACGACGCCAAGATCGACGATCCGGCACTCTCGCTCGCGCTGGTCAGCCCGGCGTTCTACGTCGGGGCGCTGGGCAGTCGTCGCACCCAGGAGAAACGGCGCCGGCGCCTCGGCGACCAGGGCCTGTCGGAAGCGGCGCTCGATCGCCTGCACGCCCCCATCGGCCTGGATCTGGGAGGGCGTGCCCCCGAAGAGATCGCGCTTTCGGTCCTGTCGGAGATCGTGGCGGTCCTGCGGGGCGGGGGTGTGACGCGTGCCTCGTGACCGGGTCGCGGGGATCGTCCTGGCTGCGGGCACGTCGTCCAGGGCGGGGGCCGAGAACAAGCTCCTGCTCCCCGTCGAGGGCGTGCCCCTCGTGCGGCGGGGGGTCGAGGCGGCGCTCGAGGCCGGGCTCGATCCGGTGCTGGTGGTCACCGGAATCGACGCCGCCGGGATCCGGAAGGCGTTGGCCGGACTCGCGGTGGGTTGGGTCGAGGGCCCGGTGGGCTCGCCGGCGATGTCGGCGTCTCTGGCCCGGGGAGTCGCCGCGGTTCCCGCCGACGCGGTGGGTGCCGCCGTGCTGCTGGGAGACATGCCGTGGGTCGGCGCCGCGCACCTGAACCGGCTGCTCGAAGCCTTCAGGACCCTCCCTGTGCCGGGGGTGTGCGTGCCGACCTTCGGGGGAATGCGGGGAAACCCGCTGGTCTGGAGTTCGGTGTTCTTCGGCGAGATCCTCATGCTCGCGGGGGATGTCGGCGCCCGCGGGCTGCTGGCACGTCACCCGGACCGGGTGCGCGAGGTCGAGATGGACGACGAGGCGGTGTTGAGCGACATCGACACCCTGGACGATTGGCGCTCGGCCCGGCCGCCGACGGGCGGGGGTTGAGGCGCAGGGTCCCTCCGGTCGCCCGCCTTCGCCTGCGGGTCCACGCCCAGCCGTGCTCCGCACTGGTGGACGCCCCCTGCGCTTCGCGATCTTCACGGTCGATCTGGTCGCGGTCTCCTGCTCGCTTCGAACGAAGGCGGTCGATGTCGTCCGACTCCACCCTCGATGAGATACATATCCGAGACGCCACCCTCGACGACCTCGACGGACTGCTGGCGCTCGAGACGTTGTCGTTCGCCGACGATCGCCTCAGCCGGCGTCAGTTGAGGCATCTCATCACCCGGGGCAACGCAGCGGTCCTGGTGGCCGAGGCCGGCGCCGAGGCCATCGTCGGGAGCGTGATCCTGCTGTTCTCCCGTGCCACGGCGACCGCCCGCCTGTATTCCGTCGCCGTGGCCTCGTCGATGCAGGGACGGGGGGTTGGCCGTTTGCTGGTCGAAGCCGCCGAGGCTCGGGTCTGGTCGCACGAGCGAGCGTGGCTCCGACTCGAGATCCGGCGCGACAACACCGCGTCGATCAGGCTCTTCGAGTCGCTGGGCTATCGCAGGTTCGGGGAGTACGCCGACTACTATGCCGACCACATGGGCGCGTGGCGCTATGAGAAGGCCATCGACGACCGTCTCAAACCCGAACTCGCGCGGGTGCCGTACTACCGGCAGACCCTCGATTTCACCTGCGGACCCGCAGCGTTGATCATGGCGTTCAAGGCGCTCGATCCGCAGCTCGAGCCCGACCGTCTGTTCGAACTGCGACTCTGGCGCGAGGCGACGACCATCTTCATGACCTCGGGTCACGGTGGATGCGGGCCCTGGGGCCTCGCTCTCGCCGCGCACCGGCGAGGCTTCGAGGTCGAACTCCACCTGAGCGACGATGGACCCCTCATGCTCGACTCGGTGCGCAGCGCCGAGAAGAAGGAGGTGATGGCCCTGGTCCAGGCCGATATGGAGCGTGAAGCGGCCGAGGTGGGGCTCCCGGTCCGGTTCGGACGGGTGTCGCCTGCGCTGCTCGAGACCCGATTCCGCCAGGGTGCGATCCCGCTGGTGCTCATCAGTTCATGGGCGATCTACGGCACTCGCGCACCCCACTGGGTCGTGATCACGGGCTTCGACGATCACTTCGTCTACGTGCATGATCCTTTCGTCGACATCGACGAGGGGGAGGTACCGTCCGACTCGATCAACATGCCCATCGGCCGGGTCCAGTTCGAGAAGATGGCCCACTATGGTCGTCAGGGCCTGCAGGCGGCTGTCTTCGTCGGGCCCGGCCGCAGGGGGAGCGACTGACCCATGGCTGAACACATTCTGCTCGTCGATCAGCCGGCCGATTGGCGTGAACACTTTCCGCAGGCGCCCGTGGTGGCGGTGCGGACCTATCTCACCGACCCGGCCTGGTCGGAGCGTCGGGGATTGCGGGTGGTCAATCTCTGCCGCGACATGCAATACCACAGCGCCGGATACTACGCATCTCTCCTGGCCGAGGCCCGGGGTCACCGCGTGCTTCCCTCGGTGCGTACGATCCAGGACCTCAGCCGCAAGGCGCTCTATCTGCCCGACGTCGAGGACCTCGACGCCCGTACACAAAAGGCGCTCTCGGAACTGCGCGTCGATGGATCCGACTCGCTGGAGTTGTTCTTCGTCTTTGGCGAGAGCGAAGTGGTGGAACTCAAGGCGCTGGGCAGGGCGCTGTTCGATGCCTTTCCCTCACCGCTGCTGAGGGTGGACTTCAAATTCAAGGGTGACTGGCGCATCGCGGCGATCCGACCGGCGGGGCTGGCTCGGATCCCGCACGAGCGTGAGAAGTTCTTTCTCGATGCCCTCACCCGGAGTCTGCATCGCAGGTGGCGGGGGCCCCGTCGCAGGGCTACGCCCCGGTGGGAGCTCGCGATCTTGCATGATCCGGACGAAGACTTCGCGCCCTCTGATCGTACCGCGCTGGCGGCGTTTCTCAGGGCGGCACGGAGCGAGGGGCTGGCGGCCGAACTCATCACGCGCCGCGACTTCGGTCGCCTGGCCGAGTTCGACGCGCTCTTCATTCGCGAAACCACCAACGTGAATCATCACACCTACCGTTTCTCGCGCCGCGCTGCTGCCGAGGGACTGGTGGTGATCGACGATCCCGATTCGATCCTGCGCTGCACCAACAAGATCTATCTGGCCGAGTTGCTGGCTCGCGAGCGCATCGCCACCCCGCTCAGCGTGGTCTTCGCGCGCGACGAACTCGACCGGGCCGAGGCGCTGCTCGGGTACCCGCTGATCGTCAAGGTCCCGGACGGGGCCTTCAGCAAGGGTGTGTTCAAGGTCCACGATCGCGCGGAGTTCGAGGCCCGGGCCATGCCCCTCTTCGCGCATTCCCAACTCCTGCTTGCACAGGCCTGGACCTTCACCCCCTTCGACTGGCGCATCGGGGTGCTCGCTGGGCAGGCCCTCTATGCGTGCAAGTACTACATGTCGCGGGGGCATTGGCAGATCATGCACCACGGCGCACCTGCCGCCGACCTCGAGGGCGAGGTCGATACCGTCGAGCTCGACGAGGTGCCCTCGCAGGTGCTCGCCGTGGCGCTGAAGGCGACGAGCCTGATCGGCGATGGCCTGTACGGCGTCGACCTCAAGGAGACCGCCGACGGTGTGAAGGTGATCGAGATCAACGACAACCCGAGCATCGACGGCGGGGTGGAGGATCGGGTGCTGGGGCCGACGCTCTACCGCCGCATCATCCAGGAGTTCGTGCGTCGCCTCGAAGCGCGCACGCGAGCTCGCCGGTGAGACCCGCCGCCGGGGGCACACGACATGCTGCGAACCGAGGGGCCATCACAGCCGGCTCTCCAGTACTTCGACTTCGTGCGAGAGGGTCTTCAGGTAGGTGTCGCGGTGCACGTAGTGGCGGTGACGAGGGGTGTCGAGGTACCGGCGACCGCCTCTGAGGTCGGGCCGGTCCCGGGTGCGCCGGTGGTGCCATTGGTCTGTGGCCGCGCCCGCCGGTAGGGTGAGCGCCGCTGCCACCAGACGAGCCTGGAGCCCGAAGAGCGGATAGGCGGCGCCGTCGGTTTCGAACTGCCCCATGAAGAAGAGGTCGTCGAAGCGTCGGTGCGCGAGCTCCAGGTAGAGGTCGAGCTCGCCGTCCCTGCGATCCAGCTCCACCTCGCTCAGGAAGGGATGGTGCCGTAGGTATCCGGTCGCCCACACGATGACGTCGACCTCTTCCTCTCGGCCGTCCACGAACCGCACCGAGGTGCCTCGCAATTCGTCGACGTCGGCCCTCACCTCGATGTCGCCATGACCCAGGTGGTCCAGCAGACGGGTGTTCATGATCGGATGCGACTCGAGTATGGCATGATCCGGCCGGGGCAGACCGAAGCGCGTGACATCGCCCACGACCAGGTGTCGAAGCAGGAACCCGAAGACCCGGCGCTCGAGCCAGGCGGGCAGGGGCGGTCCCGACTGCGCGAAGACGTCGGAAGGGCGCCCGAACACGTACTTGGGCACGAAATGATATCCGCGTCGCATGCTGATCCAGGCACGATCCGCGACGCGGGCGGCGTCACAGGCGATGTCGCAGCCCGAGTTCCCGGCGCCGACCACCAGCACCCGCTTGCCCCGGAAGGCGTCCGCCGACCGATACGAGAAGGCGTGGTAGGCCTCCCCGGCGAAGTGTCCCTCCACATCGGGAATCGATGGGTGCCAGTTGACGCCGGTCGCCACCACCAGCGCCTCGTAGGTGCGGCGCTCCCCGGTATCGAGTTCGAGATCCCATCCCCCCGCGGGGCGTCGTACGGCACGTACGACCGAGACCCCGAAGCGGGCGTGGCGCCGCAGATCGTGATGGTCGGCAAATGCGCGGATGTACTCCAGGATCCGGTCGTGACGGGGGTAGTCCGGGAACTCGGCCGGCATCGGAAAGTCGGGAAAGGCCGAGAGGGTGCGCGACGAGATGAAATGGGCCGATTCGTACATCGGCGTGACCGGACGGTCGATGTCCCAGATCCCTCCCACATCGGGTCCCTGGTCGAGCATTTCGAAGGGGACGCCCCGGGCACGCAGTGCGGCGGCCGCACACAATCCGGCGGGACCGGCGCCCACGATGCCGACCGGCCCCCTGGTCTCGCGGCTCAACTGTAGCGACGCCGTAGCAGGCGTTCGAGAAAGGTCGTCGCTTCGCGATGCACCTGGGCCATACGATTGAGGCGGGTACGAATCTCGGATTGCGACCCGGGCACCGCACGCAGTCCCTCCTGCAGCAATTCACCCATCTCCCGCAGGGGGTCGACATGCAGGGCGAGCGTGCGCGCGGGGTCGTCGACCAGACTGTAGAAATCCTTGCGATCTCCAGCCCGGGACACGCGTGCCACCAGTCCCATCCTCTCGAGGTACCGAGCGCCGGTGCTCGCGCTCGCCTTGCTGATGCCCAGCTTCTCGGTCAGGAGGTCGAGCGACGAGGGTTCCGACTGCAGCAGGAGAAACCCGAACACTCGCCCCGTCGCGCGCGGAAGCCCGTGTCGCTGGAGGTGGAGGGCCATGTCTTCGATGAACTTGTGGGTGGCGGCGCTCATGACGACGAAGGGAGCGGGGAGCGATGTGTGATGGCGGGCGCCACGTGGCGCGTGGGTAGGGTACGAGATTGCACGGTGTGCGGCTACTGCGGCCGGCGGCGCGAACACCGGGGCCGGCGCCGGGTATCGGCCGGGCACCCATTGATCGATCCGTCGATCTTCCCCGACCTCTCCGGAGTGTCCACCGATGTCGCGCCGCCCTGCATCCTCCCGTCGAGCCAGGCCCCTGTTTGGCCCGCCCCTGATCCTGATGCTCGCGCTCGTGCCGAGTTCCGGCTGTGCGCAATCGACTCCCACGACGCTCTCGGCCGAAGACCTCTCGTATCGGGTGGTGAGCGTGGTCGAGGGGCTCGAGCATCCGTGGAGCCTGGCGTTCCTGCCCGGCGGTGACCTCCTGATCACCGAGCGACCCGGCCGCCTGCGGGTGGTGCGGGACGGGGTGCTCGATCCGACCCCCGTCTCGGGGGTGCCCGAGGTGTGGGCGCGAGGACAGGGGGGCCTTCTCGACGTGGCGTTGCATCCCGAATTCGCGTCGAACCGGTGGGTCTATCTGAGCTTCGCCAAACCGGAATCGGGTGGCGCGGCCACGACCGCGGTGGTACGGGGACGTTTCGACGGATCGGCGCTGACCGAGGTCGAGGAGATCTTCGAAGCCGACGCCTCGAATACCAACGGCGTTCACTTCGGATCGAGACTGGCCTTCGACGGAGCGGGGCACCTCTTCATCTCGGTGGGGGAGCGTGGTGAGAGTGCCGAGGCCCAGAACCCACTCAATCACCAGGGCACCATCGTGCGGCTGTACGACGACGGGCGTGTGCCCGACGACAACCCCTTTGTCGGACGTCCCGGTTTCCGTCCCGAGATCTGGGCGTACGGCGTACGCAGTCCCCAGGGATTGGCGTTCCGGCCGGGCACGGGCGAGCTCTGGGAGTCCGAGCATGGGCCGCGGGGCGGCGACGAACTCAACCGGATCCTGCCGGGCCGCAACTACGGGTGGCCGGTCATCACGTATGGAGTCAACTACGACGGCACACCGGTGGGTGAGGGTCTCACCGAAGCGCCGGGTATGGAGCAGCCGGTCCACTACTGGGTGCCGTCCATCGCCACCTCGGGGCTGGCGTTCTACGACGGTGACGCCTTTCCGGCCTGGAGGGGGAGTGCCTTCGTGGGGGGGCTCGCAGGGACCCACCTCGCCCGGGTGGGACTGACTCGTCCGACCGTGCCCGAAACCGAACAGCTGCTTCGAGCCCTCGGCCAACGGATCCGCGACGTGCGCCAGGGACCTGATGGGTTGCTCTACGTGCTGGTCGATTCGGGACAGGCGCCGCTCTGGAGGCTCGAGCCGGTGACCGCAAACCGTTGAGGTGGAGCCGGGAGCCCGCTGCGCACACCCGAGGGCGCGGCCCCGGCGCGCGGGGGTGAGGTCGTGGCAGGTCGAGTGGGTCGAAAACCTCGGGTTCGCGGCTCCGTCGCGCGGGGGTGAGGTGGCGAGGGCTCAGCGGTAGGAGCGATACACCTGAGCGCCGGCGGCACCGAACTCGATCACGTCGTAGGGATCGGCGGGTCGCCCGGCCACCTCCATCCCGGGCGAGCCCACCGGCATGCCGGGAACCGCCAGGCCGCGTGCGTCGGATGCCTCGGCCAGAAACGTCTTGATGTCGGCGGCGGGAACATGGCCTTCGACGATGTAGTCGCCGATCTCGGCGGTATGGCACGACCCGAGCGCGGCGGGCACACCCAGAGCCGCCTTCACCGTTGCCAGGTCGTCGGTGTCGACCACCTCGACCTGAAACCCCTCGGCGCGCATGTGTGCGATCCAATCGGTACAGCACCCGCACAGAGGCGACTTGAAGACGCGCACGGGCGGGAGGGAGGCATCGACCACCGCCGTGGCCGCAGGTGCGGAGGCGGTCGCGTTGCTCGGCGCGTCCGACGACCCGGCGAACCGGGAAACACCGAGAAAAATCGCACCGCCGGCGAGCACCGTGGCAACCAGCATCTGTGGACCGCGCATGGTCGAGCTACTCCGAATCGGGAAGAGGTTCGCGCCCGTGGGCACGGTACCAACGATGGCGCGAAGGGGCGTGCCGGTTCAAGGGGCCCGGCGGCCGGGCGGAACGGTCGGCGTGTCGGGGGGTGGAATCCTCGATAGCTTTCGTCGCCCCGCTCCACCCTGGTCACCGTGCGTCCCAAGTTCCTGATCCCACTCCTGATCCTTCCCACCGTGCTCGTGACGGATTTCGTCTCGAAGCGGTGGGCGCTGGTGGCCCTCGAGCACGAGCCGATGGAGCTGTTCGGCGGGTTGCTTCCCCTCAACCTCGCCTTCAACAAGGGTGCCGCCTTCGGGCTCTCCATCGGCGACGACTCCCGCTGGCTGTTCGTGCCGGTGACCTTCGTGGCCCTGGGTCTGCTCGTGCTTCTGTACCGGCAGACGGGTGTGCGGGACGTTCTGCGTCTGACGGCGATTTCGCTGGTGAGCGCCGGTGCGTTGGGCAATCTCTACGACCGGGTACGGTGGCACAGGGGGGTCGTCGACTTCTTCGGACCGGTCGATCTCGGATTCTGGGACTTTCCGATCTTCAATGTGGCCGACATCGCCATTTCGTGCGGAGCGATCCTGCTCGCCCTCTCGTTCTGGCAGGAAGAGCGGCGTGAACGGGCTCTCGAGTTGAGCGGCGGCGCCGGCGACGCCCACCCGGTACCCGAATGAACCTCGAGCAGTGGCTCGACGTCACCGTCGGGGGCATTCCGTTGTCGCAGATTCTCATCGCCCTGGCGACGGCGGTGGTGTTCACCGTGCTGTTGCGCTGGCTGACGGGTCTCGCCCTCGGCCGGATCCGCAAGCTGGCCGGGCGCACCACCAACGACATCGACGATCTGGTCGTCGAGTTGCTCGACAAGACCCGCACCCTCCTGATCGGGCTCGTGGTACTGTGGGCGGCGGCGCGACCCCTCGATCTTCCGGCCGACGCCGAACGGGTGCTGGTCGTGATCCTGGTCCTGGGTTTCCACCTTCAGGTGGGGCTCTGGGGCTCCGGGATCATCGACTACCTGATCGGGCGCTGGAAGCGCCAGCAGATCGAAGACGACCCCGGCGTCGCCACGGCGTTGGGAGCGGCGAGCTTCATCACCCGCATGCTGCTCTGGACGGTGCTCGCGTTGACGGCGCTGGGCACGCTGGGGGTTCAGGTCAACGCCTTCGTGACCTCTCTCGGGATCGGCGGGGTGGCGGTGGCGCTCGCACTCCAGAACGTACTCGGCGATCTCTTCGGCTCGCTGTCGATCGTGATCGACAAACCCTTCGTCCTTGGCGATTTCGTACAGGTCGGCGACATGTCGGGCACGGTCGAGAACGTCGGCCTCAAGACGACTCGGATCCGGTCGCTGTCCGGCGAGCAGCTGGTGTTCGCCAACTCCGACCTGCTCACCTCACGCATTCGCAACTACGGACGAATGCGGGAACGGCGCATCGTCTTTCCGGTGGGTGTGATCTATGGCACGCCGCCCGACGCTCTGCGGAAGATTCCCGCCATGATCCGGGCTGCGGTCGAGAGCCAGGCCAACGCCCGTTTCGATCGTTCCCACCTCAAGGCGTTCGGAAACTCGTCGCTGGACTTCGAGACGGTCTACTACATGGAAGTGCCCGACTACGCGTCCTACATGGACACGCAGCAGGAGATCAACCTGGCGATCTTCAAGTCGTTTACCGAGGCCGGCATCGAGTTCGCGTTTCCGACCCGCACCCTGCACGTGGTGGAGGTGCCCCCCGGCCTGCCGCCCGCTCCTGCCTCGAATGGGGGCTGAGGCTCCGGCTCATTCGCTGGTCGCATCGGGTTTGGGCTGCCAGACGGCGTATTCGATGCGTCGTCCTCGCATGCGAGTGATTCGAAAGTCGCCCCCGGGCGTCGGCACCACGTCTCCCACCCGGGCCACCCGGCTCAACTGCCCGAAGAGGTAGCCGCCCAGGGTGTCGTGGGGCTCCACCGGCAGGTCGATGTCGAGCCGGTCGGCCACCTCTCGCACCGGCACCCCGCCCCACACCCGGACGCGGTGCTGGTCGATCGGATAGAAATCCACCGGTTCGTCTTCCTCGTGCTCGTCCTGGATTTCACCGATGATCTCCTCGATCAGATCTTCGAGGGTGATGAGCCCTGCGGTGCCCCCGAATTCGTCGACGACGATCGCCATCTTGTTCCGGTGGAAGCGCATTTCCGGGATGAGATCCTCCACGGCTTTGCCCGACGGGGCGAACAGAGCCGGACGCATGATCCCACGGATCTCGGTCACCCCCTCGCGATCGGCCCGCCAGAGGTCGCGGGCCAGCAGGATGCCCACGATCTTGTCGGTCGTGCCCTCGTAGACGGGAAGCCGCAGGTGGCCGTCGTCGAGCATGACGTCCTTGGCCTGGGCCAGGGTGGCCTCGACCGGTACCGCCACGATGTCGGTCCTCGGGGTCATGACCTCGGCCACCGTCACCTCGTCGAGGCGAATGACATTCGACACGACCTTCCACTCGTCTTCGTCCAGCGTGCCCTCGCGTCGGCCGATCTCGGCCAGGATCTCGAGCTCCGCGCGGCTGATCGAGGGCCGGCTCGTGTTGCCCGACATGAGTCGAGCGAAGGCCGACAGGGGCACGAGCACCGGTTTCATCACCACGATCATGACCCTCAGCGTCCACGCTGCGGGCCGCGAGAGCTGCGGCCAGAAGGTGGCTCCCAGAGTCTTGGGGATGATCTCGGAAAAGAGCAGGATCGCCAGTGTGAGCGCGGCGGAGAACGCCACCATCCAGGGGTCCCCGAAGACCTGGAGCGCCAGCGCTCCGGCGATGGTGGCGCCGAGGGTGTTGGCGATGGTGTTGAGGGTGAGGATCGCCGCGATCGGCTCGTCGATCTTGCGGCGCATACGATCGAGCAGTGCGCCGGCGGGGTCACCCTTCTCCTGAAGCATCACCACGTGGGAGTGGGTGATGGAGAGGAGCACGGCCTCGAGGATGGAGCAGAGAAACGAGGTGGCCAGCGTGGCGGCCAGGACCCAGATGAGGGTGGAAAGCATCGCGGGGGATCACGGTGGGCGAGCCGACGGTCGGGCGACGGCTTCTACCGACAAGGATCGGGGACAGTCGGGTCCCTCACAAGCCCGTCGTGGGCTGCAACTCGCTCAGGGCTCGATGGCGTCCGCCGGCGGCTGAGTGCGGGGGGGCGTTGAAGCGAGGCTTCGGGGCGTTACCTTGTTCATCGACCCGAACCCACAAGGACAATCGTATGCACACCCGATCTCTCCTGGCCCTGGCCGGCCTTTCCCTCGCGTTCTCTGCCTGCGGCGACGCGACCCAGACCGCGGTTCTCGAGTCCGACGACCAGAAGGCCAGCTACGGCATCGGCCTCAACATGGGCGCCAATCTGGCACCCACCTCGGGCCGCCTCGACATGCCCGCCTTCCTCCAGGGCATCGAAGATGCCATGGCCGAGCGCGAGCCTGCGGTCCCGGCCGACCAGATCCAGACGGCGCTCGACGCCTTCTCGCAGTCGATCAACGAGGCGATGCAGGCCGAGCGTGAGGCCGAGGGTGCCGAAAACCGTGCTGCGGGCGAGGCCTATCTTGCCGAGAACGCCGCCCGCGACGGGGTCCAGGTCACCGAGTCGGGGCTGCAATACGAAGTGCTCGAGGAGGGAGCGGGAGATCCGCCCACCCGTGAGCAGCAGGTGAAGATCCACTACCGGGGCACCCTCGTCGACGGCACCGAGTTCGACTCGTCGCTGGGTGGCGAGCCGGCCCAGTTCGGGGTCAGCGGCGTCATCCCCGGCTTCACCGAAGCCCTTCTGCTCATGCGCCCGGGCAGCAAGTACCGGGTCGTGATTCCCAGCGACCTGGCGTATGGGGCCGGGGGCTCGGGTCGGATCGGACCCAATTCGACGCTGATCTTCGAGATCGAGCTGCTCGAGATCATCTGACCAGACCGGTGGGTGCGCCCCCCCTATCCGCCCCGAACGAGTAGCGGGCCAGCACCGGAAGGTGGTCGCTCGTGGTGGTCGCGTAGCGGTCGACCCAGCGGTCGACGCGAAACACCTCGATCGAACCGGTGACGTAGGTGGCGGCCACCTCGTCCGAGACGAGGTGGTGGTCGATGACCGCTGGGTGGCCCACCGTCGAGCGCGCGCCTCGTGCCGACAGCGCTCCACTCACGAAGCTCCAGTCGGGGGCCGTGACGAAGTCGGCGTAGGGCGAGGCGCGCCCCGAGGTGATCGAGCCCTCGACGGCGTCGTTGAAATCGCCCAGGACCCAGACCGGCATGGTCGGCCACGACCTCGCAAGGTAGGCGAGCAGAGCACGGGCTGCGGTTCGCCGCCGGTTCCACGAGGCCCCGGCGGCCGACGCCTTCGCGTGGAGCACCACCACGACGGCGTCGACGACGGTGCCCCCGCTGCGGAGTCGGACCCTGAACTCGACCGGGGGGCGTCCGGCGAAGGCATGGTCTTCGGCGATCAGGATCACCCGGGCGCCCACGACCTCGACGACGTCTCGCCGGTAGAGCAGGGCCACCTTCTGTTCTCGGTTCCCGAAGCCGCGATACCACCGCGCCCCGCCGTCGACGATCGCATCGTCGGCGAGCACGCCGTCGTAGTCGGGCAGCCCCTCCATCAGACGCTCGAAGGCCGCCTGGTCGACCACCTCCTGCACGGCCCAGAGGTCGACGTCGGCCCCCGCGATCACCTGTCGCACGTTGCCCAGCTGGAGATCCTCGTCGACGGGCCCGTTCCCCTCGTCGCCGAACCAGGAAAGGTTCCAGGTGGCCACGTCCAGGGTCTGGTCGGTACCCCATCGGGGAATGGCGAGCGCGGTCTCGACGCCGCTGGACCTCGGCGGTGAGGCAGAGGGCTCGCCGCACGCGCCGAGGCCGAGCAGGGCGCCCAACACGAACAGGCGGAGTGGGGATCTCGGCACGATCTTGCCACCCGGAAGGTGAGGGGAGGGCTGGGCGGGGATTGCCCCCGCGGCATCGGTGTCGGAAACTATCACCGCAGTCGGGGCGGTGAGCAGGTCTTGCCGGGCCCCGTAGCGACGGGTACGGTAGCCCTGTCGCCCGACTCCACCCCGTTCGCCAGGACCCACCATGACGCATCCCCGTCGTCGGCCACTCGGCCTCTCGGTCGTCGCCCTGACCCTCGCCCTGATCGTCGCCGGCGCACCTGCTCCGGTGGTGGCTCAGACCGATGGTCCACGGCTACCCGGGATCACGACACCCGCAGCGTTTCTCGGCTTCGACATCGGTGCCGACTACCAGCTCGCCACCTACGACCAGCTGATGGCGTACTGGACTCTCCTGGACGAGCAATCCGACCGCATGATCCTGCGGTCCATCGGCGACACCGAGTTCGGGCGCCCCCAGTTGCAGGCCATTCTCACCTCGCCGTCGAACCACGCCAACCTCGATCACTATCGCGACATCTCCGCCCGGCTCTCGCACGCCCGGGGCGTCGACGCCGACGAAGCCCGGCAGCTCGCCGCCGAGGGCAAGGCCGTGATCTGGATCGACGGGGGGCTTCATGCGACCGAGGTGCTCGGCGCGCAGCAGTTGATGCAGTTGGTCTACGACATGGTGAGCCTCGACGATGCCGAGACGCGCCGGTTCCTCGACGACGTGATCCTGCTCGCCACGCACGCCAACCCCGATGGCCATGTCATGGTGTCGGAATGGTACATGAGCAACGACGATCCCATGAGTCGGACCAGCTCGGGGATTCCCGATCTGTACGAGAAGTATGCGGGCCACGACAACAACCGCGACTTCTACATGGCCAACCTGGCCGAGACCCAGAACATGAATCGGGTGATGTACACCGAGTGGTACCCGCAGATCGTCTACAACCACCACCAGACGGGTCCGGCCGGTACGGTCATGTTCGCGCCACCTTTCCGGGATCCCATGAACCACTTCCTCGATCCCATGCTGAAGACGGGACTCGACCAGGTGGGATCGGCCATGCACCAGCGGTTCATCGTCGAGGGCAAAGGCGGCACCGGCATGCGGAGCACGGCAGGGTACTCCACCTGGTGGAACGGCGGTCTGCGCACGACGCCGTACTACCACAACCAGATCGGGCTGCTCACCGAGACCATCGGCCATCCCAACCCGCTCGAGATCCCGTTCGTGCCGCGTTGGCAGATCTCTTCGGCCGATCTGCCCCTTCCGATCGAGCCTGGACCCTGGCACTTCAAGCAGTCCATCGACTACTCGCAGACCGCCAATCGCGCCGTGCTCGACTATGCCTCGCGCAACCGCGAACACCTGCTCTACAACATCTGGCGCATGGGCATGAACTCGATCGAGCGCGGCAGCACCGATTCCTGGACGGTGCTCCCCTTCGAGATCGACGAGGTCTCCGAGACCGTCCAGCGAGGCACGCGCGACGATTGGCAACGCCTGTTGCGCGCACCGGCCGACCGGGACCCGCGTGGCTTCGTCCTGACCTCCGATCAGCCCGATCTGCCCAGGGTCGAGAAATTCGTCAACACCCTCCTGATGAACGGCGTCGAGGTGTTGCGAGCGACCGGGGGCTTCACTGCGGGCGGCACCCGGTATCCCGCAGGCTCGTACGTCGTGCGTGCCGACCAGGCGTTCCGGCCCCACGTGCTCGACATGTTCGAGCCCCAACAGCATCCGAACGACTTCGCCTATCCGGGCGCTCCACCCACCGCGCCCTACGACAACGCAGGCTGGACCGTCGCGCTGCAGATGGGGGTCGAGTTCGATCGGATCCTCGATGCCTTCGATGGGCCGTTCCAGCCGGTCACCGGCTTTCGTATCGCCATGACCGAGGGTACGGTCCGCGGGCCCGGCAGTGGTGCCAGCGGATTTCTCGTCGATCATCGCGCCAATGACGCCTTCGTACTCGTCAATCGGGCGCTGTCGAGCGGAGCCGACGTCTACTGGCTGACCGAAGCGGTCACGGTCGAGGGTACCGGCTACCCCGAGGGGGCCTTCTACTTCGACGGCGAGAGTCAGCGGGGATCGCTCGCCCGGGGTGCGGCCGATACCGGTGTCGATGTTCTCGCCGTGGCCCAACGCCCCGAGGCGTCGGCCATGAAGTTGCGCCCGGTCCGCATCGGGCTCTGGGACCAGTACGGCGGCTCGATGCCGTCGGGGTGGACGCGCTTCGTGCTCGAGCAGTTCGAATTCGCGTACAACGTGGTATATCCGCCCGAGCTCGATGCGGGCAACCTGCGCGACAACTATGACGTGTTGATCTTCCCCGACGGCGCGATTCCGGCGCAGGACCGGGGGAGCGCTCGGGGGGGGCGAGGCAGGTCCGAGGAACTGCTCGACGCGCTCCCCGCAGAGCTGCGTGATCGAGTGGGCTCGGTGAGTGCCGAGACCACCGTGCCGGCGATCTTGCAGTTCATCGAGGCCGGCGGGACCGCGATCGCCGTGGGGTCGTCGACCTCACTCGGCTCGTACGCGGGTCTGCCGATCAGCGACTACCTGGTCGACGAGAACGGCGAGCACCTCTCGTCGGAGGAGTATTTCACGCCAGGGTCGGTGCACCAGGTCAAGGTCGAGCACGTCTCTCCGGTGGTCGACGGCCTGGGCGAACGCGTCAACATTCTCCACTCGCACAGCCCGGTGTTCCGGGTGGATCCGAACGCGACCAATGTGAAGGTCCTCGCCTGGTACGATTCCGAGCATCCCCTCATCAGTGGCTGGGCCTGGGGTCAGGAGAAGCTGAAGGGGGGGGCTTCGATGCTGGAGGCCGACCTGGGTGAGGGCAAGCTGTTCCTGTTCGGACCGAAGATCACCTTCCGGGGGCAGCCCCACGGCACCTTTCCGCTGCTCTTCAACGGCATCTACTACGGCACCGCGCAACGCAGCGTGATCTTCTGAGGCCGGCCACGTCCTGCAGCGCCCTCCGCCCGCGGACCACGATCCGTTGGCGGAGGGCGCTGTAGTACGTCTACGAGAGGCTTCGGAGGCCCGATCGCAGCGGATGGTCGGCCTGCGCCTCGACCGCCGTGACGAGCTGTTTCATGTGCTCGAGCACACCGATGTCGGCTGGATCGTCGACCGTGCCCTGCAACAGCCTCAGGATCGCAGGCCGGTGCTCCGCTGAGCGTACGAAGACGGTGAAGGCGGGCATGAGCCGGTAGTACAGGTCGATGAAATCCCGCCAGATGGCCGCCGACGAGAGGACCCGGTCTTCGTAGGGTTGAAGCATGGCCTGGGTGACGGAGTTCTGCGTCTGCGACAGGGCGACCTCGATCTGCCGTGCGGCCAATCGCGCCGATTCGACCGCCACCCCGACCCCGGACGAGAAGACCGGGTCGAGAAAGCGGGCCGCATCGCCGATGGCCATCCAGCCGTCGCCACAGACCCGATCGAGCGCGTAGTTGACGCTGGTGACGGCGCTCAGGGGGCGCACGGGATGGGCGCGCCGGAGCGCTCGATCGAGCGCCGGCGTTTCATCGACGCACGCCTGGAAGTAGTCCTGGATCGACATCCCCCCGTTTCGAAAAGCCGTCCGATCCGTGACCAGTCCCACCGAGGTCAGCCGATCGTCGATGGGCGCGTGCCAGGCCCATCCGCGGTGGATGGGCAGAAAGTAGATGTTGGCGCTGTGGGCGACCTGGGGAGCACCGCGGTCGACGCCGTCGAACCAGGCGTGGAAGGCGATCTGATCGAGCCGTGCGTCCCTCGTTCGGAGGCCGAGCTGACGGCCGAGCAGCGTCTGACGGCCGGTGGCGTCGACCACGACCCGGGCGGGAAACTGGACGGAGTGGGTCCCGATGTCGGCGGTGATCCCACACACCGCGCCGGAACCGTCGACCTCGACTCGACGCACCGCCGCACCCTGCACGATGCGGCTGCCCAACCCCTCGGCGTGCTTCATCAGCAACATGTCCAGCCGTGCCCGATCGGCGTGGAAGCTGTAGGGCCGCACCCCTCCGAACTCGGCGTATTCGACGGCGATGGGCAGCTGCTGATCCAGGGTGTGGTAGACCACTCCCGGCGACCGCGGGAACCCCGCCTCTTCGAGTACCTCGAGAAACCCGATCTCCTCGAACACACCGAGGGCCGACGGGAGCAGCGACTCTCCCACGTGGGCCCGCGGATGGTGGCCGCGCTCCAGGATCAGGTGGTCGATGCCCGCGTTCGCCAGATAGCAGCCGAGAGCCAGACCCCCGGGGCCCGCCCCCACGATGACGACATCGGTCATGCCGGACTCACCTTCGAAGCGTGCGGTCGAGGTAGGCCTTGAGGCGCTGCCATGCGTCGAGCGCGGGCGCCGTGCGTACCTCGGGATCCTCGTCCACACGTAGCCAGAACCCGTGCCCTACGTCGTCGTAGATGTGAAGATCGTGTTCGATGCCCGCCGCCTCGAGAGCGGCCTCGAACCGGGCCACATCGTCGGGCGCGGGGCCGGAGTCGAGGCGAGCGAAGGTGCCGTAGGTCTCGTGCCCCAGCTCGGCCAGCACCGCGGGATCGTCGAGGAGCCGCCCGTAGAAGATGGCGGTCGCCTCATGGTTCACTCCGCCGATGCCGTACGACAGCACGACTCCGCCGCCGAAGCACCAGCCCATGGTGCCCACGCGCCCGGTCACGTCGCCGCGACCCCGCAGGTAGGCCACCGCCGCGTCGAGATTGGCGATCATCGTCGCGGGATCGTCATTCACCTCGGTCATGAGGGCGATGTTCTCGTTCGACGTGGTGCCCACCTGTCCCCGATACAGGTCGGCCGCCAGCACCACGTATCCTTCGGCCGCCAGGTCGTCGGCCACCTGCCGCACCCGGTTCACCAGTCCATTCCACTCGTGTACGATCACCAGGGCGGGGAAGGGGCCCGCACCCGACGGCACCGCGAGGTACCCCTCGGTGGCTCCGTCGTCCGGCACGTACCGCACGCTCATTCCCCGCAGGTCTCCACCCTGTCCGAGAATCGACGGCGGGAGCGCCGAATCGGCGGTAGGAGCCAGGGGTACGTGGGTTTCCTGGGCGAACGAGGGCGAGGCCGGAGGTGGTGGGCGTTGCGCGGGAGCTTCGTCGGCGCCGCCACCGTCGCAGGCCGCGAGGCCGAGCATCAAGAGGGCAGCGACGAAGGCGGGGGAGGATCTCGTCATGGTCCGTGGGAGTGCGGGGAAGAGGGGGTTCAGCCGACCGGCGCGAGGCCCGCCTGCGCCAGGACGATCAGGAGCACGCGCTGAATGCCGCGCGGCCCGTCGCGGTTGAGGTACCATTCGTCGAGACTGTGCGCATTGCCTCCGACGCCGCCACCCCCGAGGGTCACGGCCGGGATTCCCATCGAAATGGGAATGTTGGAGTCGGTCGACGACCGACCGAGTCCCGGCTCGAGGTCGAGAGCCAGCGTAGCGGCGACGGCGCGCTGGACAAGGGGGTCGGTGGCGGGGATTTCGCCCGAGGGTCGGGTGCCGATCCGATCGATGTCGACGGTGAGCGCCTCACCGTTCCGCCGTCCGGCGTTCTCCTCGTCGAGTCCCTGGTCGAGGGCGTCCATGAGCAGGGCGTCGATGCGATCGAGCGAGGCGGGGCTCTCCGAGCGCATGTCGATCTCCATCCAGGCTTCGAAGGGAATCGAGTTCACCGAGGTGCCACCACCGAGAACACCCACATTGTAGCTGGTACGGGGTCCACCCTCGGCGGTGAACGCCGCCGCCGCCTCATCGAAGTGGCGGATGGCGCGTCCCAGTGCGTGCGCTGGGTTGGCCAGACCGAACGCCCCCCAGGAATGCCCTCCGGGTCCCTGAAAGGTGACCCGGTAGCGGTACGAGCCGAGGCCCTGGTGGGTGACCCGGTCGTCGCTGGTGCCGTCGACGCTGAGAAAGGCGTCGATGCGCGGTCCTCCGTCCCGGAACAGGTGCTTGACCCCTCTCAGGTCTCCGAGTCCCTCCTCGCCGACGGTGCCCACGAACAGCACGTCGCCGCCGGTGCGGAGGCCGGCCTGATTCATGGCCCTCAGGACGGCGAGCACCGTCACCAGCCCACGCGTGTCGTCGGCGATGCCCGGCGCGTAGAGCGTGTCGCCCACCTGTCGGATCGACACGTCGGTGCCCTCGGGAAAGACGGTGTCGAGATGGCCGGTGAGCGCCACCACCGGTCCACCCCCCGTGCCCCGGCGCAGCGCGATGACGTTACCCTCGGCGTCGACCCACGCCGAGTCGACCCCGGCCTCTCGCAACAACTCGAGGTACCGCTCACCCCGCGCCTGCTCCATGAACGGCGGGGCGGGGATCTGGGTGAGTTCGATGAGATCGGCCATGGTACGCGCGTCGGTCGCCACGATCGCGGCCAGGGCCTCGCGTACCCGCCCGTCGGCCTGGAGGCGGGCCACCTCGTCGACGTAGCGGCTTTGGGGGGCCTGGGCCGAGACGACGCCGGGAGTGGCGGTTGCGACGATCATGGCGAGGGCGAGGACGGGCTTGGATAGCAGCATGAAGTGCCGGGGGTTCAGGGGGTGGCGGCTGGAGACGGCCGTTGATTTCAGGGGTGCGAACGTCGATCCTAGAAGGCTCTCATCCTGTTGTAACCCCCTACGTCCCGCAAGATCGCGTGAGTTCCCCGGCATCCCGCCCCTCGCCGCGACCCCGCGCAACAGTGCGGTGGTTCCGCGCCATCGGCCGCGGCACCGAGTTGGTGTTCGATCACGCCGGTGCGCTCGGTGTGCTGGCGTGGACGATCCTCATCGCGCTCGTGCGCTTCCGGATTCCGTCGCGCGAGTTCTTCCGCCAGATCTACGTCATGGGCGTCGAGAGCCTGCCCATCGTCTTCGTCACCGGGGCCCTGGCCGGCATCGTAACGAGTCAGCAGGGCGGTTACCAGATGACGGGGGCGATTCCGCAGTACATTCTCGGCAGTCTGGTGACCCAGACCGTCGTGCTCGAGATGGGACCGGTGCTGACGGCCATCGTGCTGGTGGGTCGTGTGGGGGCCCGCATCACGGCCGAGCTGGGCACCATGAAGGTGTCCGAACAGATGGACGCCTATCACTCCCTCGGGCGCGACCCGGTCATCTTGTTGGCGGCCCCGCGGGTCCTGGCCGGGATCGTCGTCCTGCCCGTCCTGGTGGGTTTTGCCGACATCGTCGGTGTGCTGGCGGGAATGGTCGCTGCGCGGCTCGATGCCGGGCTCGGGTTCGAGTCGTTTCTCTATGGAGCCCGCCTCTTCTGGCACTCCTGGGACCTCTTCTATTCGTTCACCAAGGCCGTGGTCTTCGGACTGGCCATTCCGCTGATCTCGGTCCATATGGGCTTTCGTACCCGGGGCGGGGCCGAAGGGGTCGGGCGCACGACGACCGACGCCGTGATGTTCATGACCCTGACGATCCTGATCCTCGACGCGCTCTTCCCACCACTGCTGTTGAACTGATGGCGAGCCCGATGATCGAGTACCGCCAGGTGCACAAGCGCTTCGACACCCCCGTGTTGTCCGGCGTCGATCTGATGGTCGAGGCCGGCGAGATGTTCGCATTGTTCGGCCCCTCGGGTACCGGCAAGAGCGTGTTGCTCAAGACGACGATCGCGCTGATCGTCCCCGATTTCGGGGATGTGCGGATCGACGGTGAGTCGGTCTACTTCGGAAGAGCGGGGGCGCTGGAACGGGCTCGGCGCAAGGTGGGGTATGTGTTCCAGAATGCGGCACTCTTCGACTCGTTCAACGTGTTCGACAACGTGGCCATGGGAATCCCGGAAGAGGCGCTCAGGGCCCTCGCCCGCATGGAACTTGCGCGTCGGGTGTGGCGCGCCCTCGAGCTCGTCAACCTCGAGCCCCGAGAGGTGCTCGAACAGATCCCGGCCGAGCTGTCGGGCGGCATGCGCAAGAGAGTGGGGATCGCGCGCGCCATCATCGGCCGCCCCCAGATCCTCTTGTGGGACGAGCCGACCACGGGGCTCGACCCCATCAATACCGCAGCCGTCGAACGTCTGATCGTACGGCTGTCCAACGAACTCGATGTGACCTCTCTGCTCGTCACGCACGACATCGAGGGGGGGCTCCACATCTGCGATCGTGTCGCCATGCTCGACGGCGGGCACCTTCGCTTCTGCGGCACACCGACCGAATTCCGACTGAGCGACGACCCCGTGATCCAGGCCTTCCAACACCGGGACGCTGCGGAACGGGCACTCGACATGGATGACCTGAGATGACCGAAACAAGCTCCGGACCCTCCGATCAGGAGTTGGCCCGATCCGTACCTCGCGACACCTCGGCCCGCCATCTACGGGTCGGGATCTTCGTGGTGTTGGGAATCGTGTCGTTCCTGACCGTGCTCTTCCTGATGACCGACCCCGCCGGGTTTCGCAGTCGCACCATGCTCGTCACCGTGCTGAGCGACGCAGGTGGCGTACGGCGTGGCGATCCCATCCAGATGCGTGGGGTGATCATCGGGCGGGTGAACAAGTTCGAGATGGCCGACGACGAGCAGGTGGCGATCACCCTCGAGCTCGAGAACCGGTTTCCCATCCCCGTGGGCTCGGTGGCCCGACTCGCCGATGCGGGCGTGTTCGGTGGACGCACGGTCGAGATCCTGCCCGGCGAGTCGACGCGCATGCTCGCCGAGTGGGACACCATTGCCGGTGAAGACGGCGGCAGCGGGCTCTTCGAGACGGCTGCCCGGGTCGGAGACGAGGCCGAGGTGATCCTCCAGCGTCTCAACCTCATGCTCGATACCAGCATGGTGCGCTCCGTACAGGGCTCGACCCGCGAGATCGAAGCCCTTGCCCGTGATCTCCGTGCCGTCGTGGCCGAGCAGCGTGACGAACTGGGGCGTCTGACGGCCACCCTGTCGCGCGCGGCCGAGGGGCTCGAAGACACCGCCACCGAAGCGGGTCCCGATCTGGTCAGCGCCGCAGGGCGAGCCGATGCGCTGCTGGCCCAGATGGAGTCGACCACCACACGCCTGGACGAGGTACTGGGATCGCTCGACACGGTGCTGGGGCGTATGGCCCGGGGCGAGGGCACCCTGGGTCGACTCTCGCGCGACGAAGGCCTCTACGAGAGCACCCACACGGCCATCGACAACCTCAACCTGCTGCTGGTCGACATCCGCGAAAACCCGAAGCGCTTCCTCACGATCGAGATCTTCTGAGGGGTTCTGGCGCCCGCCGCTGGTGGCGTCCCGGCGGCCACCTCGGAATCCAGCGACATCTCGATCCGGTGGGCTTCGAGCGGGTCGGTGTCGATGCGGGCCATCGCGTGCACTGAACTCACTCCGGTCTAGTATCAGTCCCTCGTGGCGTTGGGGGGATACGGGGATCCATGGCCAACGGTGGTTCGCGTCGATCTACCCGATCTGGGGCGCCGTCCCGAAACCGTGCGGTGGGCTCGCCCGTCGGCCGCGATCTTTCGGGTCGCGATCTTTCGTCGGTCGCGGTCTTTCGTCTGTCGGGGTCTTTCGGGTCGCGATTCTTCATCGGCTGCGATCTCTCGTCGGTCGCGATCTTCCGGGTCGCCGCCTCACGGCTCGACGCGATGTCGGAAGGCTCGCAATTATCGTCCGAGCGTGCTCCTTCGCTCGGTCCCTACATGCATTTTGGTCGCTCAGCGGTCAGGATTGTCCAGGAGTGGAGTCGGATACGTGACCTCGGTCGCATTCTCGTCGCTGAGCGACAACTTTGCTCCAGGAACGGGCGCTGCGTGCCCCGTCGTGCGCATTTTCGTGCAACGGCGCTGTACGAAGCAATCCATACGCGAACATCCTCTCGGGTGTGGAGTTGGCACTCATGAGGACTGAGCGGCGAGAGACGGCCCCGACGATCCGCATGGGTACGTTCTTCCCCGCCCGCCGGTGGACCTTCACACCGGGCCCGCTGTCGGTGCCGGTCGACGCCCTCATTCTCGCAGTGGAGCAGGGACGGTCCGGGCACACGCGGAGCAGCGCCCTCTGGACGATGACAGAGTTGCTCCCGAACGCTGAAGTGCATGCCTATCTGCTTCGCTGGGCCCGAGCGCTTCACGGTCCGCCCGCCTTCCCTCAGCTCCCCGTGGAGATCGCACGGAGGATCTACGCATATCTGGACGACGAGGGTCGGGCGGAATTCCTCAAGGCGCTCGAGTCGGATATGGACCTCGTCCAGAACCCGATGGCGAGATGCTGGATCGAGAGTCGCGGCCCCCCAGACGAGATCCCTACCCGCGAACCCCGATGTGGCGGGGGTCGCTGAGTTGAACTGAGTTCCTGTGCTCTTGTGTCCCGCCATAGCGTGCTGCATACGAGCGGGCGGGCGAGCAAGCGAGCGATACCATGGCGGTTCGCGTCGATCTCCCCGACCCCGGGCGCCGTCACGAAGCCGTAAGGTGGGTTCGCCCGTCGGGCGCGATTCTTCGGGTCGCAATCTTCCGGGCTGCGATCTTTCGGGACGTGGTCCTTCGGGCCGTGGTCCTTCAGATCGCGACTTTCCGGGTTGCCGCTTCGCGGCTCGATTCAGGGTAGGAGCCCTCGCAATCATCGTCCGAGCGTGCTCCTTCGCTCGGTCCCTGCATGCATTTTGGTCGCTCAGCGATCAGGATCGTCCAGGAGTGGGGTCGGATACGTGACCTCGGTCGCGTTCTCGTCGCTGAGCAACAACTTTGCTCCAGGGGCGAACGCTTCGTCCCGCCTGGTGCACATTTTCGTACCACCGACCACCCGCGAGGTACCACCGACCACCCGCGGACCCCGGTGTGGCGGATCTCGCTGAGGGATCGTCGCGCCTTCCTCCCTACACTACCAACCGGGAGCCAGGTTGAAGCCCCAGTGCCACTCCCGCGACGCGATCGTGTGCGACTCGATCACGGCCTCTACCAACCGGGAGCCAGGTTGAAGCCCCAGTGCCAGCCCTTGTCGGGGCGCTGGAAGGGGTAGGCGAAGTACGTCTCGAGGATCAGCAGTCCGAGAATGTTGGTTCGGGCCGACAATCCGGTGCTGAAGACCGGAATCCGCTCGAGTGAATCGGTGCTCCAGACCAGCGTGGGCTTGTCGTCGAGTACGGACGAGGTGCCGAAGCGCGCGTTGGCTCCGGGCGGTTGATCGTACCACGCCACCCCCCCGTCGACGAAGGCGACCAGTTCGGTGGGCAGGAAGGGGAAGGCGAAGACCCCGTACTGTTCCACGCCGAAGAGCGGGATCCGCATTTCGAGATTGGCCACCGCATACTGGTTGCCGAAGAGCCGGTCGTAGACGGGACACCCCTGCGACACCCCGCACTCGCGCGTCTCGAAGCTCTCGTAGGCGTAGCCGCGGATGTTGGTTTCCCAGCCCAGGAAGAACGGCTGGATCACATTGGCGCTCTCGATACCCCCGTAGCGTCCGATATGCATGCCCCGGAGCGCTACCGTCAGATTGCGGGTGGGGGCGAAATAGCGGCGCCAGTCGCCGACCACCGTGAAGAAGGTTTCGGTGCCCACGGTGGCTTCGACACCCAGGCGAAAACGGCCGCCGCGGATCGGCGAGGTGAAGCCGAAGAAGGAATTGTCGCCGACGTAGGCCAGCTGCGCGGATCCCAGGTTGAGCGGTGTGTACAGGGCCTCGAGGTCGGGCCGATCGAAGCGGTCCTGACCGATCACCCGCCCGAACCCGTCGATGAAGTAGCGGTCCTCCTCGAAGTCGTACGAGTATCGGCGGAGCCCGAGGCCCATCTCGACCCGACGGGTCGTCGAGAAGGGGTAGGCCACAGACGCTCCGACCGCGGTGTCGAAGACCCTCTGGCGGATCTGCGAGATCGAGGCCGGGTTGAGCGAGTCGGGCGGATTGAAGCTCTGAAAGAGCATCTGGTACGGGATCCGCCCGGCCGAGACGCCCCAGTTCCAGCGGTCGGCCAGGTCGGCGTACTGCACCTGCCCTCCGATGTCCTTGAAGGTCCCCTGCGCCTGCAGTGCGACACCGAGCACCTTGTTGCCCAGCATGTCACTGAAGAAGGCCGACGCCCCACCTCCGACGTAGGTCCCGAACTGGTCGGCTCCGACGCCCACCGAGGGCTGGCCCAGGTAGTCGAGGGCGAGCGTCGGGTCGTAGTCCACGGCTTCGGCCGCCGGAAAGGTCCCTCTGGGCTCGAGCCCCGTCGTGGCGTCGTCGAGGTATTCGGCGACGCGGCTGGCGCGGTCGGGATCCAGGGGTGGCAGGTTGCGGCCCAGCCGGTCGGGCGTCGTCGCAACCGACGCGATCCGGCCCAGCGGCACACCCTGCGGATCGGCCGGCAGCCCCCGAATCTGGTAGCCGAACTCGTCGAAGATCGACAGGGCGAGTTCGCCGGTCTCGGACGCCACCGACATGGCCGGCGACATGGCCACGATGCCACTCACCCCGGTCACCAACCGGGTGATCCGCTCGATCGAGCGTCCCGACGAATCGGTGCGGTAGATGTCGGCAAAGCCGTCGGCGTCGGAGAGGAAGTACAGATCGCCGTTGGGCGCGAACTGCGGGTTCGAATGGCGTACGTTCCCGAGGAGCGGCAGTACGCGGACTCCGCGCGTACGCATGTCCAACAGCGAGATGCGGAACTTCGAATACGAGAGGGTCTCGAAATCGGTTTCGGGCCCGCGGTCCGACGTGAAGGCGAGGGTGTTGCCGTCGGGCGACCAGGCGGCGTGGAAGTCGGCGTAGGGGTCGTTGGTGAGGCGCTCGAGTTGCTCGGTCTCGAGGTCCCACAGATAGAGGTCCGACAGGCCGCCCGCCATCCCGGTGAAGGCGATGTAGCGGCCGTCGGGAGACCAGGCCGGGTTGGAGATGGAGCCGATTCCCTCCGGCCGGATCCGCGTCTTGCCACCACCGCCCGAGGTGTTCACGATGTTGATCTCGTTGTCACCGCTGGCGAACACCACGTAGGCGAAGCGTGCGCCGTCGGGTGACCAGGTGCCCGACGAGTCGATGTAGCGCAGCGCGTCGGTGTGGGGATCGGAGTTGGCGCTGGTCAGCTTGCGGATGATCTTCCCGGTGTGGGCATCGGCCATGTAGAGATCGACCGAGAAGAGGTCCTTCTCCGAAAGAAAGGCGATGAACCGTCCGTCGGGGCTGAGCGCGGGCGATACGTTCTGGCTGCCCGCGTTCTTCTCGTCGAGCAGCCTGCGTCCGGCGCTGTCGGGGTGGGTGCGCCCCTCCATGAGAGGCAGGTAGGCGTCGGCCACGGCCTGACGCCACTGAACCGAGAGGGTGTCGGTCGATACCCCCAGCACCTGTTGGATCGCAGGAGCGAAGCCGATCCGCAGCGATCGCCGGAAGGTCTGGATGATGGCATCGTCGCCGTACACCCCGCCCACGTACGCCCAGAACGCCTGACCGAAGCGGTAGGGGAAGAAGCGCTGCTCCTTGGTCATCTCCCTGATGGTCGGGAAATCGTCCTGCAGGAGCGCGTCGCGCAACCACATGGCGGTGAGGGGGTCGTCGCGCCCCACCGAGAGGTATTCTGCCATGCCCTCGATCAACCAGAGGGGGTTGGCGTAGAGCCCCTGCAGTCCACCGCCCTGACGGGACTGGGCGACGTTGTATTGAAAGGCGTGGACCAACTCGTGTCCGAGCACGTGGTCGGTATCCCAGTACGATCCCGTCACCGGCATGATCACGCGGTTCTTCAGCGATTCCGTGACTCCGCCGGTCCCCTCGCCGATGGCGCCCTGAAGGGTGTTGGTCTGCTGGAAGTCCGGGTGGTCGGCGTAGAAGATGAGCGGCTTGGGGGCCTCGAATTCGTGTTGGAAGGTGCGGGCCAGGCGCTCGTACCAGCGCTCGGATTGCAGCGCCAGGTCTTCGACGATCCCCGTCATCGCCGAGTAGTAGTGTATGTCGAAGTGATCGGTGTGCAGCACCATCCAATCGAAATCGTCGTATTGGACCTTGTTGCGCCCGAAATACTGGGCCGTCGCTGGAGCCGGTAGCAGGAACAGGGCGCCCGCGATCAGGGCGATCGCGAGACGACCGGGGAATCCCGATTCGGCGCGGTACGGAGTCGTGTGCATGCCCTTCTGCCTGTTGGGGGATTCCCTGCTCACCATATCACTACTCGCCCTGGTTGGTCGGGATCCGTCTCACCTTCGAGTCGGGTCCTCGTACTCGGGCACCCATCGAATCCGGGAGGTGCCTCATGGAGTTCCCTCGGTCCAGTCGTGCGCCGCGTTCCGATTGCATCGATTCCCTGCTTGGGTAACTTCATGCGCAGCGTGCGTCACTGCCCCGCCCTCGACGAGGGGAGCCGCAGTGAAGCAAGAACCCTGCCGCTCACGGTCCGTTCCGTTTCGAACCCTCCGCAAGGCTCGTGCGATGTTCCATCGTCGAAGGTCCCTACGCTCGAGGCCCGTACACCTTTCTGCGGCACTGGCCCTTGCAGCGCTCACCGTGGGATGTGCACGAGAACGCGCGCCGACCGACGACGATCCCGGGTCGGCGACGGACGAGCGGATCACCCTCGAGTTGCCCGTCGCAGAGGGCAGCGCCCAACCGCGGTTGTCCTCGGACGGGGACAGGCTCTGGTTGAGCTGGCTCGAGCCCGACGGCCCAGGGCCCGAGGGTGACCTGTGGGCCCTTCGCGTCGCACCGCTCGACGGCCTGGAGGTCGGACCCCCGCGGACGGTGGTGACGAGAGACGATCTCTTCGTGAACTGGGCCGACTTTCCCTCGGTCGAAGCGCTGGCCGACGGACGCCTGGTGGCGCATTGGCTTCAACGGAGTGCGGCGGGGACGTACGCCTACGGAATTCGCCTCTCCTGGTCCGACGACGAGGGGGCGACCTGGACCGACCCCTGGATCCCCCACGACGACCTGTCGCCCACCGAGCATGGCTTCGTGACCCTGATGCCCGGCGCCGACGGCGAGGTGGGCGCCCTCTGGCTCGACGGGCGTCGCTACGCCGACACCGAGGCGGGGCCGGCCACGGAGGAGATGACCCTTCGGTTTCGTCAGATGACGGGGCCCGCCGACGCCGGCGCGGAGTTGCTCGTCGACGACCGCGTCTGCGACTGCTGCCAGACGGGGGCGGCGCTGACCGACGACGGGTGGGTGATGGTCTATCGGGACCGCGCCGAGGACGAGGTGCGTGATATCTACGCCACGCGTGTCCAGGACGGCGAGTGGACCGAGCCGCTGCCGGTCCATCGCGACGGCTGGCGGATCGAAGGATGCCCGGTGAACGGACCGGCCGTGGCGGCTCATGCGCGGGAGGTGGCGGTCGCGTGGTTCACCGGAGCAGGCGAGGTGCCCCGGGTCCTGCTGGCATTTTCCGATGACAGCGGGGACCGCTTCACGGAGCCGGTCCGGGTCGACGACGGCGATCCGGTGGGTCGCGTCGATGTGGTGAGCCTCGCAGGGGGAGCGCTGGTCAGTTGGATCGAGCGCACCCCCGACGGAGCCGAGCTGCGTGTGCGCCGGGTCGACACCGACCGCACGGTGCGTCCCGCCCACCTGGTCGCGCCCATCGCCTCTGCGCGGGCTTCGGGGTTTCCGCGCATGCTGCGTGACGGCGACGATCTCGTCTTCGCCTGGACCGATGCGATCGAGACGACGACCCGGGTGCGCGCGGTCCGGTGGCTCGGGGGTGCGCGGTGAGGGGTGTCGTGAAGATCGCCCTCGCCATGGCGCTGGGGGCCTGTACCGCGTGCGTGGGGGGGAGCGACCAGCCGGCGGTACCACGAGTCGGTGGGCGGCTTCCCGCGCTCACCTTCGCATCGCTCGGCGGCGATTCGCTGGCTCTCGATCAGCTGGCGGGCTCTCCGGTGCTCCTCAACCTGTGGGCCACCTGGTGTCCGCCCTGCAGGGCCGAGATTCCCTTTCTCCAGTCGCTGCACGACGAGTATGCACCCCGGGGACTGCGGGTCATCGGCATCAGCAGTGACAATGCGGGGGCGCTCGATCAGGTCGAGGAGTTCCTGGCCGAGGCGGGCGTGACCTACGAGAACCTGCTCGATCCCCGGGGC
This sequence comes from uncultured Gemmatimonadaceae bacterium, assembly GCA_964521385.1. Taxonomy (GTDB): domain Bacteria; phylum Gemmatimonadota; class Gemmatimonadetes; order Longimicrobiales; family Gaopeijiaceae; genus Gaopeijia. Next base: position 17,128 of record CAZFRU010000006.1, on the reverse strand, counting down.
CTCAGCCTGGATGCGTTCCGCCTGCTGGGCCTGCCAGCCACCTATCTCATCGACCGCAGGGGCGTCATCACCCTGGTGCGGCCGGGGCCGGTGTCGGAAACCGACCGGGGGTTTCTCGACGCCATCGACGACCTGGTGGGACCGATCGACGATAGCGCCGGCGGTGACGCATGAGGCTGCAGCTCGACGAGGTGGAGACGCCCGTCGCGGTGGTCGACCGCGCACGGATGGAGGCCAATGCGCGGCGGGTAGCCGAGTACTGTGCGCGACACGGTCTCGCCTGGCGGCCCCACGTCAAGACGCACAAGTCCACGAAGGTCGCACGGCTGCAGCTCGATGCAGGGGCCCGCGGACTCACCGTGGCGACGCTGCGCGAAGCCGAGGTGATGTCGACGGTGACGGGCGACCTCTTGTTGGCCTACCCTCCGGTGGGCGCCGCACGGCTCGCTCGCCTCTTCGATCTTCCGCAGACGGTCGACCTGCGGGTGGCCCTCGACTCGACGGCCGTGTTGGAGCCGCTGGCCGTCGGCGCCCGCCGCAGCGGCCGCGAGGTGGGCGTGCTGGTCGAGGTCGACGTGGGTCTTGGCAGGGTCGGGGTCGCGGGCCCGGAGGAGGCCGTTCGCCTCGCGGCCGAGGTGGCGGCCACGGAAGGGGTGCACTTCGATGGGATTCTCTTCTATGCGGGGCACATCCGTGGGATCGGTCCGGCCGAAGACGCCGCCCTGACCGAATTGTCGGGGCAGGTCGCCGCTCTCTGCGACGCCCTCGTGGCCGCTGGGCTGCCGCCCCGTACGGTGAGCGGGGGCACGACCCCCACCCTCTGGCGGAGCCATGAGATCGAGGGGCTGACCGAGGTCCGGGCCGGCACCTGTATCTTCAATGATCGTGATGCCGTGAACGTGGGGGCCGCCGAGCCCGAACATCTCGCCTACACCGTCCTGGCCACCGTGGTCAGCACCGCGGTGCCGGGACGGGCGGCCGTCGACGCGGGATCGAAGGCGCTGGCCAAGGAACCTCGCGGTGGCGGTGGCACCTTCGGGGTGCTTCGCGACCACCCCGAGGTCGAGGTCGCGGCGCTGTCCGAAGAGCACGGTGTGCTCGACCTGTCGCAGACGCAGTGGCAGCCGGTGGTGGGAGAGCGGGTGCACATCGTGCCGAACCATGTGTGTGTTTCGGTCAACCTGCAGGACCGCCTCCTGGTCGATGCCGGTGCAGGGGGGGTCGAGTCGTGGGCCCTCGAGGCCCGGGGCCGCCTCGCGGGGAGCGTGTAGGTGGACCGGCTCGAGATCGGCCGCGCCGAGACCATTCTCGCGGGGATGCGCCAGGTACGGGCGTTGGTGGTGGGCGATCTGATGCTCGACGAATACGTGGCGGGGGTGGTCGATCGGATCTCTCCCGAGGCGCCCGTCCCGGTGGTGCGCGTGGAAGAGGAGCGGTGGGCCGTGGGGGGCGCAGCCAATGTGGCCGCCAATGTGGCGGCGCTCGGCGCCGTGTGTGACGTGGTCGGGGTGGTCGGTGACGATGCGGGGGGGCGGCGCCTCACCGAGGCGTTGGAGGGCTTCGGCACCCGCATCGGGGGCGTCGTGGTCTCGCCTACACGGCCCACCACGGTCAAGACCCGCATCCTCGCCCGCTCCCAGCTGGTGGTGCGCTTCGACCGCGAGGTCGACGACGACGTCGACGACGATCTCGCCGATGCGATGGTGGCGGCCATTCGCCGTGAGGCTCCCGATTGCCAGGTCCTGATCCTGGAAGACTACAACAAGGGCGTCTTGACGCCGGCGGTGATCCGCGCTGTGCTCGAGGCCGGGGCGAGCCTGGGCGTGCCCACGGTGGTCGACCCCAAACGGCTACGGTTCTTCGACTACGCGGGCTGCACCGTCTTCAAGCCCAACGCCAAGGAGTTGGCGGATGCCCTCGGAGAGCACCTGTCTCCCGACGACCCGGTCTGGATGGAGCAGACTCGGCGTCGGTTGCAGTGCGAGACCCTGTTGCTCACCCTGGGCGAGCGGGGGGTCGCCCTCGCCACCCGCGACGGACGGCTGTTGCGGGTGCCCGCGGTGGCCCGATCGGTCTACGACGTGTCGGGCGCCGGAGACACGGTGGTCGCCGTGGCCGCCGTCGCCCTCGCCGCGGGAGCCGACGAGGTGGAAGCCGCGATCCTGGCCAACCATGCCGCGGCCATCGGAGTTCAGAAGGCGGGGGTCGCCACGGTGTCACCGCGGGAGATTCTCGAACACACCCACACCTACAACTCAACGGAAGCCGATCCATGACCTTGAACCGAATCCACTCCGACGCCGCACCCGCGGCCATCGGCCCCTACAGCCAGGCCATCGAGTGCGATGGCTGGGTCTTTTGTTCGGGTCAGATCCCCCTCGATCCCGACACGATGGAACTCGTGGGCCAGGGCGATGTGGCCGCCCAGACCGAGCAGGTGATGAACAACCTCCGCGTTGTACTCGAGGCCGCGGGGGCGTCGCTCCAGACGGTCGTCAAGACCACCATCTTCCTTGCCGACATGGCCGATTTCGCGGCGGTGAACGCAGTGTACGGACGGCATTTCGGTGACCACCGTCCGGCCCGCGCCACCATTGCGGTCCGGGAACTGCCGAAGAGCGTCGACGTCGAGATCGAATGCGTGGCTCGCACGGCCTGACCGGGGCCGGAAAACGGCTTGCGTCGCCCCGGGGTGAGACCTACCCTCGCCCCGGGGCCGGCTGGATCCGCCCTGCAACATCCACTCTATCAGGGAACACCCCATGATCACACGGTCCACACGGCGACCGGTCGCCGTATTGGCCCTGGCGGGCCTCGCAGTTGTCGGCCCGCACTCCCTCCAGGCCCAGCAGGTCGATGAAGCGCTGTATGATGCCCTGAGTTGGTCGAACCTCGGGCCTGCGCGTGGGGGGCGGGCCACCGCCGTGGCCGGCTCGGACACCCGCCCGTACGAGTACTACTTCGGAGCGAGTGGGGGTGGCCTGTGGAAGTCCGAAGACGGAGGGCTCAACTGGGCCAACGTCACCGACGGGTACCTCAGCAGCGCGTCGGTCAACGCCATCGCCGTGTGTGAAGCCGACCCCGACGTGGTCTACATCGGCACGGGCGAGACCCAGCTGCGGGGCAACATCATGCAGGGTGACGGTGCCTATCGCAGCGACGATGGGGGTGCGACCTGGTCGCACATCGGGCTGTCGGAGGCGCAGAACATCGCTCGCATCCGGGTCCATCCCACGGACTGCAACACCGCCTGGGCCGCGGCCTTCGGCAAGCATTCGGCCGAGAACCCCGAGCGGGGCATCTTCAAGACCACCGACGGGGGCGCGACCTGGCGCAAGGTGTTGTATCGCGACGAGCGCACCGGTGGCGTCGACATCTCGGTCCATCCCGACGATCCCGACCTCGTGTACGCCGCGTTGTGGGAAGCGTGGCGCAAGTCGTGGAGCATGAGTTCGGGCGGGCCCGGATCGGGGCTGTTCCGGTCGACGGATGGCGGCGAGACGTGGACCGAGCTGTCGCGCAATGCGGGGCTGCCCCAGGAGGGGCCGTTCGGCAAGATCGGTGTCGCGGTGTCGCCCGTCGATCCCGACCGGGTCTACGCCATCATGGAGCACGCCCAGGGGGGTGTGTTCGTGTCGGACGATGGAGGTGACAGCTGGGAGAAGACCAACGAGCAACGCAATCTTCGCCAGCGGGCCTTCTACTACACGCGGATCTACGCCGATCCCCAGGAGCGCGACGTCGTGTACGTGCTCAATACCGGGTTCTATCAATCCAGGGATGGCGGCAAGACCTTCCCGCGCACGTATCGCGTGCCCCACGGCGACAACCACGACCTGTGGATCGCGCCCACCGACAACCGTCGCATGATCAACAGCAACGACGGGGGTGGCAATGTGTCGATCAATGGCGGCGAGACCTGGACCGATCAGGACTACTCCACGGCCCAGTTCTACCGCGTCATCACCACCAGCCATGAGCCCTACCACATCTGTGGTGCTCAACAGGACAACTCCACGGCCTGCATTCCGTCGGGAGGGTGGAACCATCTCTCCGACAAGGCGGGCGGCCCAGAGTTCTTGTACTCGGTGGGCGGCTGTGAGTCGGGCTACATCGCCCCCCATCCCCTCGACACCGACATCTTCTACGCCGGGTGCTACGGCGGCAGCTTGAGTCGCTACGACCACGGCACGGGGCTGTCCCGCTCGATCAACGTCTGGCCCGAAAACCCCATGGGGCAATCGGCCGAGGACCTGGTGGAGCGGGTGCAATGGACCTTCCCGATCGTGTTTTCACCGCATGATGCGAACGTGCTGTTCACGGGCACGCAGAAGGTCTGGCGCACGCACGACGAAGGACAGTCGTGGGAAGCGATCAGCCCCGACCTGACCCGGGCCGATCCCATGACGATCGGCCCGTCGGGAGGGCCGATCACCCTCGACCAGACCGGTGTCGAGACCTACGCCACGGTGTTCGCCATCGCGCCGTCTCCCCACGACGCCGGCGTCATCTGGGCGGGCTCGGACGACGGCTACGTGCATGTGACGCGCAACGCGACCGACGCCCAACCCAGCTGGACCAACGTGACCCCGCCCGCTGCGCCCGATTTCGTGCGCATCAACACCATCGAGCCCTCGCCCCATGCGCCGGGCAAGGCCTATGTCTCGGGCATTCGCTACCTCGTCGACGACGACCGGGCACCCTACGTCTGGAAGACCGAGGACTACGGCCGCTCGTGGACGAAGATCGTCGATGGCATCGCCTCGGATCACTTCGTGCGGGCGGTGCGTGAAGACCCGACGCGGCCCGGGCTGCTCTATGCCGCCACCGAGGAGACGGTCTACATCTCGTGGAACGACGGTGCGAACTGGCAGCCGCTGACGCTCAACCTGCCCAACGCACAGATCTCCGACCTCGTCGTCGAGGACCACGACCTGGTGATCGCCACGCATGGTCGCTCGTTCTGGGTCCTGCGCGACATGTTGCCGCTGCGGCAGGTGTCGCCCGACATGCCGGCTCCCGACGTCAAGCTGTTCGATCCCGTCGACCCGGTGCGGGGCTTCGACAACAGTGTGCAGCTCTTCTACTACCTGGCCGAAGATGCCGAGACGGTGTCGTTCGAGTTCCTCGATCCCCAGGGTGGGCTGATCCAGAGCTTCGAGAGCCGGCCAGCCGAGACCGACGAGGCCGGGGCCGGAGCGGGCCCGGGCGGACGGGGTGGTGGGTTCGGCGGTTTCGGGGGCGGGCGGCCGTCGACCAGCGCGGGTTCGAACCGCTTCAGCTGGAACATGCGCTATCCAGGCTACACCGATTTCGAGGGACGGATCTTCTGGGCGGCCGGCAACCAGGGGCCTGCAGCGCTCCCCGGCACCTATACTGCGCGCCTGACGGTCGACGGTGACGTCCACGAGCAGCAGTTCGAGATCAAGATGAACCCTCGCGCGGCGTCGGACGGTGTGACCATGGCCGACCTCCGGGAGCGCTTCGACTTCGCCCTCCAGATCCGTGATCGCGTGAGCCAGGCCAACGAGGCCGTGCTGCGGATCCGGGGCATCAAGAACCAGGTCGACGAGCGTATGGAGCAGTCCGACAACGGTGAGCTCGCCACTCTCGGCGCCCAGGTGAACACCAGGCTCGGCGGGGTCGAAGGCGAGATCTACCAGGTGCGAAACGAGTCCAACCAGGATCCGCTCAACTTCCCGATCAAGCTCAACAACAAGATTGCGGCGTTGCTGGGCGGTGTGGAGGGTGCCGAGTCGCGCCCCACCGATCAGGCGTACGACGTGTTCGAGAAGCTGACGGTCGAGCTCGACGGGCAGTTGGAGCAACTCACGATCATCATCCAGCAGGACGTGCAGAGGCTCAACGAGCTGCTCCGCTCGCTGGGGCTCGATCCCATCACGACCGACATCATCATCACGTAGACCAACGCACTTCCTGCGGGCCGGCCTGCGCGCGGCCGAGCCATCATCGCGGGCGTCCCGAGCGGTTCGGGGCGCCCGCTGCCGCGTTCAGGACCCCCGCTTCACCGGGCGCCCGCTGCCGCGTTCAGGACCCCCGCTTCCCCTGGAGGTCGCTGACGCTGTCGGTGAGGTCGTCGACGACGTCGTCGAGCAGCGAGGTGGCGCCGATGCGGAACAGCCCCGGAGTGGTCCGCCCGGGGCCGACTTCGGCGTCGACCAGCGCCATCCACTGCAAGGCGTCGGCGGCGGTCCGGATCCCACCGGCCGGCTTGAATCCGATGCGCGTGTCACGGTCGCTCTCGTAGTCCCGTATGGCGCGCAACATGGCGACCCCGGCGGGGAGGGTGGCATTGACCCGCTCCTTGCCGGTGCTGGTCTTGATGAAATCGGTGCCCGCCATCATGGCCACCAGCGAGGTTCGGTAGATGGCCAGCGGTGAGGCGAGTTCGCCGGTGGCCAGGATCGTCTTCATCGTGGCCGCGCCACAGGCGAGGCGAAAGGCCCGCAACTCGTCGTAGAGCTCGTGCCATGCGCCCATGAGTACATGGGTGCGCTGGATCACCAGGTCGATTTCGGCGGCCCCCGCAGCGAGCGAGGCGTGGATCTCGGCGACCCGGGTCTCGAGGGGTGAAAGCCCGTGGGGGAAGCCCGCCGAGACGGCGGCAACCTCGACGCCGGATCCCGCCAACGCACCGACGGCCGTGGGTACGAATGCGTGATGGACGCAGACCGCGGCCACAGCAGGGGGGGGCTCGGGGCGACCCAGGGCAACGACCAGATCGTCGGTCAGGGGGCTCCGAGCGCGTCGGCAGAGCTCGAGGATACGGGAGGGCGTGTCGTCGCCCGCCAGGCTGGTCAGGTCGATGCAGGTGACGATGCTCGAGAGGCGATCGATGCGTGCCTCGCCGCGGGGCTCGTTCTGCGACGTCACCCGGGCCACCACGGCGTCGATCTCGTCGGGCTCGAGGGTCGCCCTGGCGATCCAGTCGAGGTCGAGGGCGGCGCCCGGGTTGCGGGGGAGCGGCGGGGGTCGGGACACGAGAATCGGGGTGCAAGGGGAATGAGGTGCAGACGGGCGGCCAACGTAGCTGCCCCTCCCGCTCTTGAGAACACTCGCCGGCTTCCCGAACTTGCAACCCCGCTTCGGCGGGCGCAGGGGGGTGGAGGGGGCCTGGTGGTCCCACCGGTCTTCAAAACCGGCTGGCCCGGCTTGACCCCGGGTTGGTGGGTTCGATTCCCACACACTCCCGCCACCTGTTGCGGGTCGGTGCGGTCCACGGGTTCGTCCATGGTGTCGACGGGCGACTGGTGCCTCGCCGGCCCGTCTGTTGGTATCTTGCACAACCATCCCCTCATCCGAGCGTATGCCCTTGGTGCCTCGAGTTCTCTGGGTCCCCGTAGCCGTCCTGTGCAGCGCCCTCGGGGCGCAGGGTTCGATGGCACAGGTGGTCGATCTCGAGGACGATACGGTCGGTGTGCTGGTCCAGCCCCTCGACGAGGCCGTCGACTCCCTCGCGGTACCCGGTGAGGTGTCACCGCTCGGTGCTTTTCTGCGGGCGGTGGCGATTCCCGGATGGGGACACGCGGCCGTGGGAGCTCACGGACGGGGTGGGTTCTACCTCACCACCCAGGCGGTCAATGGGTACATGCTCGTGCGCACCCGCTCCCGTCTGAATGCGGCTCGGGAACTGAGGACGGTACGGGAGACGCATCTTCGCGCTGAACTCGCGGCCCAGGGTGTGACCGACGAGACGCTGGTGCTGGCGGCGTTGGCCGAGGACGAGGGCTGGGCCGGCGCCGACCGGCTCACCGGCGCACGGCAACAGCAATTCGAAGACTGGCTCGCGCTGGGCATCTTCACGGCCCTGTTGAGCGGAGCCGACGCGCTGGTCTCGGCGCACCTGCAGGGCTTTCCCGATGTCGCCGTGGGGCCGGTGGGCGACGAGGGCCGCATGGAGGTGAGTGTACGGGTACCCGTCGGAGGCCGCTGACAGCCCCTGACCGGGCACCGCTCCCCCTCGCGCAGCGCTACGAGCCGAACTCCTCTCCGTCGGGCCACTGCAGGAGGCGGGGTGGAGCCCCGACGTCGACCACCGCGTAGGTGCAATGGTGCACCCAGTCGCCGGTGTTCAGGTACCAACGATCGGGGGCGACCTCGATCCGTCGAGGTACGTGGGTGTGGCCGGTGGTCACCAGGTCGAGGTGCGGGTGCGCCTCCAGATGCCCCACTGCCCAGCGCTCCATCACCTGGGCGCGCTCGAGTTCGTGCGGCGACGGCCCTGCCGCCCGTTTCTCCGTGAGCGAGACACCCCCGGCGACCCGGGCACCCAGATCGGGGTGCAGCCAACGGAATCCCCAGACGAAGGGAGGGCTGCGCAGCACGGTCTTGAGCATCTTGTAGCCGGTATCGCCAGGCCCCAGCCCGTCGCCGTGGGCGACCAGGGTGCGACGGCCCGCGAGATCGAGTTCGACCGGGGCGCGGTGAAACACCACCCCGATCTCGTCTTCCAGAAACGATCCCCCCCACCAGTCGTGGTTGCCCCCGGTGAGGTGCACCTCGACGCCGGCATCGACCAGCGCCGCCAGCGCCCCCAGCACGCGGGTGTGGCCACGGGGCACGGCGTGCCGGTACTCGAACCAGAAATCGAAGAGGTCGCCGTTGACCACCACCGTCGCCGCCCGGGCTCCGGCGTACTCCAGCCACGATCGAAAGGCCCGCTCCCGCTCCGGGGGAACGGCACCGAGGTGGACGTCGCTGGCAAGAAACACGGTGGGCGATGGCATGGCGCCGGAAACTAGACGAGGGGTGTGGGGGTCACAACTGGATCCACTTCGCCACGGGCGTCGGGTTCTTTACCTTTGACGCTCGAGCGCCCGATCTCGCCACCGTCTCGTGCCGGTATCGGTGTCGATCCCCCGTGCAGCCCTGAGGATCATCCGTGCGCTGTTCCCCACGCCCAGATCGTACGACGCCTCCGCTTTCGCGCGTTCCCCCCCACCCGAGGGTCGTCGGCCTGGCGCTGTCTCTCCTGCTCGCTGCGGGCTGCGGCGGCCCGGGTCGTGTCGTGATCGTCGAAGCGCCGATCAACGCCCAGGAGCTGGCCGTGCGCCTCGAGGCCAACGAGCGGCTCCGTACACCGACACGGGTGGTCTTCGGGTGGGAGATGTCGGAACAGGGAGTGCGGGTGGACGGGCGCGGGTCGGCCCGGCTGGAGCCCCCCTACAAGGGCCGGCTCGACCTCTTCCTGGGCAATGGCGAGCCCGCGGGTTCGGCCTCGGTGATCGACGACGACCTGCGGCTTCCGACGGGACTTCCGCCCAGCGTGCTCCCTCCCGCCAACCTGCTCTGGGGCGCCCTCGGCGTCTTCCGCCCCGGCCTCGGTACGGCACTCCTGGGCGCCGAGCGAACCGACCAGCATCTCCAGCTTCGCTACGGGCTTCCAGGGGGTGACGAGGCGGTCTATTCGCTGCGTGAAGGGCGCATCGAACGGGTCGACGTGACGCGGCGCGGCTCCGTGATCCAGACCCTCACCCTGCAGCGGGACTCGCTGCAGATTCCCGTCGAAGCCCTCTACCGGGACCTGGTCGAGGTGCGTGAACTCCGACTCAAGCGGCAGACCGTACAGCAGACGGAGCCGTTTCCAGCGGACATCTGGAGGCCGTGACGATGCGGCTCTCGGCAGTGTGGCTGGTGGGCTTCGTCCTTTCTGCCTCGGGGTGCTACAGCTTCCAGGCGGGCGCCGGACTCACCGGGGTGAGCACGATCGCCATCCTTCCCTTCGAGAACACCACCTCGCGACTCGAACTCACGCAAGAGGTCCAGGACATCCTTCTGCGACAGCTTCCCGGGTCGCTGGGACTCCGCCCTGCGGGTGAAGAGGTTGCCGACGTGGTGGTGCGCGGGCGGATCACGCAGTACGATCTCGTCGCACCGAACTATCGACCGGGGCAACAGGGGCAGGGGGCGCAGGTCCTCCAGAGGCAGGTGGTCCTCACCGTCTCGGTCGAGATCCTCAACATGCGGGACCGTACCGTGCTCTGGCAGAATCAGGCGTTGCGTTCCCAGGGGGAATACCTGGAAGCGTCGGAGACCGAGGACACGGGCAAGGAAGAAGCGCTCGAGGCGCTCATCCAGCAGATCGTCGACGGCGCCCAATCGAACTGGTGATCCCGTAGTTGCGGGACCAGACACCCACACACCTTCGGCCCCGCCTCGGGGTCGAGCCAGGCGAAGATCGCCGAGAGGAGGAGACACCGCGATGCCGACCAAGACCACACGGGGGATTCTGGGGCTGACCTTCCCCATGAAACTCGTGGCCCTGGTGTTTGTCGCCGGGATATTCTGGGTGTCGGGGCCGCAGGCCCGGGCCTCCGTACCGGCCGCCGCTCCCGCCGCCGTTGCCGGCGTGCAGGACGAGGCTTCGGCTGCGCTTCAGGAGGGCGAAGCCGAGGCCGAGCATGCCGAGGCACTCGACGAAGGGCACGGTGCCGACCCCGCCGACTTCTTCCTGGTGATCATCGGGATTCTGGTCTTCGCCAAGGTCTTCGGGGAACTGGCCGAGCGGGTCGGCCAGCCGGCGGTGCTGGGCGAACTGGTGGCCGGTCTCGTCCTCGGCGCCAGCGTGCTGGGTGTCGTGCCGGCCTCGGGCGCCATTGCCGACATCATCCACCTGCTGGCCGAGGTGGGTGTCGCGATCCTGTTGTTCGAGATCGGACTCGAGACCGACCTCAAGGAGATGTTCAGGGTCGGGACGTCGTCGCTGTTGGTGGCGGTGGTGGGCGTCGCGCTCCCCTTTGCGCTCGGATTCGCCTACTGGTTCTGGGCCGATCCGTCGATCGGTGCCCACCCGCCCGGGATCACCCACGGCATCGTATCGGTCTTCGTCGGGGCTACCCTCACGGCCACCTCGGTGGGGATCACAGCCCGCGTATTGACCGATCTCAAGCTGATGCACCGGGCCGAATCGAAGATCATCATCGGCGCCGCGGTGATCGACGACGTGCTCGGGCTGGTGATTCTGGCTGTGGTGAGTGGCCTGGCCGGAGGCGCCACGCTGTCGCTCGTCGGGATCAGCCGGACCTTCGTGGTCGCGGTCGGATTCCTGGTGGTGGCCGTCATCGTGGGCAACCTGCTGGCGCCCCGGCTGTTCGCCGTGGTCGACCGCATGCGCGTGCGGGGGGTGCTCCTGGTGAGCGCCTTCTGCTTCGCGCTGATCTTCGCCGCTCTGGCTGCCAAGGCCGGCTCGGCCATGATCATCGGATCGTTCGCGGCCGGGATCGTGCTCAGCTCCGTCAACCAGTTCGATCTCATCGTCGAGCGCATCGAACCCGTGGCCGACATCTTCACACCCATCTTCTTCGTCTCGGTGGGGGCGGCGGTGAATGTGGGGCTGTTCATTCCGATGTCGGACTCGTTCGATTCGAATGTGATCATTGCCGGCGCCATCCTCGTGGTCGTCGCCTTCATCGGCAAAGTGCTGGCGGGCTACGCGGTGGGGTGGGGCCGGGAGAAGCTCAACCACCTGGCCATCGGCGTCGGGATGGTGCCTCGAGGCGAAGTCGGGTTGATCTTCGCCGACATCGGACGCCGGGCGGGCATCCTCTCGGACGAGACCTTTTCAGCCATCCTGATCATGGTGATCGTGACGACCTTCATCGCGCCCCCGCTTCTGAAGTGGGTATTCAAACCGAATGACGAGGATCGGGGCGCGCCACAGCCGTCGATGGGACACGGACACGGATGAGACGCCCTCCTCCCCGGTGGGGCGCCGCGTGATGCGAGCTCCGCCGCCGGCTCCCCACGAGAAGATCCTGCCTCGTTCTCGGCTGATCTCCGCCTACGGACCGTCGCGCCAGGAGCGGATCGTCTTCACCAACGGCTGCTTCGACCTCGTGCATCCGGGCCATGTGGCGTATCTCGACGCCGCGCGGCGGCTGGGCGATCGTCTCGTGGTGGGACTCAATACCGACGCCTCGGTGCGACGGCTCAAGGGGCCCTCGCGTCCCCTCGTGGCCGAGCACGATCGGGCGCTGGTGATTGCCGCCCTGGCGGCCGTCGACGTCGTGACCTTGTTCGATGAAGACACCCCCGCCGAACTCATCTCCGCGCTCCAGCCCGACGTGCTCGTCAAGGGCGGCGACTATGCGCGGGCAGACATCGTGGGACGCGACACGGTCGAAGCCCGCGGGGGAGAGGTGCATGTGATTCCGTATCTGCCCGGCTACTCGACCACCGAACTGATTCGGCAGATCCAACGATTGGAGTCGTGATGAGTGAACGGCCCGTAGACGCCCTTCGGCCCCTCGTGCTCGAGCCGGGCTGGGCTCCGTACGCCGAGGGCTCGTGCCTCATCTCGACCGGCAACACCCGGGTGTTGTGCACCGCCTCGGTCGAAGAAACCGTCCCGCCGTGGCGCGTGGCCTCGGGCCAGGGTTGGGTCACCGCCGAATACTCGATGCTGCCACGGGCCACCCACACGCGCACCGGCCGGGAGCGAGGGGGACCCCGGGGGCGAACCCAGGAGATCCAGCGCCTGATCGGACGCTCGTTGCGCTCCGTGACCGATCTCGCTGCTCTCGGTCCGCGCCAGATCACCCTCGACTGCGACGTGCTGCAGGCCGACGGGGGAACACGAACGGCTGCGGTGACCGGCGCCTTTGTGGCCCTCGAGCTGGCGTGCCGTGGTCTGGTAGCCGACGGACTGCTCGAGCGCTCACCCGTGCTCGAAGGGGTGGCGGCGGTGAGCGTGGGCATCGTCGACGGCGTCCCGCGCCTCGACCTCGACTACGCCCTCGATCGGGCGGCACAGGTCGACATGAACGTGGTGGCGACGGCGTCGGGAGGCCTGGTCGAGGTGCAGGGGACGGCCGAGGGCCACCCCTTCACCCGGGCCGAGCACGACCGACTGCTCGATCTCGCGCTGGCGGGGATCGAGCGTCTGCTCGCCGCGCAGCGCCAACTGCTCGAGGGCTGAGCCGTGGAACTGCTCGCCGCCACCCGCAGTGCCCACAAACTGGGCGAGATCAGGGAGATTTTGGCTGCGGTCCCGGGGCTGCGGTTGGTGGGGCTCGACGAGGTGGGGGTCGAGCCGTCGTCGGCCGAAGACGAGCTCGAGCCGTACGACACCTTCGAGGCGAATGCCGAGTCGAAAGCACGCTACTTCCACCGCATCACGGGAATCGCCACCCTGGCCGACGATTCGGGACTGGTGGTCGATGCGCTGGCCGGCCGACCCGGTGTGCATTCGAAACGATTCGCCCCCGGCGACGCCGAGGGGCTCGCTCGTGACGAGGCCAACAACCGTCATCTGCTGGAGCTGCTGAGCGGGGTCGAGCCCGAGGGGCGCACCGCCCGCTATGTCTGTGCCGTCGCCCTCGTCGATGGGCGGGGCCCGGCCAGGCTGTTTCGGGGCGAGGCCGAGGGCCGTATCGCCCTGGCTCCGCGCGGCGACGCCGGATTCGGGTATGATCCCCTCTTCGTGCATGCCGATCTCGGTCGCACCTTCGCTGAGGCCAGCGCGAGCGAAAAGCACGAACGCAGCCATCGCGGGGCTGCGTTCCGGGCGTTGGCCCTCGGGCTGGCCCGGCCGGCGGTCGAGTGAATCCGGCGCCCAACACCCCGCGCGAGGTCGGTCCCACGGCCGACGGTTCCCACCTCCGGATCGTCTGGCAGGACCATGTGGAATCCGTGTATACCCCCAGGGCTTTGCGGATAGCCTGCCCCTGTGCCGGGTGCGTCGACGAGATGACTGGACGGCCCCTGCTCGATCCCGCCCGTGTCCCCGACGGCGTCTACCCGAGGGCGATCCACTACGTCGGCCGCTATGCGCTGCGCTTCGATTGGAGTGATGGCCATACGACCGGTATCTACCCCTTCGACTACCTGCGGCAGCTCTGGGCGACGGGGAGGGGGAGGTAGGTGACCGCGCCCATCCTCGCCGACGGCAGTCGTCCGGCGACATCGGCTGAGCTCTTCGAGCGCTTGCGTGCGCTCGGTATCGAATGCTCGACGGCGCATCACCCGCCGGTCTTCACGGTGGACGAGGCCATTGCCCTGCGGGGAGCGATTCCCGGCTGCCACACCAAGAATCTCTTTCTTCGCGACAAGAAGGGTCGCATGTCCCTCGTGGTGTGCCTCGAGGATCGTGATCTCGACCTCAAGGCGCTCACCCGGGCCCTCGGCGGCGGCTCGCTTTCGTTCGGGAGCGCCGATCGGCTGATGCGCTACCTCGGCGTAGTGCCTGGAGCGGTGAGCCCGTTGGCGGTCGTCAACGATCACGGGGGCAAGGTCAGGGTGCTCCTGGACCATGAGATCCTCTCGCTCGAGCCGTTGAACTTCCACCCGTTGGACAACGCCATGACCACGTCGATGGGCACCCGGGGGTTCCTGCAGTTCCTCGCGGCCGAGCAGCACCCCCCACTGATCTTCGACTTCGAGCGCATGGTCGAGGTCCCGCTCGACCCGGGCGCAGCCAGCGACGAGCCGTCGGCCGGGCCGGGCTGAGCGGAGCAGGGCCCCCTGCACATCGACGGGTCTGCGGGTCTGCGGGTCTACGAAGTGGTCGGTTGCCAGAGTATCTTGTGGGTCATCGGTACAACAACGGGGCGTGGCGCAGCTCGGTAGCGCACCTGCTTTGGGAGCAGGGGGTCGCCGGTTCGAATCCGGCCGCCCCGATTGGAGAGTGGCAACGCCCGGCGACGGCGAGGGCGAGAAGAGGTGGGGCCGCGTGCCTCGTGCAGTGCAGGAAACCGAGCACGCGTGGCGGCTGAGGCTGAGGCGCGCGCGCTTTGCCACTCCCGGTGCCGCAAACCCTGCACGCGTCCGGGCGATCGCGGCTCGGGTGCGCGCTTTGCCACTCCAGGTGCTGCAAAGGTATCTCAAGCGCTCCCGTCGAGGCTGAAGAGCGCTCTTTCCGGCACGGTTGGGGGGTACGGTCGCAGTCATCTGGACCTCCGCCCGTCATTGGCCCGAAGCCGACGCCGGTGGAGCGGCTGCGCCGGCTGTTGAGGAAGGCCTTTCCTTTCGGGGGAGCGCCCCCCCTCGCCATTCCGCGGCCGCTCCCCCACAATAGAATCGTCCCGCTTCCCGAGCAGGTCCGGCCTCCTGGTGTCGTTCGATTCCCGATTTCCCTTTCGCGTCGCCGCCATCGACGTGGGATCCAATGCGATCCGCTTCGTGGCGGCCGAGTTCGTGACCGCCGACGCCTGGGTCGAGCTCGAGCGAGTTCCGGTCCGGCTGGGGCATGGGGTGTTCCTTACCGGCCATCTCGATCCCCACGCCATGGCGGGGGCGGTCGAGACCATGGCCGCCTTTCGCCGGTCACTCGACACGCTGGGGGTGCCGCGCTACCGCGCGGTCGCGACCAGTGCCGTGCGGGAGAGTCGCAATGGAAGCGAGCTCATCGACCGCATCCGGCGCGAGACGGGAATCCAGATCGAGACGATCACGGGCAGTGAAGAGGCCCGTCTGGTCTGGACCGCCGTACGCCATCGCGTCGACCTGGCAGACCGGCGATGGATGACCATGGATCTCGGTGGTGGCTCGCTCGAGGTGTCGCTCGTGTCTACCGAGGGAATCCACTGGTCGGAGTCCCATACCATGGGCACCGTACGCCTCCTCGAAGATCTCGGGGACCCCGAGGCCGGCCCGGAGGAGTTCAAGAGCCTGGTGGCGGAGTATGTGAGTACATTGCGCATCCCCGATCAGATCGACCGCGACACGCTTGGGGGGCTGATTGCCACCGGGGGCAACATCGAGGCACTGGCGCAGCTGGCCGGTGCCCAACCCGATGAGCGTGGTGTGAGTCGCGTTCCTTTGCGGGTGCTGCGCGATGTCGTGCGCCGGCTCGGTCGATTGACGGTCGCCGAGCGGATGGCGGCCTTCGACCTGCGCGATGATCGCGCCGACGTCATCCTCCCGGCGGCCATCGTCTACGAGCGCGTGGCTACCCTGGCGGGGGTCGACGAAGTGATCGTGCCCCATGTGGGGGTCAAGGACGGGGTGCTTCTCGATCTCGCCGAAGACATTCTCGGCCCCGGCGTCCACGCCTCGCGTCTCGAACAACAGACCTTCGTGGGCGCCCTCGCCCTCGGCCGGCGGTTTCAATTCGA
Organism: uncultured Gemmatimonadaceae bacterium; assembly: GCA_964521385.1. Classification (GTDB taxonomy): domain Bacteria; phylum Gemmatimonadota; class Gemmatimonadetes; order Longimicrobiales; family Gaopeijiaceae; genus Gaopeijia. The sequence continues at coordinate 1,055 of CAZFRU010000006.1, read as the reverse complement.
CGAACCCCATGCGCGACACGTGGCCCGCCTCAGCCTGTCGATGTTCGATCAACTCCAGGCGCTGCACGGCCTCGGTGAGGCCGACCGACGCATTCTGCTCGCGGCGGCGGTCCTGCACGACATCGGGCAGTTCATCTCGTACCGGCAACACCACAAGCACTCGCTCTACCTGATCTACAATTCCGACGTGTCCAACGTCTCGCTGCATGAACGCGGCCTGGTGGCGTTGGTGGCGCGCTATCACCGGCGGGCCGAGCCCAAGGACGAGCATTTTCTCTACGGCACCCTGACCGAGGACGATCGGGCCCGGGTCCGGAGCCTGGCCAGCATCTTGCGAATAGCCGACGCTCTCGACCGCGAACACCTGCAGCGGGTAGAGACCGTTCGCACGGCGAGCGAAGAGGGGGAGTTGGTCGTCGAGGTCAACGGCAACGGCAGCCTGCTGCTCGAGCAGTGGGCGTTGCGCAAGAAGGCCCGTATGTTCACCAGCGTGTTCGGCACCGAGGTTCGCCTCGCGGTGGCCGAGCCCGCTCTCGGTCCCCGGATCATCTGAAAACCACGAAAGGCCGCCATGACCATCACCCGGACGGCACCCTCCGCCCTCACCCTCCTGCTCGTGCTGGCCACGGCCTGCACGACCGTCGGCTCGGGAGGCTCAGGATCTGGCGCCGACACCCCTCGGCCGGAGCCGGTCCGCTACCCAGATGTGTCCGGGGCGTGGGAAGGGTTCGTCTCGCTCGAAGGGCAGGGGCTCGACGGCACGCTCCAGATCGAACAGAATGGATCGGCACTGGTGGCGGTCTTCGTGGCGCCCGCGATGGAGCTGCGCGCGCAGGGTGGGGGCAGCATCTCTTCCACCGGCGAGCTCACCCTCGCCCTCGAGTACAACCTCCAGTGCCCGGGGACGGCCACACTCCACGGGCAACGCTCCGATGACGGCCTCGACGGCGACGGCAACATCAGGGCGGAGGATTGCACGGGATCGATCGGCGGGAGCTTCACCTTTCGCCGATGACCCGAGGGAAGGGCGCCTGTAGCTCAGGTGGATAGAGCAT
>CAZFRU010000005.1:149815-153856 GCA_964521385.1 uncultured Gemmatimonadaceae bacterium | reverse complement strand
CGCAGGTCCAGCGCCTCTGCGCCCACCTGCGCCTACGGCTCGGTGAGGGTCTGGTGATCCTGGTCGATCAGGAGGGCGGGCGTGTAGCGCGACTCCGCCCGGAGCGGGGCTTCGCCTCGTGTCTTCCCGCGGCCAGCGAGTTTGCACGACTCGACCGGGCCGCTCGTCGGAGGGCCGCGCTCGCTCAGGCACGGGAGCTCGTGGCTCTCGGGATCGACGGCAACCTCGCGCCGGTGGTCGACCTGGGGGTTCGCCCGGACGGTCCGCTCGCGGCCGCAGGGCGCACCTTCGGAGCTGACCCCGAGGTGGTGATCGAGTGCGCTCGCGACGTCATCGCGGCCCACCGGGAAGTCGGCGTGGCGACCTGTCTCAAGCACTTTCCGGGGCTCGGCTCAGCCGATCTCGATACCCATGAGGGGCAGCCGGTGCTCGGTCAGGGGTACGACCCCACCCTCGAACTCGCGCCCTTCCGTGCTCTCCTCAGCGATCTGCCTCCACCCGAGATGGTGATGGCGGCACATGCCGTCTGGGCCGCCGTCGATCCGGATCGCCCGGCGTCGGCCTCGGCGAAGGTCCTTCGGGGAGTGCTGCGGGCCGAGATGGGCTTCGAAGGCGTGATCGCCACCGACTCGCTCGACATGGGGGGCGCGGGCGGGAGTGGCTCGAGCGCAGCCGCCCGCGACGCCCTGGTTGCAGGGGCCGATCTGTTGATGGACGCCGTGAATCTCGGGCATCCGGGAGTCCCCCAGACTCACCCTGCGCGGGCGATGGCCGAGGCGGTGGCGGACGCGGTCGAGTCGGGTGCGGTGGAAGGGGGGTGGAACGAGATCGCCAGACGGGCGGCACGGGTCCGGGCCCTGCGTCGGCGCTGAGAAGGGTCCTTTCCTTCTTGCTGCGTCGATGCCGTCACGCCGTTCGACGAGGAGCCGGCGACCGAGATCATCCAACGTGCTTGCGCGCCCAGCCGTGGTGTCCGAACGTTGCCCGCCGACCTCTCCGGTCCCGACCCCACTCCCGCCCGGTGAACTCCATGATCTGTCTCCGCCCCCTGATGTACGCGTCCTTGTTCCTGATACCGACGACGGCTCTCCAGGCGCAGGACTACGATCCCGAGGCCCGACTGGTCGAATTGGGGATTACGCTTCCGGTTCCCGAGGGGCCGAGCCGGTCGGCCTACGACCGCACCGTGCGGACCGGCGATCTGGTCTTCACCGCCGGTCATGCCCCCTGTGGGGAATGGAGCGGTACCGGTCGGGGCAAGGTTCCGACCGAAGCGAGTATCGAAGAGGCGCAGGCTGCGGCGCGGCAGGTCGTCATCTGTACTCTGGGGTCCCTGAAGGCCGAGATCGGAGATCTCTCGCGGGTACGCCGAGTGGTGCGGGTGTTCGGAATGGTGAACTCGGCCCCGGATTTCACCGGTCAGTCGCAGGTCATGAATGCCGCCAGCGAGCTCCTCAACGAGGTGTTCGGAGACCGCGGTCGGCATGTCCGCTCGGCTGTGGGTATGGCGGCGTTGCCCGTGAACCTCACCGTCGAGATCGAGATGGTGTTCGAGGTGGAGGGAGGCTGACTGGTCGCCCACTCCGTGCCGTCCACATCGCGGCGCGGAGAGACGCGGAACTCGTGCCTGACCGGGACACGGTCCGGGCGCCGGAGATGGGGCCGGCCGTCTTCGACTTCCGCCTGAAGGACGTGGGTCGCACCGCGACACCCCTCATCCATGCCTGATTTCCCGTCGCACGGTCCCGCCTCTGCGTCGCCGCCCCGCGCGCGTGTCGCCGCCGGACGCCCGGGTGGTCTGAATACCTTCGGGGGCGTCTTCACTCCGTCGCTGCTGACGATCCTCGGCGTGATCATGTACCTGCGGTTCGGGTGGGTCGTGGGCAACGTCGGGTTGGTCGGCACCCTGATCATCGTGACGCTGGCGACGTCGATCACCTTCCTGACCGCGCTGTCGATCGCCGCCATCGCCACCGACCAACGGGTGCGCACGGGCGGCGCGTATTACATGATCAGTCGCTCGCTCGGGATCGAGACCGGGGGGGCCGTCGGGATTCCGCTGTACCTTGCCCAGGCCTTGTCGGTTGCGCTGTATACCGTCGGGTTTGCCGAGGCGGTGGTGGGCGCGTTTCCCGTGGTCGATGCCCGGACGGTCGGACTGATCACGACGGTGGCGGTAGCGGTCCTGGCCCTGGTGTCGGCGCGGGCCGCGATCCGGAGCCAGTATGTCATCATGGCCGCCATCGCGCTGTCGTTGGTATCTCTGTTCCTGGGACAACCCCTCGAACCGGGGGTGGCCCCCGCTCCCGGCGTCGTACCCGATCCGGCTCCGTTCTGGACGGTCTTCGCGGTCTTCTTTCCGGCCGTCACCGGCATCATGGCGGGCGTGAACATGTCGGGCGACCTCGAAGACCCGGGCCGTTCCATCCCCACGGGCACCTTCGCGGCCGTCGGGGTCGGCTACCTGATCTACATGGCGCTGCCCGTCCTGCTGTCGACACGGGTAGATACCGCGACCCTGTTGACCGACCCATTGGTCATGCGCCGTATCTCGATCTGGGGGGATGCCATTCTCCTGGGGGTCTGGGGGGCGACGCTGTCGTCGGCCGTGGGGAGCATTCTCGGGGCACCCCGGGTGCTCCAGGCGCTCGCCCGGGACGGAGTGCTTCCCCGTAGGCTTCAGTGGCTCGGGAATGGTGTGGGCGCTGACGACACGCCCAGGGCGGGCACCGTCGTGACGCTCGTCCTCGCCCTCGGCGCCGTCTGGGTCGGTGATCTGAACCTGATCGCACCCGTGCTGACGATGTTCTTCCTGACGACCTATGGGGTCTTGAACGTCGCTGCCGGGGTGGAGCGGTTTCTGGGGAGCCCCTCGTTTCGACCGCAATTTCGGGTGCCGTGGGTACTGAGTCTGCTCGGGGCGGTGGGCTGTGTTGCGGTCATGCTGCTCATCAACCCGCTGGCCACGCTGGCGGCGGCGGTGGTGGTGTTGGCGGTGTTCGTTCTCCTCGAACGCCAGGGGCTCACGGCGACCTTCGGTGACGTGCGGCGTGGCGTCTGGATGTCTCTGACCCGCGCAGGGCTGCTGCGCCTACGAGCCGAGACCGATCCCCGGAACTGGCGTCCCCATTTTCTCGTGCTTTCGGGAGCCCCCACCAGACGCTGGCCGCTGATCGAACTCGCCGATGTATTCACGCAGAGTCGTGGGCTCCTCACCGTTGCCACCGTCGTGCCCCTCGATTCGGTGTCGGCCCAGCGCCGGGAGGCCCAGGAAGAGGGGATCCGCGAGTATCTCGCCAAGCGGGGGGTGCAGGGATTGGTGCGGGTGGTGCCCGCCCCGGATCCGTTCGCCGGTGCGGAGCGGCTGGTCGAGTACTACGGCCTGGGGGCGCTGGCCCCCAACACGGTGCTGTTGGGCGACACGGCCCAGGAGGAGGTGCGAGGGCGGTATTGTGAAATGCTGGAGCGCCTGCATGCGGCCCGACGCAACATCGTCGTCGTACGAGATACCGAGAAGCGGGTCTTCGGCGACCGCAAGCGAGTCGATATCTGGTGGGGCGGGCTGAAGGGCAACGGCGGCCTGCTCCTGATTCTCGGGTACCTGCTGCGGTCGAGCCTGGCGTGGAGGAATGCAGACGTGCGTATGATCACGGTCGTCGCCGAGGAGTCCCATCGCGCCCAGAGCCAGGAGCATCTCGACGCACTCGTCGAGGCCACGCGGACTGGAGTCCGACCGGTGGTCGAAGTGGCTGCGGGGCGCTCCTTCGACGAGGTGCTCCACGCCGTCTCGAAAGACAGCGACCTGGTGCTCATGGGGTTGAAGGCACCCGCGACGGTGGGGCCGGATGGGTATCGGGGCTACCTCGAAGAGGTGCGTGAGCGGACGCGGGGGTTGCCGACGACGTTGTTCGTGTTGGCGTCGGAGGAGGTTGCGTTCCAGGATGTGTTGTTGCGGTGAAACGGAAGGCCCCACCGGGGGACGTCTGGAACCGCGCTTCGCTTCGCGGCCTGCGGCCGCGGCTGGTTCCAGACGTCCCCCGG
>CAZFRU010000005.1:0-149805 GCA_964521385.1 uncultured Gemmatimonadaceae bacterium | reverse complement strand
CGCGGCGGTGGGACTTTCTTCGCGGCGGGACCTTCTTCGCGGCGGTGGGACTTTCTTCGCGGCGGCGGGACCTTCTTCGCGGTGGGGGTTGCTTCGCGGTGGTGGGACTTTCTTCGCGGTGGTGGGACTTTCTTCGCGGTGGGGGACCTTCTTCGCGGTGGGGGTTGCTTCGCGGTGGGGAGCTGCTTCGCGGCGGTGGGGGGTTCTTCGCGGTGGGGGGGCTGCATCGTGGGGGTGGGGGGTTATTGTTGGGGATTGCGGAAGATGAACCCGGGAGAGGTGACGCCGGGGAAACGCGGGTGACTTGAATGACCCTTTCCTGGTCGGATCCTGAGCCGGACGAATCGTTGTGGGATTCGTCTCCGGAGGCGAAGCGGGCACGCGCTGCGCGTCGGTCTTCGGGCAAGGTCACCCTGAAGGGGTGGCTTCATGCCCGCGGATTGTGCGCGATCGCGGGGGGCATGGATCGCGTATACGGGGCGCGGAAACGCGAACTCTTCGAGGGCCTCCCCGATACCGTGGTCGAGATCGGCCCCGGACCGGGCACCAATATGTCGTACTACCGTCCCGGGACCCGTGTCATCGCGGTCGAGCCGTCGGTCGAGATGCACCGTGGCTTGCGAAAGGCCGCGCAACGCTGGGGCATCGAACTCGATCTCCACTCCAGGGGAGCCGAGGTACTCGACCTGGACGATGCCAGTGTCGACGCGGTGGTGGGCACGCTGGTGCTGTGCAGTGTCGACGACCCCAGAGAGGTGCTGGCCGAGATTCGCAGGGTGCTGCGCCCCGGAGGGCAGTTCGTCTTCGTCGAACATGTGTCCGCCGATCCCGGCACCCGTCTTCATCAACTGCAGGGGTGGCTTCGTCGTCCCTGGTCATGGGCGTTCGAAGGCTGCGAGTTGCGCCGGAACACGGCGGCGATCATCCGGGCCGCTGGATTCGAGACCGTCGACGAAGAACGGTTTCGGGTCTCCTGGTCGTTCGTGCCGTTTTCTCCGCACGTAGCCGGGATCGCCGTGCGGTAGACGACCATCTCTCTGGACAGGGGATTTGCATGCACACGGCTCGACCCACGGGAATCCTGCTCATCACGGCACTGGCCATGGCCTGTGGAACGGGGGAGCCCGAGGACGTGCTCGAGCTCGTGCCGGTGGTACACGATTCGGCCGGGGTGCGGATCGTCGAAAACGGCGGTGTGGGTGCGGGAGCGTGGCGAGTGGGGACTTCGCCGCTGTTCACTGTGGGCTGGAGCGCAGACGGGCCGACGTTCACCTGGGTGCAGTCGGGTCGGATCCTGGCCGACGGTGGGGCGTTGGTCGGCGAGTTCGCCGAGGGCAGAATCTACCGCATCGGGGCGGATGGGGAGGTGCGGGCAACCTGGGGCCGGAAGGGTGAGGGGCCCGGCGAGTATCAGGCCGTCGACGCCATCCTGCTGCGGGGCGACTCGGTTCTCGTCTCCGATGGACGACTTCGGCGCCTGACCCTCCTTTCCCTGGACGGCGAGGTGCGCACCACACGTCCGCTGCCCGGGGCCTTTCTCCACCAGGTCTCGTCGACGCTGACCGATGGGCGTCTTCTGCTCGTACCCGGCGAGGGCTACTCCGGGGTGGCCGAAACCCGCCCGGAGTGGGTCTTCGAAACGCAGCCGATCCTGGCGATACGACAACGCGGCGAAGCGGTCGACACACTTGCCGAGCTTCCCCACCTCCGACGCTGGTTCGGGACCCGCGGCGGCAGCCCCGGGCCCATATCGGTGAAGGGACGAGCGGGGGGCTTTGCAGAGGGGTTTGCCTGGGCTAGGGCCGACGAACCCGCAGTCCGATGGTACGACGAGTCGGGCGGGCTCGTACGGATCGCTCGTTGGGATGAAGAGCCGGTGCCGTTGACGCCGCAGTGGAGGCGCGACAGGACTCAGGCCCTGGAAGAGGCCTTGCGATCGCCTGGTTCCGACGACTCGTTCGTCGCGGCCCGCCTCCTCGAACTCGAGGAAGGCCTCGACCGGTACGAGGGGCCGTTACCCTACTGGGACTCGTTCCACGTCGACCGACTCGGCAATGCCTGGTTGCGTGAATACACACCGCCGGGGCAGCCCGCCGGCAGATGGCGGGTGGTTCGCCGCGATGGCACCTTGATCGGCTGGGTCGATCTCTCACAGGTCGTCGCCATTCTCGACATCACCGACAACCGCATCCTCGCCGTCCGTCTGGACGACCTCGACGTGCCCGCGGTGGTGATGCTGGAGTTGTCCAAACCCTAGCCGGTGCGACGGCCGACCCAGGCGCAAACCCACGGCCCGCCGTGTGGCGTGGGCAAGCACCCACCGCCTACTTCTTCTTTGCCGGAAACTGCCATCCCCTGCGCACGCGACGGGGTTCATCGACCACGACGAACGAGTCGGGCGCGCCGTGGTCGATCAGCTCGAGGCAATGGTCGACCTGGCGTCGTGGAAGCACGGAGTACAGCACGTCGACCGTACCCTCGCGACCCCGGCCCAACATCTCCGTGACGCCGAACCCCGCGTCGCGGAGTTCGGTGGCGAGCTCGGCTCCGCCCGATCGTACGACCGTGCGAATCGTCGCGAGCCCCAGCGCGAGCTTTTCTTCGAGCAGGAGGCCGACGAAATTGCCGGTGGCGAATCCGCCTGCGTACGCGATTACGTGCAGCGGGCTCTGCAGGTGCTGCACCACGATGCCGATGGCCGTCACCCAGATCAGGATCTCGAAGAAGCCGATGAGTGGGGCGAGCAGCCGTCGATTGCGCATGATCAGCAGCATTCGGATCGTGGCCATGCTCACGTCGGTGACGCGAAGGAGATAGACCACGAGGGGCCCGAACGGGCCGGCAACCAGTTCCTGGAGCATCACGGACAGGGTCGAAGGGATGGGGACGAATACCCGGGGATTCTCGCGAAGAAGCCTTGTCGGAGGGAAGGGCTCGCGAGGCGACCGCACCGGCATGGATTCCCCGACGGCGCCAGATGTACGAGATTGTACGGTCGAGCGCCCGTCGTTCGCATGTCGTCGATCCCACTACCCGCCCCAGGAGACCGGGAATTCCTAGATCCACTCAGAGCACCAAGAAGAAGCCGAAGGTCTCGAAGAAGCCGAAGGTCACCAAGAAATCGACGGCCACCAAGAAATCCCCGGCCACCAGGAAATCCAGGGTCTCGAAGAAGCCGCGGGTCTCGAAGAAGCTCAAGGCACCCAAGCGCCCCAGGATTTCGGTTGCCGACTCACCGGAACTGAACGCGGCGTCGCGGAGGATGGCGACGCTGGCACTCGAGCGACTCCGACAGGAGGGAACGCTCAAGGTGCGGCAGCGCGAGCAGTTGCGACGGGCTCTGGCCGCCGCGGCCGCCGCGCTCGAATGGAGCTTGATTCCCGGGGCGAAGACCGCCCGGGTGGCGGTGGTGACGCGTGACATGGCGACGCTGGCCGATGCGGGGGCAGACTTGCTGGAGCGCGATCTCGCCGATCAGCTCGAGGCGAAGAAGGCCGAGATGCAGCAGCTGAAGAAGATGGCCCGGTCTCTTCATGCGCTGGCTGCCGACAAGGCGACGGCCTACCCCATGGAGATCGAGTATTCCCACACGGCCCGCAACGGCTCACGGGGTCTCTTCACGAAGATCGAGAACGTGACCCTGAACGAGGCCGGGGACGCCACGAGTGCCGCTGCGGCGATCGAGAAGCGTATCGACAGCTATACCAAGCTTCGAGATGAGATGCTGATCGACCTCAAGCAGAAGCAACGGCTGGTGGCCGAGATGAGAGTCGAACTTCCGGAATTCGTGGAGTGGTCGAACGGGCTCATCCTCGATGTGATGGCGACCCTCACCTAGGTCCCATCGGGTGGCGGAGCGCGGCCATGTCCAATCCCGAAGCACCTGGAGCACCCTCGGAACAGGTCGACCCAGCCTCGCTGCGCGCGCAGATCCGCGCCGCAGCTGAATTGCTCGAGAGGGTGGGGAGCGACCGTTCCCTGCTGGCACACGGCGACAAGTCCGACCAGCGCCGGTTGATCCACGCGGCAGGCAAGGTGTGGAACCCTGATCCTGCCGAGCGGCGCAGGTTGACCAAGGCGCTGGCGAAACAGCGCAAGGCCGCGGCGACGCGTGACGACGAGAGCGTGCTGAATCAAACCGGAATCCGCACGCTCCGGCGCAAACCGACCTTCACCACGCCCAACGTCTACGCACCTGTCCCCTCGGGAGAGCTCGGCCCGAAGAAGATCGGCCGGGACGAGGTCGGCCGGGACGAGGTCGGCCGTGACGAGGTCGGCCGGCAGCACTGTTATGTGTGCAAGGCGAGCTTCACCGAGGTCCACCACTTCTACGACCAGCTGTGCCCGAGCTGCGCCGCACTGAACTTCCGGAAGCGAACCGAGCTCGCCGATCTCTCGGGTCGAGTAGGGCTGCTCACCGGCGGACGGGTGAAGATCGGATACCAGGCCGGAATCAAACTGCTCCGATGTGGCGTCGACCTGATCGTGACCACGCGGTTTCCGCGCGACGCAGCGGCCCGGTATGCGCGCGAGCCCGACTTCGACGAATGGAGCCATCGCCTTCAGATCTACGGGCTCGATCTGAGGCATACCCCCAGCGTCGAGGCCTTCTGCCACGAGCTCCTCGCAACCAGGGAGCGACTGGACTACATCATCAGCAATGCGTGTCAGACGGTACGCCGTCCTCCCGGATTCTATGCCCACATGATGGAGGCGGAGCAGGCCGCCCTCGCGGCGTTGCCCGAGTCGGTGCAGCGCTTGCTCGGTTCGTACGAACAGCTTCGTGCCCCTGCCCTGCCCGCGATGGCGGCCCGGCACCAGGAGCAGCCCGGGGGTGAGACGAACGGGGGCGGGGGTCGAGAGGTCGTCGGTCTCCCGGGCCTGACCCATGCAGCCCATCTGTCGCAGCTGTCACTGCTCGACGGTGACCCGGTCGGCCGGGAGCTGTTTCCCGCTGCCGCCCTCGATCAGGACCTGCAACAGATCGACCTGCGGGAGACCAATTCCTGGCGGATGCTGATGGCCGACGTGCCGACCATCGAGCTTCTCGAGGTCCATCTCGTCAATGCGGTGGCGCCGTTCGTGCTCAATGCACGTCTCAAACCCCTCATGCTGCGCACCGACAACCGCGACAAGCACATCGTCAACGTGTCGGCCGTCGAGGGGCAGTTCTACCGGAATGCCAAGACGACCCGCCATCCGCACACCAACATGGCCAAGGCCGCGCTGAACATGATGACGCGTACGTCGGCCACCGACTATCACAACGACGGCATCCACATGAACTCGGTCGATACCGGCTGGGTCACCGACGAAGATCCGGAAGCGATCGCCGCACGGAAGACCGAGATGCATCGATTTCATCCGCCGCTCGACATCGTGGACGGGGCCGCCCGGATTGTCGACCCCATCATCGACGGCATGAACACCGGCGTGCACCTGTGGGGTCGATTCCTGAAGGACTACACGCCCACCGACTGGTAAGGCGCCGCCCCCGGGCCCGATGAGGCGCCGCCCTTGGGCCCGGTGAGGTGCCGCCTCCGGGTCCTTCGTCATGTCACGATCCGGCGGTCCGGGTCGTTGTCCAGACGAGTGACAGCGACGACCTGGACCTGTTGGGAGGAGGTATGATGGGGTTGCGATGCACCTCGGGGGCACTGCTCGTCGGCGCGATGGTGCTCACAGCAGCCTGTGACGCAGAGCTCCTGGTCGGCCCCAGCGCGGATCAGGGTGTGGAGGGCGTGGTGCTACTCGGCCCCCAGTGCCCCGTGCAGTCCCTCGACGACCCGTGCCCCGATCTGCCGTACGCAGCGTGGATCCGGGTCCGGACGGCCTCGGGTGCGATGGTGACCCGGATTCGGTCGGGCGACGACGGCCGGTTTCGCATCGGGTTGCGTGCCGGGCGCTATCTGCTCGACCCCGAATCCGGCAGCCCCTTTCCTGTCGCAGCCCAGTATGGAGTCATGGTGGCAGACGGGGTCTTCACCGAAGTGACCATCCACTTCGACACGGGAATCCGCTAGGGCCATCGACTTTCGGCGTTGACAGGCTCGGGGGCCGATCCCTACATCGATCGACCCAGGGCGGTCGGTTCGGCAGGTCGAGACCGCTCCACTTTCCAAAGTCGGAGTTCAAGATGATGCGCATCTCGTTCCGTTCGGTGATCGGATGGATTGCCCTGCCCCTAACCCTGCCGTGGACCCTCGCCGGACCGATCCTGGCGCAGGCGGTGCCCGAGTACGGCCCCCCCAACGGGAGTCTCGTGATCGCAGGTGGCGGTTCCATGGTGGGCACCGGGATCATCGAGCGTTTCATCGAGCTCGGGGGCGGTGCCGACGCCGGTCGGTTCGTCATCGTGCCGACGGCCGGAGGCAACTTCGACGAAGACGGCAACCCTCGTGTCTACGACGAAGAGAGGGTGCTGGCCTCGTGGCGGGAGCGCGGACTGGCTCATGTGACCATGTTGCACACCCACGACAAGGAGGTCGCCGACAGCGAGGAGTTCGTACGCGATCTCGCCCAGGCCACCGCGGTCTGGTTCAACGGGGGCCGTCAGTGGAACATCGTCGACTCGTATGCCGGCACCCGAAGCTACGACCAGTTCCATGAGGTGTTGGCACGTGGGGGCGTGATCGGCGGGAGTTCGGCGGGGGCGACCATCCAGGGCGAATACCTGGTGCGGGGCGATACCCGCGGCTCGCAGATCGTCATGACCGACGAGCCGGACCATCAACTGGGGTTCGAGTTCCTGCAGCGCTCGGCCATCGATCAGCACATCAATACCCGCAACCGGTGGGATCACATCATTCCAGTGATCGAGCAACACCCGGACCTGCTCGGGATCGGGCTCTCAGAGGGCACCGCCATCGTCGTCACCGGTGATCGATTCGAGGTCATCGGCAAGTGGATGGTCGCGGTGCACGACAACAGGCGAGCCTACCAGCCCTGGGAGAAACCGTACTTCGTGCTCGCCCCGGGCAGTACCTACGACATGAGGGCCCGTGAGATCGTGCGGGCCGAGCCCGCGGCCCGGTAGGATCGGGCGTTCAGCAGCTTCGAGAAAACTGTTGACAACGGCCTGCCACTCGACGAAGTTTTGCGAACTACCCTAGGTGAAGGGTACACAAGAGTCTGTCGGAGGCGACGGTCGCAGGTTCACCGTTGCCTTCGTTTCGGTTTGTGACCACGGTGGTCACGCACGGCGCGGAGGTTTCCGCGCACATACAGCAGTCGGTTAATACGTATCATCGTAGCTCCGACTAGCACAACCCAGGAGCGCGTTGATGCGTACCAAGGGAACAGTAAAGTGGTTCAACGATCAGAAGGGCTTCGGATTCATCACGCCGGAGGACGGGAGCAAGGATTGCTTCGTTCACCACAGCGCGATTCAGACGGAGGGTTTCAAGACCCTCGCTGAAGGAGCCCAGGTCGAGTTCGACATCGTTCAGGGAGCCAAGGGCCCGGCGGCAGAGAACGTCGTCCCGATGTAAGGTCTCCCATCGGTGGTGTGACTGGGCCGTCCCGATTCGTCGGGGCGGCCCTTTCGCTTATCAGGGCAACTCAGAAGCCAATGCCGACACGAAGGCCCCACCACCGCCAATCGCCATCCAGCCGGTGGTCGAGCATCACCTCGAGTCTTCCGAGCCCCACTCCCAGCTCGGGGACCAGACCAAACCCGTCGTCGCCCTCTCCGAAGGCGTAGATGCCGTCAGCGCCGACCCGAAACATCGCCATCTCGAGGCGGGCCCCGAGACCGACGTGGAACCGCTCCAGATCCGCTCCGATCTCCGGATCGTCGGGCGCGAGGGCTGGAAAACGCGCGGCACCCGCCTCGATCTGCAGGCCCACGAAGGCGGCCGACAGCCCTACGGCGACCCGGGCCTGGAGTCCGCGCTCGACCTGATCGGCGAGTATGCTGGTGGGCACCACGATCCCGGCGGTGACACTCTGGTAGGGCTGCGCCTGGATGGCACGGGGGACGATGCAGACCACGAGCAGGAGGCACAACCGGGAAAGATGCATACCCCAAGCTGGTACCCGTGCGGCCCGGGGGTCAAACCTTTTCGCTCACCCGCCGACGCGCCGGCTCACCCTTCGACGTGCCGACTCACCCGCCGACGCGTCGGCTCACCCGCCGACGTGCCGACTCACCCCTCGACGTGCTCGATCACCCTCCGACGCGCTGGACCCGCTCGAACTCGGCGATGGCGTTCAGGTGGTTGATGAGGGACTGGAGCTCCGAGAGGCGCGCCGCCGTGAGGGAGTTCTGTGCGGTGACCACCTCGAAGTTGGTCGCCACCCCGACTCCGAACCGGGCCAGCTCGGCAGCGACGTTCTGCTCAGAGGCGATGCGGCTGCGTTGAGCGGCCTCGTACTGCAGCAGCGTATTGCGCACCGCGAGGCCAGCAGTGGTGACCTGCGTCACGATCCCGAGTTCCTGGCTCCTCAGGGCGAGCTCCTGCTGACGGTATTGCAGGCGTGCCCGCTCGAGAGCCATCGCGCCCGAGTTGGTTCCGATCGGGTACGAGGCGTTGAGCGAGAGATTCCAGGTGGGATTGTCCAGGTCGGTGATGGAATTGATGCCGTCGAAGTAGCCGCCCTCCTGCACCAGGACCGGCGAGCCTCCGAGTTCACCACGCTCGAACTGGTTGCCCCCCACGCCCTGCAGGGAGTACGAGGCGGAGAGGTCGAGGGTGGGTAGCTTGTTGCTGCGGGACACGTCGAGGTTGACCTGCGAGATGCGAAGCTGCTCACGCTGCTGACGAATGTCGGTGCGCTGCGCCAGGGCGGTTTCGGTCGCCGCAGCGATGTCGACCGTCTGGTCGGAGATCGTCGGCAGCGAGGTGGGATTGATGGTCGTGAGGAGCAACGGGTCGTCGGCCCCCGCCAGGAGCAACTGCTTGAAGGCGAGTTCCCGGTTCCGCCACTGGATCTCGGCGTTCAGCAAGGCCTGCTCGGCGCTCGCCACCTGAGCCTCGGTCTGGATCACCTGGTACTGGGTAGCCCGCCCCAGCTGGGCGCGGACCTGGTTCTGCTGAAGCAGCACCTGCGCCTGCGCGAGGCTCTGGCGCTGGATCTCGATCTGCTCGATGGCCGCCCTCAGGGCCCAGTAGCTCGTGCGCACCTGGGCCACCACGTTCTCTGCTGCGGACTGAACCTGCAGATCGGTGATTTCAGCCTGCAGGACCTGGGTTTCGAGCGACGCCCGCTGGTTGTCCGTGCTGAATCCCGCGAGCAGCGGCTGGGTGAAGCTCAGGTTCACCGACGAGTTGTAGCTCGGATTGCGGGTGGAGAAGGCGTTGTTGGTTTCGTTGCGACTGTTGTTGAAGTTCGCCGCCAGGCGCCCACCCGACCACGGCATGAGTTTCGAGAGCGACGTGTTGAAGGTCGCCCGCTTGCTGGTGGTGGTAGCCCCCCCATCCAGTTGGCTCGTAGACTGCGATGTCGCGTTGTTGAACCCGAAGGTCCCGCTGAGCGTCGGCGAGAACGCCGCGTGCGCCGAGCGCAGATTGTAGTCCTGGATCGCCGGATTGAGGCGGGTGCTCTGGAGTCCGATGTTGACCTCGAGTGCGCGCTCGATGGCTTCGTCGAGGCTCATGTCGACGAGGGTGGCACCCGGATCCAACGGGGGTCTGGCCTCGCCGACGGTATAGGACTCGACCGGTGTGATGGTGAGAGTATCTTGTCCCACCACTCCCACAGGCAGGGAGATCGCCAGGGCGACCGCCACAATATCGAATCTGATCGTGCACTTTGTCATATTGAACCTCTGGGAGTCCATGTTCGGAACAGTCGCTGTGACGGGCATGCCGGAGAACTCCGCGCGCTCCAGCCACGTTCTATTGACCGCTGAAGGCCCCGAAGCGTTGAGGGAAAGGTCGGTCTGCACACCGGCGGGCAGAGCACCGACTCCAGGGGTCCCGCCGCCCGCCCCAGGAGGAACCCATGTCGTACATCGCCCAGGTGCCCTACGAAGAGGCCTCCGGCCTGCTGGCTCGGCTCTACCACACCTACGACCGAGGCGACGGCAAGCTGGACAACATCATCCGGGTCCACTCGCTCAACCCCCGGTCCATGAAGGACCACGTCGATCTCTACTCACATCTCATGCGGGGTCCCTCACCTCTGACACGGATCCAGCGTGAAATGATCGCGGTGGCGGTGTCGTCGTGGAACCAGTGCTTCTACTGAATCAACCACCACGGAGCGGGCCTCCGTACGCTGATGGACTCCGATCAGGTTGCTCGTGCCCTCGCCCGTGATCCGGCGTCGGCGCCGGTGGCGTCGGCCGACCGAATCATGCTCGACTACGCCAGGCGGCTGACTCTGCACCCCCACAGCATCAGGGTGGACGATGTCCAGCGACTTCGTGATGCCGGCTTCGACGACGCGGGAATCCTCGACATCTGTCAGGTGGTGGCCTACTACAACTACGTGAATCGACTCGCGGACGGCCTGGGCGTGCGTCTCGAAGACGAGTGGACCGACCGTGAGATGATCATGACACGAGCGGAGTTCGACCTGCGAGGCCCTCGTCCGATCGCGTAGGATCCGGGCTGGCGGTCTCTCAGCCCGCGAGGGCGTGGACACGCTCGCCAGGCTCGGGTCGGCGCGCGTCGGGCGTCATCTCGCGCACCCAGTCGCGGAGCGCCGAGACCACATCGGTATCGAAGGCCGTGCCTGCGTCGCTGGCGATCACCTCGAGCGCCTTTCGCGGCGGATGTCCGGCACGGTAGGGCCGGTCTGCCGTCAACGCCTCGTATACGTCGGCTACGGCGACGATACGGGACGGGAGGTCGAGTTGGTCGCCGGCCAGCCCCCACGGATACCCCGATCCGTCGAGGCGCTCGTGATGATGCGCGGCGGGCCGTGCGATGTCGGAAAATGCGGCTACGTGGCTCAGGATGTCGATCGAATACCTCGGGTGCCGCTTGATCTCGGCAAACTCCACCTCGGTGAGCGGCCCGGGTTTGTCGAGAATCCGGTTGGAGATCCCGAGCTTGCCGATGTCGTGTAGAAGACCTGCCCGATAGATCGTGCGCACGTCGGGTGGCGAGCATCCAAGGCGACGGGCGACGCTCTGCCCGATGTGGGCCACGCCCCTGGAGTGGAGCCAGGTGCAGGGCGTCTTCGCGTCGATGATGTCGGCAAAGGCCTCTGCCACACGGTCGAGGTCGTTGGATTCGATCCAGCGCACCCCCTCGCCCGGCTCCTGTCCGGCCAATGCCGCGGGGCCACGCGCGACGGTGACCTTGCGCCAGAAGCCGAGGTTGGACGCCTCGTCGAGCAGGACGTCGGCGAGCACCGGATCGAACCACTCGCCCCGGCGGGCCAGAAGCATGCTCAGCGTGCGGTCGAGCCCCTGAGCATGGAGAAACACCTCGGTCGTCTGTGCCAGGCAGCAGATCCGTGCGAGCAGCGGGATCGCGTCTTCGGCGATCCCGTCGGGATGGCCACCTCCATTCCAGTGCTCGTCGAGGTGACGGATCGCCGCGGCCGTCGCGGCCGAAAACCCCAGGTCGGTGACGATGGCGGCACCGCGCTCGCACCGGATCCTGGTGAAGGAGCGTGCCATCTCGGTGCCGCCGCGCGCGAGGCCGAGAATGTGGCGGAGCCGGGTCCAGGCGGTGCCTCCGTGGGCTGCGTGGCGAGCGACATAGACGGCAGCCGAGACGGGATCCGACCAGTTGGTGGTCTTGAAGGCCCGTTTGAGGGGGTGGTCGTCGGCTCCGAAGGCGGCCGCGACGGGCGCGGCGTTGGCCGAGCAGCCCGCATCCTTCAGAAGCAGGGCGTAGTAGAGGTGGGTGAGCTGCACCGAATCGAGTCCTACGGCGCGGCCCACGTGCATACCCAGCAAACAGGACCGGATCGAATGCCCCGGAGACTGCCCCTCGGTGAGGTCGAGCGCATGCGACAGTGAGGCGACGACGTCGGAGAGGGGAAGGCGGTGGGTCACGGGCGCACGGAGTCGAGGGATGGGGCCGTGGAGAAGGCAATGGCCGTGCCAGCCCGCTCGCCCGGGGGACCGCGTGAGGCATATGCTGCAGGAGAAGACGGCGTATCACGGGCGCGGGCGAGCCGAGATGCGGGTGGGCCGCCCACGATGGGGTGGATCAACCGGGGAGATCTGCGAGAAGTCTGGCTGTTTGCAGGGTAGGCAGAAAAAAAGGGGGCCTCGGGCGTGATGCCCGAGGCCCCGACGAAGCCACCCACTACAGAGGGAGGACGGGATCGGTCTCCTGGTCAGCCGCCCATGGGGAAGCCGAGCTTGGCCTCGATCACGAAATCGTCGCCGCCGTTGATCTCGAAGCGTCCACCGAGTTCGCCACTCATGGAGTCACCGAGCATGGTCTTGATCCCGCCACCGATACTGAGGCCGATCTCGGTGCCCGACGAGAAACCGCCGACGATATCTTCGAAGGGACCATCATAGTCCCAGGAGAATCTGGCAATGTTGAGACCGGCAGCTGCAAACGGCGTGACGGAGCCACTGCTCACGAAATCATACGCGAGACCACCGTTGAGTTCCCAGTACTTGGCATCGACACTCGTGCTGCCAAAGCTGCCGCCTCCGTCCGGGAAGAAGTAGATGAACGATCCCCAGAGGGAGACCTGCTCGTGGATGCTCTCCATGGGCATATCGAATGCCGCGCCGACGCCGAGGTCGGCCCAACCGTGGTAGGCGGCCATCGGTCCGAAGGTGAACTGCGCCTGGGCCTCTGACGAGGTGCCCAGCGAGAGGGCCGCGGCAAGCGCGAGGGTACCGAACAGTCGCTTCATTCTGTTCTCCCGAGTTGATAAGGTGGAAACGTCCGGGGAAACATATGATTCAACCCGGCTCTGCCACAAGAACGTAATTTGGCACGATCACCCGCCAGGCAACGTCGTGAAGGTCTGGATGTTGCTATAGCTGGTGCCCCAGGCGTTGGTGGCGATGATGCGAACGTAGTAGGTCGTGCCGGGCTGCAGCGATGAAGCCACCGTCGAGAGCTGGACATCGACGTTGCCCGAACCGGCCTGGAGGGGAACCGTCGGATAGAGGGTCGGCGGCGGTGTGGTGAAGCCGGGATCGAGCCCCACCTGGAAGACCGCGGTGGTCGGGGCATTGTACGGATTCACGAGGCCCCGGACGACGGCCGAATTCATACCCCAGGCGCCCACGGTCTGCGTGTAGACTCCGGGGGCGAGCCCGTAGAACCAGGTCAGGGGCGGAGAGAAGGGTGAGCAGCCGTCGTTGTTGCAGGCGCGGACCCGGTATCGCAACTCGCCGGTGGGAGGCGAGACATCTTCGAAGCTGGTGACGTCGGCGCCCACCGTGGCCAGCGGCACGAAGACGCGAGCAGGTCCGGAGGTGGGCGTCGCCACGCCGTTGGGCGGGACCACTTCACGCTCGATCTCGAAATGGGTCTCGTTGTCACTCGTATCGAGCCAGGTGAGCAAGACGCCGCCGACGAAGGTCCCGGACAGGCCGCCCGGCGTGTTGGGCGCGTCGAGGGTGCGGAACGACACGATTGCGCCCTGGGCGAGACCCCCGCTGTTGTCGGCCATCGCACGCACATAGTACGTGGTGTTCTCGACCAGTCCCGCGATGGGCCGGAAGAGCTGCACCGGTCCGGACGAGGCCGAAATGCTCACCCCCGACGTCTCCAGGAATTGTGACAACCCCGGGTCGGTGCCGTATTGGAACCACGCCAGCGTCGCCGCACCACGGGGGTCGACCTGTGCCCGGGCGGTCGCCCCGTCGAGCCTGATGGCCTCGACCGGGAGGGTGGTGACCGACGGGGTCGGGAACCGCACGGTGAGGGTGGCTGAACCCGAAACCCCGTCGCGGGTCGCGGAGATCTCGGTGGTGCCTGGGTTGTGGCCGGTCGCGGTACCGGTTGCATCCACGCTCGCCACGTCGGTGTTCGACGAGTGCCAGGTGACGGTGCGCCCCGCAATCGGGTGGCCCGACGCATCCTCGAGCACCGCCGCGAAGACCGCGTTCTGGCCGAGGACGACGGTAGCCGACGGAGGGGTGACCACGATCGCAACTACGGTGGCGTCGACCACGGCAGTCACCGTCTCGGCCAGCGATCCGTACGAGGCCTCGAGCGACGCCGTGCCATCGGCTTGCGCAACCGCGCGGAAACCGCCACCCACAGACTGGACGGTGACGACCCCTGGCGTGAGGGAGCGCCACTGCACGACGGCGTTGGGCACCACGTCGCCGGTGGCGAACAACACCTCGCCGTCGAGCGCAAACGACTGCCCGTAGATCGTGAAGGTCGGGATCGAGGGCAGAGCGAGCGAGGCCGCTACCGGCGCAAGCGGAATGGTGACGTCGCTCACCTCACCGGGCGTCAACCGGACCGTGGCATCACCGATGAACAGTGGGGCCGAGCCCCTCCGGACCTCGACGCCGAGGTGGACATCGGTCGCTCCGTCGGGAAGCTCGACGTCGAGCGACGCCTCGATCGGACCTCCTGCGGGCGACACGGGGATCGACGTGGTGAGGAGCCCCTCGCCGCTCGCTGCGTCCTGGACCGACAGTTGGAGGTTGTCGGCCTGGTCGAAGGCTGCCTGCGCCCCTCCCGACGACTGGCTGAAGCGAACCGCGATGCGCGAGGGGCCGGCGGGTGCCGGATCATGGAAGAAGGCGTCACCGCAGCCGCTCAACGCCAGGGCGAGGCCGAGGACGAGGCCGAGCGCTCCGAAGGGAAGCCGGGAGGGAGTGGGACGGGAAATCATCGGGCACCTCCGAGACGAACGCTCAGCCCCGCTTCGAGCCCGGTGAACGCCGTCTCGACTCCCTCGCGGACCTCGAGATTGCCGAAGTGGACGCGCACGGAAGGCACGAAGGTCATAGATCCCGCCGGGATCTCCGCATCGAGGCCCCCGCCCAGATCGTACCCCTGCTCCTTGCCATCCTCACGTCGAAAGAAGCGAGCCTCGATCCGGGGTTGCAGGATCGCGCCTCCGACCTGCCCCCGCAGGCCTCCTCCCAGCAGCAGTAGATCCTGCGAGGCCAGGGTGCCGTCGTCGGACAGATACGTGCCCTGCTCGCGGTGGTTCAGGGCGGCGAAGACGAGGCCGGTCGATCGCGTGCCCACCGGAAAGCCCAGGCTACCCATGACCTGGATGCGGTCCCCCGCACGAAAGAGATTGGCGTCGTCGCCGGCGTCGTTCTCGTGACGGTTGTAGGTCAGCTGAAGTGTGCCCTTCGAGGCAGCGCCGAGTGCGCCGTCGAAGGCGGCGACCACCTGGAGCATGTTGCCGGGGCGATAGGCGAAGGTCTGCTCGGCCAGCGGCTCGAAGCTACGGCGAACCAGATACGACACGGAGAGCCCGACCCCCACGCCACCCAGCAGATGCGCGGTGGCTGCCGACAGCCCGGCCCCGCCTCCGGTACCCCAGTTCGAGATCGCGAAGGGAAAGAGCTCGGACGCCACCGCGCCCGCGACCCGCGACTCGCTGAGGTCCTGGGTCTCATTGCCGGTGGGAAGCAGGGCGATGGCGGTCACACTGGTCGCCCCACGGCGGCCGGCCAGGGTCAGTGTGAGTTGTGTGTCGGTGAGTCCGGTGATGGTCGACTCGACCCCCGACGGGTCGGCCAGGCGTCCCTCGGCCCAGGTGCCCTGCAGCCCCAGCGACAGGCGGGGCCCGAGCACGGCCCGCGCCGAGAAGGGCAACGCCAGCAGGGTCAGCGTTTCGACCGACGCCGCGGAGGGGTCGTCGAAGACATAGCGTTGCAACACGCCACCGGCGCTCACCTGCGCCGCGGTGGGTGTCGCGAAGCCAGCGAAGGCCCCGGCGATGAGCAGCTCGACGACGAGCAGCGGCGAGACAGCGAACCGGCGGCTCATCGGTCACCTCCGGGACGCGGAATCAGGATCCGGATGGTACCGGCACGGGGTGCCAACCCCTCGTCGTCGATCACTTCGGCGAAGGGGTCGCGCGCGCCCAGCCCCGGCAGGATCATCTCGATGCCACGGTAGGTCGCCCGACGCTCGAGCCAGAGTTCTGTGGGGGTCGGCCGCGTCGAGGCAGCACCCAGAGCGACGAACTCGGTGGGGGTCCAGCTCTCGGCGGTCTCGAGGCGGACGCTCAGGTCGAGTGCGTCGGCGGCTTCGCCGAACCCGGGGTCGATCTCGACCGCGCGGGCGAAGTGTGCCCGGGCCTCGGTGTACCGGCCGGCGTCCTGTGCCTCGAGGCCGAGGCCGAAGGCCAGGATCGCTTCGAGGTTTCGGGTCGCCCGTTGCCCGACGCGTTCGCGTTCGACTTCGGTGAGTTCGATCCCCATGGCGGTGAAGAGATCGAGGGCCATGCGGGTCTCGAGCTCATAGAAGCGATCGAGCGCGTCGTCGGCCTCGACGAGCGTCGGCGCCACCGAGTCCGCGGTGTTGTCCAGGATGCCCGCCTGGAGCGAGAGGTGGTCGTCGCCCCCACCGACCTGCCCCTGGATCACCCGCTCGGCGCCCAGCAGGCGGCCGCCCCGCACCCCCGTGGCCGGATCGATCAGCCCCTCGCCAGACCGTGCGATCTCGTCGGCGAGGAGTTGAACCTGGAGGCGTTCGAGCACCTTCAGGCGATCGGTGGCCGCGAGATCGGTCACCAGCATGTGGGTCAGCGCCCGCCCCAGAGGCTCGAGCCGCTGATCCGATCCGGTGTACGAGAAGGGGAACACTGCCACGGTTCGTGCCAGCGGGGGTGTCTCGGCCAGGAGCGCCTCCTGGCGGAGTGCCGCCTGGATGCCGGTGGTCTGGATACGGCGACGGACCGCGGCGAGCCGCGCTGAGACGGGGCCCCGGAGGTTGCCGGCGTCGGGGAGCGCGAGGAGCCGCTCATAGGCCGCTGCGGCTCGACCGTCGTCTCGCAGCGATTCGAGTACCGCTCCGAGCAGTTGCAGCGAGGCCGCGTGGTCGGGGTGCCGCGCCAGCGAAGCGTCGAGCACCGTGCGGGCCTCCGCGGTCCGACCCCCGGCATGCAGCGCCGCTGCGAGACGCCAGGAGAGGTTGGCGTTGTCGGGGTCGTTCGCCAGCGCGGCTCGCAATTGGGGAGCGGCGGCGGCTGGTGGTATGGTGGCTGGCGTCCCAGCCGTGGCGCAGCCGGTGAGGACGATGGCAAGGCCGGCGCCGAGCCGGCGGAACGTGGGGGTGGAGACCATCTCGAATCCTCGGAACCGGGAGCGCGCAGGGCGCCTCGAACATAGGCGAGAGGAAGAACACCCTGCAACGACGTCGTACCAACTCTTGCTTCCTGGGGGGCTCTGATTGAAGGATTGAGTGTACGACCCCAGTGTCCGATCAAGGATCATGCCTCGGCCGGCGGTCTGCCGGACTTCATCTGCAGGGAGGTCTCCATGCTTCGTCGAATCGCTCCGGCCCTTCTCGTGACGTCTCTGACGCTCGCGCCACTCCCCACTCTGGCCCAGGCGACTTCGGACCAGCGGCCGGGCATCGCGGTGATGCAGTTCGAGAACGCGGGATCGCACGGCGACAACGCCGAGGCCGAGAACTTCGCGGCTCTCGAGGTCGGTCTGCAGCAGATGCTGATCAGCGAGCTCGCTCAGAACGACGCGCTCCGCATCGTCGAGCGCGCCGACCTGCAGGCGCTCTTGCGGGAACAGGAACTGGCGGCCGAAGGACGCGTCGATGCGTCGACCGCGGCCCGGATCGGGCGCCTGGTCGGCGCGCGGTACATGATCCTCGGCAACTTCGTGGACATCTTCGAGCAGGTGCGCATGGACGCGCGCGTCGTCGACGTCGAGACCGGCGAGTTGCTCCGGGCCCGCGGAGTCCAGGATCGTCGTGAGCAGATCTACGGGCTGGTGGTGGAGCTGGCGCAGGCGGTGACGGAGGGACTCGAGCTGCCCGAGCTACCCCGGGCGGTGCAGGAGGAGCGGCGCGAGCGCGACATCCCGGCCGAAGCCGTCACGCTGTATTCCCGCGCGCTCGTGTTCGAAGACGCGGGCCGCACCGAACAGGCGCGTGAACTTCTGCAGCGGGTCGCCACCGAGTTCCCGCAGTTCGTCGAGGCCCAGGAGCGCCTGAAGCAGCTTCCGACGGGGTGAGGGTGGGGGGCCGGGAGCGGTCGAGCGTCCCCTACCGCCCGAGGAACGCCAACAAACTCGACGCCGGCACCGCGACCAGGTGCCGCGCATCGGCGCTGCCCACCGCTCCGTAGAGCACTCCCACCACCTGGCCGGTGCTGTCCAGGAGCGGGCTGCCACTGGCCCCTTCGGCCCCCCATCCCTGGACTTCGAGGCGGCCGGCGCCTCGGGCCGACAGGACTCCGGCCGTTGCGAGCGCCCGGGGCACGGGGCCGCCGTCGACGGCCGGGGTGGCATTCGGAAACCCGAGCAGGAGCACGGGTGACCCGACCGCGAGCGAATCGGATCGGGTGTTGATGCTCGGAATCACCGGGTTGCCGCCCACCATCCTGCGGGCCCGCACCAAGGCGAGATCGGCCACCGGGTCGGTGCGCACGAGATCGGCGGGCCACACCTGGGGGCTGCCCGAGAACTGGATTCCGATCCGTGCGGTGCGATCGAATCCATTGGCACCGGCCACGACGTGGCGATTGGTCACGATGCTTCCGTCGTCGGCGACGGCGAAGCCGGTGGCCACCGAACGGCGGCCGTCGGTGAACTCGACGTAGACCATGACGACAGCCGGTCGTACCCGACCGGTCAGGGTGGCGACGTCGAGCGAGGCGGCCACCTGCTGGTGGGTGAGGGCGGCCATCGCCTCGTCGAGTCGTTGACGGAGCGCAACGAGTTCGGCGGGGTCGGAGCGCGCCTCACCGTCCAGCGCGTCGAGGTCGGCCTGGAGCGCGCGAACGCGCATCGTCGACGCCTCGAGTGCTTCGGCCAGTCCCTCGATCTCGCCTTCGAGGCGCGCCTCGGCGCCGCGGCTCGCCTGGAGCAGGCTGTCGGCTCTCGCCTGCAGGGCCGCACGCTCCTGGTCCCACTCGGCGCGGGCCGCGGCGCGCGATCGGGAGTTCAGCCAGAGCGCTCCGCCGCTCGCCAGCAGCACGATTCCCAGCAGCCCCGCCAGAGCACGGTTGCGGCGGGCCAGCATCTGCAGGTGCTGGGCGTGCAGCGGTTGGCCCGGAAGCGGTACCTGGTCGGTCGGCATCACCTCGATCTCGGGGCCCTCCCATCCGAACCGGATCCGCTGACCGGGTCGCGCCGGATGCTCGTCGATGCGCTGACCGTCGACCCAGGTGCCGTTGCGGCTACCGAGGTCGCATATCCACCAGCCGTCGCTTCGTCGCTCGAACCGGGCATGGTGGGTCGAGACCTCGAGATCGGATTCGGGGTCGAAGCGCAACCCCACCCCTTCCGCACGACCGACGTCGACCCGGGGCTCGGTGAAGCGTCGTACTTCGCCGGCCCGCCCTCCCGAATGGACTCGAAGCAGCAGGGCGGCCGAATCGGGAGCGAGGGGCCGAGCGCTCAGGGCTCCTCCAGCGTCATGGGCATGCGGCCCACGGGCTCGTCGACTCCGGGAGGGGCCAGGGCGTCGCCGTCGAAGCGAGCCAGCACCACCGTGATATTGTCGGGACCGCCGCGCTCGTTGGCCAGCGCCACCAGCTCCTGGCCGGCGGTGGCCAGGGAGCACCCGTTCCGGAGAGCGGCGGCGATCTCGTCGGTCTCGACCTGTCCGGACAGACCGTCGGAGCAGAGCAGCAGGGTATCGCCGCGGCGCAACGGCTGGTGGGTGAGATCGACGGTCACCGATCGGGCCACACCGAGGGCCTGCAAGATCAAGTTGGCACGCCGATCGGTACGGGCCTCTTCTTCGTCGATGGCACCCGATTCCCGCAGCATCTGCAGCACGGATTGGTCCCGGGTGAGCTGCGTGGCCCGACCGTCCCGCACCATGTAGGCACGTGAATCGCCGACCTGGGCCAGAATCAGGTGGGTATCGAGCACACCCACGGCCGTGGCGGTGGTGCCCATCCCGTTGAGGTCGGCCTCGCGCTGGGAGCGGGCATGGATCAGCGCGTTCGCCTGCTCCAGGGCGGCCACCAGATGCCGCGCGAAGGCGTCGGGCACATAGGCGCGCTCCTCGCTCCACTGAGTGGTCATGAGACCGTGTATGACCCGGCTGGCCATCGCACTGGCGGTGGCGCCTCCGGCCGGCCCTCCCATGCCGTCGACCACGAGCAACAGCCCGCCCCGGGGTCCGACCTCGAAGGTGTCGGGGCCCTGGAGGCCGAGGCGCTCGTCGCCCCCATCGAGCAGTGCGCCGTCGGGATCACGGCCGTCGAGGTCGGCCACCAGAAAACGGTCCTGGTTCTGCGTGCGGCGACGCCCGGTGTCGGTGACCGCGGCCACCTCGGCCCACACGGTGCGGTCCGGAAGGAGCGGATTCGTCACGGACGGCCCCCGACCTTGGCGAGCAGTGCCTGATAGCCCTCGTTCAGCGGGGCCAGCTCGACCGCTCTTCGGGCCCAGGGTCGCGCCTCGTCGACCCGACCCGCACCGTCGAGAGCCGAGCCGGTGACGAACGCCGCCAGCGCCCGCGTCGAGGCCGGCAACGTCGTTTGATCCCAGACCTGGCGCGCACTGTCCTGGGCGAGGGCGAAGGTCGCGGCACCCGGCGTCGTGCTGAGGTGCCCCAACTGACGAAACAGCATGTCCTCGGCCTCGGCCGCCGACAGGGTGGGGGGCGTCGTGGTCGCAGTCGGGGGATCGCGCGCTGGAGGATCGACGATGGCCGGGTCGGACCGTACGGGGTCGGTAGGCACAGGATCGGTGCGCACGGGATCGGCGGGTGGCCGAACCGGGTCGGTGGCGCTACCGGAGGGATCGGGAGGCGGGTCGTCGACGGCGGCAGGAGGCGGCTGGCTCGTCGGGTCGGCCGCCGCGCCGCCGACGGTGGTGGGCGGCTCGGCGTCGGGTGGCGGCGTGCCCGGTGCGGGATTCCGGCTGAGGGCGAACACCAAGGCCACCGTCGCGACCGCCGTCCCTGCGAGCGCCCATGGAAGCCAGCGAGCGATGCTGCCACGGGGCGCAGTCGCAGGAGCGGCACCGGTCCGCGGGCTGGCCCCCACCTGCGTCGCGGGTACCGCGTTCGCCGAGGCGGGTGCGCGCGAGGGCGCGCTCCGCGGCGGCGCGACTCCGGGCTGCTCGGGTGAGGCCCCGGTCAAAGCCCGACGAAGCCCCGCGGCGAACTCGCCGGCCGACAGCGGTCGGTCCTCGCGGCGCCGCTGGAGTCCGTGGCCGAGGGCGTTCTGGACCGCGGCGGGCAGCGCAAGCTCGGGGGCCAACTCGGCGAGGGTCAGCGGATCCTGGGTCAGCCGCTCGACCATGAGGTCCTGCGTCGAGGTGGCACGCACCGGCAGGCGCCCGGTGAGGATGCGCACGAAGACCAACGCGAGCGAATAGGTGTCGCTGCGTCCGTCGAGGGGATCCCCGATGAGCTGCTCGGGGCTCATGTACTCGGGGGTGCCCACCACGAATCCCGTCCGCGTCACCTCGGCCCCTTCGCCTTCGGCAGTGCCCTTGGCAATGTCGAAGTCGACCACCTTGACCAGGTCCCCGCCGTCGCGGGTGCGGGCGATCATGATGTTGCCCGGCTTCAGGTCGCGATGGACGATCCCGAGATGGTGGGCCGCGTCGAGGGCGCTGGCGGTCTGGGCGACGATCTCGACCGATCGCTCGAGGGGTAGGCGTCCCTCGGACTCCAGCAGGTCCGCGAGGGTGGTCCCCTCGACGTATTCCATCGCCAGGAACTGGTGTCCGTCGTCGGTATCGCTGAAGTCGTAGACGGTGCAGACGTTGGTGTGGTTGATGGCCGATGCGTTGCGCGCGCCCCGCTGGAACCGCTCGGTGGCCTCACGGTCACGGGCCATGCCGGCCCGAAGCACCTTGATCGCGTCCATGCGACCGAAGCGGAGGTGCTCGCCGAGGTAGACCGAGCCCATGGCCCCCTCACCGAGATGGCGCACGATCCGGTACCGACCGGCGAGCACCGACCCGACCAGGGCCTGGCCCGGCGAGTCCGGAGCTCCCTCAGGGGGCAGGGCGTCGGGCTCGGTCACGAATCAGTGCGTGGGCGGAGACCCGGGGGCCCCGCAGTTGGGATCGCGGCTCGTGCGTTCCACGAACCGTACATCGCCGCCGAAGCGGGGCACGGTCACGATCTCGACCGGAAAGGCGTCGACGGCGAAACGGCCGCATCCCTGAATGGTCCGGACGACGACGGCCAGGATGTCTTCTTCGTCACCCGCCGCGTCGGTCACCGTCCGGATCCCGACGCTGTCGACCCGGATCTGGTCTTCGGGGGTCAGCCGTCCGGCGCCCACCACCACGACCATGCTGCCCGAGAAATCAACCACGGGTGGGGGCGGGGGTTCGCTCTGCCGCGAGGTCGCACGATCCCAGATCTGCGCGAACTCGTCGGGCGTGCGCACCACGATGCGCACCGAGTCGGCGATTCCGCCACTGTTGTCATAGTAGAGCCGAGCCGATTCCATGACCGGAGCGAGAGGCGGAGCCGCCATCGAGGCCGGCAGGGAGCCACCTCCGCCGCAGGCGGCGAAGGCGAGCGAGGCCAGGGCCACGGCGGCGGGGCGGATGGAGCGAATCGAAGTCTGCACGGTCATCAGGGTGGGGCGTGGGTCAGCGGGCGACGGTCGATACACATGAGAGTCCGTCGAGGAAGGCACGGTCGAAGATCGGCGCGGGGGCCGCCAGGTTCAGCTCCGCGGTGAAGGCCACGGACTGCCCCGGTACGCTCCAGCGCAGGCGATAGCGCGAGCCTCCGAGATCTTCCCAATCGGCGAGCTGGAAGAGCCGGAAGAGGGCCCAGGGACCGTCGGGCACCTCGATGAGGGGCACGACCACCCCTCCGAGGCGTCCCAGGATCCGTGCGTCGCGGGCACGGGCACCCTCCCAGACGAATGTGCGAGCCGCCGCCTGGGTGCGGGTGAAGGTCTGTGTCTGCCCATCGACGCTCACCGTGATCTCGGGAAGATCGTCCGAGGTCTGGGGCCGCAAGACGAACACGACCTGGGGTCCGGCCCCCTGCGCGTCGAACAGCGAGGCAGAGGCGTCGGCCGCGCGGTTGAAGAAGCTCACGAAGGCCGGGTTGGGACTCGTGTCCGCGCCGGGGCGCGCCACGTAGCGGTTGCCCTGGGGGGCGATCAGGCTCTGCAGGGCATCCTGGTAGAAGGCCCAGAGCGCGCTCTGCCCCGGACGCAGCGCCGCCACCACGTCGTCCATCACCGCGTTGACGGGGGACGCCGCCTGGAAGGGGTAGCCCGAAAGCAGGCGATTGAAGTCCTGGCAGAACTGACGCCCCCGCCCGTTGAGTTCGGCTGAAGGCAGCGCCCCTACCAACGCCTCGGCGCGTCGGATGGGTGCCTCGAGCAGGGCGCGAACCGCGGCCCCGGTGACGCGCGCACCGTCGGGCTGTCCGTTGAAGCCCTGCGCCAGAGCGCCCACCGCCTGTTCGGCCTGCCGCACCGATTGCGAGGCCTGCCCGAGGGCGCCGGACCGGGCGGGCCCGGTACTCGTCGCCACCTGATCGAGCGATCCCTGCAAGTTGGCGAGAGCCCCTACGTATCCCTGATTCCAATCGCCGATGAGGCGTTCCTCTTCTTCTGGAGGGGCGACTGCGTGGAGCGGCTGGAAGAGATCGCTCTGCGGGCGTGTGTTGCGCGAGGCGAGGGCGAGAGTCTGAAGGAGCGGTGACTGTCCGTCGGAGAGGCGGGAGAGCCGGCGTGCGGCATCGGCGGGCCCCCCGAACGGGAGGACCGTGGTGGCCTGGAGGAACTTCTGCCACGCGGCCACATAGTCGGCCTGGAAGCGGTTCGACAGATCCTGGGCGAGGCGTTGGCGGTCCTGCGACGAAATCACCTGACCCCCCAGCACCCAATCCTCGGACGAGAAGAAGGCGTCGACGTTCTGCAGTCCATCACGGACGAACACCCACCCCTCGAGGGTGAAATACGCCGGGATCACCACATCGTTGCGAATCAGGTCGGCCGATCCCGGTACGGCCACGGCGAGGCGGAGTTCGCTGCCGGCGGTGGCCGCGTCGGCGAGCATCGATTGATAGAAGCGATCGGCGTCGCCGAACTGCCCGAGGAAGGTGCGCGCCGAAGCGATGATCGCGTCGTCGGTACGTCCGGCCACCGGGTTGCCATCGCGGATCACCTCGGCGAAGAAGTCGAGCTGCCGTCGTAGTAGCACCGCCCGATCCTCGTCGAGAGACCGTGCCGCAGTCCAGCTCGCCAGCATGGCATCGGGCAGGAAGGCGACGGTGCTCTCCTGGGGATAGTCCGTGAGGATCAGATAGGCCTTCAGCGCATCGTAGGTCTGGCCGTACTCGGCCGCCTCGGTGGGCTCGGCCGGAAGCGCCGCCAACTGATCGAGGATCGCCTGCCGGGCCGGAAGCCCGAGGGCTGCCTCGAAGCTCTGTAGATAGAGCTGCAGTCCGGGGGCCAGAACGGCCTCCCCACGGTACAATCCCCAGCGCAGCCCCAGTGGGCGACCCTCGGTCTCGTGCGCTCGGAGCGAGGCCAGCTCGACTCGCAGCGCCTCGAGGCGCTCCAGCGTATCGTCCGAGGGGATCGGTGATCCGTCGCTGTTCGCCTCCCGGATGTCGACGGCGGCGGCTTCCACGCGCTGCGTGAGCGCGCGGTTGCCGCGGAACGACACGACCATCCCCCCAACCCACGTCACGGCAAGCACCGCTGCCACGCTCAGAAGGCCTCGGCGCAACACATCGACCCGGGCGCCCCCGGTGGTGGTGACCCTCGCGGCTTCGTCCGGCAGGAGCACGTCACGAAAGAAGGGCTTCAGGAACGCCCAATCCGGAACCCTTCGGGAGCGTCGGGCGACCGGGGCCGCGGCGCTGGCGGCGGCCTGGAGGCTCGCCATGTCGAAGACCGCAGTGGCGCCCATGGCGGGTGCGTCGAGGGGGTCGGCGACCGGCGGCGGCGCAGCACCGGCGTCGTCGGTGACGAGGGCACGGACTCCGGTGAAGTAGAACCCCCGCAGAAACGGGCTCTTGCCCAGCTGACTCGGCCGAGAGAGCTCGATGAGGAAGCGTGTGAGATGGGTCTTGATCTTGTCGAGCTCCCGGGGAAACTCGTAGACGCCCGCCTGGATGGTGGCATCGCGCTCCCGCCCCAGGAACTCGCGGCGCTTCAACGCGAGGGCATGGAGCATCTCACCCAGGTGGTGCTCGATCCGCGCCCCTTCGGCATCGGCATGCAACGCCGCTGACGCCGAGACCAGCGGGAGGGTGGCGCCGAGGGCTTGTGCCGCCTCATCGCGCTGGAGGCTCCGCACGAAGTCGTCGTAGTACGGCAGGCGGTCTGCTCGTGTGAAGAGCACATAGACCGGCAACTGGATGCCCAGCGTCTGGGCCGCTTCGACCAGTCGCTCCCGCAGTTTGCGAGCCAGGGCCGTTACCGATTCTCCGGCGCCGGGCTGATTGAACTCGTCACATCCGACGCAGACGACCGCCGCACGCGCGGCCTGGCGCTCGATGCCCAGGGCAGCGGCCAGGCGGGCCGGCTGGGTATGCGCCAGCAGGGCTCCCCAGCGCTCGGGGGCATCGACCAGGGCTCCGCCCGCCTCCACGAAGACGGTGCCCTGGGCGTACCACACGTTGGCGCCCTCCGTGGGCACGATGGCGTCGCCTCGGTGCGTTTCGCCGCCGAGCAGTTCGAGGTCGAGGCCCGAATTCTCGACGACGGTGGTCTTGGTCGACCCGCGCGGCCCCAGTACGATCACCAGCGGGAGCTTGCGTACGCTCGGTCCGGCCGCCTTCGGGCTGGCCTTGAGACGTTTCGCTGCCGCCTTCATCGTGGCCGACAGGTGGTCTTCGCGAGTCGCGGCCTTTTCGCTTCGCAGCCGTCCCTTCCACCGCGTGGTCAGGAAACGGAACACCGATGCCGACGCGAGCCCACCGAGCACGAGCACGGCGGCCCGTATGGTGCGCAGCCCGGTGAGGGCGTCTCCCGCCACGGTGCCCATCAACCAGGCGACGATGACGAACATGAAGAACGTCACGAACGTCAGCAGCCATACTCTGACGCGCATCGGCATTCGGGCGATCTCCGGCAGGAAGGAAGGCGGGGTCCGTCAGCCGAGTCCGGCGAGCGACTCGATCTCGCTCACGGACCCGGACAGCAAGACGGAAAACAGCACGAGGAGCAGCAGGGCCACCAACACCGCCGCAGCGGCGACCAGTCCGAAGGTGCGGATCCACGGGTCCTGGGGAGGGTGCACCGCTTCGGTGGGCAGGGCCCAGGACGGCGCGAGAGGCTCATTCCCCCCACGGATACGGCGGATCTTGTCACCCACCTCACCGATCAGGGCACCGAGTTCACCGCGATCGGCGCTGCCGAAACGACCCCTGAATCCCAGCAGCAGACAGAGATGGTAGACTTCGAGTACGTCGGCCAGCTCTTCGGAGTCCTGGTGGCCCAGCAGGTCGCGCAGATGTCGAAAGAAGGTCTCGCCGGCCATGTGGTCGCCGAAGATCTCCTCCTGAAGCGGCTGGCGCGCCCAGTCGGAAAACATGGCCTGGGGCGAATTGAGCACCGATTCGTCGAGAAACGCCACGAAGGCGTAGATCGAGCGTTTCACGATGTCGGTGCCGTATCCGGCCTCGCGCGCCTCGCGGTCGGCGCCGGCCAGGAGCGCCTTCATGCGGGTGCGGAACTGGGCCGCATCGGTGGCGACCTGGCCGCCCGTGCGCAGGCGCACGGTGACGGTGAACGCCTCCTGGAGCGCGTGCGCGAGGCGACCGCGGTGCGGGGGAAGCGTCGGCGAGGGGCTGGGTGCTGCGGGGGCGGATGCGCTCATGGTCACGACTCGATCACGACGGCGAATTCGAAACGGGCCTGCCCCAGCGCCTGCGGGGTGTAGAGCCCGATCTCTCCGGTCTCGACCACTGAACCCCAACAGGGTTCGGTGAGGTTCAGACGGAAGTAGCGATGCCCGACCCGGGGGGCGAGCGCCGACGGAGGCGTCTCGACCCAGGTGAGGTCGATGCCCGGATAGGCCTCGCGCACCAGCCGCACGATGTGCTTGGCCGAGCAGATCTTGACCAGTCGGGGCGCGCGTTCGGGAAGCTCCGGGGCGGGACCCTCAGGCTGCACGACGAGGAACCATGCCGCGCCGGGCGCAAGGCAGCGGCGGTCGACCACCTCGCCCCGCAGGAAGTACGGCTCCATGGGCTCGAGCGGGATGCGGACGGCACCGCTGGGTAGCACGATGTCGAGATTGCGACGGATGTGGCGGTCGAGACCTTCGAAGGTCGCCTCGAGGTCGAGGTGGTCATACGCCGGGAGGTCGGCTGCCGAGGTGCCGGCGGTGAAGGTGCACAGCGCACCCGCGAGCCGTGACAGCTCCAGATAGAGTTCCTCGGGATGCCCGGTCCGTGTCGCCAGATGATGTCGCAGAGGGGGAAGCGCCGAATGGAGGGCGTGCGCGAACCAGAAGCCCGCGACCTCGGCCCCCGAGTAGCTCGCCGTCTGGACGCCGGCCGACGGACGGGTGGCGGACAGGGCCCGGACCTTTTCGTCGAGCATGTCGACGATGCGACGCAGCCGGCCCACGAGCCCCGAGCTTCCCCGCAGCTGAAGGGTCGGAGCCACGAAGGCGGCGTCGTACACGAATCGTCCCGTGCCGTCGCGGCGCACGCGGGCGAGAGGCATCTGGACCCAGCCCTCGGGCACATCGTCGTCGAGGTGGATCTGCAGGTTCTTGAGGCCGACCCGGACCTGGGTCGACGAATCGCCCGAGGTGTCGTCGATCACCTCGACGTCACCGGCTCGGAAGCGCAGCGGGCTCACGGGATCGTCGCCGCCGTAGTTGGGACCGTCCGGGCGGTCCGCCGGGACGCAGAGCATCACGACATGGGATTCCCGGGTGGGGGAGAAACGCTCGCGGATCTCCAGCGGCGCCGGCGGCGGATCGCCCGGCACCTGGACCGTGAGTCCATCGGGGAATACGCCCTGGACGCGCAGGAGTGAGACGGTGCCGTTGAGGAGCGCCTCGTCATCGAGTTCGCACGACACGAGCCCCCAGGGGCTGGGAAACAGCGTTTCCAGGGCGAAGGTCGCGGTATCCTGAAAATACCGGCTCTGAAGCTGGAAATGATGTTGGGCGAGGTGCATGCCTTCGCTCCACACCACCGGCGAGAGGTTCCGCATCACACTCCAGGAGGGTTCGAGAGCCGGCTCATATCGGGTCGACCGGGGAACGCACACTTCGGTTTGTCGCCGCGCCCCCCTTCGCCTAATCTTACGGTTCCGGTCGTTGACGGAACAGCGTGGGATGCATCTTGCGTCCGTCCGACCCCTGCCGCCGACCAGTCTCCTCCCATCCCCGTCGCCCATGAAGAGGGACGAGTTCGAGTCCCGGTATCGCCTGCTTCAGACCGCGGTCCGCTCCGGCGGGGCGATCACCCACCATGCACTGAGCCCGGAAGGGGCGGTGGTGATGGTGCACGTTCTCGACGGTGATCCTGCGGCCGTGGCCTCGCTCCAGGCTCGCATGGACCACGGCGGTTCCGAGATCGAGGAGCGCATCGTCGAGCGCCTCGATGTCGATGGGCTCCCCGTGGTGGTGACCCGGTTCATTCTGGAGTTCGAGGGGCTCGATCGGTGGTTGCCCGCCGGCGAGGGAGCTGAGCCAGCGCCGCCGGCACCGATCCCCGACGTGGGCGGGGAGTCGTCTCCTCCCCCGCCGTCCACCACCGAAGGGCCCGGAGAATTCACGCGGATGTTTCGGGCCGCCGATCTGGCGACGCCGGCTCCGGATCTCGCAGCCCCCTCGACTCCGGCGCCCAGCCACCCGGTGCCGCCGCCCGCCGCCACCCCCACGCCGCCGCCCTCGGCCTCGCCGCCGCCCGCCGCGACCCCCGCGCCGCCGCCCGCCACCCCGTCTCCCGCATCGCCCAGCGAACCGGGTGAGTTCACCCGCCAGTTCGGAGCGGTGACGCCGCCGCCGCCCACTCCCGCGCCGCCGCCCGCCACCCCGTCTCCCGCATCGCCCAGCGAACCGGGTGAGTTCACCCGCCAGTTCGGCGCGGTGACGCCGCCCTCGCCCTCCCCCACGGCCCCTCCCACACCACCGTCTCCGGCGCCTTCGCCCTCCGGTCCGGGCGAGGATTCGGGTCCCGGTGAATTCACGCGACAGTTCGCCCGACCGACGGTTCCGACCCCGTCGCCCGCGGACCCACCCGCACCTCCCGCCCCTCGCCGACAGGCCGCCACGCCATTTCCGCCGTCGCGTGAGGTGGCCGAAATCAGACGCCCCGACCAGGGGCGCGATCGGGGGCTCGAAGTGCCGGAGCCCCACTTCGGAGGGGTCGAGCCGATCGTGTCCGAGCCGGCCGATGTGCCCGAGCCGCGGTACGAGGGCGACCGCAGCGACCGCAGCCCCGGCGCCTCACCCGACGAATTGTCGGAGCCCAGCTACTTCGGAGGGGGCCGCCGCACCCCGGACCGACCGACGGAGACCCGGGTTCCCTCCCCGCCCGATCCGCCCGCGCTGCCACAATACGCGCCCGTCGATGAGGCCTACATGGATCGCCTCTACCGAGCTCCCGCCGACTCGTCGCCGAGCCCTCTACCTGCACCGCCCCCGCCAGCGGGCCCCCAGGGCCCCGGCGAGTACACGCGGATCATCAAGGGCCTGAGACCGGCGCCGGCCGAGCTTCCCGATCGCCTGCCGAGCGCACCTTCGTCGACTCCGGTGCCCATCGACGAGGCACCTCGCGGCTCCACCACCGCCTTCGTGGTGGCGCTGGTCCTGATCGTGCTCACTGCCGTGGCCCTCCTGGTGGGCGTGGCGCTGGCCGGCTGACCAGAGACGGGTTTCTACAGGAGTCTGCCAGGAGTCCATGGTGGGTGCGTCGTGCCACGGCGCGAGAATCGTCCAAGCGTGGCCTCCTGCGTTCAGGCATGGCGCAAAGTTGGCTACAGGAGGCGACACTTGTCCAAGTGTGAGGCGATGGAGCTCGTGTGTGGCCCTTTTTCGTCTCACAGCACCCCCAATGCGCTGAGCGTCGAACCAGCACCCCACGCGGTGCACATTCTTGCCGGCTTCCTTGCCGTCTTCGCCCAGCATGCCTCCCGTGGACCCCTCCCCCGTTCCGCAGACAGCCAGACGCTGACGCAGGCGTCGTTCAGCCCGGCGACACCTCTGCCAACACGACCCAGATAATCGTGATCTGAGGGCGATGTGATCGTGCTAGCGCTGATCGTCGCGGGGTAGGAGCAGCACGAGCTCGCCTTCGGCCGCCGGAAAGTCGGAGGGCAGGTAGGCGGCCACGTTGCGTGCTCGACAGATCGCATCCCACTCGGGGCCGGTCCGCTCGAGGCGGAAGTACTGGTAGTCGAGCTTGACCGGGAGCGATCCCGGAGGTTCGCTCACGTGGCGCAGTCCGAGTCCGGGCAGCGCCTGCCGGATCAGGACCTCGACCCGGTCGCCCGACGACACCTTCACGAGTTGGGGGACGCGTTTGACCATGTCGCCCTCCTTCAACTCCGAGCGCAGGGCCAGATACATCTCCGTCGCCGCGAGATAGCGCTCCTCGTCGAGGGCGGTGGCCTGGATGTTGGGCTGGGTCGGGCGGAGCGGTAGCGACACGTGGTACGACGGCACCACCGTGGCCAGCAGGTCACGGATCATCCCGTCGAGGCGCTCGAAGCTGGTCTGAAGATCGCGATGGTCGTACGGCGGCAGGTCCGACGGAGAGACATCGGCGGAAAAGGTCGTGAGCGCTCCCGCCAGCGCCGAAAAGGTTCGAAACAGCTCGAGGGGGTGACCGTGTCCGCTGTCGAGAAAATGTCGCACCAGGGGCAGGTACGAGTTGATGGTGTACAGCAGCCAGAAGCCCGCCACGTCGGCGACCCCGAAGTCGGCCAGCGACAGATTGCGTTGCCGCCGCCCCCCGGCCAGCGTCGTGCTCCGGGCGGTCATGATCTCCAGCAGTCGCCGGTTGAGCGAGACGAGGTGCGGGCTCGCTCCGTGGTTGACCACCGGCGGTACGAAGTCGGGGTCGGCCTCCACCTCGCCGGCGACCGTTCGGATCAACCGGGCGACGGCCAGCGTCATGAGGCCGGCGATCTCCTCGTCTTCGCCCACCAGCCGAAGGTTCTTGCGACCGACCAGAATCGGTTTCTCGCCGTCGCCCGTCGTTTCGTCGCGGCGGTAGACCATCTCGGCGTCGAAGCGGGCGCCGGTTCCCGGTGTCAGCGCCACATTGGTGGCTCCGGGCTTCCACTCGGAGATGGCGAGGTAGACGAGTCCCTCGTCCTGCCCTGGCGGTAGGATCTCGTCGACGGCCCGCGCATCGGGGGCGCTATCCGAGCCCGGAATGTCGAAGGTCAGTCCATCGGGAAACACGCCCTGGGCGGCGTCGAGCGCCACCATTCCCTCACCGAGGGCTTCGGCGTCGAGGGCGAGCGACGCGAATCCCCAGCGCCAGGCGGCGACCGCCGACAGGCGGAACGACACCAGGTCTTCGAGGAACCGGTCCTGAAGCTGCAGGTGCTGCGGCGAAAGGAGGACGCCCTTGGTCCAGAGGACCGGTTGCATCTGTCGCATGGAGGGCCGTAGCCGGGTTTCGAGGCACGCGGAACCGGGTGAATCACACCCGGCCTAAGCTCGGACCCGGTGCCGGTGCGGTGCAAGGGTCACCGTCGACGACGTCCACCCACGGAAGCGCGGGGCGGTCGCTTTTCTTGACACGGGGCCGCTGCGGATCCCAAGATCGATGTTGGGTGCAAAGTTGTGCGCCCGTTCCCCTTCCATTTCGGAGGCACCCCAGCGATGGCGGAGAGCATTCACGATCGTCTCAAGCGAGTACGGGCCCCTCGTGTGAGCATCGAGTACAAGGTCGAGATCGGTGACGCGATCGAGATGAAGGAGTTGCCCTTCGTCATGGGCATCTTCGGAGATTTCACGGGTCAGCCCGAAGAGCCCCTCGAGCGTCTCAAGGACCGCAAGTTCACGGAGATCAATCCGGACAACTTCGACGAGGTGTTGGCGAGTATGAAGCCGCACCTCGCCTTCCGGGTCGACAACAAATTGAGCGACGATCCCGACGCCGGACAGCTCGGTGTGGATCTGCGTTTCCGCGAACTCGACGACTTCGATCCCGATCGGGTCGCACAGCAGATTCCGGCGATTCGCAAACTGCTGGAACTGCGTCAGGAACTGGCCGACGTGCGGGGCAGTCTGCAGGGTAACGACAAGCTTGAAGAGATCCTGCAAGCCACCGTGACCGATGCCGATCAGCTCGCACGGGTCAGGAAGGAACTGGGATCGCAGGAGGACGACTCCGATGGCGAATGAGGCTGAGAAGAGCGCGGCACAGGCGCAAGAGACCACCGAGGAGATCAGTCTGCTCGATCAGATCGTCGATTCGGGGCGATTTGGATCCGCCGCGCCGGCCAAGGAGAAGGGCCGAGGTCTGATCAAGCGGTTCCTCTCGGAGGTGCTCGAGGGATCGATGACGGTCTCGGCCGATGTCGAGTCCATGCTCAACGGACGCATCGCCGAGATCGATCGTCTGATCTCGCGGCAGTTGCGTGAGGTGATGCATCACCCCGACTTCCAGAAGCTCGAGGGGTCGTGGCGCGGCATGAAGTACCTGCTCTCGCAGTCCGAGACGGGTGTCATGCTCAAGCTGAAGATGCTCAACGTGAGCAAGAAGGAACTGCTCAAGGATCTGCAGAAGGCTCCCGAATTCGATCAGAGCGCGCTCTTCAAGAAGGTCTACGAAGAGGAATACGGCGTCTTCGGTGGGGCACCCTTCGGTGCCCTGCTCGGCGACTACGAATTCGGACGCTCGGGGCAGGACATCGAGCTCCTGCAGAAGATCTCCGAGGTGGCCGCGGCAGCCCACGCGCCGTTTCTCACGGGTGCTCATGCGTCGATGTTCAACCTCGAGAACTACACGCAGCTCGACGCGCCCCGGGATCTGGCCAAGATCTTCGATACCACCGAGTACGCGAAGTGGAAGAACTTCCGCGACAGCGAGGA
Source organism: uncultured Gemmatimonadaceae bacterium (assembly GCA_964521385.1). Lineage (GTDB taxonomy): Bacteria > Gemmatimonadota > Gemmatimonadetes > Longimicrobiales > Gaopeijiaceae > Gaopeijia. The sequence goes on along the minus strand of CAZFRU010000005.1, from coordinate 116,795 downwards.
TTCGCGGTATGTGGCGCTCGCACTGCCGCGCATGTTGCTGCGGGAGCCGTACGGCAGCGAGACGGTGCCGGTCGAGGCCTTCAACTACGAAGAAGACGTCGACGGCAGCGAACATGAAGCGTACCTGTGGGGCAATGCCGCCTGGGCCCTCGGGGCTCGTGTCACGCAGGCCTTCGCCAAGTACGGTTGGTGCGCCACCATCCGAGGCGTGGAGAGTGGAGGTCTGGTCGAGGGGCTGCCCGTCCACAACTTCAAGACGCCCTCGGGCGACGTGGCCATGAAGTGCCCCACCGAGGCGCAGATCACCGATCGGCGTGAGAAGGAACTCGCCGATCTCGGCTTCGCCCCACTGGTGCACTGCAAGGGCACGCCCAACGCGGCCTTCTTCAGCGTGCAGTCGGCGCAGAAGGCCAAGGTCTATGATTCCGATGCCGCCACGGCCAACGCCCGTCTGTCGGCGCAACTGCCGTACATTTTCGCGGTATCGCGGTTTGCGCATTATCTGAAGGTGATGATGCGCGACAAGATCGGCGGATACACCAGCCGGTCGCAGGTCCAGTCGTTCCTGAACAACTGGATCTCCAACTATGTGGTGTCGAACGAAGACGCGCCGTTTTCGGTCAAGGCCGAGCGACCGTTGCGTGAAGCCCGCGTCGATGTGGTCGAGATTCCCTCGAAGCCGGGCTCGTATCGTGCGGTCGCCTTCCTGCGTCCGCATTTCCAGCTCGACGAGCTGAGTGTTTCCATGCGCCTGGTGGCTGATCTGCCGCCGGCGGCGAATTGACGAGACCAACCCACTTTCTCCGGAGGAAACGATGGCGTTCGATGCTTATCTGAAATTCGAGGGCGGACCCAAGATCAAGGGCGAGTCGACGCGCAAGGGCCATGAAGACGAGATCGAGATCCTGTCGTTCTCGTTCGGCGCTTCCAACCCGGCTACCATCTCGGGCGGGACGCAGGGATCCGGGGCCGGCAAGGGTACGGTGTCGAGCTTCAACATCATGAAGACGACCGATACGGCGAGCGCGATCCTCTTCCAGGCCTGCATGAAGGGAGACCACTTTCCGAAGGCCAAGGTCACGCTCAACAAGTCGGGAGGTGACGCCGCGTTGCCCTACCTGATCTACGAGTTCGCCGAGGTGTACATCTCGGGTGTGCAGTGGTCCGGGTCTTCGGGCGGAGACGACCGTCCGGTCGAGTCGCTCTCGTTCGACTTCGGTACGGTCAAGGTCACGTACAGTCAACAGACCGAGACCGGCTCGGCAGGTGAGCAGATCATCGGCAAGTGGAACGTCCGGACCCAGACGGCGGACTGAGGCGTCGCCCGGGCGTGACGGCGGAACAGCTGTACGAGGCCGGACGCCTCGACGACGCCATTGCTGCGTTGAGCGCGCGGCTCCGGGAAGCCCCCATGGATTCCCGGAGCCGTACGTTCCTCTTCGAATTGTTGTGTTTCGCGGGCGCGTACGATCGCGCACAGAAGCACCTGGACCTTCTGGCCGACGCGAGCCCCGACGCGAAGATCGGGGCATTCATGTACCAGACCGCACTCCACGCCAGCAGGGAGCGGGTCGAGATGTTCGAGACCGGCTCGTTTCCCTCGCTCGGCAATCCTCCTGATTCGCCGGCGGGTACGCTCAACGGCGCGGCGTTCACACACCTCGAAGACGTCGATCCGCGGCTCGGTTCACGCCTCGAGGTCTATGCGGCCGGTCAATACATGTGGATCCCGTTCCGTCATCTGGCCCACCTGGTCATCGAAGCCCCCAAGCGGCTCCGGGATCTGTTGTGGCTCCCCGCCCGGGTCACCACGAGCGCAGAGCTCGAAGAGCTCGATCTCGGCGAGGTATTGCTGCCGGTGGTGACTCCACTCGCCTTCCGCCATGCGGAGGCGACGGTTCGCCTGGGACGGACACTCGACGTGGTGACCTCAGCCGACGGAGAAGAGTCACCCGAAGGCACCAAGATGCTCCTCGTGGACGGAGAGCCGATACCGCTCCTGGACGTGCGGGAGCTGGTCGTGACCCCCTCCTGAATCCGAAGATGCCCGACATCGAGGAGTTCCTGAAGCCGATCTCCGACGAGGCTCCCGCCGGACAGGATGTTCGGTACGATGTCGTCTACGACGAGATCCGTGACGCACGGGAGTCCGACCCCGACCTTCCCCAGGGGGAGTGGGTCGAAGCGCGCAAGGTGGCCGACTTCAAGAGGGTCGCCCAACTGGCCGGAGAGGTGCTCCGGAAGCGATCGAAGGACCTGCAGGTTGCGGCCTGGCTGATGGAGGCCTGGATCCACCGCGAAGGGTTCGACGGGCTGCACAGTGGGCTCGAGCTTCAACGTCAACTCCTGGAGCGGTTCTGGGACACCGTGTTTCCGGAGATCGACGACGGCGACCTGGACTACCGGGCCGCACCCCTCGAGTGGATTGCCGGATACCTCGATCCCGCGGTGCGCGCCGTGGCGTTGAACCCGGCCGGGCACGACTTCGTGGCCTACAAGGTCGGCCGTGCACTGGGCTACGAAGAGAGCTTCGCCGGTGACCCCGAGAAGCTCGCCGCTCGCCAGCAGGCCATCGACGGTGGCAAGGTTCCGCCCGAGGCGTTCGACGAGGCGGTGGAGAAGGCGCCGAAGGCGTTCTACAAGGCGTTGGCGGCCGGGATCGATGCCTCGCTCGCGGCACTCGACACCCTCGAAGCCCTCACCGACGACCGCTTCGGAGACGGGGCGCCGAGCTTTCGACCGCTGCGAGAGGTGGTCGGTGAGGTGCGACGTCTGGTCCAGCAGATCCTCGCAAAGAAGCTCGAAGAGGACCCCGATCCGGTGACGGCGCCCGTGTTCGATCCGAGCGCGGGTCCCGAGGAGTCGAGCGACGCGGGTGGAGTGGCCTCTGCGGGGGGCGGTGGCCTGACCCTCGAACCCACCTCGACGGACGACGCCGGCACGCGGATCGCCGCGGCCGCCCGGTATCTCCGCACGGCCGATCCGCTCGATCCCGCTCCGTACCTGATGGTGCGCGGGTACCGTTGGGGCGAGTTGAGGCGCAAACGAGGCGAGGTCGATCCCCGCCTGCTGGCAGCCCCGCCCACCCGCACGCGCACCCACCTCAAGGGCTTGCTGCTCGATGGCGCGTGGGCGGAACTGCTGGCGGCGGCCGAAGATGTGATGGCCACACCCTTCGGTCGTGGCTGGTTGGACCTGCAGCGCTACGTGTTCACGGCCATCGATGGACTGGGTTCGGAGTACGGCCCGTTGGAGCTGTCGCTCAAGGGGGCCTTGCGGGCGCTCCTCGTCGATCTCCCCGGTCTGCCCGATCTGACGCTGATGGACGATACCCCCACGGCCAATCGCGAGACCCGCACCTGGCTTCAGGACGAGGGGCTGATGGGACCCCTCACGGCCGAGGAGCAGGCGCGCCTCGAGGTCGATGTCTCGGTGGTGGCGGGGGGGCGCGACCTGTCGGAGCGGGCGAAGGAGCGGGTGCGCGCGGGACAGCCCCAGAAGGCGATCGAATTGCTCATGAAGGCGGCCGACGAGGCCGGGAGCGTGCGCGAACGCCTGCTGCGTCGCGCGGAGGCGGCCCGGGTGATGGTCGACCACGACCTCGCCTCGGTGGCGATGCCGATCCTGCGGGACATCATGGGTCGGATCGAAGCGCACAATCTGGAAGAGTGGGAGGACTCCGAGACGGTCGCGGTGCCCATGGCGCTGCTGTATCGGTGCATCGACCGGATGGGCGGCGACGAGGCCGAGAAGCAGGAGCTCTACCTGCGTGTGTGCCGTCTGGACCCGATGCAGGCGATCCTGTTCGGGCGCGACGAGGCGGCTCGGAACGCCGCGGGCACGGGCGAAGGGGTGGGCGATGGCGTCCAGGACGTCTGACTTCAACCTGCGACCCTCCGTCCTCGATCGTCTGCTCGGTGAGGCCGGACCCGCCGGCGGGGGCAGCTCGCCGGTGGGCACCGTGGCGGGCACCCGGGCCGCGGTGATGCGCGATCTCGAATGGCTCTTGAACACGCGCCGTCTGGTCGACGCGGGCGAAGGGCGTCCGGAGTTGCAGCGCTCCGTCTTCAGATACGGACTGGCCGACATCAATTCCCGTCCGAGCGGGTCGGCCCTGACGGCCTCCGATCTCGCTCGAGACCTGCAGGAGTCGATCCGGCTCTTCGAGCCTCGTCTGTCGCAGGTTCGTGTCTCGCTCGGTGACCTCGGAGACGAAGGTACACGGGTGCTCCACTTCGTCGTCGAGGCCATGCTCGATGTCGACCCCGAGGCGATCCCCATCGCCTTCGACACCCGGCTCGAGGTGGGTAGCGGCACCTTCGAAGTGGAGGGTGATCGTGTCTGAGGACCTGCTCGACTACTACGAACGGGAGCTGAGCTTTCTGCGCCGGTCGGGCGCCGAGTTCGCACGCCGGTATCCGCAGGTCGCCTCGCGGCTCCAGCTCGAGGCCAACAAGTGCGATGATCCCCACGTCGAGCGGCTGCTCGAGGGGATGGCCTTTCTCGCCGGTCGGATCCATCGGCGTCTCGACGACGACGCGCCCGAGTTGAGCGAGGCGCTGCTCTCGGTGGCGTATCCGCAGTACGTGCGGCCCGTCCCCTCCATGGCGCTGGTGCAGATGCACCTCGATCCCGACCAGGGCCAGCTCACCTCGGGGCTGCAGGTGTCGGCCGGGACCGCGCTCTTCTCGCGTCCGGTCGACGGTGTGCCCTGCCGATTCCGCACCGGATACGACACCACGCTCTGGCCGCTCCGCATCGAGAGTGCTTCGTGGGTCCCACCCCAGGGGCTCGGGCTGCGCGCCTCGAGGGGCGTGGTCGGCGGGCTGAAGCTGCGGATCGCCGCTCTGGGGGTTCCCATCGGGTCGCTCGATCTGGAGCGCCTGCGGATCTATCTCCACGGCGACGGGAGCCTGCCCTACCTACTGTACGAGTTGTTGTTCTCGGCGGCCGATGGGGTTGTGCTGCGCCCGGCGGACGCACCGGACTCGGTGCGACGACCCGGTCGCCTCGAGCCCGTGGGCTTCGGAGCCGACGAAGGGCTGCTTCCGCATCCACATCGCTCCTTTCTGCCCTATCGGTACCTGCAGGAGTATTTCGCCTTTCCGGAGAAGTACCTCTTCGTGGATCTGTGCGGCCTGGAGGCGGTGCGGGGAGAAGGGTGGGGTTCGGCCATCGAGGTCGTCGTGCCCATGCAGTCGTTCGAGCTTCCCGACCGGCAACGGGTGCTCGAACATGGGATCGACGCCGACGTCTTCCGACTGGGCTGTACGCCGATCGTCAACCTCTTCGACAAGACGTCGGAGCCTGTGTTGCTGTCACACCGTCAGCACGAGTATCCGGTGGTGGCCGACGCGCGCCGACGGGCCTCGACGCGGATCTACTCGGTCGAAGGGGTCCAGCCGGTGATGGGGGGTGGGCGCTCGCCCGTGGTCTTCGAGCCTCTCCATGGGCGGGTGGGGCGGCCCGGAGCGCCGGGGGCGGACCCGGTGTTGTGGTACACCCGTCGGCGAGATGCCGGGGTCGCCGGGGGGCGCGAGCCCGACATGGCGATCTCGTTTGCCGATGCCGATGCCCGTATGGTGCGACCCGACCTCGACGCCGTGATGGTCGATCTGGTGTGCTACAACGGCACCCTACCCAGCCGCCTCCCTTTCGGCGACCAGCGAGGCGATTTCGAGATGGCCGGGAGTGGTCCGCTCGAGCGCATCGTGACGGTGGTGAAGCCCACCAATCCCGTGGTCGCCCCGTTGGGTCGAGCCCAGATGTGGCGCCTCGTCTCGCAGCTCGCCGTGAACTACGTGTCGCTGATCGAAGACGGGCCGGAGGCCCTCCAGGGGCTGCTGCGCCTCCACAATGCCACCGACCGGCCTGGCAGCGAGACCCAGATCCGTGCGCTCATGGGGATCGAGGGCAAACCGGGGCATGCCCGGATCGATGGTGCCCACGGTCCCACCTTCGTGCGCGGCAGCCGCGTCGAGCTTCAGCTCGACGAGGAGGGCTTCACCGGTGGCGGAGCCTATTTGTTTGCAGCCGTGATCGACCGGTTCCTGGGGCTGTCGGTCTCGGTCAACAGCTTCTGTCAGGTCACGGCCATGACGCAGCAACGGAAGACTCCGTTGGGACGCTGGCCCGCCCGCTCGGGGCGGAAGGTGTTGTTGTGAGTGAGGCCCTGGCCCGGGTGATCGCCGAGGGGGCGTCAGGGATGGACCTGTTGCAGGCCGTGCGCCTGCTCGAGGCGCTCCACCCTGATCGCAGTCCCGTCGGCGAAGCCGGGGATCCGACGCGCGAGGTGGTGCGGTTCAGTGTCCGTCCCTCCTTCGCCTTTCCGCCCGGCGACATCCACAGCTACGAAGCGCAGGACGACGGGCCCGACACCCTCACCGTCAACCTCTTTGGCCTCGTGGGATCCGACGGGGTCCTGCCCCACGTCTATACCGAGGTGGTGGCGCGTCAGGCGCGCGACGGCAACCCGGCGGTACGCGATTTCTTCGATCTGTTCCAACATCGGTTTCTGTCGCTACTCGTGCGGGCGCTCCGCAAGACCGACATCGCGGCATCGCGCGAACGAGGGGGCCCTGCGGCCGACCGCCTCGCCCGACACCTGGTCGACCTGATCGGGCTCTCCGTGGACCGAGGTAAGGTCGCGGGCGTAGAGCCCACATCCGTCGCTCCCTTTTCCGCCCTGCCGGGACCGCAGCGGCGCAGTGCCCTGGCGCTCGAGCTCCTGGTCGAGGGGCGCTTCGGTGTGCCCGTCGAGGTCGAGCCCTTCGTCGGAGGATGGATCCGGTTGTCGGAAGACGATCTGTGCGAGCTGGGTTCCGACGCTCCCTCCACCCGTCTCGGTTGGGGCGCGGTCGTGGGGCGCGAGATCTGGGACCCGCATGCCCGGGTGCGTGTGCGCCTGGGCCCGCTGGATCGGGAGACCTTCGAGGCGTTCCTGCCCGGGGGCGCCCACCATGATACACTTCGGGACCTCTGTCGCTTCTTCGTCCACGACCAGTTCGTGGTAGAAGCCTGTCTGGTCCTGGAACGGAACGATGTGCCCGATTGCGTCGTGACCGACGATGCGCAGGGGCCCGCGCTGGGGTGGTCCACCTGGATCCGCACGCGGCCCCTGCAACGGGATCCCGACGAGACCCTGCTGACCCTTTGAGAGAAAGGCCATGAACGTCGATCTCCGCGCCCTGATCCAGAAGCTCAATCCCACGACACGCGGAGCCGTGGAGGCTGCCGCCGGTCTCTGCCTCTCCCGCACGCACTACGACGTCGAGGTCGAGCACTTTCTGCTCAAGCTCATGGACCACCCCGAGGGTGACTTCCTGGCGATCCTCAAACGCTTCGAAGTCGACCGCTCGGCGCTGGCGAAGCAGCTCACCGCGACCCTCGATCGGCTGAAATCGGGCAATGCGCGCACCCCGGCGCTGAGCCCGGGGCTCGTGCGTATGCTCACCGACGCATGGACCCTCGGATCGCTCGATCATGGTGCGGGTCAGGTGCGTTCGGGGCATGCGATCCTGGCGCTGATGCTCGACGCCGATCTGAGGCGTCAGGTGTGCGAGGGCGCCCGGGCACTCGACAAGATCCATCCCGAGGCCTTGCGCCAGGAGTTCGACTCGATCGTCGAGGGCACCTCGGAAGATGTAGCTCCGCGCGCGGACGGGGCGGCGGCGGGTGCGGCGAGCGGATCCGGCGGCGGCGCGGGTGGGCCCACTCCCAATCTCGACCAGTACACCGTCAACCTGACCCAGCGCGCCAGGGACGGGCACCTCGATCCGGTCCTCGGACGTGACGTCGAGATCCGTCAGGTGGTCGACATCCTGACCCGCAAGCGGCAGAACAACCCGATCCTCGTGGGCGAGGCCGGAGTCGGCAAGACCGCGGTGGTCGAAGGCTTCGCCATGCGCATCGCCGAGGGTGACGTCCCGCCGCCTCTACGCAATGTCACCATCCGCACCCTCGACCTCGCGCTGCTCCAGGCCGGCGCGGGTGTGAAGGGCGAGTTCGAGAACCGGCTGAAAGGGCTGATCGAAGAGGTGAAGTCGTCGGCCACACCGGTGATCCTGTTCATCGATGAAGCCCATACCATGATCGGCGCCGGCGGCGCAGCCGGGCAGAATGACGCCGCCAACCTGCTCAAACCGGCGCTGGCCCGAGGAGAGCTGCGCACCATCGCGGCCACCACCTGGTCGGAGTACAAGAAGTATTTCGAGAAGGACCCCGCCCTGGCGCGGCGCTTCCAGTTGATCAAGGTCGATGAGCCCACCGAAGAGCTGTGCATGGTGATGATGCGCGGCATCGTGCCCCACCTCGAACGACACCACAGTGTGCGGGTGCTCGATCACGGTCTCGCGGCGGCCGTGCGGCTATCCAATCGGTATCTTCCCGACCGGCAGCTGCCCGACAAGGCGGTGAGCGTGCTCGATACGGCCTGCGCCCGCCTGTCACTCGGACAGAACGCCACCCCGGCCGCCATCGAAGACGCCCAGCGGCGCCTGACCGACCTCGAGGTCCAGGAGCGGGTGTTGCGGCGCGAAGAGGCGACGGGTGCCGACCACCACGAGCGCCGTGCGGCGATCGCCGCCGAACGCGATGAGGTGAGCGCGCGGCTCGAGGTACTCGAGACACGCTGGCACCAGGAGAAGGAGCTGGTGGGGCGAATCCGTTCTCTGCGTGAAGAACTCGAGCGGCGAGTCGATGGGGGCGCGGTACGATCGTCCGCGCCGGGACCCGACGCCGAGGCTCCGGCTACCGAGGCGGACGCCACCGTCTCCGAGGCACCCCTGGCGGCCGACGAGGACTATCGGGCCGAGATCGCCGATCTTCCCGACGAAGAGCTGCGCACGCGTTTGCAGGGGTTGATGGGGGAGTTGGAAGAGGTGCAGGGAGAAGCGGGGTTGGTACCGGTCTTCGTCGACGCCGAACTGGTGGGTCATGTGATTTCGGGGTGGACGGGCATTCCCGTGGGCAAGATGATGCGCGACCAGATCAGCATGGCCCTCGAACTCGAGGAGCGCCTCGGCGAGCGGATCATCGGGCAGGACCACGCCCTCGAGGTGATCAGCCAGCGAATTCGTACGTCGCGCGCAGGGATCGACGACCCCCAGAAGCCGGTGGGGGTGTTCCTCCTGGTGGGCCCGAGCGGCGTCGGCAAGACGGAGACTGCGCTGTCGATCTCCGACCTGATGTTCGGGGGCGAAGAGAACATCATCACCATCAACATGTCGGAGTTTCAGGAGCCCCACACGGTCTCGACACTCAAGGGCTCGCCTCCCGGATACGTCGGGTACGGCGAGGGAGGCGTCCTGACCGAGGCGGTGCGGCGCAGGCCCTACTCGGTGGTGCTGCTCGACGAGATCGAAAAAGCCCATCCCGACGTGCTCGAGCTGTTCTTCCAGGTGTTCGACAAGGGCCGCATGGAAGACGGCGAGGGGCGCGAGATCGATTTCAAGAACACGATCATCGTGCTCACCAGCAATGCGGGTACCGAGACCCTCATGAAGCTGACGGCCGATCCCGAGACCATGCCCGGCCCCACGGGGCTGGTGGCGGCGCTCAAGCCCGAACTCGACAAGATCTTCCAGCCCGCCTTTCTGGGCCGTACGGTCATCATTCCCTTCTTCCCCCTCCGCGATGATGCGCTGCGGATCATCATCGACCTGAAGATGAGCAAGGTACGACGCCGGTTGTGGGATTCCCACAAGGTGGCGCTCGAGGTCGAGGACGCGGTGCTCGAGGCCATCGCGTCGCGGTGTACCGAGGTGGAAAGTGGAGCCCGCAACATCGACAACATTCTCACGAACACGGTGATGCCCGACGTTTCGCGGCTGATCCTCCAGTCGCTCATGGACGATGCGCGACCCGGAGCGATCCGCGTTTCGGTGGCCGAGGGTGGCGCCTTCGCATACGCCAGCGTCGCTGCCAGCGGCTGAGCCCAAGGGAGGTCTGAAGATGGGCAACTACTCACAGGCGGGTCGACCGATACGGATCGACACTCCGCTCGCTACCGATACCCTGCTGCTCGAGGGCTTCGATGCCGAGGAGGGGCTGTCGCGCCCCTACCTCTATGCGCTCGATCTGCTCTCGGAAGATCCCGATCTCGCTCCCGATACGATTCTGCGGGAGCCGGTGCTGCTCACGGTCACCATGGACGAGGACGACTTCCTCACCCATGGGGTCGTGCGCTCGTTCGTGCAACTCGACATGAGTGAGGGGCTCGCTCGCTATCGCGCCGAGGTGGTGCCGGCATTCTGGTTCCTCACGCAGACCACCGACTGCAAGATCTTCCAGAACCAATCGGTCATCGAGATCGTCTCGGAAGTGCTCGACAAGCCCCGAGCCGTGGGAGCCGTGAACTACGAGGTGCGCTGTTCGCGGAACTATCCTCCGCGGGAATACTGCGTGCAGTATCGGGAAAGCGATTTCAACTTCGTCTCGCGGCTGCTCGAGGAAGAGGGCATCTTCTACTTCTTCGAGCACACCACCGATGACCACACCCTGGTGCTGGCCGACGCCGAGACGGTGTTCAGCCCCTGCCCGGGCCACGAGCGGGTGCGGATGGACCCGGCGGGAGCGCCGGGCGAGCAGGTGATGCGCTCGTTCGTGCAGGAGCATGCGGTCCGGAGCTTCGAGGTCATGCTCATGGACTACGATCCGCTGCAACCCTCGCTCCAACTCTATGGGACTGCGCGCGGTCCCGAGACCCTGATGGAGCCGATCTTCGACTACCCCGGCCTCTTCACCGACCTCGACGCGGGAGAGTACCAGGCGCGCGTGGACCTCGAACGACGGGAGAAGTCGCGCCACCGGGTGCGGGGGACGTCGGCGTGTCGCGGATTTCGGGCCGGTACGGTCATCGAGCTCGAAGGACACTTTCGCGAGGGGGCCAACGCCCGGTACTACCTCGACCGGGTGCGTCACACCGCCAGCGGTGGCAATTACCGCGGCTGGGAGCAGGCCGAGTTTCACTATTCCAATGAAGTGGTGGCTCTTCCCGAGGCCGTGCCCTATCGCCCCGACCGCAATGCCCGACAGCCCATCGTGCAGGGCACGCAGACGGCCGTGGTGGTGGGTCCCGGTGGTGAAGAGGTCTGGGTCGATGAGCACGGTCGCGTGAAGGTGCAGTTCCACTGGGACAAGTACGGCACGCACGATGAGAACAGCTCCTGCTGGATCCGGGTCTCGACGCAGACCGCCGGCAAGCATTGGGGCCACATCGAGATTCCCCGCATCGGCCACGAGGTGCTCGTCGACTTTCTCGAAGGAAATCCGGACCGTCCCATCATCGTGGGCAGCGTCTACAACGCCGAGATGACGACACCCTATCCGCTGCCCGACAAGGGGGTGGTGAGCGGGATCAAGACCCGCAGTTCGAAGGGTGGTGGCGGCTACAACGAGCTCATCATGGACGACAAGAAGGGCGCCGAATTGATCCGCATCCACGCCCAGAAGGACATGTCGACCACGGTGGGCAACAATCAGACCCGCACCATCACCAACGACCGCACCACCACCGTGCAGAACAACGACACCGAAACGGTCGAGGTCGATCAGAAGGTGACCATCGGCAACAATCAGGTGGTGGGGATCGGGGTCAACCAGAACGAGACCGTGGGGGCCGCGCGGGTCGTAGGGGTCGGCACGGACGACACGCTGAAGGTCGGGGGCAACCTGACCACCAACGTGGCCTCCCACGCGATGCTCGACGCGGGTGGGGCTGTGGCGATCACCTCGGGGGCGCAGATGGAGATCAACGCCGGCACCGACGGCCTCTATGCGGCCGGTGTCGGTCTGGATCTATCGGCGGGCACCGAGGTGAAGGTCAGCGGGGTGACCATCACGGTGAGCGCCACCGGCCAGGTCAACATCACCGGTACGGCGGGTGTGAAGGTGAGCACGCCCGCAGTGCTCGACCTGAGCGGTGCCCAGGTCAAGATCTCGGGTGGCATGATCCAGTTGACCGGGATGGTGAAGCTGAACTGAGCGGCGGGCGCTGCTCGAAATGCCGTTCGATCGGGTGACCCCGGCGGGTTGATGGCGCCTGGTCGTTGCAACCCATCGGTGCTTTGTGCTGTCCATAGATGGGCGGAAGGTGAAACTCCTGCCCTCTTCGCTTCGTAGCATAAAAACTAGACTACGTCCGAGATCCAACTCTGCCTCACTCACGGTCAGATCATGCACAAAGTTGGCGAATTCGAACTTCTTGTCCTCCTGTCCATCCTGCGTCACCATGACGATCCGTACGCCAACCGGATCCGGGACGACCTGGAAGAGAACGCGAACCGCCGTGTCACACGCGGTGCGCTCTACAGGACTTTGGACCGACTGACCGAGAAGGGCTTCCTGGAGTGGGAGTTGGTGCCGAGCCGGACTCCCGACCGGGGGGGGCACCCCATGCGGCGTCTTCTGGTCACCGACGAGGGGCGGGCCGCTGTGCGTCAGGCACGGGCCGTGCTTCAGGACTACTTCCGCGGCCTCGGGACCGTACTGGACGAGGCATGACCCATCCCAGACCTCCGGTGTTCGCCCGCCGGATCATCGAGCGCTCCCTCGAGGGCGACCCGGCAGGGCCGGCCGCCCTCGGCGACCTGCACGAAGACTTTGTCCGCGTGGTCAGGACCCGGGGGGCCGCAGCCGCCCGCAGGTGGTACCTGCGAGAAGCCCTCCTCCTCGCGGCAGGACGTTGGGCCACGCGGCTCGCCCGCCACACCTCCAATCTCTTTCGACGATTCCTCTCGGGAGACCCCGACATGTACGGCTCCTTCCCAGGCGGCTTGGCTCAGGACGCGGTGTACGCGGCCCGAACCCTGCGACGCACGCCCACCTTCGCTCTCTTCACTGCCGCGGTGATCGGCCTCGGTGTGGGCGCTACCACGGCGGTCTTTTCTGTCCTGAAGCCACTGGTCCTGGCGCCGCTGCCCTTCGAGGATCCCGGAAGGCTGGTGTGGGTCGCCAATTCGGCCGCCCCCGGGGCCACCTCCCTTTCAGCGTTCACGTCGCGAGCCTCGAATCTCCGGGACTTTCGGGAACGCGCTCGCTCCTTCGAGGGGCTCACAGGGTACAACGCCTTCTTTGACCAGGGGGCCTTCACACTGACCGGCGACGGGGCACCGGAACGTCTCGTGGGCGCCGGCGTCGCCGCCGACTTCCTGGACGTACTCGGGATCCAGCCGATCCTCGGACGCAGCTTCACCCCCGAGGAGGGGCTCTGGCAGGGGCCGCCCGCCATCATCCTGTCGCACGGGTTCTGGGTTCGCCGTTTCGGTGCCGACCCCAGCGTGGTCGGCCGCTCCATCCTGCTCAACGGGGTATCGACTCCCGTGGTGGGCGTGCTTCCCGAGACTTTCAACTTCACGTCCGTGTTCAGCCCGGGTGTACCGGTGGACTTCCTGCAGACCTTTCCGGTCGCAGACGAGACCGATCGCTGGGGAAACACCATGTCGTTCATCGGGCGCCTACGGCCGGGTGCAACCCCTGAGGAGGCCCAGTCCGACCTGGACGCCGTCGTGGCCCGCCTCCAGGAGGAGCAGCCCGGGCGCTGGGGCCTCGGCGCCGAAGTGACGCCCCTCCAGGCACACATCTCGGGACCCCTCCGCCCGGCGCTCCGGCTTCTCGCCACGGCCGCAGGCACCCTGCTCCTCATCGTATGCGTCAACGTTTCCAATCTCATTTTGGCCCGAGCCCCGGGGCGCACCCGTGAGTTCGCCATCCGGAAGGCTCTTGGGGCGCCAGGGCGACGGCTTCTACGACAGCTCATGCTGGAGACGCTTGGAATTGCCCTGGCCGGCGCTGCTCTGGGTAGTGCCCTGGCGTGGGGCGCAATCCGAATGGTCTCAGGAAGTGTGGGGGTCCGCATCCCCATGCTGGATGGTGTGGGGGTCGATGCGTCGGCCCTCTTGTTCGCCACCGCCGTCGCCATCGTCACCGGCCTGGTGGTGGGTCTCGCTCCGGCACTCCGGGTCGCAGAAGGTGGAGAGGCCGAGGTGCTCCGTTCGGGGGGACGAGGCGCCGGTGTGAGTCGGAGCGCTCGCCGTATGAGCGAAATGCTGGTCGTCGCCGAAGTGACCTTGACCTGCGTCCTTCTCGTGGGTGGCGGCCTATTGGTGCGGAGCTTCCAGGCGGTGCTCGACGTGGACCTGGGCTTCGAGCCGTCGCAACTGGTGGCGTGGCAACTCAACCCGAGTCTGGACTTCGAGTCCGAATTGGAGCGCACCGACTTCTACTCCGCCCTCCGCGAGCGGGTGGCCGCAGTGCCGGGCGTGGAAGCCGTCGGTTTCGTGGACGCGGCCCCGCTGGATCGCAACCGGACCTGGGGATTCCAGTTGGCCGACCGCCCGGTGTCGGACGACGACCCCGGCTTCACTTTCTTCCCTCACCTGGTCGACCCCGGATACCTGCCCGCCATGGGCATTCGCCTGATGGCCGGGCGAAACTTCACGCCCGACGACGTGGCCGAATCCGAGTCGGTGGTGCTCATCAACGAGACCGGTGCCCGCCAGGCGTTTCCCGGGGAAGAGGCGGTCGGCCGCCACATTCTGCAGGGCCGCGGCGGGCAGGAGCGAATCATCGTGGGCGTGGTTGCCGACGTGCACCATCTCTCTCCCGAGTTGAAGTCGGGTATCGAGATCTACTTCCCGTGGACCCAAAACGGCGACTTCGGCACCCTGGATATGGTGGTCCGCTCGAGTCTCCCTTCCGTCCGGGCATCATCCTCCGTCTCGGCGGTACTCCATGAGATCGACCCTCGCATGCCGACGCGAGAGTATTGGACCATGGAGTCTCGGGTGGACCGGGTGGTGTCTGCCCGCCGCTTCACCCTCGCCGTGCTGACCGCATTCGGTGGGGCAGCGCTTCTGCTCGCGGCCCTGGGGATCTATGGGGTGCTTGCCCACTCCGTGGCCGAACGGACCCCCGAGATCGGAATCCGAATGGCGTTGGGCGCGTCTGCCACGGATGTGGTTCGGAGTGTCCTCGGCCGCACCTTGTTGCTGACTGGGGTGGGGATCGGCGCAGGCGCTCTCATCTCTGTGGGAGGAGGCCGTTTGGTGTCGTCGCTGCTGTATGGCGTGAACACCACCGACCCCGTCACCTTTCTGGGGATGGGGCTGCTGCTCCTCGCCGTGGCCGTGGCGGCGGGGGCGATCCCTGCCCTACGCGCGGCACGGACGACGGGGGTGCGCGCGCTCCGGTCCGAGTAGCGATTGTTGATCGGCCTGGGCACAGAACGCCCCGCTTCAGAGTGTCGTCTGAGCGCGTATGATCCCCCTCAGGGGGCGGCTGCGCGTGGGGGGTAATCGTCTCTTCCCCCCTCATCCGCCTGCCGATGCTCCGCTGCCGATCCCCACACGTGCTCACGACCCCCTTCCGGGTGCGGAGAGATCTGATCGCGGGTGCGATCGCCCTTCTCGCGGCCTGCGTCACCGCCTGCGGATCCGACTCCACGGGCACCCCGGATCACCCGGTGCCGACGATCTCGCGCGTGATCCCGAATCAGGTGGAGGCCGGCAGCGTGGGCTTCATGCTCAGCGTCGAAGGCTCGGGATTCGTGGAGGGATCGAGGGTTCAGTGGAATGGGGCGAGCCGGTCCACCTCTTTCGTGTCGGCGTCGCGGCTCACGGCCACCATCCCGGCGTCGGACGTCGCCACGGACGGCATCGCCCAGGTCACGGTGTCGTCGCCGGCCCCGGGGGGAGGCACCAGCGCAGCGGCGCGGCTGACCGTCGAGCCGGCGGCCGTGGCGTCCATCGAGGTATCGCTCGACGAAGCCACTCTGGTTCCGCAGCAGACGCTGGCGCTCTCGGCCACCGCTCGATCCGCGAATGGCGACGTGCTCCAGGGACGGGCGGTGACCTGGACGAGCAGCGCCGACGGTGTTGCCGCCGTCGACGGACACGGACTGGTGACGGCCGTGGCGCCGGGTTCGGTATCGATCATCGCAGCGAGCGACGGGGTCGAGACCTCCGTCGCCGTCGAGGTGGTTCCCGGAGGAATCGCGGATCCGGCCGGTGGCACCCTCAGTGGGGGTGACGTCGTCCTCACCTTCCCGCCGGGCGCCGTGTCGACGGCGATGGCGATCACCATCCGCCCCAACGCGACCCCACCGAGCACCGCAGAGGTCGTGCCGGGGACCGCATGGGATCTCGGACCCGACGGGTCGGCGTTCGGACAGCGGGTCACGGTGGCCATCGTCTACGACGAAGCAAAGGTGCCGACCGGCGTCGATGAGCGTGATCTGGTCGTCCACCGATGGGATGGTACCGTCTGGCAACCCCTTCCGGACGCCACCGTGGACGCGGCGGCGAATCGTGCTACGGGCACGACCTCGGAGTTCAGCACCTTCGGTCTCTTGCCGATCGAGACCGAGCCCACCTGGACCCGGCTCACGGGGCATCCTGGCGAGGAATGGGCCGCCGACATCAAGAAATGGACGATGGCCGCAGGGAAGCTCTGGGTCGTGACGGGCCACGATCCAGTCCTGTTCCGTTCGACGTCCGACGGCATCACCTGGGATGTCTTCGATCCCACCACCGTCGGCCTGCCCGCGATCGCCGCATGTGGCGACGCCGGGGGTGGCTGCCTCCCGGGTGCGATCGGGGCAGCCGGGTCCGAAGACGAACTCGTGGTGACCATGCTGCTCGAGTTCGACACGCCGGGTGGGCAGAATGCGGAAGGCCACTTCGGTGCTCTCTGGACGGTGCGGGGGAACGACGGCGGATGGACCGTGCAGGGCCCCCCGACTCCGGGCCTCGATCAGGCCAAGCCGTCGCCTGGATCCAGGAACTTCCGGGTTCGGCGCTTCAACGCCGGAGCCGTCTGGCAGGATCGCGTGGTCTTCGCGGGGGAGTCCCAGTGGTGGCTTCCGTTCGCCACGACCGACCAGAGCTTCTTCGCCCTGACGACCGATGCGGGGAAGGGGTGGATGGCTTTCGCCCAGGACCAGGAGCCCTTTGGTGGCTCGATGCGCCAGACGGTAGGCGACCTTGCCGGGAGTCCCTTCGGGTTCTACGCCGTGGGTCTTCAGGCCAACCGGTTCCTGATGTGGTACTCGGTCGACGGCGTGAGCTGGACCACCCGCCCCGATCCCTCCCTGGCCTTCGGGGCGGCCGACGACGAATCGGGCACGATCCTTCACGGGCCCTCGGGCCTCGTCCACGCGCGGGTGAGAACGGGTGCCACGCCGCAGGTCGTGGTATGGCTCTCCCAGGACGGGTCCACATGGCAGGAGATCGTCGTCGACGAGGGCATGACTCCGGCCCTACGCGGCTTCGTGACGAATGGACGCTACGTGCTGCACGGATACGGTGGAAGCCCGATGTGGGTATCCGACGACGGGCGGAGTTGGAAGCGCCTTCCCGATCTGCCCATCTCATTTCCCGTCATCGTCGGGGTCGGCGACCGTATCCTGGCCTTCCGTGGTGACTCGGTGCGGATGCTGGAGTTGCGGTGAGGCGCAGCGTGCCGGCAGACGCGTGAAGCCGATTCCCCCTGGGGCGGGCGGCGCATGGTCTGGTGTGACGGTGTCGGGGTGGACCGCGGCCTGACTTTGCCATAGGTCCCATTCTGGGGTAATGGGGCTCGTGCGGCCGCTCCGCCCACGGTGTCACACAATGCCCGTGGCGTTCGTTTCCAGAGTGAGCGTCTTTCCGTCACCGACTGTCCGGAGTCCTGACGATGTGCTGTCGTCCACGGTTCGTCCTCGGCCTCGCGGCCACCCTCGTTCTTGCCGGTTGCGGTGATTCCACCGGCCCCGGCCCCGCTGAGGGTGCGAAGCCGATCACCGCCCTGCCGCGTGCGCTGACGGTCGCAGAGCAGAAGGTGATCGCCCATTCGGCGGAGTTCGGGCTCGAGTTGATGGCGCGTTCGGTCGCTGACGACGAGCGCCCGAATGTGGTGCTCTCACCGTTGAGCGCATCGATGGCGCTGGGCATGACCCTGAACGGCGCGGCCGGTTCGACCTTCGCAGCGATGCGGGCGGCCCTGGGGTTCGGCGGGATGACGCTGTCGGAGATCAATCAGGGCTACGCGAGCCTGATCGATCTGCTCGTGAGCCTCGACCCCGACGTCGACTTCAGAGTCGGCAACTCGCTGTGGGCGAACGCGGGCTTCCCTTTCCGCCAGAGTTTCTTCGACACCGTGTCGTCGGCGTTCGATGCGACGGTCGAGACCCGTGATTTCGCACTGCCGTCGACGCTCGAGGACATCAACGGCTGGGCCCACGGTGCGACGAACGGCTACATCCCGAAGGTACTCGACGAACTCGATCCCAGTCTGGTGCTGCTCCTCATGAACGCGATCTACTTCGAGGGCGCATGGACTGAATCGTTCGATCCTGCCGATACGGAGCCGGCCGACTTCCGGCGCGCCGATGGCTCCACGGTCCGCGTCGATATGATGAGCGTCAGCGATGTGAAGCTGCCGCTGGGCTACGGTGACGATTGGGTCGCGGTAGAACTGCCCTATGGCGGGGGCGCATACGCGATGGTGATCGTGGTGCCGGTAGGTCCGGTGGAGCCGCGCGCGTGGGTGGCGGGACTGACACCGGCGCGGTGGGACTCCGTCCGTGGCAGCCTGCATCCGCAGAGGCTCGACCTGCTGTCGGTCCCGAGGTTCAAGATCGCACACGATGCGTTCCTGAATCCCGTGCTCCGTGATATGGGGATGGACATCGCCTTCACGCCCGCAGCCGACTTCACCGGCCTCTCGCCGTTGGGCGACGCGCTCTGCATCGACTTCGTACGCCAGAAGACCTTCGTGGAGGTCGACGAGGTGGGAACCCGGGCGGCTGCCGTGACGACCGTGGGTGTGAACCTCACCTCGTTCAGTGGGCTCGTGGCCGACCAGCCATTCTTCTTCGCCATCCACGACCGGCTGAGCGGCACCCTGCTCTTCACCGGCCTGGTGGGAGATCCGACGGTGGAAGACGGCGGGGCCGCGGAAGGCGAGGGGAGCTGCCGCTGAGGAAGGGGGCGAGCGGCTCCTCTGGAGGTTGATCGGGTCTGGAACCAGGCTCAGTCCCCACGGAGCGAGTCGACCGGATCGACCCGGATCACACGCGACGCAGGTGGCACGCACGCCACCGCGGCCGGGAAGAGCAGCCCGAAAGTGCGGGCTGAGTTCAGAAGGCCACGTCGAGGGCGTTGCAGAGCCAGGCCACGAATGGCGCCCCCTCGTGGCAGCGCTCGGCGAACTGCTCCACGAAGCCGTCGGCTAACACGTCGGCTTCGGTGAGAGGCGCTGCAGCGATGAAGTCCTTGCGCTTGATGTCGTCGATCAGGGGGTGTTCACGGTCGAAACCGTTGGGACCCCGCTTCAGGGTGTCGCCCGAGAGCGTGAGCTGTCGACTGAACCGCATACTTCTGGTCGCCTCGAGCCAGGAGTCGGGATCGTCGACGATGGCCTCTCGGATCGCCCGTACCGCATCGCGTTCGGGGCGCCAGATGCCCAGCCCCACGAAGGCACCGTGCCGGCCTTCTCCCTGTGGATCGGAGGTGGCGTCGGGCGCGAGGTGCAGATAGAAGCCGGGGGTGTGGACGTCGCGGCCGGCGGTGTGCCGAAACTGAATGCCCGCATGATCCTTGTACGGTGGCCGGCCGGGGTTGAAGCGCATGTTGTTGTGGATTCGGAACAGCGATCCCCCCTGCACCCGGGGCTCGGCCTGGAAGTGGCGGCTGATGGCCTCGAGGTGCGGGCGGAAGGCCAGCACGAAGACCTTCGACGGGCCGAGCACATCGTCTTCGTACCGGTGACGGTTCGCCTCGAACCAGGCCTTGTCGTTGTGCTCGGCCAACTCGCGGAAGAAGTCGAAGAAGGCCGGGCTGAAGGGGGAGGGTTGGAGAGTCAATTGAGGCGTACCACTTCGCCGCGGATCCGGACGTCGTCCGAGGCCTCGACCTCGACGCCGCCCTCCACGGCCCTGAGTTCGATGGCCCCGGCCTCGATCCGGAAGCGACCGGCGACCTTCAGGGCCACCTGTTCATCGACCAGGCGGAGTTCGGCGCCTGCGGGCCCGGACCGAATCTCCACCAGCGGGTTTCCGGTGCGGTCGACGACGCGGAGCGCCTCGTCGTCGGGGAGCTCGACGGTGGGGCGGCGGGTGGGTTTGGGCTCTCGGCGCCGGACGAACCCGTCGACCACCCCCACCACCACCGGCTCGGGCCAGTTGTCGGCCTGGAGCAGCAAGACGCGGTCGCCGGTGCGGACCGTGATGGATTGCAGCGTGGGAACCCACACTTCGACCTCGTCGGCGTCGGGAGAGGCTCGCCACACCACCCGGACGCGGCCCACCAGGTCGGGGTGGCGATCGTCGGTGCAGACGGCCACGATGGGGCCAGGAGCGCCGCCGCCCACGGGTCGGTTGTCCTGTCCGGTGGTGGTGGCCACGGCCTCCAGCAACGAACCCGTGGGGCCGGAGCGGGCCTCAGCCATGGGCCGCCTCCGCGCCCGCGGTACCGGTGCCATTGCCGTCGCTCGTCTTCGTGCCGGCCTCCAGTCGCGCCTCGATGGTGTCGGGCGCCTCGTACTCCACCGGCTCGTCCTCGCCCACGCGCACGGCCAGCGGAATCCGGCGATGCACGCCCGGCATGAACCCCCGGGGCAGGTCGGCTTCGGCACCGTACACGATCGAGTAACGCATCTCGGCCGGATGGCAGACCACATGGTGCATCCTCACCCGGGTGGCCAGGGGCCGACCCTCGAGCAGGAGCTCGATCCAGGGCGTGCGCTCCGGCAGGGGCAACACCACCTCGGCCAACTCGGGATGCATGCCCCGGATACGGATCGGCAGACCCGGAGCTGGATCGCTGATCGTCATGCCGTGCGACGCCCCCTGCATGAACGGCTGGGCGGGGTCGAGCACCGGTGCGTGCTGCTCGAAGTGGTCCCGATACCCGTTGCGCAGGTACCCGCGCTCGACCTCGGGCATGCGACGGTCCTGGGGCCCGGGGTACCAGGCGTCGACACCGAGTCCCATATACAGATGCCGGGGAAAGGTGACGGGGTGGACCCAGTCGCAGCTCCAGGGCAGGGGCTGCGTGTACCACAGCCGCGGATCGCGCGTGATCAGGCGCCCATCGGCCAGCAGATCGTCGGGGTCTTCGAGGTTGGGGAGCAGAAAATCAGCCACCGCCGCGTCCTCGACCAGATAGCCCCGTCCGAACGGATTGCGCGGGTACATGCCGGGATGATCGTAGTGCAACTGGATCTTGAGGGCGTCGGTGAGAGGCTCCGGGAGCGGCACCCGTAGGTCGACGCCTCCGTAGGCGCGATCCCAGGTCAGGGGAATCTGCTCGAAGGGCTGGGGCAGCCCGAACCGGACCCGCCCCGAATCCTCCCACCGCACCGTGCGGTCGCCGAAGACGGCGATGCGCTTGGGGGCCGCCTCACCCAGCGCCACGGAGACCTCCATACGGGGCGTCGGTCGACCCCCCGGGGCGAAGGCCGAGCCCTGCACCACCACGTCGGTGGCTGCTTTGAACGGCCAGAAATCGGTCCCCGGCACGACGCGTGGGTCGGCGTCCTGGTCCCGGATGTCGTGCTGGAGAGGCACCGGGGGGGCGAGCGCGGCCCGTCCGCCCCGCGGCTCGAAGGTGAACTTCACCAGCCCGTACGCCCCCGTGCGGATCGTCTCACCGGGGTGGAGGTCGACGACGGCGTCGTACGACGCGCGTACTGCGGTGCGCTCGCTCATCCGCCGCCTCCACCGCCCGCATCGCCGCCCCCGAGTGCGGCGCCGATCACACCGGTCTCGGAGGTACCGCCTTCGCTTTCGGAGTAGCCCACCTTGACCGATCCCCCGGGTCCCAGGTTGAGAATCTCGACGTCACCCGTACCGTTGCCCGACGCCGACGACAGCAGAAATCCGGTGAGTGCGCTGAGGCCGACCTTGGCCGCGTTGAGACCTCCATCGCCATACCAGGGCAGGATCTTGCCCCGAAGTCCTTCGAGCACCTCGCGCTGGATGGTCCGCTCGACGACCTCTTCGACGGCCTCTTCGGTCGCTTCCCGCGCAGCGCGTCGCGCAGCACGGACACTCCCGAGCCCCATGAACAACAGGTCGATGCACACCGACAGGGCGATGGCGGCCACGCCCATGACGATGTCCATGGGGGTCATACCCACCTTGACCGTGTTGATGCAGTTGGTCATGTGGAAGATGACGGGCAGCGACAAGGGGTCGCCGCAGGTCATCATCGGAAACGGGATCAGGAGCGTCTCGGCACAAGCCACCCCCTGGTTCTCGACCAGGGTCACCGACGAAGCGAACATGATCTTGCGGCTGGAAAACGGCCACATGATGGCGTAGTTCGCCGGCAAGGGGCATCCCGGCGTGAGGTCGGGGATCAGCGGGCCGATATCGTGTCCCGCCAGGCAGATCGGCACGCTGTTGACCAGCGTCTGGGTCGAGAGCTTGTTGGCGAAGGGCAGCCCGAAGGTCCACATCTGTGTGGCCACCATCTCGATGGATGGCTGAAAGAAGGGCGGCGCGGGGGGCGGCGGGATGCACTGGTGGACGCACATTCCCCACGAGATGTCGAATGCGCGACTCGTGAAACACTCGATCATGGGGCCCCTCTCCCGAACCAGCCGTCGGCCGTGCGCAGTCGAAACGCGCGCTCGGTGCCTGGGCCGGCGAGGTTGAAATGGATGCGGTACACGAGATAGAGGCGGGATTGCTCGGGCAGGAGCACGAGGGTGTGCGGTCGCAGTTCGAGGGTGCCGGACTCGTGGCCGATCACCCAGTCGGCCACGACGCGAAGACGCGGAAGCGTCAGCGCTACTCGACCACCGGGCGTCAGCCCGTCGAGCACGATGGGCGCGCCGGACTCGGGAAGAGGCAGGATCCAGTCCGGATGGGCCCGAAACAGTACCTCGGGATGGGGCCAGGAGGGCCCGGGTTGTCGCTGCATCGCACCCGAGTCGGCGAGTCGGCGGCCGTGCATGGGTGAGTCGAGGGGAATCGTCGACCAGCCCGCGGGGCGGGGGTCGCTGCCCCAGTTGGCCACCCGGTCGGTGGGCGACTCCACATTGGGGAGCCGACGTCTGCGATCGATGCGCGGGTAGCTCGGGGGCGCGCCCACCCGTTGGCCGAGAATGCGCGCTCCCGGGGCAGGATCGAATCCGGTACCGAGCGGGTTGAGCCCATGGCTCACACGGACTTCGGCGTCGGGATCGAGCAGCACCTTCGACGACCCGCCGAAGGCACGCTCCCAGGTGAGGGGCATGCGATCGAAGGGCTGTGGCTCGGTCACCCTGCGCTCGGTGATGGGCCCGTCGATGGGCAGCCATTCGCGGTCGCCGAGGATCAGCAGGTCGCGGCGTACCGTGCCCACCGTGAGGGCCGCTCCACACCAGGTCGCGGTCGCACCCTTCGGGGGATACGCTGCCCCGAGCAGAATCACCTCGAAGGCCTCGTCCTGCCGGGGAAGGTTGTCGCGGGGGAGGAGTCCCAGCTCGGTGGGCTCGTCTTCGTCGAGCATTCCGAAAGGGGTTTGCGCGTCGAGTTCGAGCCGCCCGGTCGCGTCCCAGGTGTAGGTCGCCTTGGCGGCCAGGAAGCCGACTCGCGGCAGCTCCGGAGACAACTCGGTCACCGAGAGTGCGGCCGGGAGGGGGGTGCGGTTGGTCAGATCCACGGGGCAGGAAGGGTGGAGGTAGAGAGGCGGCTCCGCTTCTTGAATCTACGGTACGTGGGGGCTATGGGCACGCGGAGCGCGCGGCCCGTCGTTCTTGCGCGGAGGGGGGTGGGCGGGCGAGGGTGCCCTGGGCGTCGAACGCCGCCCGCAATCGCACCGGCCACCCGGAGGAATGCATGAGCCCCAGCCAGCGTCGCCCCTGGCGCTGCCCACTGGCGCGTGCCGGTGCGTGAACTGCTGCGGCACGCCGCCTTCCGCAACGCATACCTGTTTCGGGGTCTGGGCATCTGGATCGGGGTCCGGGTGGTCACGGCCTTTGCCCAGGTCGGCGATCCGAACCTGGTGGGCGAAGGACTGATCGTGGCCCTGGTCGGTGCGCTGGTGGCGTGGGATGCGCGACGGCGCAACGAAGATCTGTTTCTGGCCAATCTCGGGATCCCGATCCATGCCATCGCCGTGACGGGTGCCCTCGGGGCCCTCGCCCTCGAATTGCTGGTGCCGTGAGCGAGGGTGGCTCCGGTCGGGCCCGTCCCGAGGCACCGAAGCCGATCCTCGAGGTCGACGGTCTCGGGCGCTCGTTCGGGGGCCGCACGGTGCTGCGGTCCGCCGGGCTTCGCGTGTACCCGGGTCGCATCACGACCCTGCTCGGACGCAACGGCGTGGGCAAGAGCACGCTGTTTCGGGTGGTCGTGGGGCGGGTGCGTGCCGAGTACGGACGGGTGCTCTACGCGGGGGTGTACCGCCGCCGCCCGGCGCTGGCACGCCTGGCGAGAGAGGGGCTGATGTACTCGGCGCAGGAGTCGGCGCTCACGCCGCATTTCACGATCCGGCAGCACCTGGACACCTTCGCTCGGCGCTACGGCACCCTCGAGGGGGTCGGCCCCGTGAGCGAGCGACTGCGACTCGGCGAATGCAGCGGCCGCCGCCCCGACGGGCTTTCGGGGGGGGAGCGGCAGCGTGCGTCTCTGGCTCTGGCGACGTTGCGGCAGCCCCGCTGCCTGCTGGCCGACGAGCCCTTTGCGGGAGTGGCGCCGCTGGATCGCACCCTCGTGCGGGAGGAATTGCGCCGGATCGCCACCGCCGGGTGTGGTGTGGCGGTGTCCGGTCATGACGTCGACGAGCTGCTCGGCGTCGCGGACGAAGTGGTGTGGATGGTGGCCGGCACGACCCACAGCCTGGGTGCCCCCGGCCTCGCCGTGCAGCACGATGGGTTTCGAAGGGACTACCTGGGGCCGAATCGAGGTCGGCAGGTGTAGGTCCGCCGATCACTTCTCGAGCTCGAGCCCCTCCATGGCGGCGCCGAGGAGGGCCCAGACCTCGGGCCGGACCGAGAGTCCGCGATCGACCAGCGGCTGGGTGCCCTCGGCATCGTACATGGCGCCCAGGGCGCGTTCGAGTTCCGGATCACTGCCCGTGAACTGGTCGACGAGGGCTCGGGCACGCCGTGCCACGGCCTGGACCGCAGGCGCGTCGGCGGGGAGGTCGTCGTTCAGCGCCTGCTCGAGTTGAGCGAAGATCTCGACCCAGGCGCGCTCGACCCGTTCGAGCTCATCGGGGCCGGTCTCGTCCTTGCGGACCCGCAATCGATCGAGTTGCTCCGGCGAGTAGTGGCGCTCGAACCGAAGGGTCTCGTGGATCGTGGTGAGCCATTCCTCGACTCCGAGGGTGTCGTCGTCGAGGTGGGCACGGATCCGCTCCAGTCGATCGCGGCGCTGTGTCGCCTGCACCACCTCGGCTCGCAACCGCACGAGGTGATCGTCGAGGACCTCGGGCAGCGAAGGAGCGCCCTGCGAGAGGCACCGTTGGATCGCGTCGAGCGAGAGGCCCAACACCCTGAGCGACGCGACATGCTGGAGCCGTCGGAATTCGTCGGGGCCGTAGAGCCGGTACCCCGCAGGGGTGCGCGCGGTAGGGCGCACGAGGCCGATCTGATCGTAGTGGTGGAGGGTGCGTACCGTCAGGCCAGTACGGCGGGCCAGTTCTCCGACGGTGAGGTGGTGGGCGGGTTCGAACACGATGCCGGCGCTCGGTCAGGTCGCGTCGAGATCGGTGACCCAGGCCGTCAAGACGAGGTCGGGATCTTCCTGGCGACGTCGCTCCGAGGCGAGGAAGTCGTAATACCCGCAGCGGGTGGTGCCGGGGTACTCGCGGCACGCCTCGGGACGGTGCTCGTACACGGTGCACCGCCGCTGGTCGGTGTCGAAGAACCGGCAGATCGAGTCGAACACCGGATCGGACTGGTGGCGAAGCACCTGTTCGCCCTCTTCGCCGCCCTTCCTGGTGAAGCGCCGCCGAGCCTGAACCGGGGTGATGTCGAAGTGTTGGGCGAGTCGCGCGACATCGCTCTCGGTCACCGGGATCCGTGGGTACGAGCAGCAGTACCCGGGGCACTTCATGCAGTTGTACTGCGGGCGGGGTCGGGCCATGGTCAGCGCTCCCTGCGGATCGTGTCGAGCACGCCTGCGACCAGCCGGTCGACCTCGTCGGCGGTGGAATAGATGGCGGCTCCCGCGCGGACCAGGCCGTCCGGGGCGAGTCCCAGGTCGGCGACCACCGTCGACGCATAGAAGTCGCCGTGCGAGGTGAAGACGCCGTGGTGCTCGGCGAGCCGGCGAGTGACCGTCTCGGCCGGTACTCCGGCGACGGTGAACGCCAGCGTCGACGTGCGGGCCGAGCCGGGAGGCGGTCCGTAGAGGCTCACTGCGGGGATCGCGGCGAGCTCGGTCCACATACGGCTCAGCAGGGCGTCGTCCCGATGCTCGAGCTCGGCCATGGCCGCTGCCAGGCGCGCGCGACGAGACGCCGAGGGGTCGTCCGTCAGCCCCGCCAGGAAGTCGACCGCGGCGGCGGCCCCGACGATGGCCTCGTGCGACAGGGTGCCGGTCTCGAGACGCTCTCCGCCGGCGTCGCCCGCGCAAGCCAGCCGCGGAATGTCGAGCGAGGTCAGCTGTTCGGCGCGCACGAACAGAGCACCCAGGTGGGGGCCGTAGAACTTGTACGGCGAGCACGCCAGCGCGTCGCACCCCAGCGCGTGGGCCGCCGGGAGCGCGTGGGGCGCCGCATGCACGGCATCGACGAAGCTGAAGGCTCCCGCCGCACGGGCCCGCGCCACGATCGGTGCGACATCGGTGACCGTGCCGAGGGCGTTCGACGCCGCTCCCACCGCCACGATGCGCGTGCGGTCGGTGAAGAGACCGTCGAGCGCCTCGAGATCGAGGCGGCCGTCGTCGACCTTGAAGGGCGCCTCACGCACGACCAGGCCGCGGTCTCGGGCCAGGTCTCGCCAGGGAGCGACGTTGGCCTGGTGGTCCAGTCGGGTGACGATGATCTCGTCGCCGGCCTGCAGTCCACGCCCGATGGCCCTCGAGAGATGGTAGGTGAGGGTGGTCATGTTGGCACCGAACACGACCTCGTCGGCATCACACCCCAGAAAGTCGGCCATCGCGGCCCGGCTCTCTGCCAGCAGAAGGTCGGTTTCGGCGCTGGACGGGTACGCCCAGTGCGTGTTGGCGTTGTGGTGGAGCAGATAGTCGGTCATGGCGGCGGGTACCGCGTCGGGTACCTGCGTGCCTCCGGGGCCATCGAAATAGGCCACCGGGCGGCCGGCGTGCTCCCGGCGCAGGGCCGGAAAGCGGCGGCGGATCTCCTGGATGTCGGCGACGGTCACTGCGGCTCCTGTGCGTGTGGCTCGGACCTGGGCGGAGGGTCTCGCTGCCCCAAAGCTACGTCAAGATACGGTGGGGCAGGAGAGGCTCGAGGAGGGGAGTGAAGTGAGGGTGGACCTCGGCCGGGCGCTGGGGTACCTGCTGTTCGTCGATGACCTTTTCGGGAGTGCGAGCATGAGCGATCCGACCATGGCCGCAGGTACGTCCGGGCGCGAGTACGCAACCCTGGGCGGTGGCTGTTTCTGGTGTCTCGAGGCGGTCTACCAGGAGGTCGCCGGGGTGCATGAGGTGATCTCGGGCTACGCGGGTGGGCAGGTGGCCGATCCCGACTACCACGCGGTCTGTTCGGGGGTGACGGGGCACGCCGAGGTCGTGCGGCTGGAGTTCGATCCCGACCGGGTGAGCTACGCCGACCTCTTGCGCGTGTTCTTCGTGATCCACGATCCCACCACCCTGAATCGGCAGGGCTACGACACCGGCACCCAGTACCGTTCGTTCATCATGACCCATTCCGAGGCGCAGGCGCGTGACGTGCGCGAGGTCATGCGCGAGATCCGCGAAGCCGGCTTGTATGAAAACGAGTTGACCACCGAGGTCGTGGCCGAGGGGCCCTTCTACCCGGCCGAGCCCGAACATCACGACTACTATCGACAGAACCCCACGCAGCGGTACTGCCAGGCCGTGATCGCGCCCAAGGTCGCGAAGTGGCGCAAGACCTTCGGCGATCGACTCCGGCGGCCCACGTGAGGGTCGGTGGCAGTGTGGGCGCGCTCGCCATGGGTCTCGGCGCTGTGATGGGAACGGGGATCGGAGCCTCGGCGCCCGTGCGGGCGCAGGAGCCCATGAGTTGGTCCCGATTCAGGGAGATCCCGCGTCTCGATCCGGACCACGTCATCGCGTATGGCGACGGCCCGGAGGCGTTCGGAGAGCTGTACCTGCCCGGCGGCGAGGGACCGCATCCCGTGGCCATCGTCGCGCATGGAGGCTGCTGGCTGTCCATCGCCGGGGCGGGGTACATGAGCCATCTGGCGCGAGCCCTCGCCGATGCGGGTTGGGCGGCCTGGACTCTGGAGTTCAGACGGATCGACCAGCCGGGTGGGGGCTGGCCCGGGATTCTCGAAGATGTGGCCGTGGGGGCGGACCATCTCCGCACCCTCGCCCTCGAGTATCACCTGGACCTCTCCCGGGTGGCCGCCGTCGGGCACTCTTCCGGGGGGCACCTCGCGCTCTGGCTCGCCCTGCGCGCAGGGCTTCCGCCTGATCCCCCGGCAGGACCGGCCCTGCGGCGCCCCGACCCGATTTCGGTGCACGGCGTGGTGGGGCTCGCGGCCATTGCCGACCTGGAGGAGTTCGACACCCGTACGGATCGGGGTTGTGGCTCGGGCATCGTCACCCAGCTGCTGGGCGCAGCTGGGGAGCAGGCCCAGGCCAGGCTCGGTCTCACCTCGCCGGCTCGACGGTTGCCGCTGGGGGTGCCGCAACTGTTGGTGACCGGCGCCCTCGACACCACCGTACCCCCGGGTCATGGACAGAGGTACGCAGAGCGGGCGCGTGCCGCCGGAGACGTGGTGCGCACCGTCGAGGTCGCCGACGCCGGACACTTCGAGATCGTCTCGCCCGCCACGGTGCCGTTTGTCGCGATCTGGCCCGACATTCGCGCATTTCTGGACGGGCTTTCGGGGGGCTCGAAAGACTAGGTCGTCGTAAGTGCGTTTCGGGATCGCCCATGGCGTGCTATTGTATGCAATCGTAACCAACCATCACTTCGAAGGAGGGTGTATACATGCCCAAGCCCCCCGGCGCCCTCGTCGTCAAGTGGCGGGACCTTGCCGACGCTGGAAAGTCGTACGCGGAGATCGCTCGTAAGTACTCCAAGTATTCGGCTGACCAGGTTCGGCACTACTGCCTGGGAACGTCCGGCAAGCATTTGCCGGGTCCGCTCCAGTCGCCTGGCCGGTGGAACGGCCGGAACGTCTGGCTCCAGGGAGAGAGGTCGCCGCACGCCGAGATGACGAAGGCACAGGCAAAAGCCGTTCTGGACGACTGGGACGAAGAGAAGGACCGTTGGGGAACCGCCGGGTCCGAGTGGGCTCGGAAGCTCAAGGTGTCTCCCAGCACGATCCACATGCTTCGTCGTGGTGAGACCTGGCGGCATATGGAACACCCGAACCAGGGCCGCAAGCCCAAGAAGAAGAAGGGCAAGCGCAGCGGCCGTCGGTAGGGCCCACGGAGAGGGAGGTCCACCGCAGGTGGTCGGACCTCCCTCGACGGCTCTCGTTCACCATGCCGAAACCGGACTCCTTCGACGCCCCTTCGTCCGAGGGGGCTGAGCGGACCTCTGCCGAGTCCGGGTTGGCGGAGTGGTTCCTCGCACGTTCGCGTGGCTACCTCATCGAGGAGTATCCACGCAAGATCGAGCGGGCTCTCGCCCACTGTTCGAGCGAGGATCTCTGGTGGCGTCCCAATCCTGCATCGAACGCCCTGGGCAATCTCGTCCTGCATCTCGCCGGCAATGTGCGCCAATGGGTCGTCCATGGCCTGGGCGGTGTCGCCGATGTGCGGCAGCGCGCTGCGGAGTTCGAGGCCCGATCAGGGCTCGACGTCACGGCGGTGCTGGCTGAACTGGACCGCGCCACCGCCGATGCCGACCGGGTACTGCGCGCCCTGGACCCCGCGAGTCTCCAACGGACCCGGACCATACAGGGACTCGCGGTGACCGGCCTCGAAGCGCTCTATCACGTGGTCGAACACTTCTCCATGCACACCGGGCAGATTCTCTACCTGGTGAAGCTCCGCACCGGTCAGCCCCTCGGCTTCTACGAGATCGACGATTCCGGTCGGGTCGTCGATACCCATTGGTAGGCTGTGTCCCGCTCGTCTTCTTCTCCCCGGCTCGCCAGGGTCCCCCTCCCCGGGGGGCAGGAGCTGGCGGTGCATGTGTGGGGCGAAGACCTCAGCCCGACCGTCGTCCTGGTGCATGGGTTCATGGGCTCTGCGGCGGTCTGGGGTGAATTGCCTCGACGTCTCGCGGTGAGCAGGCGTGTTCTGGTCCCGGACCTTCCAGGGCATGGACAGAGCGCTGCCTCATACGACGCGGCCCGCTACGAAGTGCGCCGGCTCGCGGCCGATGTGGCCTGGGCCGCCCAGACTCTCGCCCCGGGTCCGACCGACTGGGTGGGGTACTCGATGGGAGGTCGGATCGCGCTGGCCGCGGCGGCAGAGGGAATCGCCCCCATCCGTCGCATGGTGCTCGAGAGCGCCTCTCCCGGCTTGTCGGCCGAACACGACCGAAACGCCCGGCAGGTCGCCGACGAGGTTCGTGCCACCGATCTCGAGCGAGACGGGATGACATCATTCGTCGATGCCTGGCTCGAGCAGCCCCTCTTCGCAACGCAACGGAGGTTGCCGTCGTCCGTGCTCGCGCGGGAGCGGAGTCGCCGCATCGCTCAGGATCCCATGGCGCTCGCTGCATGTCTCCGAGGGGGTGGTACCGGAACCCAGCCCTCGTATTGGGGCCACCTCGCGAGCATCATGGTTCCGACGCTGCTCCTCACGGGGAGCCTGGACTCGAAGTTCGAGGCGTTGGCCGACCGTATGGCCGATCGTCTTCCCGATGTGGTGCGCCGCACCGTTCCCGGTGCAGGCCACGCCGTCCACCTCGAGGCGCCCGACCTCTGGCTCCGGGCGGTCGGTGCCTTTCTCGGGGTCCCAACGGGGTCGGACTCGCGCGGGAATGGGTGGTGGTGAGGCGCGGCCTCGATCTCTTGAATGCCTCCCTGCTGGTGGCCATCGTGGGGTTCGCCGCCTGGGCCTGGCCGCGACTCCCCGCAGAGATTCCCGTTCACTTCGGGTTCGACGGGCGGGCGGATCGGTGGGAGCCTCGGACCGTCATGGCCTGGTTTGCGATCCCCGCCATCGCGGTGATCGTCCACCTGGGGCTCTTGTGGATGCGATCATTGACGACCGCGCGACCCGAGTGGTTGAATCTTCCCGGTGGCACTCGACTCGATGATCATCCGCCCTCGGTCCGCGCGGCCATCCTCGAGCACATCCGGGCCTTTCTGGCCGTCGTCATGCTCGAGCTTCTGGTGATCTTCGGCCTGATCCAGGTCGGGAGCTATGCTACCGCGATGGGTGGAGATGGCCAGAGCGCGATCGTGGCTGTCCTGGCCGTCGCCCTCCTCTCCGGACCCGTCCTGCTGGTGCTCTTCTTCATCGGCTTTCAACGGGCGTCACGGTCGCCGGATCCGTAGTCGCGACGGCCGGCTCGGTCGGGTCGGGGCCGATACGGACGACGTCAGGGTGGCGCGGGCACCGCACATGACCCTAACGTCGTAGCAGGGGTCTTGTCTTTGCATTCGTCGGACAGAGGGGAGCTGTGGCCGAAGTCGTCCCGCTCGAGATTCTCGTGGTCGACGACCAGCCCGAGGTGGTGGAGGTCATTCGCAAGGGCCTGCAGCACGAGGGGTACAACGTCACGCCGGCTGGAACCGGTGAGGCCGGTCTCGCGCTGGCGTCGACCCGGTCGTTCGACGTCGTGATCCTCGACGTGATGTTGCCGGGGATCAATGGCTTCGAAGTGGCCCGCACGCTCCGTGATCGTGGCATCACCACGCCCATCCTGATGCTGACCCAGCGCGACACCGAGGCCGACGTGATCCACGGGCTGGAGGAGGGTGCGGACGCCTACCTTCCGAAGCCTTTCCGGATCCGCGAGCTGCAGGCCCACCTGCGGGCGTTGAAGCGTCGGGTCGGCATGGAAGCCAACACCGTCCTGACCTTCGAAGACATCGAATTCGACCGCGTCAAGCGCGAGGTACGGCGGGGCGGGCGCGATACGGGGCTTACCAACATCGAACTCAAGCTGCTCGAGACGCTCATGCTCCGCCCCGGCCGCACCTTCTCGAAAGAGGAACTGCTTCGCCAGGTCTGGGGACTCACCACGGACCCGGGAACCGGGGTGGTGAATGTCCATCTCGGCAATCTGCGCGCCAAGCTCGAGGCCGGCGGAGAACCCCGCGCGATCCAGACCGAACGCGGTCGCGGGTACCGCCTCGGGCTCGATTGAACCATCTGCGGCCTGTGGGTCCACGCCGGGGCGATCTACCTTCAGGGGCTCCCGCCCGATCCCCGTTGGGAGTGAGCCTCCTGCGACCGGCCGTCCCGTGACCCAGAACTTTCCCGTGCGCCGCCTCCAGGCGCTCCTCCACGAGGAGATCCCGCTCGCTCGGGAGATGAAGGTCGATATCCGGAGTTGGACCGACCAGGGACTGGTGATCGAGGCACCCCTGGCGCCCAACATCAATCACCACGGAACCTTCTTTGGAGGCTCCGCGGCCGCTCTGGGCATTCTCGCCGGGTGGAGTCTGGTCCACCTGCTGGTGCTCGACGAGGGGTTGAAGGCCGAGATCGTGATTCAACGAGTCGCCGTACGGTACCAGTCGCCCGCACCGGGCCCGGTCTCGGCCCGGGCACGGATCCCGGCACCGTCGGCCTGGAATCGCTTCCTGGCCGGGCAGCGCCGGCACGGAATGGCACGGCTACGGATCCGGGTCGAACTCGAATGCGAGGGCCGGGCCGTGGCCGCGCTGGAGGCGTCGTACGGGGCCGTGCGCGTGGCGGACCCGGGGTGAGCCTCGATCCTGCGCAGCCTCGCCGCGGTCAATTGCTCCTGGGCACCGCGATACTGTAGCGCTCCAACACCGGGGCGTCACGCTCGAAGTCATAGAAGGTGAGGCGCTGCAGGCGGGTGATCGAACGTCTCCACCCGAGATAGGCGTCGAGCAGGTTCTGGGCGGTGTCGGCTTCGCGACGAAAGCTCTGGAGCAGATCGGCGGCCGTGATCTCACCTCGGCGATAGCCGACGAGACTCTCTTCCGAAAGACGCGCCGCGAGTTCGAGGTTCGTTTCCATCGAGAGCGCTCGGTTCTGGAACTCCTCGACACTGCGGACCTCGTTGCGCACGTTGGCGCGGATCTCGGCCTCGACCTGTTCGATGCGGAGTTGGCTCTGGGTCACGCCGATGCGGGACGCTTCGATGCGGTACTTGCGCTCGCCCCAGTCCCAGATCGGGATTCGTCCATTGACGCCGATGGTGTAGGTGTTGGTCGGGTCACCCCACATGTCCCTGAACACGGGGTCCTGCATCTCGCGACCGTAGCTGAGGGCCAGGTCGACGCGAATGCCTCCGCGTCCCTTGGTTTCTTCGAGGCGGATTTCGTTTTCGCGGTAGTCGATGCCCAACTGCTGCATGCGAGGGGTCAGTTCGAGGGCGAAGCGAACCGCCGAGTCCTCGTCGATGGGCAAGGGCTCGACTTCGATGGTGGGAGCGAGCCAGATCGAGTCACCCTCGGCCATGCCCAGACGGGTCCTGATGCTGCTCGCTTCGAGACGAAAGCGACTGAGGGTCTGCAACAACTGCTCTTGGGCGTTGGCGAGTTCGACCCGAATCTGGCCGAGCTCGATCGACCGGCTCGAGTCGGTTGCGACGGCCAGGCTCGCGGCTTGCTCGGCCGCCGCCAGGCGGTCCACCAGGGACCGATGGATCTCTTCTCGATAGGCTTCCCGAAACAGCTGGAAGTAGTCGTCGGCGACGTCGTCGACGATGGAGACCACGTCGTCGTAGAACCCGAGTTCGGCGTCGGTGAGGTTCAACTCGGCCTTCTCGAGATCGTTCTTCAGTTCGTTGGGCTGGAACAGCGGCTGCGTGTACCGCACGAAGGCCCGGTTGTAGTAGCGCACGTCGCGCGCACCGTCTTCCTGGACCTGGGTGTAGCGGTAGACGCGGTTGTTCAACGAGAGGTACCCGTTGGTGGGGTACCCGAACAGGACCACGGGTTGTCGTACCGACAGTTCGGCCTCGAGCCGCCGCGAGTCCTCGTGCACGATCTCTTCGCGCTGGAGGGTTGAATTCCAGCGGCTCTCGGAGATCGACCGGTAATCCGGGGCGGAGAGATCGAGGTCGACGCGTGAACGAAGCCGGGCGCGCTGCGCTCGGAGATTGAGTTGGGTACGGTCGATGCCGAGGTTCAGTTGCTGCACCCGGTAGCTGCTGTTGAGCGCGAGGCCCACCATGTGCTCGAGCGTCATCTCGACCGCTTCACCCGGGTCGTCCTGAGCCGGGGCCGGTTGCGCGGAGAGCGCCAGAGCCATGCCAGACACCAGCGCGACGAGACCGGTGATCGACGCTCCTCGCGGTGCCCGCGCCGAGCTCGTGATTCTCATGTGTCGTTCCCTGACCCCCACGTGTGTGTGCATCGCACGTCCTCCCCTCGGTCCAGTTCCAGGTGCAATCCGATCGGTCCGACTGTGGTACCACGTTACGAGCCGACCCGGAGCTACGCAGCCGGCACCCTGTAAGAAATCTGTACGGATGGAGCAATGGGCGGGTCTTGGATCGAGAGCCGCCCGACCCGTGCCCCTCAACTCTCCTGCGTTCTCCGCACGAGGCGCACTCGGCTCTTGCCGAACAGCTCGCGAAGCTCGGGCAGCGTCCCTCCCAGAGGGTCGACGCGAAGCGAGCGCGAGCGGAGGCGAGGAGCGCACACTCCGTTGTCGGAACCCAGGACCAGCTCGACGGCGGCGCCTCCCGGGTGGGATTCGAGTACCCGGCGGGCCTTCGAGAAGACACCGTCGCTCCACTCGGCCCCCGTGGCCATCTCGATCTGCACGCTCAACTGACCTGTGGAGGGGAGCGTCTGGAGGGACTCCACACCGTCGAGGAAGATCGGGGGATCTTCTTCGTCACGCTCACGGTTGCTCACGGCGCCCCGGATCAGCACCACCTCGTCGACCTGGAGCGCCTCCTTGGCGCCCTGCCAGGCATCCTTGAACGCCAGTACGGTCGCCGTGCCGTGGAAGTCCTCGACGATGACCTTGCCCCACTCGGAGTTGTCCCGCTTCGAGACCTGTCGTTGTACCGACGTCACCACGCAGGCGAGCTCGATCTTCTGCCCCGTGTGCTCTCCGAGGTTGCGGGTGTTGACCCCGTCGAACGCCTGCACCACGTCGCGAAACCGATCGAGGGGGTGCCCGCTGATGAAGAATCCGAGGGCCTCCTTTTCGCGGGCGAGGCGTTCCGGCTCGGGCCAGTCGGAGACGTCGGGGAGCGGCGGGGGTTGCCGGACCAACCCTGGCGCGGCGTCCCCTCCGAAGAGCGACGCCTGACCGGCCTCTTCTTCGGCACGCCGCGTGATCACTTCCTGGTAGGCCGTATCGAGACCGGCGCGGAGCTGGGCGCGGTTGCCGAAGGCGTCGAGGGCGCCGGCGGCGATGAGGGCCTCGCAGGCCCGCTTGTTGAGCGCCCGCACGTCGATGCGCTCGAGAAAGTCGAAGAGCGAGGTGAAGGGGCCTGCGGTGCGGGCATCGAGAATCGATTTCACCGCCGCGGCTCCGACCCCACGTACGGCACCGAGACCGAACCGGATCTGGGTGCCGTCGATGGCCGTGAACTTCCACCCCGACTCGTTGACGTCGGGCGGCAGCACTTCGATACCGTCGTCGAGGTGCGGGACGTGGCGTGGAAGGTCGCGACACTCGGCGATGTACTTCACCACATCGTCGGTCTTGTCGAGCACCGATGAGAGGAGGCCCGCCATGAACTCGGCGGGGTAGTGGGCCTTGAGCCAGGCGGTGTGATAGCTGAGCAGCGAATAGGCCGCCGAGTGGCTCTTGTTGAACCCGTATCGGCCGAAGGTCTCGATCTGGTCGGCCAGATCGCGAGCGACGCGGGCGTCGACCCCTCGCGCCACCGCCCTTTCGACGAAGCGGCCGAGCTCCTGGGCGATGAGTTCGGCGTCTTTCTTGCCCACCGCCTTTCGCAGCACGTCGGCTTCACCGAGGGTGAATCCTGCCAGCAGGTTGGCGATGCGCATCACCTGTTCCTGGTAGACGATGATGCCGTAGGTCGGCATCAGCGACTTCTCCAGGTCGGGATGGTCGTACTTGACGGGTTCGAGGCCGAGCTTGCGTCGGATGTAGACGTCGGTCATGCCCGAATCGAGCGGACCCGGGCGAATCAGGGCGTTGGTGGCGACCAGGTCTTCGAACCGATCGCAGCGCATGGCGCGCAGCTTGTCGGTGGCCAGCGACGATTCGAACTGGAAGACGCCGCTGGTCCCTCCGCGGGCGAGCATGGCGTATACCGCCGGATCATCGAGTGGCACCTCGTCCATGTCGGCGTAGACCTCACCGGTCGCGGGGTGCTTCAAGGCTCCCAGTCGTGCCGACACCATGGCCACCGCATCGTGGATCACCGTGAGCGTCTTGAGCCCCAGAAAGTCCATCTTGAGCATGCCCGCCTCTTCGAGGCAGTTCATGTCGTACTGCGTCACCACCATGCCATCGTCGCCGCCGTTCTTGCCGGTCTGGACGCAGACAGGCACGTATTCGTCGATGGGTCCCGGTGCGATGACGACCCCCGCGGCGTGGACCGATGCGTGACGGGAGAGGCCCTCGAGCGTCATGGCGTAGTCGAAGAGCTGGCGGTGCCGCTCGTCGAGCTTGTAGAGGGCGCGCACCTCCTTGAGCTGCTTGATCGCCTCTTCGACGGTGAAGCTCTGGCCCGGTGCGTTGGGGATCAGCTTGGCGATGCGGTCGGTCTCGCCCGGCTCGAATCCGAGGGTGCGCCCGACGTCACGAATCACGGCTCGCGACTTCATGGTCCCGAAGGTGATGATCTGTCCGACGGCCTCCTTGCCGTACTTCTGACGCGTATACTCGATCACCTCGGTTCGGCGTTCGAAGCAGAAGTCGATGTCGACATCGGGCATCGACACGCGTTCAGGGTTCAGGAAGCGTTCGAACAGCAGGTCGTGCGCCAGGGGGTCGAGGTTGGTGATCCCCAGGGCGTACGCCACCAGGGATCCGGCGGCCGATCCTCGCCCGGGCCCCACCGGAATGCCCTGCGCCCGAGCCCAGGCGATGAAGTCCTGGACGATGAGGAAATACCCCGCGTAGCCGGTGCCCTTGATCACGCCGAGTTCGTAGTCGAGGCGCTCGCGGGCGTCGGTGGGGATGGGGTCGCCGTAGCGGTCCTTCGCGCCCGCTACCGCCAGGTGCTCGAGATACTCGTTCTCGTCGGCGTGTCCTTCGGGAAGGGGGAAGGCGGGCAGGTGGTACTGCTTGTCGAAGACCACGTCGACCGAGTCGGCGATGGCCAGCGTGTGTTCGAGCACGTCGGGCCGGTCGGGAAACCGCTCCGCCATCTCCGGACCGCTCTTGAAGTAGAGGCCCCGGTCGTACTGCATACGGTTGGGGTCACTGCGATCCTTGCCCAGTCCGATACAGAGCAGGACGTCGTGCGCCTCGTGGTCTCCCTTCGACAGGAAGTGGGCGTCGTTGGTGGCCACGACGGGGAGCCCGAGTTCGTCTCCGAGCTGGAGGATCTTCCGGTTGAGCTCGTCCTGCCCCTGGGAGTCGTGGCCCTGCACCTCGAGATAGTACCGATCCTTGAACACGTCGGCATACCACGAGGCGGCCTCGCGGGCCCCGTCGAAGTCGTCGACCATCAGGTGTCGCGCCACCTCTCCAGCGAGGCATGCCGACGATACGATCAGCCCCTCGCCATGGCTCCTGAGCAGTTCCCGGTCGATTCTCGGCTTGTGATAGAAGCCCTGCGTGTATCCCAGTGACGAGAGCTTGACGAGGTTTTGATAGCCCTGCCGATCCCGGGCGAGGAGGACGAGGTGGTAGTAGGCCTTCTCACCCTGCCCGGACCGGGACCGATCCCGACGATCACCCGGTGCGACGTAGGCCTCCATGCCCAGGATCGGGGTGATGCCCTCTTTGCGAGCGGCCTTCTGGAAGGTCCAGGCTCCGAACATGCACCCGTGGTCGGTCAGCGCGAGGCCGGGCATCTCGAACTCGGCGGCGCGACGGACCAGATCGGAAATGCGGTTGGCGCCGTCGAGGAGCGAGTACTCGGAATGCGTATGAAGGTGGACGAACGACACGGGCGCGGTGGCGTGAGGGCGAGTGCGAAGGTGGCTCATTGTAGGGCTCGGCCCGACCGCCTCAAAGCCCCTCGCTCGACGTGCGGCAGAGGAATGCGGGTTGTGTTCCGGACCCACTGGCGGAAGCCTGGCGACCGACCTCGCCGGGCGGGACACGAACCCGCTCCGTCGGCGCGGGTACAGGGCTTGCATGACGGATGATGTGATGCCGAATTCGATTCCCCTCTTCGTTTCACCGATCGCACTATGAACGCTTCCGAACGCGTAGCTCGCTCCGGCTCGGCGTGGGCGTGGATCCTGGCCCTCGGACTCGTGGTGGCGAGCCTCACCCTCGGTACCGCTTTCGTGAAGGGCCGGCGACCCCCGGGCACCGTTCGGGTGGTGGGGTCGGCCACGGTGCCCTTCACCTCGGACGTCGTGAAATGGCGTGTGCAACTGGTCCGGTCGGTGCCCGTGGGTGGAGAGGCGGCCGGCTTCCAACGACTGCGTGAGGACCGGGCTCGCCTGGTGGGCCGACTCGACCAGGCCGGCGTGGCGACCGACGATGTGTCTCTGCAGCCGGTAACCACCAATGCGATCTATGATCGAGAGGGGCAGGTGGGTGGGATGCAGTTGCGCCAGACCTTTCTCGTGGTCAGCACCGATCTCGAGGCCGTCGAGTCGCTCGCGCTCGATCCCGGTGATCTGATTCGCGAAGGGCTCGGTCTCGAGGGATCGCAGTTGGAGTACTTCTACGACCAGATCGCCGTATTGAAGCGATCGCTCCTGCAGCAGGCGGCCGAA
Source organism: uncultured Gemmatimonadaceae bacterium (assembly GCA_964521385.1). GTDB lineage: Bacteria > Gemmatimonadota > Gemmatimonadetes > Longimicrobiales > Gaopeijiaceae > Gaopeijia. Next base: position 77,768 of record CAZFRU010000005.1, on the reverse strand, counting down.
GACGCGCGCGCGCGGGCCGTCGAGATCGCCGGCGACGGGCTGGGCGATCTCATCGAGGCGCGGGCCGGTGTCTTCCAGATCCGGGAGCCCTACTCGACCGAGGTGCAGGGGTACGGCGTCTACGATACGCAGACGCGCGACAAGGAGATCACGGTCACCGTGCATGCCACCTTCGGGGTCAACTGATGCGTTGGAAATCGGGCCGCCGTAGTTCGAACGTCGAAGACCGCCGGGGGCGCAGGGCCGCGGCCGGCGGAGGGTTGGGCCTGCTCGTGGTCGCCCTCGTGGTGTTGCTGCTCGGCGGTGACCCCATGGCGCTCCTCCAGGGCCTGGATCAACAGGGTCTCGGAGCCGGCCCGGCGGGGCCGCCCCCTCCCGAGCAGGCTGAGCTCGCAGACTTCGCCTCGGTGGTTCTCGCCTCGACCGAAGACGTCTGGAGCGAAATCTTCCAGGCGTCGGGCTCGACCTACCGGGAACCCCGTATGGTGCTCTTCTCGGGCCGCACGAGTTCGGCGTGCGGTATGGGCAGCGCGGCGATGGGCCCCTTCTACTGCCCACCCGCGCAGGAGGTCTATCTCGACCTGACCTTCTTCGACGATCTGGCCGAGATGGGAGGCGGCGGCGATTTTGCGGCGGCCTACGTGATCGGCCACGAAGTGGGTCATCACGTGCAGAACCTGTTGGGCACCTCGGACGAGGTGCGACGGCTCCAGTCGGGCCGATCCCAGGCCGACGTCAACGCGCTGTCGGTGCGACTCGAGCTCCAGGCCGACTGCTATGCCGGGGTCTGGGCGTACCATGCCAATCGGACTGCGCGCATGCTCGAGCCGGGTGACGTCGCCGAGGGGCTGGCTGCCGCGCAGGCCATCGGCGATGACCGTCTGCTGCGCCGCGCCGGGCGCGAAGTGGTGCCGGAGGCCTTCACCCACGGCACCTCGAGCCAGCGCGAGCAGTGGCTGTCGAGAGGGCTCGAGACGGGCGATCCCCAGTCCTGTGACACCTTCGGGGGCTGAAGCGTGGGTACCCTTCTTCCGCTCTGAGAAAACCGGAAATCCCTGGAGAATCCCCGGGATACCACAGGCGTCCACGTCAGAAGAGAAAAGCGAGGACAGCCATCACGAGGAACACGAAGAAGGCCAGCTTGGCCAAACCGGCCGCCGTGCCGGCGACTCCGCCGAAGCCAAAGACGGCGGCGATGAGGGCGACAATCAGGAAGGTGACGGCGAGACCGAGCATGACGTTGTCTCCGGATGAGGGAAGGCGATCGGTGGAAGCAGTGCCACCCGCCTCGATGCGCAAGGCCCGTGCCGTCGCACCGTTCACGGCCACCGCTTGCGGCATCTCGGCCGTTCTTCGCTGCCCGGTGGTGGGACCAGTCCGGCAGATGCGACGGCTCTGGCCATCAGTCTTTCAAAGTGGACGACGTCATCGTCCACCTTGCGGGTCGACCAGCCAGCCGGAGTGGGTCCGACATCCCCTGCGTGGCTGGAGTCAAGGGCAAAGCGGAGGTAGACCCGGGCGGCCCCTCGCCCGGCACGCGGGTTGCGTCTATCGGGGGGGGACCACCCACCTCGAGCGAGACCCCGACCTATGCGAACCCAACCCCGACTCCGCACTCGCGCTTCAGCCGCCTCGGCGGTCGTCGTTCTCGCCCTGGTCTCGTCGTGTGGCGGGCCGTCCAGCTCCCTCGACGATCCGGGGGCACCGGCTTTCCCGTCCTCGCGCGAGACGAGTGCACGGTCGCTCGATGCCGTAGCCCGCTCGCACGGAATCCCGACGGGACGGTACAGCGAGGGTGATGAGGGAGAGGCTCGCCTGAAAGACGATCTCCTCAACGGATTCGTCTCGTCGGCGGACCGACCCGACGCCTACCGCACGACCGAGACCGACTCGATCGGTACGGCCGAGCTTCCACTACCGCTGCACCCCGAATACGAAGCGCTACGTGCGTGGCTCGGCATCTATCGCGACATCGCCGACGCCGGAGGATGGCCTTCGGTTGCACCCGCTGCCGATCATCTGCTGGAGCCGGGAGACCGGCATCCGGCTGTGGCGATCCTACGCACCCGCATGGTGGCTTCACCGGAGCCCGTCGAGGCGGAGCTGGCTGGGACGGGCCGCACCTCCTCCACCGATGCGTACGATCCGGAACTCGTGCTGGCCGTCCAGGCGTTCCAGGCGAGGGTCGGGCTCGACCCGGACGGGGTGGTGGGTCCAGCCACCTGGGCTGCCCTGGCTGTCCCGGCCTCTCGACGCGTCGGTCAGCTCGAGCAGGCGCTGGAGTGGTTCCGGTGGTTGCCGCGCGATTTCGGGCTTGAATTCACTCTTTGGGTCAACCTGCCGACCTTCGAACTCCAGGCCGTCGAACAGTTCGCCTCGCTCCTCGAGATGCCCGTCGTGGTGGGTGCAGTCCGTACCCCTACGCCCCCGCTGGTGGATACGCTCCGAACCGTGGTGGTCAATCCCTTCTGGCACGTGCCGAGTTCCATCGCCCTGGGTGAGATCGCACCGGCCCAGGCCTCGAATCCGAACCATCTGGCGGAAGGAGCGTACGAAGTGATCGGGCGCGACGGATCCGTGGTCGACCCCTCGGTGCTCGACTGGTCCGACACCGATTCGTGGGCCGGCGGCTATCGGATCCGTCAGCGCCCGGGGCCGGGCAACGCCCTCGGCGAAGTGAAGTTCCTCTTCCCGAACCAGCAGGCGATCTATATGCATGATACCCCGTCGAAGGGCACCTTCGAGCGGGCCTTCCGTGCGGCGAGCCATGGCTGCGTGCGCTTGTCCGATCCATGGGCTCTGGCGCACCTTCTGGGCCGGGAGGGCGTGCTCGCCGACGATGTCGAGACCGCCCGGGGAGGCCCCTCTCCGCGGAGTTATGACGTAAGCCGCGGGGTACCCGTCTATTTCACCTATCTTCCGGCTCGAGCCGATTCCCGGAGCGCCGCTCCCCGATTCGCGCCAGCGCTGTATCCGGAGCTCGAGCGCCTCATGTCCGCGCAGCCCGATGTCTGACGAAGCGACCGTGCTCGTGATCGAAGACCTGCTCGAAACTCGAGCGATCCTGCGGTTCTTGCTCGAACACCACGGATTCGAGGTAATCGAGGCCGAGGGAGGTCGGACCGGGGTGGCATCGGCGGTGGGCCATGTGCCCGATGTGATCGTGTTGGACCTCGCCATGCCCGGGTTGAACGGATTCGAAGTGGCACACATTCTCGCATCCGATCCTCGGACCATGGGGATTCCGATCGTCGCCGTCGCCGGGAGTTCGAGTCTGCCGGAGAGCAAGGAAGACCTCGCAGAGGTCTTCCACCACGTGCTTCTGAAACCCGTCGCGCCGGATGAACTCGTCAGGGTGGTGAAGAAGTATGCGGAGGCGGCGTGAAACCCCGGACCGATCCGACGTCGACAGCTCCCGATTCAGGGCTCGGCAGGCTCGGCACACTATCGCGAGACCAGTTGCCGTCCGACCTTCGGGCACTTCTGCCGGACACCGAGCGCTCGCCGGACACCGAGTGTTCGTGGGACCTTCTCGTCGCCGCGCTTCTGACCTGTGGGGACCAGCGTTCCGTACCCCAGGATTTCGAGGCGGCCACCCGACATCCCCTGGGGGTTGTCGTGCGCGGCTGGCGTCAGGCGGGGCTCGACGAGGGAGAGTTGAGCGAGAGGTTCGGACGATTGGGAGACCTGATCGTGAAGACGCGTCTCGCGCCTGGGAGTCGACGGTCCCAGAAGTCCGAGGGCTTGGACCGCGCCCGGGCGGCGGGGGCGGTGATGGACGGTGTGCAGATCCTGGCCAGGAGAGCCGAGCGGACGTTCCGCAGCTGGAGGGAACGGTTCGAGGCCGAGGCCGCGGTGAGTGCGGCCATCTACGCCGACGTGCTCGGAAACGAACTCCGGAATCGCCTTCACGCCGCGTCGACGGCACTCGATCTCCTCGAAACGGATACGCTGTCGCCTGAGCATCGTCTGCGGCTTGAAGGGCTCCTGCTTGCTGCGATCCAGGCGGCGATCGCCAGCGCAGACGATATTCGTTGGCTGTCGGGCGAAGAGTCGGCGACGAGGCGGCCCGCGCTGCCCCTGGCGGATCTGCTTCAGCGCACCGTTCAGCAGATTGCCGCCTTCGCGGGACGCCGACGCGTGGAGCTGCAACTCCATGGAACGCCCCCGCACCAGCGCGTCGATCCGCGCCCGGTCCAGGTGCTGTTGTACAACCTTCTCACGACCGTGATTGAGCGGGCGGCCAAGTTGTCGACATCGGATCCCAGGGTGGACCTCGCGGCCCGGTCCACAGACGATGGGCTGGTGGAACTCGTCATGACGAGCAACGCCCAGGTTTTCGGCGACGGAGAAGACGCAGCTTTCGAGGTCGAGGTCCTGGATCTCGTCTCGACCGATGAAGGGGAAGAACTCAGCCTCTGGCTCACCCGTGAAGCGGTCGACTATCTGGGGGGATCCCTCGAACTGGAGTCCGATCCCGGGCACGGCACCACGATACGGGTCACCTTCCCGAGCCCTACCGCGAAGGGCGAGGACCGAGCCTCGCATCGGAATACCGGTGCGGCGCGCATGTCCCCAATGCGGGGCGATGGCGGCCGGTCAACCGCGATAGGTGATCCGTGAAGCCCCGCTTCCAACTCGTACTGGTCGTCGACGACGAACCGTATGCACGTGAGGTCATCGGCCTGGCCCTCGAGGTGGCGGGGTTCAATGTGTGTACCGCCGCTGACGGCCTGGAGGGACTGGAAATCGTCCTCCGAGAGCGACCGCGCCTCGTCCTCACGGATATCCATATGCCGGGACTGGACGGTGATCGGCTCGCAACAGCCATCGTCGAGCGCCTGGGAGACGAGGCACCGGTGATCATCGGGTTCTCGGCCGATGCTGACGCTGTCGAGCGTCTTCGCCATACTACACCGTTCCGAGAGGTCCTCCGGAAGCCTTTGTCGCCTCGAAATCTGATCGCGGTGGTCATGAGCAATCTATCCGACGGTTCCGACCCCCGAGGCCCCAGTGCCTCAACGTGAGTTCGTCCTGAGGGACGTGACACCGCTGCTTCGAGGGGAGGCAGAGCGTCCTTCGGCAGAGGGTGCTCCGGCACGTGAACGCTTCCAATCGTTGGGGCGACGATTGGGCGACGCCGGACGCGTGCGCGGGGTCTCGACGAATACGCTGGTCGGAGAAGTGGTCGCGAGGGCTGCGGGTGTCACCGACGAGCTGATCGACGGGGCCGGGAACCCACATCCGGTCGAGGCCGTGCTCGCGGTGAAGCGTGCGGCTCGCTGGCTGGTCGCGGGCCTGGATGCGCAGGACCGGGCGGTCTCTCTGCGACGGCAGCGAGAACGCGGCCGGATCCTCCACGAGTTCGGTCGTACCCTGGCCCACGAGGTCCGGAACCGTCTCGGGGCGACCGAGACGGCGCTCCACATGCTTCACGACGACCACGATCACGCCCTCGACCGCCATCGGATCTACGCTCTCTCGCGCGGTTCGATGGCCAGCGCATTTGAAACGATCGACGATATCCGAGCCATCGCCACCGCCGTCGATCCTACGCAATTTCCCGAGGTGCGTCCGACCCCGTTGAACGAGATCGTGCGGCGATGTGCCGACGCCATGCAAGCCCCGGCCCGATCGGCCGGTGTGGAGCTCGTCATTTCCGAGGTTCCCGGGCTCCCGGTCGACGGTGGACCCGCCCGACTCGTCGTTCGCAACCTGCTCGACAATGCGATCAAGTACGCATCGCCCGAGGGACCTCATCGGAGCGTCTGGATCCAAGGCCATCGTGACGACGATCAGGTGGTCCTCACGGTACGCGACAACGGAATCGGCATTCCACCCGGACAACTGGAGCGGGTGCTCGAGTGGTCGGCCAGATTGTCGCACGACATGCCCGGCGATGGACTCGGCCTTGCCATCGTCAGCGAGGCCCTCCGCCAGGTGGGCGGCACCGTGGACCTCGAGAGCGTGGTCGGTAGGGGCACGACGGTGACCGTCACCCTCCCGATTCGAGCGGAATGACCCTCACTACCCCCCACTTCGACGGCATGCCGATGCACCTTCTCCACCCACGCGCAATCGCATTCCTGGTTCAACTCCGGCCTCGGGCCATGAGGGCATCCCTGCTGCTCGCCGACCTCAGACGGGTGCGCCGATGAGCACAGCCGCCGCGGGCCGCCTCGATGTACTGGTTGTCGACGACGACGAATCCGTTCGCGAGGTCTTGGCCCTCTGCCTCGAACGAGACGAGCATCGCGTCACGACTGTGGCGTCGGGAGCAGCCGCCCTCGACACCGCCCAGAGGGGGGTCTTCGACATCGCCTTCGTCGACCTGCGGCTCGGTGGCGAATCCGGCCTCGAGTTGATCCCGAAACTGCTGGGTCAGGCGCCGTGGATGAAGGTGGTCCTCATCACCGCCCATGCGACAGTGGAAACGGCAGTGGACGCCATGCGGAAGGGCGCGCAGGACTACCTGGTCAAACCGATCAAGCCCCAGACCGTGCGAATCATCGTCGAGCGACTGGGCGCCATCCGGCGGCTCGAGCGTCGGGTCGAGGAACTCGAAAGCGAGGCGGGTCGTGCGAACCCGCAGCCCGTTCTGGAAAGCCGGAATCCGGGCATGCGCCGAGTGATCGCATTGGCCCGCCGCGTTGCCGAGAGCGAAGCGTTGGTCCTGATCCGGGGCGAGAGCGGGACCGGCAAAGGGGTCTTGGCTCGGGAGATCCACCGCGCATCGCCTCGAGCGAAGGCTGCTTTCTCGGTGGTGAATTGTCCTTCCCTCAGCTCCGAGCTCCTGCAGAGCGAACTCTTCGGTCACGTCAAGGGAGCGTTCACCGGCGCCGTGAAGACGCAGGCCGGCAAGATCGACCTCACCGAGGGAGGGACGCTGTTTCTCGATGAGATCGGCGACCTGCCCATGCCGATCCAGCCGAAACTCCTGCGTTTCGTACAGGATCGTGAATACGAGCGGGTCGGTGATCCTGCGCCACGACGGGCGGATGTGCGCCTGGTCTCGGCCACGAATCGCGATCTCGAGACCGCCGTGCGCGAGGGCGACTTCCGGGAAGACCTGTTGTATCGCCTGAATGTAATCGAACTCACGGTGCCCCCCTTGCGGGACCGCCCTGAAGATGTCGAGGACCTGGCGCGGAGCTTTCTCCGTTTCTACGCCCGCAAGTACAATCGCGATCTCTCCGACTTCTCGACGACGGCGTGGGATCATATCCGCCGCAATTCCTGGCCAGGAAATGTGCGGGAACTCCAGAATGCGATCGAACGAGCGGTCATACTCTCGACCACCAGGGAAATCCCGCGGGAGTTGTTTCCGGACTCGACGGACTGGGTGCGCTCGATGACCCCGCCTGCCGTCGCTCCCCCTCCTCCCGACGCGACAGGCCCGACGGTGCAGCCAGCGCTGGCCCCACCGGTGGACCTTTCGCTCGCAGAGCTGGAAAAAGCCCACATCGAACGGGTGCTCGCGGTCGCAGAATCCCTGGACGAGGCCGCTGACACCCTCGGGATCGCGCCCTCCACCCTCTGGCGGAAGCGCAAGAAGTTCGGGTTGTGAGCGCCGCAGCCGGGAGAAGGCTCACCTGGCGCCGCTGATCTGCTCCTTTGCATCGACCGTCGGTAGGAGAAAGGAGAACCGCGCCCCTCGCCCCACTTCGTTCTCAACCCAGATCCGGCCTCCGTGGGCCTCGACGATGCCCTTGGCGATCGGTAGCCCCAGCCCCGAGGACCCCTTCCGACCGTGCGGGCCCTGTCGATACCGGTCGAATACATGGGGCAGCATCGACTCCGGAACACCCGGTCCCGTGTCGACGACGGACACGATCACCCCATCGGGTCCCCCGCGGGCTTCAACCACCACCCGCCCGCCCGCAGGGGTGTGGCGGATGGCGTTGGCCAGCAGATTCTCGAGTGCCTGCAGGACGCGAGCGCCGTCCAGAGACGCTGCCGGAAGGTCGGCCAGCTCCAAGGCCAACGTCACCCCCGCTTCATCTGCCGATAGCGCATGAAGCGCAACCGCATCTTCGAGCAGCGACTGGACGGACTGGCGCTGGAGCTGGATCTCCAGATGCCCCGCCTCGATGCGGGCGGCGTCGAGCAGGTTGGTGGTCAGGCGGTCCATCCGTTCGGCGGCCTGCCCGATCACCGTCAGAACCTGCTGGAGTCGGTCGGGAGAAAGCGTGAAGTCGCGGATCATCGCGAGGCCCGACAGGATCGCTCCCAGGGGATTGCGCAGGTCGTGCGACACCACGGCGATGAGTTCGTCACGAGTACGAGCGGCCGTCTGGGCGGCCTGGTAGAGACGGGCATTGTCGATTGCGGTCGCGGCCCGTACCGCCAACTCCATCGCGAGGGACACGTCGTCTTCGGTGAACGTCTGTGCCGCGTCGCTGAGCACCAATCCGATGGCACCGAGGATGCGTCCCCGCGCGACCATTGGAGCCGAGATGAGCGACCGCGCACCCAGACGACGGATCACCGCCGCATGCTCGGGGTCATCGGCGAGTTCATCGATCAGGTTGTCCGGAACATTCCGGATCAGTAGGGGACGCCCCGTGCGGAGGGTCTGCGCGACCCCGTGGTCGCCCTCTTTGCTTGGGGGCCACCGCCGGGCGAGTTCTGCGACGAGTTCGTCCTTGCCCAGCTCCGATGCGGCGACGGCGAGGCGACGGACATGGTCTCCCTCGATGACATCGATGGTCACCCAGTCGGCGAAATGGTCGACGGCCAGCACGGCAACGCGGTGAAGCGTCTCTTCGTAGTCGAGTGATGAACCCAGGATCTGTCCGGCCTCGGCGAGGAGGCGGAGCCCCTCTTCCTCCCTCTTTCGATCGGTGATGTCCTGGCCGCTTCCCAGCATCGCCTGAACCACCCCCTGATCGTCCTGAATGACCCGCCCCCGGCAGTGGAAGATCCGCTCCATCCCGTCGGCTCGCACGAAACGATGGTCGAACGCGAAGGGGTCGCCCGACTCGAAGGCACCCTCGATGGTGTGCCGCAGGAGCGCCCGGTCATCTGGATGGACCAGGGACTCGAAGGTTTCGAAGTCCACCGGCGGTCCCGCAGGGTCGAGGCCGTAAAGCCGGTACATCTCGGCCGACCAGACCAGATCCCCGCTCACGGGGTTCCACTCCCAGCTTCCGAGACGGGCAATGCGCTGGGATTCCTCGAGCATCTGTCGACTCCGGTCGAGGCGCTCGAGGAGCCGGTGGGCCTCCCCTTCCGCCCGACGGCGGCGAGCCACCTCCCGGGTGAGCCTCGCCACCTGCTCGTCCAGGAGCCGAAAGCGCTTCGATGCCGCCGCACGCGGTACCAGGTAGAGCGCGATCAGGGCGGGGCTATCCGTGCCCCTCGATCGCACGAGTCCCGCATGGCAGGCACACGGTGACCCCTCGGGTCGGGGGCGAAGTGAACCCGCGATCGCACCCGATGAGCGCCCTGCCAGTCTCAGGTAGTCGACCGCCCTCGACCGTTCGTCGACCAGGAGGTCGAAGAGGGAACAGCCCTCCACCCCGCCCGCCGGATCTCCAAACAGGCGGTCGGCGGGGGGATTGGAGATGAGGATCTTCCCGGCTTCGGTGACGAGCAACAAGGGAGCCGGAAGGGTCTCCAGGAAGCCGCGGAGGTCACGGATCGGGATCATGCCCGGTCGGTCGATTGGTAGTATTCCCGCCCGCGGGCCGCCTCCGCCTCCGGCGATGCTTCGAGGTAGACTACCACCCGACACCCGGACGCCCCTTCGGCGATCGTTTCCTCCAACACCACTTTGCCATACCCCAGGTTGTCGGCCGCGATGGTGCCGAAGACGTTCGATGTCATCATGCAGAGCGACGGACGCCCGATGACCTTGTCGCCGAAGGGACAGGCGCGGTTGCCGAGGACGATCTTCTCGGCGGTCACCTCGACGAGGAAGAAGTCGCCCTGGATGCGGCGCTTGAGATCGACCAGGACCTCGGCGACACCGTCGCGATCCAGGCGCTGGAGATCGAGTGCCTCGAGGTAGGACGCGCCGATGTCCTCGCCGATACGGCGACCGACGACCGACACGAAACCCTGGGCTTCGTCGAGCCCGACGACATCTTCGAGAGTACCGGTCAACTCGCGGAGGAGAGACCGGAGGAACCCGTCGCGATCGAGAACCACGTCAGCGTTCTGCAACGGGAGGGCGGAACTGGGTGGGGACGACATGACATCTCCGGTAGGGCCCGATTCCAGCGGATCGTCGAGTGGGCAGCGGGGCCGCGCACAAAGGGCTTGCAGGATAAACAGGCGCGGGTTGTCCCGCCATCGGCGGGGGTTCACATCTCCGAACACACGAAGGGCAGCCGACGGTCCTGTTGGGTACGGGTCGTGGGGTGGCGCGAACGCCCCGGGATCAGAGTTGACGGCGGATCCGTCGAGCGAACCACTCGCTCGTACGCTGTACGACGCCGCGTTTCGCCCAGTCCACGGATGGGTCGATTTCTCTCGCGGTGCGGAGGTCGTCATCGAAATCCCGATCCAGCGTCCGGGTCAATTCACGGTCGAGGACGGTGAGGCAGATCTCGTCGTCTTTCAACAACGAACGGTGGTTGAAATTCGCGGATCCGATCACACTCAAGATCCCATCGACCGTGATCACCTTGGCGTGGAGCATGGTGGGCTGATAGCGCCGGATCCGTACGCCACGGTCGAGTAGCCCCTGGTAGATGTCCTCACCCGCGAGCTGACAGATGCGATGGTCGGTGTGGGGTCCCGGATTGAGGATTTCCACCTGGACGCCGCGTTCCGCGGCCGCACCGATGAGATCCACCAGCCCGTCGTCGGGTACGAAATAGGCGGTGGTGATCCGGAGCCGGGTGACCGCGTTGGTGACGAGGGCGCGCAGCAGGATCTCGACGTCGGTCCATCCCACTCCGGCCCCACTCCGGATCACCTGCACCTGTCCGGGTCCCGCGGGCTCGACGTGGGGCTCTACCACGACACTCTGCTGTGCGGGGTTCGAGCGGACCCCGGCCAGGGCATCGCTCACATGGCCGGCCGGGATCGCTTCAAGCCAGTGTCCCACGAAGGACGCCCGCAGAAATCCTGCGGCCGGGCCTCGGATCCTGAAGTGGGACTCCCTCCACTCGTCTGGATTCCTCGCGTCGCCCCTCCACTCGTCTGCGATTCCCACTCCTCCGGTGAAGCCGACGTCATCGCAGACCAGGATCTTGCGGTGTGTGCGATGGTCGAGATTCCAGAACCGCCACCGCACGGGGGGGCGAAACGAGCGGATATCTACTCTCGATGCATCGAGTCGGGCGCGGAGCTGCGCGGACATCGGTAAGCTCCCGACGGCGTCGAGCAGAACACGCACCTCAACTCCCCTCTCTGCGGCGGAGATGAGGGCGTCTGCGAACGTCTCGGCGACCTCGCCCGACCAATACACGAAGGTCTCGAGGTCCACCCGCTCCTTCGCCGACGCGATCGCCTCCAGCATGGCGGGGAAGATCTCATCGCCGTTGCGAAGGCGCTCGATCCGGTTCCCGGAGGTGAACGGAACCGCGAGGCACCCCTCCAGGGCGTCCTTCAGCCGTCGGGCATCATCGTTGGCCGTTCGGTCGCCCGAGGTGGATCCGGCAGAGTGGAGGGCGGGGCTCATCGGGGTGACCCGTTCACAAGGCAATGTCAGGGAGAGCGCGCGCGCAAAGGTGCAAGGACCGTACCCACATCGTCACATCGAGACGACCGCCGGTCGTCGATCACGCGTACCATTTCCGGAATCGCACGAACGGACGGTGGGCACGAACGGCCCCTGGGAGAGAGACGGCTTCGAACCCCGATGGCTGGCTGGATGCCGTCCAACGGCTCCCGCAGCGGAACGAGTCCAGAATCGTCTACCGGTCCCCGCAGCGGAACGAGTCCAGAATCGTCTCGAGCTGGATCATGTACTGGTACTTCTCCTTGCCGGGGGCATACAGCCAGGCATCGAGCAGGTACATGCGATCCTGATTCGGACAGGCGACGGCTCGAAGCACGAAGGGCCCACCGGCGGGAAACTCGTCGGGTGGGCTCTGCCAGACGGCCTGGATCTGATAGGCGTCGAGCCCGTCGAAGGTGAACGGGCCGGCAGTGACGTTGTCGGTCACCGCCACCTGCGCATCGGAGTAGTAGTCGTTTGCGATTTCCTGCCGCCACGCGAGAAAATCCTCACCCTCCATTCCGAGCGGAATGGGACTCGCCCAGGTGACCGCGACCTGTCGGATCAGCTCGGATGGATCGGGGTTGTCGTTGCGGAAGATGTAGACCGAGTCCTGGGTCGCCCAATCGTAGACCATGGGGAACAGCAGCGAGAACCCTGCTCGGTTCTGCAGCGTGTCGACCAGCGCGGAATCCGGCTGCGAAACGAACATCCGGGTCGTGGCGAGTTGACGATACTGGCGGTCGTAGAGGGCGTGCAGCTCGTCGAGCGCACCGAGCAGGGCCTGAGCGACTTCGCCCTCGGGGGTGACGACGGCGGTCACGGTCTGGCCGCGGGCCCAGACGTCGGACGCCTGCACCACGAGCCCGCCACGGTCCTCGGCCCGCGCGGCTTTCAGCACCGGCTCGATCCAGGGCGCGCTCGCGGGACCCACGACCAGAAGTTGGCGAAAGCGCCGGAGCTGGCTCCAGGCACTCGCGTCGGCAGGATCGACATGGCTCACGGTGAACATCTTCTCGTCGCGCACCGTGTAGATGGTCGGCTCGAGGGCGCCGTACACCGAGTCGGCCGTGAGATCCCAGGCCTCGGTGGGCATGGCGGTGACGATCGACGATGCATCACCGAAGGCGGGCTGCTCTTCGGTACACCCCCCGAATGCGAGAAGTACGAGGGGCACACAGAGCGACGACGGGCGTGGACAGCGCATAGGAGACCTCCTTCGGGGATCGGTAGGATCTACGCGGGTCGGGGTCCCAGATTTCTGTCCAGGAGCGCCTGTGGGTCGGGGTCGCGGCCCAGGAACTCCCGGAACAGCACCTCCGGGTCCTCGCTGTCACCGCGACTGAGAATCGCATCCATGTAGGCGCGACCGGTTTCGCGATTGAAGATGCCTTCGTCGCGGAACCGCGAAAAGGCGTCGGCTTCGAGCACCTCCGACCAGAGGTAGCTGTAATACCCGGCGGCGTACCCCCCGCTGAACAGGTGCGTGAAGGCCGGAAGAGCGTGGAACTCGGCAAACTCACGGTCGGCCGAAAAGGCCTCGAGGCGTGCTGCGACCCAGGCCATGAGCGCATCGGGATCGGCGCCGTCGAGGTTGCGCGCGTAAGGTCCGTGCAGCTCGAGATCGACGGTTCCGAAGCTGAGTTGACGCATCATCTGCCAGCCACCCATGAACCGGCGGGCGCGCTGCATTCGCTCGAACAACAGGTCGGGAAGGGGCTCGCCCGTCTCGTGATGGCCCGAAAAGAGATCGAGGGCGTCTCGCTCCCAGGCCCAGTTCTCCATGATCTGGCTGGGGAGTTCGACCCAGTCCCACGCCACGTTCAGCCCTCCACGCGCTCGGACGGGTACACGTGACGTGGAATGGTGCAACAGGTGTCCGAACTCATGGAACAGCGTCTCGACCTCACGGTGCGTGAGCAGCGCGGGGCGACCGTCTTGCGGAGGGGTGAAGTTGCCGCAGATCACCCCGATGTGGGGATCGAAGCCTCCATCGGGGCGAGGGCCGCCCGATCTGAAGTCGTTCATCCAGGCGCCCTGGCGCTTCTCCTTGCGCGGAAACCAGTCGGTATAGAACTGCCCGAGTCGCGTGCCGTCGTCGGCGTGGATCTCGAAGTGACGAACATCGGGGTGCCAGACTTCGTCGATGGGTGCTTCGGTGACCCTCAGGCCGAAGACGCGGCGCACCAGTTCCCACAGCCCCGCCTCGACACGATCCAGCGGGAAGTAGGGGCGCAGGTCTTCGTCGTCGAGCTCGTACTCGGTGCGACGCAGGTCTTCGCTGACGTAGGCGACATCCCAGGGGTGGAGGGCGTCGAGACCCAGCTGCCGGGCGTGGTGGCGCAGCTGTTCGACATCGCGAAGCCAGTACGGACGGGCGCGCTCGGTGAGTTCGGCTTCGAAATCCCGGGCCCGGGCCTCGTTCCGGGCCATGCGATCCTCGAGCACGTAGTCCGGAAATCCGGGGTAACCGAGAATGTCGGCGAGCTCGGTCCGCAGTCGCAGGATCTCCAGGATCAGGGCGCGATTGTCGTAGCGCCCACTCCGACATCGGGTCGTGTAGGCCGAAAACACCTCCTGCCGCAGCGCCCGGTCACGGGCGTACTTCAGGACGGGCTCGACCGAGGGAAAATCGAGGGTGAGGAGCCAGCCCTCGCGATCGGATGCCCGGGCGGCGGAGGCGAAACGGCGCTGGGCCGCCTCGGGGATTCCGGCCAACCGGGAGGAATCGGTGACCAGCAGTTCCCACGCCGTCGTCGCGTCGAGCACGTTTTCGCCGAAGGTCTGCTGGAGGGTGGAGAGCTGTACCTGGACCTCTTCCAGGCGGGCGCGCGGGGCGGGCGGCAGGTCCGCACCGGAGCGACGGAACTCGAGCATCGTCTTGTCGAGATGCCGCCGCTTCAGCCCCCCCAGTGCCTTTGCCTCGTCGCTGGCCTCGAAGGCGCGCAATCGTGACCACAGGCCCTCATGAAGCGAGAGGCGGGTCCAGAACTGCGTGATTTCGGGAAGGACCGTGTTGTAGGCCTGGCGGAGTTCTGCCGTCTCCGCCACCGAGAGCAGGTGCGAGGCCGGCGTGAGGCGTTCGGATACCCAACGACCGAGATCGTCGAGCGCCTGGATCGTGTTGTCCCAGGTCGGCGCCGCCGGATTGGCGACGAGCGCCTCGAGTCGGTGCTGTGCAGTGCCCACTATCTCGCGCACACCGGGCTCGACGTGTTCCCCGCGAATCTCGTGGAAGGGAATCGGGAGATCTTCGTGGAGCAGGGGGTTGGTGGGGCTCACGTGGGTGTGGTTTCGGGATTCGGGCAGAGAGGGGCGTCTTCGGGAGTATGCGACGGCGGCGTCGCTGGAACAACGGGGTGCCCGGGGGCACCGCAACGGTCAAGCAGCCGCGGTGGCGAGCAGCTGACCGGCACGCACTTCGACCTCGCTCCTGATCCCGTCGACGAGGGTGGTGGTGGGAGGGGCCAGGAGCACGATGGTCGAGCCGAGGTGAAACGCCATGAGTTCGTCGCCCGGTCCCAGCGCAATGGGCGGGGTGTAGGTGCGCACCGGCGGTGGGGGAGTGGCGCGGTTGGTGATCCACGACGCGGCGGTCCCGCTCCACGCCGGATCGAATGCGGCCGATATCCGACCGACGTTGTACGCTCCCACCGCGGCCACCGCCACCGGCCCGAGCGCCGTCTCGAGAAAGACGACCAGTCGTTCGTTGACGACGAAGAGGTCGGGTACATGGGCCACAGCGGGCCGATTGACGGGGAAGAGGCGGCCCGGGACGTGGCGCGCCAGGGTGACGCCACCGGGCAGCGGCGTGTGGATACGGTGGTAGTGCCGTGGCGAGAGGTAGACCGTGACGAACAGGCCTCCCTCGAACGCCCGCGCCCGCACCGGATCGTCCAGCAGCTGGGCCACCGTGTAGTTGCGGCCCTTGGCCTGGATCGCGCGCCCCTCCACGACGCGGCCGACGGCCCCCACCACACCGTCGACGGGCGATACGATCTGATCGGGGGCGTCGGGAAACGAGCGTGCACCCGGCTTCAGTCGCCGCACGAAGAACTCGTTGACGCTGGCGTACTCGGTGAGCGGGCGCGCGGCTTCGGACCGATCGATTCCGGTGAGGCGAGCGAACACCCCCAGGACGGGTCGGCGCAGGGGGCGCAGCAGGGGCAGGTCGCCCACCTTCCCCACCACCCGGCTCAGGATCCCCTGAGGAAGCCGAGCGAGGGTGCCGAGTGCAACTCGCCACGGGAGCGAGACGGGGCGGAGCCCTTCGGCGCCTTCAGAGGTCGGAGTCATCGAGTTCCAGGGGGCCGCGCCAATGGTGGTGCTCGAGATCGACGCCCCCGTCGGGACCGAAGCGAACGTCTTCCTGCCGCAGCAAGGTACGCTGGAGGGCCCGGCGGCCCCACTCGGCCGGAATGGACAGCTGGCCCACCCGGTTGACCACCCGCCACCACGGGACGCCCGAGTCCGGCTCGAGCCCGTTCAGGACGGCACCCACCCCACGGGCCGCTCTCGGGGAGCCTGCGAGCGCCGCGATGTCACCATAGCTGGCCACCATGCCGGAGGGGATGCGCCGTACCCATCCCTCGACGGCGGCGGCGAAGGCGCCGGGCCGGGCTGTTTCGCCTCCCTGGGGGCCGCGGTGCCGGGTCGAAGTCATGGGGTCACTCCTTGGAGGCGGATCGTCTACCGTGGTATCCTACCGCATGAGTCGATCCGCAAAAACCACCCCCGGCCTCCGGAGCCCGCACGCGCGGGTGCCGGATCTCACCCTGACCCTGATGTTGGTCTTCGGTGTGACGGCGCTCGTCCTCTGGGCCAACCCGGATACGTACGAGGGTGGGCGACTGACGGTGCTCACCGGCTTCGTGTTGTTGGCGGCCAGCGTCAGCGGTCGGCTCGCGTCGCGGGTGGGGCTGCCCCGCCTGACCGGCTTCCTGCTGGTCGGTATCGTCGCGGGTCCGTCGGTGCTGGGGCTGCTCTCCCAGGCGGCCGTGCAGGACCTGCGCCTGATCGACGAGTTCGCCCTCGCGCTGATCGCGCTCCTGGCCGGGGGTGAACTCAAGGTCGAGGCCCTCAAGCCCCAGGCGCGGACCATCGCCTGGACCACGCTGATGGTGACCGCCGTCGTCTGGGTCGGCGTCGCCGGCGTGGTGTTGGCTCTGCGACCCGTCATCGGGTTCCTCGTGCCGCTGCCCTTTTCGGCCACCGTGGGGGTTGCCCTCCTGCTCGGGGTCTGGGCCGCGAATTCGTCGCCCGACCTCACTGTGGCCGTCATCGAGGAGACCGGGGCGAAGGGCCCTCTGACCGATGCGATCCTGGGCACGACCATCGTGAAGGATGTGGTGGTCATCGTCTTGTTCACCCTGACGCTGGCGCTGACGGCGCCCCTCATCGATCCCTCGCAGTCGTTCTCCGCCCACGTGCTGGTCGATCTTGCGCGCGAAGTGGGAGGAGCGCTCGTGGTGGGGGCGGTGCTCGGGTGGGTCTTCTCGCTCTACCTGCAGGGGGGTGACGGAACCCCTCGTCCCCCCTTCGCTACCTTTCTCTTCGCCTACCTGATCGTCGTGGTGGCGCACCGCCTCCATGTCGAGTTGCTCCTCACCGGCGTCGCTGCGGGATTCGTGATCGAAAACCTCTCGTCTGCGGGCGAGAGGATGATCCGTGGGATCGAGGCGGTATCCGTGGTGATCTTCGCCTTCTTCTTCGCCGTGGCCGGTGCCAGTCTCGACCTGGACGCCGTGGGTCGCTTCTGGCTGCCGGCGTTGGTGCTCCTCCTGGCACGGGCTGCTCTGACCTGGGTCGGCACCTACTGGGGGACCCGCCTTGCCGGAGCCAACGCCCAGATTCGAAGTCGTACCTGGCGCGGGTTGATCAGTCAGGGTGGGGTGACCCTCGGTCTGGTGTTGCTCATCGAGCGGAGCTTTCCGGAGATCGGGGGGGGTGTCGTCGCCCTGGGTATGGCCGTGATCGTCGGCAACATCCTGGCGGGGCCGATCCTGCTGAAGGCGGCGATCGCCGGGTCGGATGTCGATGAAGAGGGGTCGTGATGGCACACGACCACGGGGCCCATGGGTCGCACGCCCTGGACGGCACGCGTGTCCCCCAGGCGGAGCGGCACCGGCTGTGGTGGGTGCTCGGGCTCACGGCCACCTTCATGGTGGCCGAGGCGGTCGGAGGGTGGATCTCCGGATCGCTGGCCCTGCTGGCCGATGCCGGGCACATGCTCACCGACGTCGCTGCGCTGGCCCTGTCGCTGGCGGCGTTCCGCTGGGCCCGGAGACCCGCTACGCCCGAGCGGACGTACGGACTGGTGCGCATGGAGATTCTGGCGGCCCTGATCAATGGGGCCGCGTTGCTCGGCATCGTCGGAATGGTCACCTGGGAGGCGGTGGGTCGCCTGCGCGCTCCCACCGAGGTCGACGCGCCGGTCATGCTCGGCGTGGCCTTCGGGGGGCTGCTGGTCAACCTGGTGGGGGTCTGGCTCCTTCACGGGCACCACCATGGCAATCTGAACATGCGAGGCGCCTACCTGCATGTACTGGGAGATCTGCTCGGGTCCGTGGGTGCCATCGTAGCCGGGCTGGTGGTGGCACTGACCGGATGGACCGCGGCCGACCCTCTGGCATCGATGCTGATCGCTGGATTGATCCTGGTAAGCGCATGGCGGCTCGTTCGCGAAGCAACCGACGTGTTGCTGGAGGCCGCACCGAGGCATGTCGACACCCAGAAGCTGCTGGACGAGTTTCGTGCCATCGACGATCTCGACGATGTGCACGACCTGCATGTGTGGACCCTGACCTCGGGGTTCGTGGCGTTGACGGGGCACGGTGTGCTGGTCAATCCCGAATCGCACGGTGCCGTGCTCGACGCGGTGCGGGCACGAGCCGAGGCGCATGGGATCACCCACGTCACCTTTCAACTCGAGCCGATGTCGCTCTACTCCATCGGGGGATCGACGGCGGCGATGCCGGGACCGTCCTGAGATTGGACGCTTGACAGGTTGAGGGGTCGGATTAGTTTCGCGTCCAACCGGGGGGAGTGTCCCCTGGAGTGCACTCTTCCAGGAGGATTCGGGGATGGACGCAGGGTCGTTTCGAGACGACGAGGAAATGGGTGTCACCTTGCTCGAGGTCGTCGCCCAGTCGGACGACGACGAGTCGTGGGAAGAGAAGGCCTGGGCCGACGACGATGACGAGGTGGACGACGACGAGGACTGGGATGAGGAAGACGACGAGGAATGGGAAGACGACGATGACGACGAGGACGACGATGACGACGAGGATTGGGAGGAGTGGGACGACGACGACTGACAGACCCCACAAGGGGGTTCTGGCCTGACGCCGGTGGGTAGGCCACTTTTGGGGGTCGGTGCCGGTCTGTCCGGTGCGTCCCCCTTGTTCGGCTTGCCATGATCCCGTCTCCCATCGCCCGTCCTCGCAGCGCCCGTCCTGGTTTCATCGGCGTCGCGGTCTTCGCCTGTGTCGCCTTCGCTGCACCCACCCTTGCCCAGACGGTCCCCACG
The DNA here is from genome assembly GCA_964521385.1 of uncultured Gemmatimonadaceae bacterium. GTDB lineage: Bacteria > Gemmatimonadota > Gemmatimonadetes > Longimicrobiales > Gaopeijiaceae > Gaopeijia. The sequence goes on along the minus strand of CAZFRU010000005.1, from coordinate 58,569 downwards.
CCGGAATCCGTGCTCGGCCATCGGGTGGGGGCCGATTTTCATCTGGCGACCTACGAAGAGTCCATGGACTACTTCCGCGCCCTGGACCAGGCGTCGGATCGGGTCGAGCTGCGGCAGGTGGGAGAAACGTCGTTCGGGCGCCCGTGGTACGTGGCTCTCATCAGTTCTGCCGAGAACCTGCGCAATCTCGACCGCTACCAGGAGATCGCCCAGCGTCTGGCCCATCCGGAGGGACTGAGCGACGCCGAGGCCCGGGCGCTCGCCGCCGAGGGGAGGGCGATCGTACACATCGACGGAGGCCTTCATGCCTCGGAGGTCGCCCACGCACAACATACGATCCAGTTGGCCTACGACCTGGTCACCGGAGACGACGACCCGGAAAAGGCAGCGATTCTCGACAATGTGATCCTGTTGCTCTGGCCCTCGATCAATCCCGACGGTCAGACCATGGTGGCCGAGTGGTATCGACAGAATCTGGGCACGCAGTTCGAGGTGGCGCCCATGCCCGAGCTCTACCAGAAGTACGTCGGACACGACAACAACCGCGACGGATACATGATCAACATGATCGAGTCGCGGGTGGTGACGCGGGTGACGCGCGAGTGGGAACCGCAGATTCTCTACAACCACCACCAGACGGCGCCCTTCCCGACCCGCATCTGGATTCCGCCGTTCGCCGAGCCGGTCTCGCCCAATGTGCATCCCCTCATGTGGCGTACGGTCAACCTGATGGGGATGGCCATGGCGCAGGCTCTCGAGGAGCGCGGACAGAAGGGTGCCACCCACATGGGTACCGGCTTCGACAACTGGTATCCCGGCTTCATGGATCATGCGAACAACTTCCACAACGTCGCGTCGTTCCTGACCGAGACCGCTCTCTACCGCTACGCCACGCCCCACTTCTATACCCTCGGCGATTTTCCGGCCAACGACCGCGGGCTACGGCCGCAATCGCTGTACTCCTCGCCCTGGGAAGGCGGCTGGTGGCGCATCGGGGACGCGGTCGACTACATGATCACCGCGTCGTTCTCGGTGCTCGATTTTGCCGCGAAATACCGCTCCGATCTGCTCTACAACCGCTACCAGGCCGGGCGCGACGTGATCGCGCACTACACGGCCTCACCGCCCTACGCCTATTTCATCCCCACCGATCAACGTGATCCGGTGGCGGCTGTCGAGCTGCTCCGCCGACTGGCGTTCAACGGGATCGAGGTCCAGCGCCTCACTCGCGACCTGACCTTCGAGGGGGTCGCGCAGACGGCCGGCACCTGGGTGATCGCCATGGACCAGCCCTTCGGGCACTACGTGCGGCAGCTGTTCGACACCCAGGAGTACCCCGATCTACGGGACTTCCCGGAGGGCCCTCCGGATCAGCCGTACGACATTGCGGGCTGGACTCTTCCACTGCAGATGGGCGTGCGGGTCGTGGCGGCCCATTCACCCATCGACGCAGTGCGCGATGCCCTCGAGCCCGTGGTGGGTGAGGCCACGGCGTGGGATGGCGCCGATGTCGAGTCCGTAGATGCCTCGGCCTTCGATTCGCCGCCGGGCGTCGGGTTCGACAGCAATGCGACCGCCGCCGGAATCGTCCCTCCCGCAGGCCGGGTGAGGGGGAGCGGTGGGGCCCTCGTGCTCGATGCTGCGCAGAACAACACCTTCAAGGCGCTGAACCGGGCCTGGGAGCAGGGAGCGACGGTGCGCTTCCAGCCCGGGTCCGCTCCGACCGACAGTGTGGTCGGTCGTGCCGGTACCTCCGGGCGCTGGGTGGTCGCGGGCCTTTCGGGCGACGCGCGCAGTGCACTGGTGCGCGACTTCGCCCTGCAGGCCGACGGGGGGTCGGCCTCGGGCACGCCCCTGACGCGCCCCCGGGTCGGGCTCTACCATCCATACCAGCCGAGCATGGACGAGGGGTGGACCCGGTGGGTGATGGAAGCCTACGGGTTCGTTCCCGAGGAACTCACCAACCCCGATGTGCGCGCCGGTGAGTTGCGGGGCCGGTACGATGTGATCGTCATCGCCGACATGGGGGCCCGCACGATTCTGGAAGGGTATGCCGAAGGAGTGATCCCGGGCCGGTACGCCGGAGGGATCGGTCCGGAGGGTGTGCGAGCCCTCGATGCCTTCGTCCGCGCGGGAGGCACACTCGTCACCATCAACGGCAGCTCCCGGTTCGCCATGGATGCCTTCCATCTCCCGGTGCGAGACGTGACCCAGGGCATCAGTCGGACCGAGTTCTTCGTCAGCGGATCGATCCTCGAGGTGCTCACCGACCCCTCGCACCCCGTGATGACGGGCATGTCCGAACGAGCGCCGATGCTCATCGGGGGTGGGCCGGTGTTCACGGTCGAAGACGGCTTCGAGGGGCATGTGCTCGCCCGGTATGCCAGCGAGGGAAGCCCGCTCCTGTCGGGCTATCTCCTGGGTGAGGAGCACCTGCAGGGCTACGCGGCCGCTCTCGATGTCGAGTACGGAGAGGGGCGGGTGGTGCTGCTCGGGCTGCGACCCCAGTGGCGGGGGCAGCCCTTCGGGTCGTTCCGGGTGTTGTTCAATGCGGCCCTCTACACCCAGGCCGTGGCCGCGCAGACGCCGGCCAACCCGGGCTTCTGGACGGCCCCGGTGGAGGCCGACGAGGCCGATGCGCAGAAGGGGGAATCGGGACGCCGACCCGCTCTCGTCCCGGATGGCGTGTAAGATGAGAGGGATTCGCATGGCGACGCTGGCGGGGCTGATCGTCGCCGGACTGGTCGGTTCGACGGCGGCTACCTCGGGGCAGGCACCACCGACGCCGGCTTCGGTGCTGGGGTTCGAGCCGGGGGCCGATTTCCACCTGGCGACCTACGAGCAGTCGGTCACCTACTTCGAGGCGTTGTCCGCCGCCAGCGAGCGCATCGAACTGGTGGAGACGGGGCGCACCACCCAGGGCCGGCGCTGGGTTTTCGCGGTCATCTCGTCTCCGGCCAACCTGGCGCGGCTCGATGAGATACGCGATGCGGCTCGGGTCCTGGCGGATCCCGAGGCGCTGACCGAAGCCGAGGCCCGCACCCTCGCGGCGACCACTCCAGCCATCGTCGACATCAACGGGGGGCTCCACGCCACCGAGGTGGCAGGTGCACAGCACACCATCCAGTTGGCGTACGATCTCGTCACGGGGTACGACGACGACCCACGGATTCGCGAGATCCTCGACCATGTGGTGGTCGTGCTCTGGCCCTCGTTGAACCCGGACGGTCAGACCATGGTGGCCGACTGGTATGCCCAGAATGTGGGCACGCCCTTCGAGACGGCGCCCCTGCCCTTCCTGTACCAGTCCTACCTCGGGCACGACAACAACCGCGACGCCTACATGCTCAACATGGTGGAGTCACGTGTGCTGGCCCGTACCTGGCAGGAGTGGGAGCCACAGATCATCTATGTGCACCACCAGTCCTCGCCCTTTCCGACGCGCATCTGGCTGCCCCCCTTCGCCGAGCCCGTCGCCCCACGGGTGCCGGCCAGGATGTCGCGCCAGGTCAACACGATCGGCATGGCCATCGCCCAGATGCTCGAGAGTCGGGACATGCCGGGGGCGGTTCATATGGGTACGGGCTTCGACGCATGGTATCCCGGCTACATCGACTACCTGCCGATGCTTCGCAACCAGATCGCCTTCTGGACGGAGACGGCGCTCTACAGCTACGCGACGCCCCGCTTCTACACCCTCTCCGACTTTCCTCCCGATCGCCGGGATCTGCGTCAGGAGTCGCTCTACTCGAGCCCGTGGACCGGCGGATGGTGGCGGCTGAAAGATGCCGTCGACTACATGCGGGTCGCGTCGCTGGCGGTGCTGGACTACGCGGCGAAGTACCGTGAGGACCTGTTGTACAATCGGTGGCGTTCGGGACAGGCGGTCGTCGAGCACTACCGCAGCGAGCCTCCCTTCGGCTGGTTCGTGCCTCGCGACCAGCGCGATCCCGCGGCACCGGTCGAGCTGCTGCGGCGCCTCGCCTTCAGCGGCGTGCGGGTATCGAGCCTCGCTCGCTCGATGGTACACGACGGGGTGGAGTGGCCGGCGGGAACCTGGGTCGTTCCGGCCGACCAGCCCTTCGGGGAGCTGGCGCGGCAGCTGCTCGAAGTCCAGGTCTACCCCGACCTGCGCGAGTATCCGGAGGGTCCACCCGAACAGCCCTATGACGCAGCCGGCTGGACGCTGCCCTTCCAGACCGACGTGCGCGTGGTGGCGGCAACGTCGCCCTTCTCAGCCACTCTCCGCGAGGCGCTCGTACCGGTCGAGGGGCAGGCCCTCGCCTGGGACGACCCCGTGGCCGATGCAGCCCCCTTCGATGCCGCCCCCGGCGTGGGCTTCGACACCAACCCCGTGGCAGCGGGCCTGGTGCCGCTGGAAGGTCGGCTCACCGGGTCGGGACCGGCCGTGCACCTCGATCCTGCCCAGAACAACAGCTTCGTCGCGTTGAATCGCCTGTGGGACAGTGGCGCCACGGTGCGGTGGGACGCACGAGGCGCGGGCGAGGGTCCGCGCTGGGTGGTGTCGGGTGCCGCCCAGTCCCTGATCGAGCAACTGGTGAGCGAACTGCACCTGCAGGCGGCCCGGGGGCCGGCGTCGGGGGTCGCTGTGCGCCGACCCCGGATCGGGCTCTATCGGCCCTGGACCGCCAGCATGGATGAGGGTTGGACGCGGTGGGTACTCGAGCGGTACGGGTTCGACTTCGTCTCGCTGCGGGACGCCGACCTCCAGGCGGGCGGCCTGGGTGATCGCTACGACGTGATCGTGTTGCCTTCGGAATCGGGCCGTCGGCTCCGGAACGGTCACACCCCCGGCACCGTCCCGGCTCGCTATGCAGGGGGGATGGGCGAAGACGGTGTACGGGCGCTGGAGGCCTTCGTGCGGCGTGGCGGCACGCTGGTCGCACTCAACGCCGCCTGGGACCTTCCGGTGCAGGAGTTCCACCTCGCCGTCGAAAACGCCGTGGCCGGCCTCGCGCGCGACCGCTTCTTCGTCTCGGGTTCGGTGGTGGAGGTGAGGACCGACCCGACGCATCCCCTGATGGCGGGCATGCGCGAACGGGCGCCCGTGTTCATGGACCGCAGCCCGATCTTCCGCACGACGTCGGAGTTTCGGGGTCGGGTGCTGGCGTGGTACGCAGACGAGGGATCGCCCCTCCTGTCGGGATATCTCCTCGGGGAGGAACACCTGCAGGGGCTGGCAGCGGCCCTCGAGGTGGAGCACGGTGAGGGACGCGTCGTCTTGCTCGGTATGAGGCCGCAGTGGCGTGGGCAGCCGTTCGGCTCGTTCCGACTGCTCTTCAATGCGGCGCTCTACAGTGGGCAGGTGGCTGCCGGGGCCCCTGCACGAGCCGGCCGCGCCACAGCACCCCTCGAGCAGGGAGGCGGCTGATGTATCTCATGACCCCCTGGGTACGGCGGCTTCTGATCGCCAACGTGGTGATCTTCATGCTGAGTGCGAGCGTGATGCCCTACCTCTACCGGGATTTCGCGCTGATCCCGGCGCTCTTCCTGCAGCGGCCCTGGACGGGCGTCACCTACATGTTCCTGCACGCGGGGCTGGGGCACATCTTCTTCAACATGATCGGGTTGTTCTTCTTCGGACCCCGCCTCGAGCAGCGTCTCGGAGGGTCCGACTTCTTGAAGCTCTATTTCTTGTCGGGCTTCGGCGGAGCGGCCTTTTCGTTCTTGTTCGCGCCGGTCAACCCGGTGGTCGGGGCCTCGGCGGCGGTCTACGGCGTGTTGCTGGGCTTCGCCATGATCTGGCCCCGTGAACGGATCTACATCTGGGCTGTGCTTCCCATCGAAGCGTGGCTGCTGGCGGCGCTCATGATCGCGGCCAGCCTCTATTCGGGGATCACCGGCTCGGGGGGCAATACCGCCCATTTCGCGCACCTGGGCGGACTCGCCTTCGGCTTCATCTACCTCAAGTGGCGGGATTGGCGGCGAGGGGCGCCGGCGCGCAGCTTCCAGCGCCGAATGGAGGGTGCCTCCCAGGGCCCGTCTGCGGGCCTCTCCGACAAGGCCCAGCTCGCGCGCTGGCAGACCATCGACGTCGAGGCCCTGCATGAACTGAATCGTGAGGAGGTGCGTCACCTGCTCGCGAAGGCGAAGCTCCTGGGCGGAGGTGGACTCACCTCGTCCGAGCGGCAGTTCCTCGACCGGATGGTAGGTCGCTGAGACGTGTCGATCTCGGGCGGGTACGCGATTCCGGCCCGCACGGTCCGAGTCGAAGAGGTCGTGCAGCGGAGTCGGTTCATCACCGTGCTCGCCCACGCGCCCGACGCCGACGCGGCCCACCGACTCCTGCAGACGCTGCGCGATGAGTTTCCCGACGCGACCCACCACTGCTGGGCGTTCGTGGCGGGGCCCCCCGGGAGCACCGCCTCGATCGGCATGAGCGATGACGGCGAGCCCCATGGCACCGCGGGGCGCCCGATGCTCACCGCCTTGCTCCACAGCGGTGTGGGCGAGGTGGCAGCGGTCTGCGTGCGGTACTACGGGGGTACCAAACTGGGCACGGGCGGACTCGCTCGGGCATATGCCGGTGGCGTCAAGCGCGCGTTGCAGGAGCTTGCGACCGAAACCCGCGTCGAACGGAGCCGCATCGAGGTGGTGGTGGGGTATGCCCACGTCGACGGCCTGCAGCGTCTGCTCGACGAGATGGACGGCCTGCCGGCACACGAGGCCTACGGATCCGAGGTGCGGTACATCGTCGATCTGCCCGAACTGCGCTTTGCGGCCTTCGTGCGTGCGCTCGCCGATCTGACCCAGGGACAAGGCCGGGTGCGACGGCTGTGACCCGTCCTCAACCGCCCGGGGTGACGGCGATGCCATCCTTCCGCAGCGGCATTCCCAGGCTCCCGTCGACGAAGGACTCGTCGCGGATCGCGAATCCTCCGTTGACCAGGAGGTGGACCACGCCCTCGGCGAATTGATGAGGATCGTCGTAGGTGGCGAGCGAGCGGTACCGCGTCAGGTCGAGCACGGCGATGTCGGCCCACATCCCGGGACGGAGCGTACCGCGGTCAGGTAGGCGGAGGAACTCGGCCGCGCGCCCCGACATGCTGCGCACGGCGAACGGCACCGAGATCACACCGTCGTCGAGGGCGAAGAGCCTCATCTTCTCGGGAAATGCACCGTACACCCGAGGATGGACCATGTCCTGGCCTGCGGCAGGGGTGCGACCATCCGTACAGGTCATCATCCACGGCTTGGTGGCCAGAAACCGGGTGTTGTCGATGTCGTAGAGGTCGAGGTTCATCACCGTGGCATTGCCGTTCTCCCGCAGGATCCGCTCGACGGTGCGGGGCACCGAGCGTCCCCACTCTGCAGCTACCTGGGCCAGGGTCCGGCCATTGAGCCGAGGATCGGGGTCGGTGAAGAGGATCTTCTCGGGCCCCCCTCGCAGGGCGAGCGACTCGTTGATCTGTACCTCGAGGATCCGCGCGGTATCTGAACGGGCGAAGCGCCGTGCGATGGCGGTGGGCCCGCCCGCCGCCGCCCAGCGGGGCAGGGCGTACGAGCGCAGGTTGGACTGGGTGGCCGTGTAGGGGTGCTGCGCTGCGGCGACGTCCAAGCCTCGCAGACGAGCGTCCTCGATCATGGCCGCGCCCACGGCCGCCCGCCCGAAGTTCCGGGCGCCTTGCGGGTTGAAGTGCGAGAAGATCACCCGCAACCCACTCTCGGCGCCGATCTGGATCCCCTCGGCCACCGACGCGTCGTACCCGATTCCCTGGTAGGTTGCCCCGAGGTCCCGGTCGTGGGTGTCGTAGATCGCATCCCGCCACTCCGCGGCCACACGCCCCAACTCCACCACCTCTTCGGTGGTCGCATAGTATCCCGGTGTGTAGAACAGCCCAGACGACAGCCCCAATGCACCCTCTTCCATGGCCTGGCGGACCATGGCCTTCATGCGCTCGAGCTCGTCGGCGCTGGGTGCGCGGTCGTCCAGGCCGAGTACCTCCCGGCGGATCGAGCCATGACCGACATAGGTGAGCGCGTTCACGCCGATGCCGTCACGGGCCCATGTGTTGAGCAGTTCGTCCACCTCGGGGGTGCCGTCTCCGTCGACCCCCATCACGACCGTGGTGATCCCCTGCCTCAGAAAGGGTTGGGCGTCGCGCCCGAAGTCCTCACTCAACTCGGCGTGCGAATGCATGTCGATGAACCCGGGCACCACCGTGAGCCCGCTGACGTCGATGCGTTCGTCTGCCGTGGCCGCCGCGAGGTCGCCCACCGCCTGGATATGACGATCACCCACTCCCACATCCGCCACCCGTCCCGGCGATCCCGTACCGTCGACCACGGTGCCACGTTCGAGAATCAGCTCGAAGTGCGGAGGTGGGGGTTCGTCGCAGGCGGTGATGATGAAGCCCGCGATGAGGAGCAGGAAAACCCACGTCCGCCGAGGGGGCGATGAGGTCGCATCAGGACACATCTGGGACTCCGTGAGAGGGGGTGACGAACACGCGTGCGTCGACTGCGACCGCGCGGTCGGAATACGCAAATAGTGGATTGACTTCGGCTTCGGCCACCTCGGCGTGCTCCGAGAGCAGCCGGGCCATGGCCCGTACGGCCGCCACCAGGGCCGGGAGATGGCAGCTGGGAGCGCCGCGCACACCCCTCAACACCGGCGCCAGGCGCAGCTCCGACAACATGTCGAGAGGGTCGTCGGGACGAAGGGGAAGCGCCCGGATCGCGACATCGGAGAGGATCTCGACCCAGGTGCCGCCCGCGCCGACGGTAATCACGCTCCCGACCTGTGGGTCGCGGTGCCCTCCCACCAAGATCTCGGCTATCGGCTGCGGCAGCAGGGGGGATACCAACACCCCGGTCACCGACTCGGCGAGTCCGTGTTCCGCCTGCCATCGCCGAGCCGCCTCGCAGATCTCGTCGAAGGCACGGGCCACCTCGAGCGGGTCGGCGAGACCGAGCCTCACGCCCCCGGCGTCGGATTTGTGGACGATGCCCTCGGCCACCACCTTGAGCACGACGGTGCCCCCCAGGGCGGTGGCCGCCTGCACGGCCTCATCGGCCCGCCGGGCGAGCAGGGCGGGCACCATGGCCAGCCCCATCTCCATCATGAGACAGCGGGCTTCGGGCTCGGAGAGGGCGAGAGGCGACGCTGCGGTGGCTTCTGGTAAGTTCTGGTCGGACTGCGGGTTCCATGATGGACTCGCCAGGTGTGTGCCCCGTTCGATCAGCGCTCCGACACACCGGCAGGCCACCTCGAGCGACTCGATCACCGGAACGGTTCGCTCGCGCAGGGCGCGAAGCGGTGACGAATCGAGCGGGGCGTACATGGTGTGGACCACCAGGCCGCGCCCGGCGGCGCGGGCCGAGGTGGCCATCCGGTGTGCCGCCTCGGCTTCCACCTCGGCGAGCCCCGCCTCGAATCGTTCCCCGTATCCGCCGAACAGCCCCACCACCAGGAGCGCGCCGACGGCTGGATCGGCGACCAGCAGGTCGAGCGCGTCGGCGAAACGACGCGGGTCGGTGTCGGCGGCGCCGGCCAGGTCGACCGGATTGTCGACGGCGGCCGTCGTCCCCAGTAGCCGTCGCAGCCCGGCGCGGGTGGCGGGTGCCAGCCCGGCTCGCGGCACCCCCGTCTCGACCATGACGTCGATGGCGAGCGTGCCCTGCCCGCCCCCGTCCGACAGGATGGCCACCCCCGTGCCGGGGCGGGCGGACGGCTGGCTGGCCAGGGTGTCGCCCACATGGAACAACTCGTCGCTGCGCCGCACCTCGATCACACCGGCCTGTCGCAGCGCCGCCCGCAACACCTCGTGCCGACCGGCGACCGCGCCGGTATGCGAACGGGCCGCCGATTCGGCCGCCGGCGAGCGCGCGGCTTTCAGCATGACCACCGGCTTGTGTCGGGTGGCCGCGGCCACGGCCCGGACGAACTCGGGCCCGCGACGAAAGCCCTCGGCGTGCACGAGGATTGCCCGGGTGCTCTCGTCCTGCGCCAGAAAATCCAGAAAATCGGGAAACCCGAGATCGAGCTCGTTGCCCACGCCCACGCAGAGCGAGATGCCCGTGCCCGAGCGCCGCGTCGCGTCGAGCATCAGGTTGAGCGCCAGGTTGCCGGATTGCACCAACACCCCCAGCGGCCCGGGGCGCACCCCGCGCGCACCGATGAGGTTGAGTCCCAGGGGCAGGTTCAACAATCCCGAGGTGTTGGGCCCGACGAGGCGGACGCCCGCTTCGCGCCCGGCTTCGGCGACCGCCGCCTCGAGCACTTCGCCATCGGCACCGCTTTCGCGGAATCCCACCGCCAGCAGCACCGCAGCCGGGATCCCCGCGCGGCCACAGGCACGGACGACCTCCGGGGCGGTGGCGGCCGGCGTACAGACCAGAGCGAGGTCGACGGGGGTGGAAATCGCCTCGAGAGAAGTGGCGACCGGGAGCCCCAGAAGCTCTCCGCCCCGGGGATGGACCGGGTGGATGCCGCCCCCGAATCCCGACTCCTGCAGGGCACGCACCGCCTGGAACCCGCGTTTGCGCGGGTCGGACGACGCCCCCACCACGGCCACGGCTCGGGGTCGGAAGACCGGGTCGAGAAGATGGCACGACACGGTCCTACGCTCCGGTGAATCGTGGTTCGCGCTTCTCGCGAAAGGCGTCGATCCCTTCCTTCCAATCGTCCGATGCCATGCACTCCAGCAGCGCCTCCGCTTCCGCTTTCAGGGCGTCCGCGGGGTCGGTCGCGACCGCGGTGTGGAGCAGCTGCTTGAGCAGACGGATCGACCGCGGCGCGCGCCGCGCCAGTTCGTGGGCGAGGTCCAGCGCGGTCGGCAAGACGTCGTCGGGGTCCACCACCCGGTTGGCGAGGCCCCACTCTCCGGCCGACTCTCCCGGGATGAAGGGGCAGAGCATGAGGATCTCACGGGCACGCACCTCTCCGAGGCGTCGCACCAGCGTGTAGGTCACACCGCCTCCGACGAAGGTCCCCAGGGCGGCTTCAGGCAGGCGAAGCCTGGCCGCGCGTGACACGACGATCAGGTCGCACGACAGGGCCAACTCGAAGCCCGCCCCCACCGCGTGTCCATTGACTGCCGCCACCACGGGCTGCGGCAGGGTCTGGAGCGAGTGGTTGACCGATTGAGCGAGTTCCACGTAGCGACGTCGTTCTGCGGGGCCCGGCGGAGCATCGCCATGGGCCTGGAGATCGGCGCCGACCGAGAAACCGCGGCCGGTGCCGGTGAGCACGACGGCGCGTATGGTGGGATCGGTCGCGGTGATCGCAAGCGTCTCGGCCAGTGCGGCGTAGAGTTCGCGGCTGACCGCGTTGAGGCGCTGCGGCCGGTGCAGGGTGATCAGCAGCACGTCGGCGCGTCGATCGACGAGCAGGACGGGTTCGGGTGTGGGATGGGCCATGCGTGGAGGGGACGGAGTCGGCACCGACGCGCGGGGATGCGAATCTGAGGCGTTGCCATCGTCAGCGCCATCCAACGACGGAGCGGCCCCGATACGCAGACGGGCTCCTACGGGTACAAGCGCCCGGTCGACCAGCCTTCCTCCATGCGCTGCCAGACCCAACGGTCGTGGAGGCGGCTGGCCCGGCCCTGCCAGAACTCGATGCGGTCCGGAACCAGCCGAAGCCCCCCCCACCAGGGAGGCAGGGGAACGTCGTCTCCCGGATACTTCTGGTCGAATTCGCGCACCCGCCCTTCGAGTTCCGACCGCTGCGGCAGCGGGCGACTCTGCTGCGAGGCCCACGCGCCGATGCGGCTGCCGCGCCCACGGGTGCGGAAATATTCGAACGATTCTGCCTCCGAGATGCGGGTCACGGCGCCTTCGACCCGCACCTGGCGCTCCAGGATCGCCCAGTGGAAGAGCATCGCTGCGCGAGGGTTGTCGGCGAGCTCCCGGGCCTTACGGCTCTCGTAGTTGGTGAAGAAGGTGAACCCGTCGGGACCCACGCCTTTCAGCAGCACCATCCGGCTCGAAGGACGACCGTCGGGACTCGCGGTCGACAGGCTCACGGCCTCGGGCATGAAGAGGCCCGAGCGTTCGGCGTCTCGGAACCAGGCGCTGAAGAGGTCGATGGGATTTTCGTCGCCCGAAGGGTCGGGCAGCCCGAGCGCGACACCGCGGCCGAAGGTCCAGAGGGCTCGAAGACGGGTCGTGAATGACATGGTGGGCGTCGGGAACAGGGTGGACGACGAGGGGTGCGAGGCTGTGCGAAAGGTGGCCTCGATCCGCGGCGCTGTCACGACGGGGGGCCACAGCCGACAACGGTTGACCGCCGAAAGGGCGGAGTTACCTTTAGCGGCTCCACGGACCTGTAGCTCAGGTGGTTAGAGCGCACGCCTGATAAGCGTGAGGTCGGAGGTTCAAGTCCTCCCAGGTCCACTCTGCCGTATCCCCAGGGCCCGTCTAGCAAACCGCTAGGTGGGCCCTTGGTGCATCTGCGTGTCTTCCCCCCTCCAGTGTCAGTAGTTGGTGTCAGCTACGTGCCGGTCTCGGCCGTGGCGACGGCCATCCATGCCTGCCGCACGTCGTCGCTGGTCACCTCGTCATAGACCTTCTTGAGTGTCTCGTACTTCGTTCCGGCGAGCTTCTCCTGGACCTTCGGCGGCAGGGCCCGGAACCGAGGGTCTCGGACTCCGGCCCGCTTTTCCGAGTGGTAGCCGACTCCTCGGAGCTTCTTCCGCCACTCCTCCGCCTCTGCGGGCTGCAGCGACGCCAGGAGGCGCGCCTTCGCCCTTCTAAGCCACACTTGGAAGGTGCCTCGGGGTGTGGGTTGGCTTGGGTCTCGCGGCGACGGGAAGACCGGTCCTGCGATGTTCCGCGACTCGGCCTGCTTGAGGGCGTTCTTTGCCTCCTCTCCGAGGATTGGCGTCTCGGAAGTCGCCCCGCTCTTGTCGTGCTCGCCACGCCATCGAATCGTCCAGCGTTGTTGGTCGATGTCCGCCCAGTCCAACTGCCGGATGGAGTTGTTTCGGCGCCGGGTGTCGCGACCGAGGATCAGGGCCAGCTCGAACTGCCAGTTCGGCCCGAACTCGACCAAGCGCCTCCGCATCTCGTCCGTCATCGAGGGCCGGTGTGGACTTGGATTCCTCGGCATCAGCCATCGCTGGCTGCGCCGGATCTCCGCGCCCCACGGGCTCCCCGAGGGCAGGTAGGGCCTCGATCCTCCCACCGGTACCGACCCCGAACCCCAGTTGAGGACGGCCATCAGGTACTTGAGGTCGTACTCGATCACTCGTTCTCCCACGGGTCCAAACCCGGGAATCCACCCCTGCCGTCGAGCTTCGATGAACCCGTCCCAGTCTCGCCGGTCCAGGCTCGACGGCTCACGGGTCATGCGTCGGCTCGGGTCGGATTGGCGATTGAAGTACGATCGCCAGAGGCGGACGGCGCGACGGTCGTGGTTCTGTGTGCTCTTCGCTTTCCTCGGTGTCACCTCCTGGCTGTAGTGCTCGATGAGGCGCTCCAGTGTGACGGGTGCCTCGTCTCCGTCCGGTCTCATACGAGCGATTTTCTCCGCCAGCTCTTCGGCGGCCAGGATCGCTCCCTTCCGGGTCTGAGCGTGTTCGCCGAGCTTCCGGCGCTTCCGACGTCCCTCTCCTCCGAACCACTCCAGGTAGAGGTCCCCGCAAGGCCGCTCGAAAGCACGCACGCGATTCCTACCGCGTTCGCCCGCGATGTACGACCAGCTCTGCTTCTTACCGCGCGTTGGATCTGCCATCATGCGTCTCCGTGCATGTCGGCACGCGCAGCCTGCATCGGAGAGGATGCAGAACGGGCGAGAGTCCCGTCAACGCCGTGGCCGGGTTTCCGCGGGAGGTGCCTGCGGAGGATGCGTACCTCCGACTCGGTGCCGGAGTTGGGGAGGGTACCCTCCCGCACCAGGCGTTGAAGGTGGCTCGCTGTGTAGCCCGACTCCGCGGCGGCCTGCTCTAGCGGGAGGGGCGTCAGGATAGCCTCCCGGATGGCAGTCGAGGCGAGGCGCGCCGCCTCCTCCCAGACCGCAGCGGCAGCGTCCGATCCGGCGAGGCGTCGGACTTCCTGTGCGTTGGTATGGAAGGCCTGAGGCAGCTTCCTCGACAGTGCCTCAAGTGGCGTGGTCATGGCCGGCCTTGCCAATGCGATGGCGCCGGCCGGTGCCAACGGCGCGCCGCGTCTCGTTCAACGCCCGACGTTATGAGGCGCTGCAGGACTAAGGGGAGAACCTGGCTGATGTGGACCAGTTCGGATCGGTCGGCCCTCGCCCGAGGGGATTGAAAACGGTGGTGGAGTGGCATACGATCTTCTCGCAGGCTGCGTGCACCGTCTTGAGTCTTCCGGACTCGGTGCAGGTAGTGAGTAGACGGCGCGTCATCCGTTGCAGCGGAGGCGCGCCGTTCGCTTATGTGCCGTCCTCTTCGCTTGGCGCCTCATCCGGTTCATCGGCATCCCCGGTCAAGTAGCCAGCGTCCGCAAGGACAGCGACGATTCGGTCGCGGATCGCCCGGAGCTTGAGATCAGGGTCGGTGACGATCTCCGAGATCTCTTCCAGCATCTCAAGTGCGCTCATGGGGACGGGTCCTTGCGTGGTCGGGAGATGGGCACTTCTGACCCCCATAGAGCTTTTTTTCTCGCGGAGCCGCAAGGGGGCGGGGTGAGCGTTTGTCCCTCATCGCAGCGCTTTAGCCCGCCCAGACCCTGTTCGGGACGAGGTCGGGAATTGCAAAAAACCGATCGATGACGTGCCATGTGTGCGTCCCGCGTATGTTCCATGTATGTTCCACAGCCCTCTCCACAGCTTCCCCACGGCTGTTTGGCGCCGATTCGGTGCCAATTCGACGCTCGGAGTTGGGGTCCGATCACACTTTGTAACGGGAAGACACTAGGGGCCGGCTGACGCCGGTTCTCCGCCGGTACGACACTGACCCCGCGCGGCGAGGCCTTCTCGGGAGAACCCGATGTACGAGGACTTCTACATCCAGATCTACCGCGCGAGGGAAGCTCCCAGGGGTGGGTGGGACTACCTCGGGCGGGTGGAGCCAGAGTGGCACGTGGACGAGGAGTACCTGTCGTCGTGCTCCAGGGACGACCTCTTCGTGCTTATTCCTTGGGAATCCGTGCGGGACGAGTACGGCGGGGGGAAGTACCAGTGTCGCTTCACGGTCCAGCGACCTGGCGACCGCCGCGTTCTGAGGTGCCGGAACGTCGATATTGCCGGTGGTCGGAAGCCGACCTGGCAGGACGGCATTCGCCGGGCGGAGGAGGGCGAGGAACGGTGTCCGAGGTGCGGTTGGCCGCTCGGGCGGGAATGAAGGCAGATGGGAGGAGTTACCGACGTGAGCCGTACGCTCCCAGGTCCCTAGAGGCCTTCATCGAACCGTGCCCAGCGTTCGATCGATGCCCGCGCGTCGCTTGCGACGTCCTCGTAGAACTTGCGTTGCACTGAGCCCGCTGGGAGTGACTCGGCAATTTCAGCCGCTCGATCTCGGGCTTCGACGTCTTCCTGACTCTCGTCGCCAAGCCTTCGCTCGCCCCCACGCCGTGCGGCGCTCGAACGGAGCACGTCCGAGCAGTACTCAAGGACCTCGCTTCCCTGTGAGGCGGCCGCCAGCAGCAGTCCCGTCACGAAGGCGTGGTCCTCAACGAAGAACCGCCATTCGGCGGCGGCGAGAAGATGTGCGACTGCTTCAAGTCTGCGGGGCTCCTCTTGGTCAATCCACTCTTGCAGCACTTCTCGACCTACTTCGTCGAACTGGTGTGAGACAGCTCGGAAGAGCCTTGGTAGCCAATGGGGTACGTGGCCCTCGCCTTCGAGCGAGAGATCACGGATCTCACGAAGAAGGGGCGCTCGATCAGGGACATCCCCGAAACCCGTGACCGTGCTTTCAAAATGGTACGGAAGAGCTCGAAAGTCCTTCGTCCCGTGCTCCTTCTCGTGCCGCGCCCGGTTGAGCACGAGGGAAACGACGGATCGCGGTAGTCGATCTGAAGCCTCGCGCAGGAACTGCATGATCCAATGGCCCTCAAGCTCGTGGATGTGTTTGAGGGCGCTGAGAAGCGCCTCAATTGCGCCGTCCCCTAGGACCCTCTCGCCCCTCGCGTGAAGGACGGCGCCTAGAACTCCATCAGCAACGTGCTTGCTATAGCCGGGGTCCACCTCCAGGGCGAGAGATAGCCCGAGATCCCAATCGGCGTGAGACAAGACGAGTAGGGCGTGAGTGGCGTTCAGGACGACGCGCTCTTCCTCGTCCGCGAGCAACATTCGGAGCATCGCCGTCCATTGATCATTGATCCCTGGGCTTCGTGCCGCGGCTCGACAGACTTGGGCGGCGGCCGCTCGAAGAGGCCAAGCGTCGCTTTGGGCGAACTGCTCTGCCACGGCGATGGTCTCTTTCTCGGCCACTTTCCTCATACCAACCAGCACACCGCCGATCCAAGGAGCCAACCGCGACGCCGAGCGGGCGATGGCCCAACGGGCTAGCTCCGCCCCATACTCCGGGTGCCGTGCGCCGAGGCTGGCGAGGACACTCCCTGGCATCGCGTCTATTTCGGCATCCGCCATTACCGTCAACCGCTGGTCGAGCCAATCAGCCCCTGTCTCTGGATCGGTGAACCGGGCTGCGAACTCGTCCACAAGCTCCGCGCTGTCGGATTCTCTCCGTTCCTCTCGGGCGGAGAAGTCCGTGATCTCCTCAAAGTCAACGCCCGAAGGGCTGAACCTCAGACGGTGTGGATAGCTACCCATGTGAAGAGCCATGCCAAACTCGAACGACCAACGGATTGATCCGACGACCTCGCGAGCCCGCTGCCTGATCTCCTCGTCCGGACCGTGGACGCACTCCCAGGAAAGCGCTGACGCGACCTCAACCGTCACGATTGGATCCTGACCCTGAGCCACGAGGGCTTCAATTCTGTCTAGCACGAGCCGTCGTTCCGGGAGCCAACTCTGTACCAGCTCATCCGAAGCAGTGGCGCCGAACTGGCCCCTAGGTGGCTGTAGGGCACTGGCAAGTGACTTGACTGCGCGCACAATGGCACCGACCCGGGTTGAGCCGATCACCTCGTCGACGATCGAGAGGGCCTTCGACCGAATCGGGGCCGTCACCTTCGGATCCACGAAGTAGGGATGGAACGTGACCACGACTCCCTCCCATCTTGACGTGCTACCGGCCTTTGCGAGAACTGGGTCGACAACGTCCAACACCGAGTGGCGGTGCTGGTAGACATCCGGCGCCTGCAACCAGTGTCGGGCGCGTTCAAGGATCGACGTGCTCAGTTCCAGTCGGCCAGGAAGATCGTAGCTTGCCAGTTCCGCGAGGGTGCGGACCGGGTGATCCGGGTGGTTGTGTTTCGGCCGTTCATCGTCGCGGCCCAGCTGCCACAACAGGTCCAGTGCACGGTTCCGGTGGTCAGGATGGTACGCGATCCGTCGGAGCAGCGGTGGCAGCGCCGCCAGTACGCGTTGGTGGTCCCACGTAACGTTTCCGAAGCCTGCCTCAGATGGCTTGCGTTCCTCCTCGTCGTCCATAAGTAGGTCCACGACCTCGAGAACGCGGCGCGGTTGGTAGACTGCGACATCTTTTAGGGATCCGAGCAGGTGAACTCGGTCGAAGTTTGATGCTCCCTTCATCTCCTCAACGAACGAGTTCCACACAGCCTCCAAGAGATCGATGCGTGGTGCGTCGGACATGCGAGCACGCCAGTCCAGCTCGGCCAACCCGATGATCACCTGCGGTGTCGCCAGGCCCCCAAATTCAGCGTAGACACGGTCGACGAAGCCAGTTGGCTGCCCATTCGCGACCGCCGCTTGGAAGTAGAGGTAGTCGCCCAAGACATCAGGGGTGATCCGCACGGCGTCCCCGCTGGCGATGAGGACGCCTGCGTCCTGCAAGCCAGCCAGAGCCCGGCGAAGGCTCTCGTTCGTGATTTCTAAGAACTCGGCAGCCCGGGTCAGAAGGTCGGCGTCACTAAGGGGGACTGACCCCAAGGCCGCCACCAGCTCAAGGATTCGAATCGCCAACGGCCGATCGACCAAGTCACCCACGGACGCCGCATACTCGTCGGCCATGCGGGCCAGTACGTCCCGTCTGAACTCAGCGTGGTGCGCCAGCAGCGCCGGGTTTAGGGCCTCTTCGGCGAGCAGCCGCGCGCCCCACACGGTGACCAGCGGCGATTCGCCTGTTGCGGCGGCGAGCGCCTCGGCTAGGTGTTCATGCCCCTGGCCCAGCGCCTGTCGTGCGAGAGCCACGGTCCCTTCGCGCCCGAGTTCTTGGAGCTCCGGGAGGATCAGTCGCTCGGCTGAGTCGTAACCAGCACGAGCGACAGTTGCGGTGATCCGGTCGACTCCATAAGGGCGGCAGGACACGAGAATCCGGATCACGCGGTCGGTCCTGAGCGCCGCGGACAGCACGGGCTCGAGGTCGGCGCGCCGATGGGCATCGTCCAGGATTACCAGCGCGTCCGCCGGGAGCTCGACGAGGTCCTCCGCGTTTACCGGTTGGCCCTCGGCGGCGACCCTGATCACGCCTTCGGGTCGGCTCTCAGTCAACGTGCGAGTCACCGCTAGGAGTAGCCGCGTCTTCCCAATGCCGCCTCGCCCTGGGAGGATCGCCACCCGCTCAGCCCCCACTCCACTTCCGAATCGAACGAGGGCGTCCAGATGATCTTCCCGGCCCACCAAGCCCCACTCGTGACTGAAGACCCGGCCCGGTCTGAGCCAAGGGCCGAAATGGACCTCAGGGGCGAGGAGAGGGGATCCTCCCAACTGCCTGCGAAGGACCCGTGCTCCATCGGCCACCAAATGGTCGACGCCACGCTGCATTTGTTCCAAGACGAGCGCCGACCACAAGTCTCGGGTCCTAGGGTCTTCCCGGAGAAGGCGGAGGAACGATTCGCGGATCTCGGCAAGTAGCTCGACCTCGTCCACTCCGATCGACCCTAGATCATACGGGGTCATCGCGAAGGCCGACCGCACCTCCCCTTCAACCAATTCTCGATTCGGGTCCTCCAAGAGGCGCAGGACCTGTTCGCTGAGCGGCGGTCGCCGAAAGTCGCTCGCGATGGCGACGGCATGGAGTCCTGAGTGCTTCGCGAGCGTTAATCCAACCGCCTTGGCGAACGCCCGCCGAACGCGCTGCTCCTCCCTTGACCCGGTGAGACGCATGGCCGCGTCGGCGCCCAACTTCTGGACTACTTGCTCGTAGAGCGAGAGCGTCGTGGCTTCGACGGCATCCTTCAGACCACCTGGGAGCAACGAATAGAGGCCGGAGATCTTGGCCAAGAAGAGCAGGATAGCTTCCAAGAGGCGCTGCCTTGGATTGGCGTTACGACGGGGCTGGGCAATCGCAGTCTAGCAACGACGCCCCGGCTCCGCTCGTAGGGGCGCGAAGGGGGCATGCCACGACAGCATCAGGCCGGTCCTGGTGTCGCACCAGTCCGCCTGCGGCTGGTCCCATTCCCACCGGGTTGAGGCCGCTGCCGCCGTCTCTGGCGTAGGCGTATACCCTTCGTCCATGAGTTCCTCGTCGGCCCTATTCGCTAGACGCTGGTTGGCGAAGAAGAGTCCGTAAGGTTGCAGCGTGCGCAGCCCCGGAGGGCTGAGAAGATGGAGTCCAGCGCATCGGGCCGCATCGGGCCGCACTCCCCATGGCGGTTCTCGGTCACGAGCTTGGTGAAGTACTTGAACAGTTCGGCGGCTCCGCCCCGGTCCAAAGGCCGCACATCCTGCCCCGCCCGTCGGGCTCCTCGCCGTGCTGATAGCCACTCGTCAACAAGCATCTCGGATGCGCGGCGCCCCCGAACGATGACGTGGAGGTGGGGATGGAAGTCACCCCGTTCGGGGTTATGAGTGACCTCAGTCTTCCGGAGCGCATCGAGGTCGGGTCGGCCCTTGGCCGCCTTCATTCTCTTGGAGATTCGAGCCAACGTCGAGTGCATCCGGCTCACTTCGTAGCGTAGCACATCCCCAGTCACGTTCGGGATCGTGAGGGTGACCATGAAGTCCCGCTCTTCGGGTCCTCCCCCGGTCACCAGGAGATGCTCGTACCGCTCCCAGGTGATTGCCGTTCGGATGCGGTTGCAGGCCAGGCACCAGCGGCACTTGCAGCGCCTTCCGGTGAGCTGCCCGTCCCGTTGGAGCAGTAGCGAGTAGCAGCCCAGCGACCGCCGGTAGCTCTTCTCCATGGGCCCACCAAGCTCGATGAGCGCCTCCACCGACGGCACGGTGAGGTACTTCGCCCGGGCCCTCTTCTGGAGTCGCGCCCGGGCCTCCTTCTCGGTGACCTTGTCGAGTTGTGCTGACGTATCAAGGTCGCGTCCGCGCGTAGAGGGGCCGTCGGACTCGTTCTCAGTTCGGGCCTGCGAAGGCGGTCGGGCGCCTCCAGAACGGGTTGGGGCCTCGACGGGACGTGCGGATCGCTGTCGGGTGGCTCGAGTCGCGAGAGCCGCCCCTGCGGGGTCCTGATGCATCGGTGTCCTCCCTCGACGCCGGTGTCAGTACCGGTGTCAGTAGGGAGGGGGAATCCGCTTCCAGAGGGGCGAACGAGGGTGCAGGCTGCGCGCGCCGACCTAGGTTGCGATTGGATTTGCCGCAGGATGCCGCGACAGAGGGCTGGGGGCCTCAGCCTGATAAGCGTGAGGTCGGAGGTTCAAGTCCTCCCAGGTCCACTCTGCCGTATCCCCAGGGCCCGTCCAGCAAACCGCTAGGTGGGCCCTTGGTGCATCTGCGGGTCTTCTCCAGACCCTGCGATGCGTCTCGCGTCTCGTGTCTCGTGCCGGGAGCGTCTTCCGTACCCTCGGCGGCAGGGCTCGAAATCCGGGGTCATACGTTCATCAGTCAGTCCTTCCCAGGCGTCAAATCGCCGGCTCGGTGCTCAGAAGGCCCTGGGTTCAATGGACGTCAATGCAGATCCGGAACCACGGCCAACACCCAGACGAGACCGGCATCGTCTTCCCAGAGTTCGCTGGTCACCGGGTCCGGGCGCACCGGCATCGCGCTTCCGCTCGACGCTGCGGATTCGGAGAAACACTCCGGGTGAGCGGATTGCTGCGGGTCCTCGCCTCTCCGGGGCGCCGCCGCTGTTGGCAAAGATTGCCATTTCATGTCCTCCGGGGACCAATTCATCATGGCTACCATGAATGTGTCGCTGGACGACGATCCGAAGGAGTACGCGAACGGGGAGGCCCTGACGAGACGTGGGTTCTCCACTGCGAGCGAGTACGTGCGCCACCTGATCCGTGTCGATCGAGAGCGCGAGCGCCTGCGAGACCTGATCTCGGCCGGACTCTCGTCGGGGCCACCGAGTCCGGTCGATGAGGATTACTTCGTCGGTCGCCGCGAGCGCATCGCCTCCGATTCATAGCTTGCAGGTCTATACTCGACCCGCGGCCGACGCGGACGTAGATGGTGCACGGGTCTGGCTGCGCGATGAGGCCGGTCACGATCCCGCACTCGAGTTTCTGGAGGGACTTCAGACCGTATTCGCGCTCCTGGCGGAGTTTCCCGGAGCGGGATCTCCCCGCCCCGGGGTTGACCTGGGCATTCCAGCCCTCCGTTGCATGCCCATTTCGGACCAGCCGTATCTCGTCTTCTACATCATGCGAGAATCGTTCGTCGACGTCGTGCGCATTCTCCACTCGCGCCACAACTCCGTCGACCTGATCCTGGGTGACTATTCGGTGTGATTCCACTGCTGGATCTCGTGTGCACACAGTTTTTGCGGTCGTTCGGCGGCCCCCCACCTTGGACGTGGGAGGGTGTTCGCCCAGATTGCTCCGGACGAATGCGAATCCGTGAGGAGAACGAATGGCAGGAGATCTGCGTGAGGCCACCCGGTCCTGGCTCGAGGCTCTCGAGTGTGAATTCCGCTCGGTAGACGACGAGCAGATGGAGTGGCACTTCGAGGTACGATACCCCGTCCGGCGCCCCGACCATGTCATGCATGTCGCGGGCGTGCGCGGGCCGGTGCCTTCGATCGCGATCGCGTCGGTCACCCGCTTGTCCGACCGGCACTTGCAGCGGTTTTCCGGTTTGCCCGACGACGAGAAGAAGGTGTTTCTCTTCGGCCTGCGCCACACCCTCAACCACCCCGAGGTCGACTTCGAACTCAAGGGAGCCGACGGGGGACTCGCCTGCCCCACCGCCTTTCAGATCAGCGTGCGACGATTCGAAGACGGTTTGTCGCTCGACGAGTTCGCGCGGAGCATGGGGGCGGTCTACAAGATAGAGCTCAGCGCCATCTGGTTCATCCAGGAAACGCTGGAGCAGGAGCCCATGGGGCCCGCGGTGATGTTCGATTTCGAGGGGCAGCACATTCCCGAAGCGTAGGCGGTCCTCCGTGAGATCGCCCCCTGTGAGGTCGCCCCGATGAGGTCGCCCGCTGTGCGTCCAACCCTCGCCCGTGAAGAGCGCGCCAACGTACTGAGCCACGGGTTGGGGCTGCTGCTCGCCATCGCCGCGACCCCGATCCTCGTTGTCGGAGCGGTGCATCGTGGCGGCGCTGCCGACATCGTCGGCAGCAGCGTCTTCGGCGCGACCATGGTCGTGCTCTACCTCGCCTCGACCCTCTTCCACGCGGCGCCCCCCGGTCCGACCAGGGTCCGGTTACGTACCCTCGACCATGCCGCGATCTATCTCCTGATCGCCGGCACCTACACCCCCTTCACCCTGGGTGTACTCGGGGGCGCGTGGGGGTGGACCCTCTTCGGACTGGTGTGGGGCGCCGCAGCCGTGGGCATCGCCGCCAAGCTCCTGGCCGGGTTTCGCTACCCCCGACTCTCGACCACCATGTACGTCGTCATGGGATGGCTCGCACTCATTGCGATCCGCCCATTGCTACGCGAGATGCCGACCTCGGGTGTTGCGTGGTTGGTCGCGGGGGGTGTTTCGTACACAGTGGGGGTCGTGTTCTACCTGGCGGGTCACAAGCCCTATCGGCACGCGCTCTGGCACCTCTTCGTGCTGGCGGGCTCGATCTGCCACTTCTTCGCCGTGCTCTGGTACGCGGCGTGACCGCCTCTCGTCTTCAACGGGCATCCGGGTCCGGAGCGTCGACATGAAACGAATGGTGGATCTGCTGGGAATGACGGTGGGCGGCTGGCTGGGCTGGGCGCTGGGCGCTCCCCTCGGGATCTTCAGCGCCTTCATGGTCGGGATGGTGGGAACCGGCGTGGGGTTGTATGCGGTGCGCCGCCTGGCCAGCGGCCTCTGAGCCGCGCACCCGGACTGCGCATCGTCGTCCCGCCCATGCGTCTCCCCCCCGATGACACGGTGCACCTCTTTCGGGCACGGCTGGACACCCCTCCGGTGCCCGTCGACCGCCTCGTCGACACCCTGGCAGACGACGAACATGCGCGGGCTGCACGCTTCGTCTTTGTCCGGGACCGGCGTCGCTACGAGGTGGCGACGGGGCTTCTGCGCCTGACGCTCGGCGCATTGACGGGATCGGATCCGGCCGATCTCTCGTTCGACCGGGGCGAGTGGGGCAAGCCGTCGCTGCGTGGAGGCCCGTCGTTCAACCTCTCCCATTCGGGCGAGTGGTGGATGCTGGGGGTGGCCCGTGCGGGGCAGCTGGGGGTCGACGTCGAAGTGCACCGCCCACTCGGTGACCTCGACGCACTCACCGTGCGGACCTTTCATGCCGCTGAGGCGGCGGGGGTGCTCGCTGCCCAGGGCGACGAGCGCCGCCGCGCCTTCTTTCGGGTCTGGACGCGCAAGGAAGCCTTCGTCAAGGCGTTGGGGCGGGGGCTCGGATATGCGCTCGACAGCTTCGTCGTCTCCGTCGATCCCGCGCCCGCTCGGCTCCTGGTCGAGCTGCCACCCTCGGCTGCGGCCCCCGTCGACGCGTGGCAGATGGCGTCGGTCGAGTGGGACCCGGAGCTGGCCGCCGCGGTGGCCTGGGACCGTCCCGGCGGACGGGTCGAGTGGCAACCGTTTCCCGCCCCCGGCGCTTGATCGAAGCCGGTCGCCGCCGGTAGGTTGCCTCGTTTCCTCCCCCCAGTGAGGCTGCGTGCAGCACACCGAGGCCCCGGACATCGCTCCAGACGAGTCCCTGCCGAACCGACGCGATGCGGAGCGTGAGCTTCGCCAGTCCCAGCGCATGCAGGTCATAGGGCAGATGGTGAGTGGCGTGGCGCACGATCTCGCCAACATCCTGACGGCCATCCAGGGCTTTGCCGAGCTGGCCGCCGACGGGGCGTCGGACGACACCCGAGCCGTCATCCGCGAGATCAAGACCACGGCCGACCGGGGTACCGCCCTCACGCGCAAGCTCCTGGCCGTGGGCCGGGCCCGTACGGCCCGCGCCGTCTCCGTCGATCTCAACGACTGTGTCGCCGAGGTCGAGGCCCTTCTCCATCGTGTGGTCGGGCCGGACCTCGAGATCCGTACCACCCTCGATCGCTCGATTCCGCGGATCAACGCCGTCGTCAGTGACCTCGAGATGGTGCTGTTGAACCTGGTCCTGAATGCGCGCGACGCCGTGCGCGGCAGTGGGTGGATCGAGATCTCGACGCGCGTCGAGCCCTCCGACGGCACCGAGCCCTGGCCCAATGTGGTGCTTGCTGTCGCCGATTCGGGGACCGGCATGGACGAAGCCACCCTCGCCCGTGTGTTCGAGCCCTTCTTCACGACGAAGGCCGAAGGGGTCGGGACGGGGTTGGGGCTCACCGTCGTGTCGGATGTGATCCGCGATCTCGGGGGTCAGATCTCGGTCGCCAGCGCGCCGGGCCGCGGCACGACCTTCACGGTGCGCATGCCGGCGCCCGCAGATCTCCAGCCGCGGTCCGAACCCAGTCCTGAAGCGGCAGCCGCCGGCGGCCACGAGGCGATCCTTCTCTGCGACGACGATGCGGCGGTGGTCCGCATGCTGGCGTCGGCTCTGCGACGGGTGGGATACGATGTCGTCGAGACGCACGGACCCCACGAGGCGATCGCGGCCTTCCACGAACGTGAGGGGCGTTTCGACCTGCTGGTGAGCGACGTCATGATGCCCGAACTGACGGGTGAGGAGCTGCTGGCCCAGCTGCGCATGGGAGCCCCCCATCTACCGGCGATCCTCCTGACGGGCTATTCGCAAGACGGCCTCGAGGCGCACGGAGTCGACCTGAGGGAGGCACATCTCCTGCACAAGCCCTTCGGTCCCGAGGAGCTGCGCCTTGCCGTGCGCGCCGTGCTCGATGCAACCCACGAGCAGCCTGAACCCGGGCCCGGCGCGCCATGACCGCGCCCGACCTCTTTCGAACCCTCTACGAGCGGGCCCCGATCCCCATGGTGACGGTCCGTGACGACGGGCGTGTCGTCGACGCGAACGCGGCGTTTTGTGATGCGTCGCGTTCGCGACACGAAGATCTCGTCAACGCCGATTTCGTCGACCAGATCACCGCTCAGGACCGCGGCGCGAGCCGGGTGTTCCTGCGCCAGGCACTCGATCGGGAATCGGCGGAATGGGGAGTCTCGCTGTCCGGCGCTCCAGAGGTGCGCTGGAAGGTCCGCGCGGTGGGATTCCTGGGGCGGGTCGTCGTGCTCATGCTCTGGACCCCGTCGTCCCAGGACGTGCCCCGGACCCTGGTGCCGGCGCTCGCCGCCCTCATGCGTCGGGTGCCCGGACAGGCGGTGTTGCTGCTCTCGCAGGATCTGTGGGTGCTGGGGGCCTGGGGCCTGCCCGAGGTGGAAGGCGGCGACGATTCGGACGTGCTGGGAAGACACCTCTCGCAGGTGGCCGAGGGTGACGATGCCTGGCTGGCCGAACTCGGTGCGTGTCTGGCTGCGGCCGAAGGCTGGCATGGGCGGATCTCGCTGACGCCGGAAGGTGGACGAGGCCTCGTCTGCGTCGCCGACATGATCCCCTCGCAGGTGGTGGGGGGCAGTCGACAGGGTGCAGGCTTCGTGGTTCTCCGACCGGCTCCGCACGAAGACGACTCCCACCGGGATCGCCGCCGCCTCGATCGGATGGCCCGAATCGGCGACTTCACGGTGGCCCTCGTCGACGGCGTACGGGACCGGATGCGGGTCGCGTCCCTCGCCGAGGCGGGTTCGCCCCAGGACCGCCAGGCCCGGGCCGAGATCCATGCGCTGGATCGTCGATTGAAGCAATTCACCGAGGTCGCCCGCACCGATGGCACAGCGGACCTCGGTGCGGTCATGGATGCGACTCGCAGCCGGTGGACCGAGTACCTGGTCGAACAGGACATCGAGTTCGTCGTCGAGCCCTTCACCGATCTGGTCCGGGTGGGACTCACCGGGGAGATTGCCGGAGATGTGCTCGACGAGCTGATCGAAAATGCGCGGGTTGCGCTGACCGACGCCAAGGAACGGAGAATCGTGCTGCGCACGGAGCTGTCCGACGGAGTCGCGATGGCGCGGGTCGAAGACTCCGGCCCCGGCATCACGAGGGCGCACCGCGAGACGGTGTTTCGCCCCTTCCACACGCGGTGGCCCGGTCGCCTCGGCCTCGGCCTCTCAGCGGCCCGCACGCAGGTGGAGCTCCGCGGTGGGCAACTCGCCGCCGTCGATCCTGTGAGCGGAAAGGGTGCGGCGTTCGTCTTCACGTTGCCCCTGATCGATCCGGACAGCGAGGCCGTCGCGGCTACGCCGGTTCGCGCGGATGGCCGGAGGCGACCCGTCCTCGAGGGGCGTTCGGTGCTGCTGGTCGAAGAAGCCGAAGAGCTGCGAACGGCGCTGGTACGAATCCTGACCGAGAGCGGGATGCAGGTGAGGGAAGCGTGGAGTGGACGCAGCGCCCTCGCCGAGTTGTCTCAGCGCGGACCCACCGACCTGGCGGTATCGGGGCTGCGCTTCGACGACGGTGCCGCAGCCCGCTTCCTGGGCGAAATCAGGGAAGCCTTCCCGCAGTTGGGGGCGCACATCGTGGTGCTGGGTGACGCGGGGGCCGCACGCGAGCGGCGGGTGATCGAGCAGCGTCTGGGGTGCCCGGTGGTCTCGCACCCGATCCTCGTCCACGAGTTGTTGGAGAGGCTCGAGACGCTGGCCGGGTCTATGCCAATCCCGTGACTGCCGGTCGGAAGGGGGCCCTGACGCCAGGGGCCTCGGCCCGTACGAACTGCACGCCGAGACCGGCCTTGAAGTTGATGGCGAGCGGACCCTGGAGGTTGGCGGTCCACATCTCACCGGCTTCACGCGGTACGGTGGCGATGGCCAGGATGGCCACATCGCTGGGTTGCTCGACACCGAGCGCGCCGGCTTCGGCGTTGGGTAGATCGACGTGGTATCCCTCGATCACCTGAAAGGGATCGACCAACACGAAGGCCAGCGGCGCATGCTCTTCGGACCGGAGCCAGTAGAATCCCGGGACGTCGGCCAACTCGAGCCGATACCGCTGGCAATCCGGGAATCCGAGCAGGCCCCGTGGAAAACGGATCGCTTGCCCGTTGAGGGCGTCGGCCTCGTCCCCGGCACCACCGGGAGGCGAGGGAAAAGGCATGGCAGCACTCATCGCAGGTAGTTCGTGAGAGTCGTGTCGAGGATCTTGCTGGTGGCGAGCAGTGCCGCCTGGTAGGCGGCCTGGCGGTTGACGAGACGGGTGACCGCCTCTTCCATCTCCACGTCCATGAGATCGGACCGGAGATTTCGGAGGGCGAGGTCGAGGGATTCGACATTCGCGTCGGCGATGTCGAGCCTCACCTGGCGAGCCCCGACCTCTCCGACGATTCCCTGCACGTTCTTGTGGGCCGCGTCGATGCGATCCGTGGTCGCCTGGATGCCGGCGGTGTCGTTGGCGCGCAGCGCCGTCGACATCGCTGCGAGCGAGGCCAGCACGTCGGTGTCGACGAAGAGGGTGCCCGCTCCATGCGCGCCCTGCATCACGCTGCCCGCCCCCACTTCGTACCCCTGGGTGTCGCGCGTGGGTGCCGCTGGGTCTTCGGCCCCCGTGACCGCGTCGAGGGGTGACCGGTCGGGGTAGGCGCCACCGAAGACGAAGGCGTCGCCCGATTGCGTATTGGCGATCTGGATGATCTGCAGCCGGAGTTCGTCCATCTCGTCGGCCGTGACCTGGCGGGTCTGGGCCGAGGCGTTGGCCCCGGACTGACCGTAGCCGAGTTCACGCGCCCGTTCCAGCAAGCCCGACATCTGGTCCAGGGCCGTCTCTTCGATCGAGAGCCGCTCGCGAGCGGCCGAGATGTTGCGCCCGTATTGTGTGAGCGAGCGCAGCTCCGAATCCATGGCGAGCACCCGTGCCGCCACCGCGGGGTCTTCGGATGGACGCTCGATGCGCTGTCCGGTCGTGACCTGTTTCTGGGCCGCCGCCACGTCGGAGAGTCCAGACTGGATGGTCCCCAGGCTGCGCATGAGCGTCAGATTGTTGGTGATCCGCACTGTGGTCCACCTCGCGTCGAGTTGAGTCCGGGCGAGCCGACTCGTAGTCTACCCGGGTAGTTTCGGCTCGCGATCAGTGAACTTGAGCCTCACCCCCTCTGCAATGGAAGGCCGATGGCCCGGATCCTGTGCGTGGACGATGAAGCGGGCACCCTCGAGATGCTCAAGGAGACCTTGCGGCAGGCAGGCCACGATCCCGTGGCGGTGCGCAACGTGGGCGCTGCGATGGCCGTGCTCGGGCGCGGCGGTGTCGACCTGGTGTTGTCGGACTACCGCATGCCCGACACCTCGGGGTTGGAGTTTCTCAACCGGATCCAGGAAGAGGGCTTCGACGTACCGCTGGTCATGATCACGGGACACGCGTCGGTCGGTCACGCGGTCACGGCGATGAAGGCCGGTGCCATCGACTACATCACCAAGCCGGTGCGCGCGGGTCAACTCGAGCTGGTGGTCGAGCAGGCGCTCGAGCTCGTGCGGTTGCGGCGGCAGAACCAGGCGCTGCGCAGCGAGGTGTCCGAGTTGCGCGCAGGTCACGAGCTCGTGGGTGAGAGCGCGGCGTTCGAGAGGCTGATGGGTGTGATCCGGGCGGCGGCTCCCACCCGGGCCAGCGTGCTCCTGCAGGGTGAATCGGGGACCGGCAAGGAGTTGCTCGCGCGCTCGTTGCACGCGTTGAGTGGGCGTGACGACGGCTCGTTCATCACGGTCAACTGCGCGGCCATGCCCGAGCATCTGGTCGAGAGCATTCTCTTCGGGCACGAGAAGGGCGCATTCACGGGGGCGGTGAAACAGGTGAAGGGTGCCTTCGAACGTGCGAACCGGGGCACTCTCCTGCTCGACGAGATTTCGGAGATGCGCCTGGATCTGCAGGCCAAGCTCCTGCGGGCGCTGCAGGAGAACGAATTCGAGCGGGTCGGTGGCACCTCGCCGGTGCGGGTCGATGTGCGGGTCATCGCCACCACCAACCGCGACCTCCCCGTCGAGGTCGACGAGGGGCGCTTCCGGCAGGATCTGTTCTATCGGCTCAACGTGCTGCCGATCCGGGTACCCGCCTTGCGGGAGCGGGCCGACGACATTCCGCGTCTCGCCCAGCATTTTGCCCGCTCCGTGGCGCGGGATCTCGATCGTCCGGTGCCGACCCTCCTGCCTGCGACGCTCGAAGTCTTGCAGGCCTACGCGTGGCCGGGCAATGTGCGCGAATTGGCGCACGCCATCGAGCGCGCGGTCATTCTGTCGCCCGGTCCCGAGCTCGCGCCGGAGGCCTTCGATCTCCTCGGGCAGTCACCGGGAGGCGGGGTCATGGTGCCCGACGGTGCGGTGGTGTTGGAGAGCCTGCGGATCGACGAGGCCGAGTCGGTGCTGATCGAGGCAGCGCTGGAGCGGACCGAGGGCAATCGCACGCAGGCCGCGGGCCTGCTCGGGATCAGCGTGCGCACCCTGCGATCCAAGCTCAATCGGCCGGACTGATCCGGCAGCATTCGCCGGGAGGGGCCCGGAAGAAGCTTCCGCTCGCGTGCTGTCGCAGGGAGGCGCCGCCGGGGGCACACCGGTCTCCGAGGGCCGCACCAGCGCCTGCCAGCACGCCGGACAAGTGATCCCAACCGCCGTGATAACATAGCGTTGCGTGGTTCGGAGCGGCTCTGGTGAGGCCGTCCGACCCCCCGCGACCCAGCGATGGAACGCTCGTTGCGTAGGGGACTCCCGCACACACGGGAGGAATCATGCTCAACGATTCGATGGGACTCGGAACCGTATCCGCCGATCTGCGGCGGGGGCTCACGGCGTCCATGGAACGTACGCGAGCCGGCGCGGACCGGATCGCCAACGCCTTCAACGGAACCGATGCGTCGTTCAGCGACGCTCTCGACGCTGCCCGTACGGGGTCGGCCGCCGGTGAACCCGTCGACGTGGAAGCCGAGATGATCCATCTCGCCGACGAGCAGATCCGCTTCGATGCCATGAGCCGAATGCTGGCGAGGGTCTACCAGCAGGTCCGCTCGAGCGTGAGGGGCGGATGAGCGGGCCCGGCGGTATCCAGTCCCTGCTGAGGGGACTCGACATCTCGGCCAGCGGCCTGACTGCGCAGCGCCGTCGTCTCGATGCGATCGCGATGAACATCGCCAACGCCGAGACGACCCGCACCGAGGGTGGCGGTCCCTACCGCCGACGGTTCGTCGAGCTCGTCCAGGCCGAGGCCGCCGCCGGGACGGGTCCCGGAGCGACCAGCGACCCGATGCGCATCGACCCCATCGAGGTGCCCCGCCCCGGCGAGAGCGCCTACCCGCAGTCCGGACCCACCGGGGTCGAGGTGGCGGGCATCGTCGAAGACACCACTGCGGGCCCCCGCGTCTACGATCCGGGCCATCCGGACGCCGACGCCGATG
The DNA here is from genome assembly GCA_964521385.1 of uncultured Gemmatimonadaceae bacterium. Taxonomy (GTDB): domain Bacteria; phylum Gemmatimonadota; class Gemmatimonadetes; order Longimicrobiales; family Gaopeijiaceae; genus Gaopeijia. The sequence continues at coordinate 27,900 of CAZFRU010000005.1, read as the reverse complement.
GATTCGTGGAATACCCGAATGTCGATATGGCGCAGGAAATGGTGGGACTGATGGAGGCTCGTCGAGCCTATGAAGCCAACGCCACTGCGTTCGAAGCGATCAAGTCGATGCTGCGCCGCGCCCTGGAGATCTAGATGAGTCCTTCCATTTCCGGCATCTCACCAGGGCTTGCGGGCCTGGGTGACGCCTTGCGTCCCACCGGTCCGCGCTCACCCGATACCGCGGCCTCGAAGACCGATGTCGAGACCCGGCACTCCGAGGTGGCGTCACCGCGCTCGGCTGCGGGCCCCCACGACATTCCGCCGGGCACCGATCCCGAGCTGTGGGCGGTCCTGACGGCCGAGGAGCGCACCCACTTCGCACGGCTGCGCTCGATGGGTCCCTTGACCTACTCCACCTCACCCAGCGACGGATCGCGCTCCGCGAGCCAGACCCGGCGGGGCGTGCGCCTGGACGTGCGCGTATGAGCAGCATCGACCAGATCAGAGCCGCTGCCGCCCAGGCCGGTGGGCTCGTCCGGCCCGGGGGCCAGGTGGGCGGAGCCAACGCTCCGGGCGGCGCCAGCTTCGGAGACACCCTGAAGTCGATGCTCGGCGACGCGCAGCAGCTCCAGGATCAGTCGGCCGACGCCATCGGCGCATTCATGCGCGGTGAGCCCGTCGAGATCCACGAGGTGATGGCGGCTGTCGAAGAGGCCGGAATCGCTCTCGAGTTCCTGATCGAACTCCGCAACCGTCTGACCGAAGCGTACCGCTCGGTCGTGGGCATGCAGTCCTGATGAGGGTCACCTGACATGGCATCGTTGAACCAACTGGCGCGGGATCTCGGTCGTCCGCGTATCCTGGGCCTTCTCGCCGTGGTGGGCATCGCGGTCGCCGGCCTGTGGGGCCTGGTGGCGTGGGGAACCGCGCCGACCTGGGTGCCCCTGTTTCGGGATCTGCCCATCGAGGCCATCGGCGAGTATACACGCCTGCTCGACGAGGCGGGCGTGGAGAATCAGCTCACTCGGGGTGGATCGGAGATCCAGGTCCAGGAGGCGGACGTGCCCCGCGCGCGCGTGTCCCTCGCGCAGGCGGGAATCGAGCCCATGGGCAAGCCCGGCTGGACCATCTTCGACCAGCCGTCGTGGGGCATGACCGAATTCACCCAGCGGGTGAACTACCGTCGGGCCCTCGAGGGAGAGCTGGCCCGGAGCATTGCGCAGATGCAGGGGATCGCCAGCGCCGACGTGCTGTTGGGCATGCGTGAGAGTCCGTCTCTGCGGGGAGCGGGTGCGCCCATCGAAGCGTCGGTGCTGCTGAACCTGAGGTCGGGGGCCCGTCCAGGCGGGGAGCTGGTCGAAGCGATCACCTTCCTGCTCGCCCGCAGCGTCGATGGGCTCGCCTCGGACCACGTCAGCGTGGTCGACAACACCGGGCGCGTGCTGTCAGCCGGCGAAGAGCCGGGACTCTCTGCCGGAGGCAGCTCGCGTCGCCAGGTCGCGCTCCAGCGGGACCTCGAGAACTATCTCGAGACGCAGGCCGAAGACCTGGTGGCTCCGCTGATCGGTGCCGCCAACGTCCGGGTGCGGGTGGCGGCCAACCTCGACTTCGAGCGGGTGCAGCGTGTGACCCAGGGGGTGGATCCCGAGGTCTCGGTGCTGATGAACGAGGAGCGGTCCGAGGTGGTCCCCGGCGATCCGTCGCAGGGAGCCGCCAGCACGATCTACAACACCCAGTTCCAGACCAACCAGACCACCGAGACGATGGATCGCACGCCTGGATCGGTGCGGAGATTGACGGTGTCGGTGGCGTTGAACGAGTCGGCGCTGGGAGCCACCGCGAACACGACCATCCAGCGTGTGCAGCGCCTCGTCGCCAACGCCGTGGGACTCGATCCCGCGCGGGGCGACGAGATCTCGGTTGAAGCGATGCCGTTCGAAGTACCGGTGCTGCCCGAAGCACCCGTCGAAGAGACCGGATCGCCGTGGCTCGCTCTCCTGCTGCAGTACCAACGGCAACTCGTGTCGGCCCTCGCCATGCTCCTGACGCTGGCTGTGGCTTTCATGGCTCTGCGCTCATTGAAGACCGCAGCCGAAGGCATCAGCCGGCAAGCGGCGCTTCCCGCGCCGGGCGCTGCCGCCACCGTCGACGGACCTCGGCTCGGCGCCGGTACCGACGCATCGGTGACCGCTCGGGACCAGCTCACCGAGTTGCTCGCGCAACGCCCCGAGAACGCCTCCCGCGTGCTGCGCGCCTGGATGAGGGACGTCTGACGTGCCGGCCGTCCAGGGTGGCCGCCGCGCCATCAAGTTCGAGAACCTCTCGGGTCGCCAGAAGGTGGCGATCCTGATCATGACGCTCGGGCCCGAGGGAGCGTCCACCCTGACCCGGACGCTGTCGCCCGACGAGATCGAAGCCATCTCCCTCGAGATCGCCCAACTCGACGAGGTGCCGGCCGGAGTGGTCGAACGCGTCCTGTCGGAGTGGTTCGAGACCGAAGAGGCCGCGTTCACCCTGGCGACCGGTGGCGTCGACGCGGCGCGTGAGATCTTGCGCAACACGCTCGGCCCCGACAAGAGCGAACAGGTCCTGAAGCGCATCGAGAGCCAACTCCGTGAGGGCACCGGATTCCACTCGTTGCGCCACGCTGATCCGACCCAGCTGGCCAATGTGCTTCGCAACGAGCACGTGCAGACGATCGCGTTGATCATGGCGCATCTGGAGACGTCGCTCGTGGCTGAAGTCGTGCGCGGCTTGAAGCCCGATGTCGCCGTCGAGGTGATGCTGCGCATGGCGCGCATGGAGAAGGTCCATCCCGAGGTGCTCGAGATCGTCGAGCGGTCGTTGGGTGGAGAGACCCACATCGCGCTGTCCCGCGACCTGGCGGCAGCCGGAGGACCGGCCGCCGTGGCCGCGGTGCTCAACCTGTCGAGTTCGGCCCTCGAGAAGGAGTTGCTCGACGGCGTTGCGCAGATGGATCCCGAGCTCGTCGACGAGATCAAGAGCCTGATGTTCATCTTCGAGGACATCATCCGGCTCGACGATCGCGCCGTGCAGAAGGTGGTGCAGGAGGCCGACGTCCGTGAGCTCGCGCGCGCCCTCAAGGGTGCCAGCGAAGAGCTCAAGGCGAAGCTCCTGGGCTGCATGTCGCAGCGTGCTCGGTCGGCGCTCGAGCAGGAGATGGAATTCATGGGACCCACCCGCCTGCGCGATGTCGAGGCCTCACAGGCCACCATCGTCAAGGTGGTACGCGATCTCGAGTCGGCCGGTGACCTCGTGATCAGTACCGGGAGTGACGACGATGTCCTTCTCTAGCAAGGGCTTCACGGCCGACGGCTGGATCGAGGCTCCGGATGCGGGCAAGCCCATCGTACGTCCGTGGGAGATGGGCGAGATGTCGGGTGGGCACCTGCATCGCCCTGGCCCCGCCGACCCGCCGGTGAGCGCGGCCGAGGCCTGGGATCAGGCCATTCATGCGGCCCGGGAGGAAGGCCGAGCGGAGGGGCACGCGACCGGCGCCGCCGAAGGACGCCGCTCCGAAGAGGCCCGCACGCGCAGCGCCCTCGATGCGGCGGCGCGAGCGGTATCGGGGGTCGAGGTGCGTATGGTGCGGATGGAGGAGGCCGCCAAGCGTGACATTCCGGCGCTGGCCATAGCCATCGCCTCCCACCTCGTGGGCCGCGAAGTCCAGGCCGACCCCGCGATCCTCGCCCGCCTGGTTCAACGCGCCGTGTCCGAGTTCCTTCCCGACGAGCCGGTGAGGATTCGCGTCAACCCGCGTGATCTCGCGTTGCTCTCGGCGCCGATGGGCGCCACGGCCGACGGGGACGGGCCCGTGGCGGGTCGCACGGTACGGTGGATCTCCGACCCGGAGGTACGGCCGGGTGGATGCCTGGTCGAGAGTCGGGAGCGACTGGTCGACGGTCGTGTCGATACCGCCCTCGAACGCATTTATCGCGCAATCACCGAGGACGTGGCATGATCGATCTGGCCCCGACCCTGGAACGCATCACCGACGTGCCGCGCCTCGGCCGCCACGGGCGGGTCAGCCGCGTGGTGGGTCTCGTGATGGAAGCCACCGGCATCGACGTGCCACTCGGGGGAATCTGTCGTGTGCGCCCCCTCAGCGGCGTCGGCGAGGTGCTGGCCGAAGCGGTGGGATTTCACGCCAACGGGGTGCTGTTGATGCCCTTCGGCGAACTCGACGGGATCCACCCCGGCAGTTCGGTCGAGGCCATGGGGCGCTCTCCCCACATCGAGGTGGGGCAGGGGCTGCTCGGTCGTGTGCTCAACGCCATGGGCGAGCCCATCGATGGCCTGGGTCCACTGCGCAGAGACACTCGCGTGCCCCTGGTGGGCGTTCCCATCAATCCGCTGGTGAGACAGACCATCGAAGATGCGCTGGTCACCGGCGTACGGGCCATCGACGGTCCCCTGACCCTCGGCCACGGCCAGAGGGTGGGGATCTTCGCGGGCAGCGGGGTGGGCAAGAGCTCGCTCCTCGGCAGCATCGCGCGGGGAAGCTCGGCCGACGTCAACGTGATCGCGCTGCTCGGCGAACGTGGACGCGAAGTGCGTGACTTTCTCAAGCACTCCCTCGGCGAGGAAGGGCTGAGCAGGTCGGTGGTGGTGGTGGCAACCGGCGACGAAGCGGCGTTGTTGCGCGCGCGCGGTTCGTTGGTGGCCACCGCCATCGCCGAGCACTTCCGCTCGTGCGGACTGCATGTGCTGCTCATGGTCGACTCGATCACCCGGGTGGCCATGGCCTGGCGGGAAATCGGCCTTGCCGTGGGCGAGCCGCCCACCACCAAGGGATACCCGCCCTCGGTCTTCGCGATGCTGCCCCGATTGCTGGAGCGCGCCGGCAACGACGAGAACGGGAGCATCACGGGCATCTATACCGTGCTGGTCGAGGGCGACGACTTCAATGACCCCATCGCCGACTCGGCCCGATCGATTCTCGACGGACACATCGTGCTCAGCCGGCGGCTCGCCACCAGCGGGCACTTTCCCGCGGTCGACGTCACCGAAAGCGTCTCGCGCCTGCGGGATCGGGTCGTCTCCGACGACCATCGACGCACCGTCAACGCCATTCAGCACCTGCTGGCGGTCCATCGCGACAAGGAAGATCTCATCGCCGTAGGCGCCTATCAGGCAGGGTCGGATCCGGATGTGGATCGGGCCATCGCCACCCGATCGGAGATCGTGCGCTTCCTGAGGCAGGACACCACCGAACTGTCGGGTCAGACCGAAACCGAGGCGTGGCTTGGCCGCCTCTCGAAACTCGTGATGCCGAAGGAGGCATGAGGGTGAGTGACGCACATGAGGGAGGTCGCCTCGACAAGGTGCTCGAGGTGAGACGATGGAAGGAGAATTCCGAGATCCAGGCGCTGGTGGTCGCGCAGGAGGCGGTGACCGAGGCCGAGGCCACGCTCGCGCGACTGCGTGAGGAGTGGCGGGAGATGAGGAGCGGCATGAACGACGCCAGTGCAGCGGTGGTGGGCCAGCTTCAGGCGCTCGGCCTGATGATGGAGCAGCTCGAGCAGGGGATCGAGCTGGCCGATCGCGCGCGCCAGGCGGCGCACCATCGAGTGACCGAGCAGACCGGGAGCTACCTCGAGGCCCACGCAGAGCGTCGCGCCGTCGAGAAGGTACAGGAACGCCGAGACGCCCGTGCCGAGCTGGCACGCAAGGGGCGTGAGCGCAAACGCGAAGACGAAGTGGCGTCGAGTCGGCATTGGCGCACGGAACGGATGTCGCACACCGGAGGTCAGGGATGAAGACCGCGATTCTCGCGCTCATGGGAGTGCTCATCGGCGGCGGCGTCGGGACCGGAGGGGGCGCCGTATTGCTGGCCCGCTGCGCCGACGACCCGGTGGTGGCCGGTGCCGAGGACCACGCACCCGCCGATACCACCGCGCCGGCGGCCCCCGACGAACACGCCGTGGAGGGCCCCGACACCGTGGGCGCACTGGGCCCGCTGCCCGACCTGACGGGCTCGGACGACAGCTCGCCACCGCCCGACGCCGAGGCCGACCCACCCGCTGTTCCCCCGGCACCCGATGCCGTTGATGGGGTCGTGCCCCAAACCGACGACGAGCTTCCGTTGGGGGCGGTGGATCCGGCCGCACCGGCCGTCGAACCCATCGTGTTGGCCCCCACGCCGGACCCCACGGCGCTGCGGCGTCTGGCCCGGATCTTCTCGAACATGAAAGCCGATCAGGCGGCGGCCGTGATGATTGAACTGACCGACGCCGAAGCAGAACGCATTCTGGTCAGCATGCCCGAGCGCGCGGCTGCGGCGATCCTCGGCAAGATGGACTCGACGCGGGCCGCCGTGTTGAGCCGGCGGGTGCTGGGCGGAGGTGGATCATGAGCGGGATACAGGCCCACTCCCACTCGGCCATGCCCTTCGCCCGCACCTCGGGCGACGCCTTCGTGAAGGACGACCTGCCCAGGAGTGATGCGGCGACCGAGAGAGACGAGGCTCGCCGTGCGCGCGCGCCCCGTCGCTTCGAGCTTGCCGCCTTCCCCGCGGTGTTCCTGACTCTGCTGGGCGCGCCCGCCGAAGCCGAAGTCCCCCTGCCGGCGCCGGCCGTCCCAGTCGCCGTTCCCAGCGCCGCCGAGGGCGAGACCGAGTACGATCTCGGTCGGCTGGCCGAGGTGGCGCACGGCCTGGGCGGTCTGCTCGAGGGCGAAGGATGGGAAGCCGCGGCGGCGCGCATGGCGTCGTTGGGCGATCGGATCCAGGCGGCGGCGCGGGGTGAGGGTGACGATCCCACCGACGACCTGATCCGCGAACTCGAAGCGGGGCTGGTCGACTTCGCCGAGGTGGTCGACCTCTCGCAATTGATCGTCGGTGCCGTGCGTACCCTCGATCCACCCGCAGCCGATACCCTCGAGGGCTGGGGCTTCAATCCCGAGTTCCGGGATCGCCTGGCCAGGGTGGTGGAGCGCATGCGGGGGGAGTTCGGCCTCGAAGTCGAAGTGATCGAGGGCTTCCGCGAACAGTCGCGCCAGAACGACCTCTGGTCACAAGGGCGCTCCCGTCCCGGCCCGGTGGTGACCTGGACGAAGGAATCACGCCATACCGTTGGAGCCGCAGCCGATCTCAAGATCGACGGAGGTTTCGTGAAGGGCACCTCGGCGTTGCTGCTCTCGCGGATCGCGGCTGAAGAGGGATTGCGTACCCTGGGGCCGAAAGATCCCGGGCACATCGAGCTTGCCGGAGACATGGCTCGACTCGCCTCCGAAGCCGATGATCTGGGTCTCGCGAAGGAACTGCGGGAGCGGTTTCGCCCGGTCGAAACCGGCACCCCCGCTCGCGACCTGCGGCGAGGCGCGTCGGGTGTGGCCCGCGTCGCACCGGTCGCGCGGGTGGCCCGCCCGGCCCGTCCCGGAGGCGAACTCCCGGCGCCGACGCCAGCTCCTGCTCCCGACCCCGCGTCTTCCCTGCTGTCGGCCCTCGACGACGGTCTGCTGGAGTCGGCCCCTCGAGCGGCTCCCGAGCCGGACGAGTTCGTGAGTCGGGCGCTGGCCGCTGGTCTGGCCGGGGCCGAGGCGGAGGCCGAGCGACGTGGGTCGCGTGAGCCTCGAGGGGATTCGAAGTCGGCTGAACCCCAGAGCGGGGTGAGGGCCGACGGATCCGACATCCGCATGGGCGTTGCGAGCGATCGGCTCCTCGAGGGGTGGGCGCGGCGAGTGGGTGGCGGCGTACCCGGGCTGGACATGATCCGCCGGATCCAGGCGGTCGAGGCCGCACAACCGATCTCCCCCCTGCGTCGGGTGCTCATCGGGCTCGAAGGTCCAGATGCCACGGAGCTGGGTTCGGTGCGCCTCGACGTGCGGGGTGCGCGGGTCGACGCCTTGTTCGAGATCGATGACGCCTCGCTGGCTCGACGCATCGAGCGCGACCTGGCCACGCTGCGCACCCAGCTCGCGGCCGAAGGGGTGGATCCGGGCCGACTGCGCGTGCGCACGGGACCGGGGGTCGACGGCGGCCTGGTCGGTGCCGAGCTCCGGACCGAGGCGCGGGTCATGGCCGGGGCCGAAGCCAGTCGTCAGCGAGGCGGAGAGGGGCAGGGCCAGGCACAGGATCAAACCCCGCGGGGACAACGTGATCCAGCCGAGAATCGACGTGGGCTCCGCGAAGACACTTCGTCGCGCGGGCACCCGGAACCCGAGGAGGAAGCATGATCAACGCCATCAACAGTCTCGCCGCGGCGGGCATCAACACCGAACCCAGTGCGTTGGGGTCGGGCGAGAACCTCGGCAAGGACGAGTTCCTGCAATTGCTCGTGGCCCAGTTGAGGTATCAGGACCCCCTCAATCCCATGGAAGCGCAGGAGTTCTCGTCGCAGCTCGCCGAGTTCAGTGGTCTGGAACAGCAGATCCGCACCAACGAGCTGCTCGAAGCGCAGGTCAATGTCCAGGCCGACCTGATCGCCGGGCTCCAGACGAGCTCTGCGCTCGCGGCCATCGGTCACACGGTCCTGGCCCAGGGCAACACCTTCGAGGTGATCGCCGACACGCCCAGCACCGTCACCTTCGATCTCGCGGCCGATGCGACCGACGTCACCGTGAACGTTCTCGACGCCGGTGGAGCCATCGTGCGCACCATCGACGCCGGAGGCATGTCGGCGGGGCGGCAGCGCCTCGATCTGGAGGGACTCGAGGCGGGCACCTACACCCTCGAAGTGGCAGCGACCGGCGCCGACGGAGCGGTCGCGGCAACAACGTACACGTCAGGTCAGGTCGAAGGGGTCCGTTGGGGATCCGCCGGTCTGGTCTTCGTCATCGGCGGACAGGAGATCCCCTTCTCGTCCGTCCTCGAAATCACCAACTGATTCCCCCACGACAAGAGGAACCTCACCATGATGCGATCGCTCTTCGCCGGTGTGTCCGGCCTGCGCAACCATCAAGTCCGGATGGACGTCATCGGCAACAACATTGCCAACGTGAACACGGTCGGCTTCAAGGCGGGTCGGGTGACCTTCGAAGAGGCCTTTGCGCAGCTCGTGCGCGGACCGGGTGGCGGCAACGGAACCACCGGAGGCACGAACCCGATGCAGGTCGGCCTCGGCATGAACATCGGCTCGATCGACATGTTGTTCGGACAGGGCAACCTGGAGAACACGGGCCGCATCACCGACCTGGCCATCCAGGGCGATTCGTTCTTCGTGGTCAGCGACGGTCAGCAGAACTACTACAGCCGTGCAGGCAACTTCAATCTCGATTCGCAGGGACGCCTGGTGGCGGCGAACGGATACGTGGTCCAGGGCCGTCAGGCGGTGGCGGGTGCCATCACCGACACCGTGGGTGACATCGTCCTTCCCTTCGGCCAGCGGGCCGCAGCCGCCGCCACCTCGATGGTCGACATGACGGGCAACCTCGACGCGAGTGCCGCGGTCAACGACACCCGTGCGACCACCATCACGGTGTTCGACGAGCAGGGGGGTGAACACGAACTGACGGTGGAGTTCACCAAGACCGCACCGAACACCTGGGACTTCGCCATCACCGTCACGGGTGGGACCGTCAATGGCGGCGATACGGGTACGATCACCTTCAACGACGACGGCACGCTGGTCGGCATCGAGGAGATCGATTTCGATTTCACACCCGATGGGTTCGGTGCGTCGCAGCTGGTGACGGTCGACTTCGGCCTGGCCGATACCATCGGCGGCCTCTCGCAGTTCTCGGCGGCCTCGACGGCCGTGTTGAGCGAGCAGGACGGCTACACCATGGGAGACCTGCAGCAGATCAGCATCGATCAGTTCGGGGTCATCTCCGGGTCGTTCACCAACGGCACCACGCTCGTGCTCGGGCAGGTGGCCATGGCCGACTTCAACAATCCCAGCGGGCTCTTCCGGGCTGGCGACAACATGTACCTCCCCTCGGCCAACTCGGGGACGGCGGTGATCAACTACGCCGGTGAGGGAAGCCAGTCGGTCATCACCTCGGGCGCGCTCGAGATGTCGAACGTCGACCTGGCGCAGGAGTTCACCAACATGATCACGGCCCAGCGGGGCTTTCAGTCGAACGCGCGGGTGATCACCACCAGCGACGAGATGCTCCAGGAGCTGGTGAGCCTGAAGCGCTGATCCTGATCGTTTCCCGGCTCCGCTCGAGTCGGGAAGGCGGTGGGGGATGGGCGCGGATCGAGCCTGGTCCCCGAGGGGGGACGGCCTGCCGGAGTCGGTGGGTCGTCCCCCGCGCTGCGTTCGATCTTCGGGTACCTGCCGCTCCGCGCACCCGGCTCGACTCGTTCGGGTCGAGCGCCCCGGCAGCCTTCGCCGGGTGAGGGTCGGCAGGGGCTTCCGGGTCTCGATGCGCAGACTGCTCCGGACGCCGTGAAGGCCGACGATGCGGCGTCGGATGTCGTTGTCAACAAATGAAATAGAAGAATCGAGGTCACTCGGGGTCCGGTGGTACGATCCCTGCCATGAGAGCAGCGGCACACCGCGATACTCTCCGAGGACGACCCGTGAGCGACCAGCCCGATCCACCTTTCGAAGCCGACGGCGATGAAGCGCCTGACGCCCCCGCGCCCCGGCGCAAGGGCCTGCTGTTGGGGTCCGTCGTGGTTGGGGTCGTGCTGGGCGCCTGGCAGGGTGCCCCGCGGGTCGCGCCTCGGCTGGCCCCCTGTGCCGCGGAGGCCGGCCCCGTGTGGGCCGCGATCCCGCTGCCCTTCGCAGGCGGAGGCGGTGGGCATGGCGCCGCCGAAAGCGGCGAAGACCGCTTCGTGCAACTCGACGACCTGATCCTCAATCCCGCCGAGACCGACGGGTCGCGCTTTCTGGTGCTGTCTCTCGCGCTCGAGGTGAAAGACGCCGACACCCATGCAGACATCCAGGCGCGGGATCCCGAGGTGCGCGACGTGATTCTCACGCTGCTGTCGGCCAAGACGGTCCACGAGTTGGCCGACGTCACGGCCCGCCCTGCGCTTCGCGAGGAGCTGCGGACCCGGTTGAACGGACTGCTGGGTGAGGGCTCGGTCATTCGGCTCTACCTCCCCCGCTTCGTGATCCAGTAGGCGACCCGTGGCCACTGAAAACCTCTCCCAGCAGGAAATCGACCAGCTTTTCGGTGTCCGGAACGAGGGCACCGAGCCGGTCGCGTCGTCCGACGCGCAGACGGTGGCGGTGCAGCCCTATGACTTCCGGCGCCCGAGCCGGATCTCGAAGGGCCGCTACCGCTCCCTCGAGGCGATGTACGGGCTGGTGGCCAAATCGATCGAGAGCTGGCTGGGCGGTCGTGTGCGCTCGCAGATCGAAGTCGAACTCCTCTCGGTCGAGCAGTTCAGCTTCACCGAGTACCTGCTCTCGCTCGATTCGCCCTGCTCGGCGTTCATCTACGACATCGCGGGGTCGGGGGGGCAGCAGCTCGTCGTCAACATTGGGCAGGACCTCGCGTACGTCCTGCTCGATCGGCTCCTGGGCGGCTCGGTTGAACCGCGAATCGAGGACCGCCCGCTGACGCCTCTCGAGCGCCGCGTGGTTCGTGTGGTCGCCGATCGCGCGTCGGAAGAGCTCAGCAGCGCGTGGGGCGAGCAGGTGTCGATTCCCACCTCGTGGAGCCGCTTCGAAGCCCTTCCGGAGATGATCCAGGTCGCCGCGCCCGAAGACCCGGTGCTGGTGGCCAACCTCCAGGTGCGGTTCGGTACCCGGCGCAGCCTGATCCTGCTGTGCATTCCGTTCAGTGTCCTCGAGCGCTTCTTCACCGACTCCTCGGAGCGGCGGAGCCACGGCCCCAAAGGCAATCCCGAGGAGCGGCTGGTCGAACGCGCGCTCGTCGAACAGGCGGTCCTCGACACCGAGATGAATGTGTCGGTCCGCCTGCCGGCCACCCCCCTCGCCATGCGCAGACTCGCCGCGCTCGCCCCGGGCGACGTGATCAGTACGACGATCCCCATCGATGCGCTGGCCGAGGTATGGATCCAGGACCGTCCCCGCTATCGGGCGCGAGTAGGGCGCAACGGCGTCCATGTCGCAGCCCAGATCCTCGACACCCTCACCGCCCCGCGGGCGGTCGACCAGCTCTCAACTGACCCGAGAATGCCATGAGCACCGAATTGCCCGACCTCGCCACCGCACCAGGCCCCCGGTCCGCACCGCCCGCCGCCACGCCCGTCGGCGCAGCGAGCGCCACCGCCGGCGCCGCCGCCGCCGGCTCCCTCGAGGCGCTCTACGACCTCACGCTGCCCGTCTCCATCGAGCTCGGGCGCACCCGGATGACGGTCCAGGAGGTGCTCGCCCTGGGCCGAGGCTCGGTCGTGCAGCTGGAGCGGCTCGTGGGCGAACCCGTCGACGTCTACGTGGCCGATCGTCACTTCGCCGCCGGCGAGGTCGTGGTCATGGGCGAGCAGTTCGGCGTGCGGATCACGCGCATCTTCCGGCCCGGACCGGGCGAAGAGAGCTGATGTCCCAGCTGCTCCTTTCTGCCTTCTCCAGCCTCTCGCTGGTGCTCGGAGCCCTCCTGGCAGGGCTCTGGGTCGTTCGTCGCCTGGGCTCCGCCCGGGGGCAGCGTGGGCCCGAGCCCGCGCTGGCCGTCGTGTCGCGTCTGAACCTCGCTCGCAACCAGGGGATCGCCCTCGTGCGGTGCGGGGACCAGACGCTCCTCGTCTCGTACGGAGAGGGTGGGGTCCACCGTATCGACGATGCCCCGAAGGGTGACGCCGAGTCGGCGGGTGCGGCGAGATCGGCCGAGGGGCCCGGGGATCGGCCCGACGCACAGACGCTCCGTCTGCCCGTGGGTGGCCGGGCGCGGCGCCTCCTGGGGCTCGGTCTCGTGACGCTCACCCTGGTCGGTGCCTGGCCCGCCGCCGCCATGGCGCAGACGGCTCCACCTCCTCCCGTCACCGTCGAGCCGCTGGCCGGAAATGCCGACGCGCTCGACGCCGCGCTCGGTGCGCTTCCGCAGCTGTCGGTGGCGATGGGCGGGGAGGGCGAGGGATTGAGGCTCGACGGCACCGTGGGCACGGTCGTGCTCCTGGGCCTGATGGCCGTGGCGCCGACGCTGCTGCTGCTCACCACGAGTTTCACGCGGATTCTCGTGGTGTTGCACTTTCTGCGTCAGGCGCTGGGCACGCAGAACACCCCGCCGGGGCACCTGCTTGCCGCCCTGGCGCTGCTGCTCACGGGCGTCGTCATGGCGCCCACCTTCAACGAGATCAATCAGAGCGCGGTACAGCCGTGGGTGCAGGGCACGCTCGACGAGGGCGGCATGATGCGCACGGCGATGGTGCCGCTGCGTGGGTTCATGCTCGACCACACGCACCCCGAAGAGCTCCAGACCTTTCTCGACCTGACCGGAAGTCCTCCCCCCCTCTCCGAAGCCGACATTCCGTCGGTGACGCTGATCACGGCCTTTGCGCTGAGCGAGCTGCGTGCTGCCTTCGAGATCGGATTCGCGCTCTTCCTGCCGTTCGTGGTCATCGATCTCGTGGTGGCGGCGGTGCTCACCTCGATGGGCATGTTCATGCTGCCCCCGACCATGATCGCGCTGCCCTGCAAGCTGATGCTCTTCGTGCTGATGGACGGCTGGTCGCTGGTCGTCACCAGCCTCGTCCAGAGCTTCGTGTGAGGCGGGGATGACCTACCAGACCGTCGTCGACCTGGCCCAGCACACCCTGATGATGGCGTTGCTGCTCGCGGGCCCGCTGCTGGTCTCCGCGCTCGTCGTCGGCCTCGCCGTGAGCGTCGTGCAGACCGTGACGCAGGTGCAGGAACAGACCGTTGCGTTCGTGGTCAAGCTGCTGGCCGTGGGAGTGGTCTTCTTCGTGCTGTTGCCCTGGACCCTGGAGACGTCGGTGGGCTTCTCGACCGAGATCGTCCGGGCCATACCCGCCATGGTGCGATGATGGTCGAATCTCCTCTCACCTACGGCGCGGCGGCCATGCTGGTCCTGTTCAGGATCGGTGGCCTGACCCTGATCGCCCCCTTTTTCGCCAGCCGCCTCGTGCCCGTCCAGGTGCGTGGAGCCCTCGCCGTGCTGCTCACCGTGGTGGTGACCCCGGTGGCCATCGCCATGCCCGGTGCCGTGGTGCAGTTGAGTGTTCCGGCCCTGATGACCGAGGTGTTCGTCGGATTTGGACTGGGATTTGGAGCCGCAGTGCTGGTGGGTGCCGCCGACATGGCCGGCGACATTCTCTCCACACAGACCGGTCTTTCGGGCGCGTCGGTGCTGGATCCGTTCACGGGGCAGGGCAGCGCCGCCATGGGGCAGCTGCTCAGCTTCATGGTGATCACCCTGCTGCTCGTCACCGGTGGGCACCTGGTGATGATCGAGTCGCTGGCCGGTTCGTACGCCTGGATTCCGCTCGGGTCCGCCCCCGATCTCCTGGCCGGTGCCGCCTATCTGATCCGGTTCGGCGCCCAACTGTTCGCCACCGGACTGCAGTTTGCAGCGCCCGTGGTGGGCGCCGTCGGTGTGGGCTACGTGGCCCTGGGTGTCCTGGCGCGCACGGCGCCGCAGTTGAACGTCCTGGCGGTCTCGTTCCCGCTCCAGATCGCCCTCGGCCTGATGGTGCTCGGCGCGGCGCTCCCCTTGCTCGCCACCCACTTCGCGTCGTGGCCGCTGCGGATCGACGAGATGAGCGGCGCCTTCGTGCGCGCCCTGGCGGGAGGCTATTGAGCCATGGCCGACGACGGCTTCCAGGAACGCACCGAAGAGGCGACGCCACGGCGACGCAAAGAGGCGGCCGACGAGGGTCGGATCCCCAAGTCGCAGGAGATCGGCGCCGCCGTCGGTCTGTTGACTGCCGGCCTCGCGTTGGGTCCGGCCACCCGTCTCTCGGGCGAGGCGCTCGAGACCTTCTTCCAGCAGAGCCTGGGGTCTCGCGGATCGATGCTGGGCAGCTCCGAGTGGGCCGCCGCCTGGATGCGCGGCAACCTCACCGCGGTGTTGCTGTCGTTCGTGCCGCTGATGGCGACGCTGGCCGGTGTGGGACTGATCGCCGCGGCGCTCCAGGCCCGGGGCACCTTCACGGGGAAGCCGCTCGCCCTGAACTGGGAGCGCCTGGCACCGCACAAGAATCTGAAGCGATTCGCCGGGATCAAGCCGCTGGTGGAGCTGCTCAAGGCGCTCCTCAAGGTGACCCTCGTCGGGGTGGTGATCTACCTGGTGATCGATCGGGCCTGGGCCGACCTCCTGCGCCTGCCACAGAGCTCGCCGGGCAGCCTGCTCTCGCTGATGGGCGTCTACGTCGTGCGGGTCCTGGTGGCGTCGGCGCTCGCGCTGATGGCCCTCGCCGCCGCCGACTATCTCTACCAGGTCTGGCAGCACGAGAAGGAGCTCCGCATGACCCGCGAAGAGGTCAAGAAGGAGCTCAGGGACAGCGAGGGCGATCCGTTCATGAAGGCGCGCCTGCGTCAGTTGGGTCGCTCGCTCTCGCGCATGCGCATGATGCAGGAGGTCGCCACCGCCGACGTGGTGCTGACCAATCCGACCCACATCGCGGTGGCGCTGCGCTACGACATCTCGGTCTCGCCTGCGCCCATCGTCGTCGCCATGGGTGCTCGGAAGACGGCGGAGCGCATCAAGGAGCTGGCGGCCGAACACGGCGTGCCGGTCATCGAGAACAAGCCGCTGGCTCGGGCCCTCTTCAAGACGGCCAGCGTCGGCGGACCCGTGCCGCCGGCTCTCTACGTCGCGGTCGCCGAGGTGCTCGCCTTCATCATCCGCCACGGCCTCGGTCGCTCGCGTAGGCTCATCGAGGTGCGCGCATGACCACCCTGCGGCGTCGCTTCGCGTCGGCCCCCGAACTGCTGGTGATCCTGGCGGTCGTCCTGATCGTCGGGCTGCTGGTGCTCCCGCTGCCCGCCGTGGTGCTCGACCTGCTGATCACCGTCAGCATCGCAGCGTCGCTGGTGGTGCTGTTGGTGTCGCTCGATACCCGGGATCCCCTCGACTTCAGCGTCTTTCCCACCCTGCTGTTGCTGCTCACCCTGTTCCGTCTGGGGCTGAACGTCTCGAGTACCCGCCTGATCCTCGGTGAGGGCGGGGCGGGCAAGGTGATCGGAGCCTTCGGTGGCTTCGTGGTGGGCGGCAACTATGCCGTCGGGATCGTGATCTTCCTGATCCTGGTGGCCATCAACTTCATCGTCATCACCAAGGGCGCCGGCCGCGTGGCCGAGGTCGCCGCACGCTTCACCCTCGATGCCATGCCCGGTCGGCAGATGAGCATCGACGCCGACCTCAACGCGGGCCTCATCGACGATGCCGAGGCGAAGCGGCGGCGTGAGGAGATCAGCGCCGAAGCCGACTTCTACGGGTCGATGGACGGTGCGGCCAAGTTCGTGCGAGGCGATGCCATTGCAGGGCTCATCATCACCGGCATCAACATCATCGGTGGCATCGTCGTGGGTGTGGTGCAGCGCGGGATGAGCTTCTCGCAGGCCGTCGATCAGTATACGGTCCTGACCGTCGGAGACGGGCTCGTGAGCCAGATCCCCGCCCTGATCGTGAGTACGGCGGCCGGGATCATCGTGACGCACTCGGCGGGTGGGACCCGGATCGGCGCAGCGCTGACCCGCCAGTTGGGAGTCCCTCAGCCCCTGTGGGCGGCCGGCGGCATTCTCTTCGGCCTCGCCCTGGTGCCCGCTCTGCCCGCGACGCCCTTCCTGCTGCTGTCGGCGGCCTGCGGCGGTGCGGCCTTCCTGGCCCAGAATCGTGAGGAGCCCGAGCCCGCCCCCGAGGTTTCGACCGCGGTGGGTACCGAGGTGGTACCCCGCGAATCCCCGGTGCAGGAACTGCTCCAGCTCGATCCGGTCGAGCTCGAGGTCGGCTACGGGTTGATTCCCCTGGTCGACCAGTCCCAGGGCGGAGACCTGCTCGAGCGGGTCCGGCTGCTCCGCAAGCAGGCGGCCCTTGAACTGGGACTCCTGATTCCGCCGATCCGGATTCGCGACGACGTCGATCTCGGACCGGGTGAATACGTGATCCGGGTGCGGGGCTCGGAAGCGTCCCGGGGCGAGCTCATGCAGCGGCGCCTCCTGGCGCTCGACACCGGTGCGGTCTCGATGACCGTCGACGGCGTGGATACGCGTGATCCCAGCTTCGACCTGCCCGCCAAGTGGATCGCCGAAGGTGCACGCTCCGAGGCCGAAGCTCGGGGATGGATGGTGGTCGATCCCGGCGCCGTGCTGGCCACCCACCTGATGGAGGTCCTCAAGGGACACGCGTCGGAGCTGCTGGGGCGGCAAGATGTCCAGGAGATGATCGACACGCTCAAGGAAACGCAGCCCGCACTCGTCGACGAGGTGGTGCCCGCTCGCATCACCCTCAGCCAGGTCCACCGGGTGCTGCAGCGCCTGCTCAAGGAGCGGGTGCCGATCCGTGATCTGGTCACGATTCTCGAGGCCATGGCCGATCACGCCGACACCACCAAGGACCCGGAGTCGCTCACGGAACATGTGAGACGGGCCATGGGGCATGTGATCGCCGAACCCTACACCGATGCCGCCGGTATGCTGCGTGGTATTACCATCGGCCCGCGTCTCGAAGCCGCGCTCATGGGCTTCTTCAGTCCGCGTGCGCGCACCGGCGACGCGCTGGGCCCTCAGGCGCTCTCCGAAGCGTTGCGTTCGCTCGATACGCTGTCCCGGGATCTGAACTCGGGGGGGCAGTCGGTCCCGCTCATCACTCCTCCGTCGCTCCGTATCGGGGTGCGCCGCCTGCTGGAGCCCGTGCTGCCGAGTCTGCCGGTGCTCTCCCTGGCCGAACTCCCGCCCCAGGCCAATCTGACCTCCCTTGCCACATGGGAACTGAATCATGCGAATTGACACCTTCCGAGCCAGCAAGAGCCGTCACGCTCTCGACGAGGTCCGCTCGGTGCTCGGCGACGATGCCGTCGTCCTGCGCACCCGCCAGGACGGGTCCGAGGTCCGGATACAGGCCACCACGACCTGGGAACTCGAGGCCTTTCAACGGCGCTTGCGGCCGGCCCCCCTGGCGGGGCCTCGCTTCGGTCGTCCCTTCCGACTGGTCGCCCTGGTGGGTCCGACGGGCTCGGGCAAGACGACCACCCTCGCCAAGCTGGCTCTGGGCGAGGGCGCCTTCGGTACCCACTCCGTGGGTGTGATCTCACTCGACACCTTCCGTATCGGCGCGGTCGAGCAGATCCAGACCTATGCCGATCTCGCGGAGTTTCCCCTCGAGATCCTGTCGGATGTGGCCGAAGTGCCGGGCGCGCTGAAGCGCCTGCGTCAGTGCCAGACCGTACTCGTCGACACGCCCGGCCGCGGGCCACGTGAGAGCGTCGACGAGATGGCGTGGCGCCGGATCCTGAGGATCCTCCGCCCCGAAGAGGTCCACCTGGTGCTTCCCGCTGGACTGCGTCCCGACGTGGCGGCGGGACTGCGCCAGTTCTACGCGCCACTCGCTCCCAGCCACGTCCTGCTCACCAAGCTCGACGAAGTGCCCTGGGAAGAGGGGGTGGCCGAACTGGCCGATCAGGTGGGGCTGCCGATGCGTTGGGTGAGCGATGGCCAGGAGGTACCCGGCGATCTGCACGACGCCTCGACCCGTCTCCTGCGTAGCCTGTCACACGATCGTGGCCCCTGGCTGCCTGCCCGGGCCGAGGCGTCGTGAGCCTCCAGGCTGTTCAGGTGCGGCGCTTCGTCGCTGCGCGGGGGGCGCCTGCGGGCCGGGGCTCGGCACATGTCCTGGCCATCGGGTCGGGACGGGGCGGGGCGGGCACTTCGCTGATCGCCGCCCTGCTCGCGGCGCGGGCCCAGGGGCTGGGGCGCCGGGTGCTGCTGATCGACGCCGATCCGTTGTTCGGTGTGCAGCATCTGTTGTGGGGGGTGGGTGCGGGACCGGGCATCGCCGCGCTGCGCGGCAGCGGACTGGAGGCCGACGACCTGCTCGTGCCCCTCGGCTCCCAGCTGTCGTTGGCGACCCTCGCGCCGCTGGGTGGGAGCGACCTCGCGGCAGACGTGCGGACGCTCCTGCGGCGTGTCGCGGGCCTCTTCTCGGATTGGGACACGGTGGTGATCGATGCCGGCAGTCGGCGTTCGAGTCTGCAGAGTTGCCGGGATCTGGGGGCGGGGCTGCTTCTGGTGGTGGGGCAGAGCGACTCCATCGGCATTGCCACCACCCATGCCTTCCTGAAGGCGGCGGGCATCGACGCTCCAGGGCTCGATACCGCCGTGATCTTCAATCGCGTGGGGGCGCACGAGGCCGAGTACGCAGCCGAGGCGCTGCGCGACGGTGTCGAACGTTTTCTGGACCGGCCGCTCCGTGTGGCCGGGGTGTTTCCGGCCGACGCCCGTCTGGCGTCGGCTCTCGCAGCGGGAGTCCTGCTCCCGGGCGCGTTGGCCGAGAGCCCCCTGTGGGGTCTCGCAGACCGAGTATTGAATCCACTCCTCGTCACGGTGGCAGACCGATGATGGACCAAGCCGATCTCTGGCAACGGATGCAGAACGATGACCCGACGGCACGGGACGCCTTGCTCGAAACCCATATGGGGCTGGTGCGACACGTCGCGCTGAAGTTGGCCCGAACCGCCGGGCCGGGGGTCGATATCGAAGACCTCGTCAGCGCCGGGTCGGTCGGTCTGATCCAGGCGGTCGAGTCGTACGAGCCTGCGCGCGGGCATGCGTTCAGCACCTTCGCCGTGCTCCGGATCCGGGGTGCGATCCTCGATGAGCTCCGCCGTTGGGATCCGGCTCCTCGCTCGGTCCGCAAGAAGCAGAGGGCGCTGCAGAAGTCCGAAGCGACGCTCCGGCAGGAATTCCAGCGCGAGCCGACGCCGTCGGAGATCGCGCGCGATCTGGAGCTCGAGGTGCCCGACCTCCACCGCTGGAACGACGCGGTGGCTCGGACGCACACGGTTTCGCTGCACGAGCCTCGGGCCGACGACGGCAGTGACACCCGCATCGACACGGTAGCGGGTGCGACGGGTGACGAGATCGAAGCCCACATCAACCACGCCGAAGAGGTCGCGTTGCTCGAGGGGTGCATCGCGCGCCTGAAGGAGCGCGAGCGTCAGGTGCTCTCGCTCTACTACTACGATGGGCTCCGGCTTTCGGGGATCGCCGAGATCCTCGGGGTCACCGAGTCGCGCGTGTCGCAGATTCGACACGCCGCCATGGATACCCTGCGTTCGATGCTCTCCCTGCACGGAGTGGAAGCACCATGAACCGGCCACCGATGACGACCCACCTTCGCCACCTGCGCGGGATCGGCTTCTCGGCCGTGCTCTGCCTGCTGGCTTCACCGCTCACGGCGCAGTCCGGCGCGGCGGTCACCCGGGACCTCGTGCGGCAGGTGCTCTCCAGCCCGGACGACGGTGCCGCCTGGTCGGCGCTGGAATCCGAAGCTGCGGCGGCGGGCGAGGAGCCCTTCACTCTGCGGAACGTGCGCGTCGACGAAGAGTTCGGTGGACTCCTGCTCGACCTCGGTGGATACGGGTTGACCAGCCTGGTGCAGGTGACGACGACCGCGGGGACCACGACGCAGATCGTGGTCTCCCTGCCGGATGCGCGCACTGCACTTCCCGGCGGCTTCGAACTCGCCGGCGTACCCGGTATGACCGATGTGCGGGTGCGCCAGGAGCCGTTCGGCGTCGAGGTCGAGGCCAATCTGGCGGCGGGTACCGCAG
Source organism: uncultured Gemmatimonadaceae bacterium (assembly GCA_964521385.1). GTDB lineage: Bacteria > Gemmatimonadota > Gemmatimonadetes > Longimicrobiales > Gaopeijiaceae > Gaopeijia. The sequence goes on along the minus strand of CAZFRU010000005.1, from coordinate 7,314 downwards.
CCGTGATCGACGAGACCGCCGAGGGTGTGCGGGTGCGACCCGTGGGTGGGCTCGAGGCTGTGCAGCCCACCACCAGCCTGCCCGAGCCCGCAGCGGCCCGAGGGCTGGATCGGGCGGCGGTGGCGCTCTTCGCTCGCAGCTGGCTCGACGCCCTCAAGGCGGGACGACCGCTGGCCGTGTTTCCATTGCTCGCGGTGGGCGTCCTGACCCTCCTCGCCCTCTTGTGGCTCACCTTTCGCAGCCGGCCCACGGGGCGTCTGTGGCACAGCGTCGCCGACGCCCAACGACTCGCCGAGAAGTTGTCGTCTCCCCGGAACTGGTAGACCACTCGGCGGTCGGGTCCGGGTGCCCGGCAGGGGCTTCCGGGTCGGCTCGGGCGGGGTCGAGCCGCCGGGGACGATCCGGACCGACAGATCACCGGAATCGCCCGTGGTTGAGCCACATCAGCAAGAAAGAGACCGATGGCACGGGCGTTGCTCACCGGAGGGTGGGGAGCCTCGCGCTTCCCGTGTACGAGCGTGGCACCCTACAACGAGGCGACCCGAATGAGTGGTGGACCCGAATCCCTCCGGGCGGCAGGACTCGCCCTGAGCTACTGGCAACGGCGCAGCGAGGTGGTGACCCACAACCTCGCCAACGCAGAGACCGTCGGGTTTCGGGGGCAGAAGGTGTTCTCGGAGATGATGGCCGACGGCGTACCTCGGGTGGGTACGCGAACCGACACCCGTGCCGGGGCGCTGAAACAGACCGGCTCGCCCCTCGACCTCACCGTGCGGGGCGACGGATTCTTCGTGGTCCGCTCCGAGGAGGGCGAGCAGCTCGTCCGCACCGGATCGTTCACACTCGATCGCGACGGTCGGGTGATCGATCCCCGAGGTCGTGAACTCATGGCCGACAACGGTCCCCTGGTGCTCCCCGAGGGGCCCGTCGATATCGACACCCAGGGGCGTGTGATCGTGGCCGGAGTGGAGGTGGGGGTGCTGCGCATCGAGCGCAGTGATCCCGCGGCGCAGGGTGCGATGGGTCGCGATGGAACCGTCGCGCTGCGTGCGACGGGAGCCGAGGTGCCCGTCGACGTGCGTTCGATCCGTCAGGGCTACCTCGAAGACAGCAATGTGCAGGCGTTGGAATCGCTGGTCGAACTGGCCGTGGTCCAACGCTCCTTCGACGCCGTCCAGAACAGTGTCCGGGTGCTCGACGAAGTGCTCGACACGGCCGTGAATCGTCTGGGCCGGGTCGGCTGACCCCCGCCCCCGGTCCGATCCCAATAACAGGAAACAGACATGGATCCGTCACTACGCACCGCAGCCACCGGGATGATGGCGCAGCAGACCCGCGTCGAGGTCATCTCGAACAACCTGGCCAACGTCAACACCCCCGGCTTCAAGCGGTCGCGGGCCCACTTCGAAGACCTGCTCTATCAGACGGTGCAGGGACAGACGACGCTGGGTACCGGAGACGCGGAGACGCTGCCCGCGGTGCAGATCGGCCGGGGCACGCGTCTTTCGGCGATCCAGCGTATCGAACTGCAGGGATCGCTCGAGATGACGGGTCGACCCCTCGATCTGGGGATCGAGGGAGACGGCTACTTCCAGGTTCAGCGCCCCGATGGGCAGATGGCCTACACCCGCGACGGCAGCTTCAGTGTGTCCGACCGCGGCCAGATGGTCACCTCGAGCGGGTACGGCCTCGTGCCCGACATCTCGATCCCCAACGGAGCCACCGAGCTCGGCATCTCACGCACCGGCGTGGTGACGGCACTGGTGGCGGGGTCGGCCGATCCCGTCGAACTGGGGCGCATCGAACTCGCGCGCTTTCCGAACCCTCCCGGCCTGCTGGCGTTGGGTGAGAATCTGTTCGCCGAGACGCAGGCCTCGGGCAATCCGATCCTGGGGGTGCCGCAGGAAGAAGGTGTGGGGCGCCTGGTCCAGGGCTCACTCGAGGGCAGCAACGTCGAGGTGGTCCAGGAAATGGTCGAGATGATCGCGGCGCTGCGGGCGTACGAGATCAACTCCAAGGCGGTGCAGACCAGCGAGCAGATGGCCGACACCACCAACGCCATGGTGCGATGATGCGTGTCGTCTTCATGCGCGCTGCGCCTCCGCGCGCCGTTCTGGTGTTCGCCGCCGCGATCCTGGCCTCGGGCTTCGCGGCCGTGCCTGTTCGGGCCCAGTCCCCACGCCCACCGGCGGTGGCGACCTTTGCCGCGGCGACGTCGGTTTCCGGTGCCCCCATCGGCCCCTGGCTGCGGGCCGAGATCGCCCGTCGCTGGGCGGTGGCGCCGGCCCGGGTCGAACTGGACTGGGGCGATACGCCTGCGCGCATCCAGGATCGTCCCTCTGCCGACGCCGAACTGGTGGGCGGAGCGGCCGACCAGTGGGTGCTCACCCTCCCGGCCGACGCCGATGACGGACCCCGCCGCGTACTGATTCGTGCGGGGGTGCTCCGGGCCACCCCGGTGGCGACCCGTGAACTCGACCGCACGGCGGAGCTCGGGCCCGACGACGTGAGCTGGACGGACCAGGTGGAATGGGGTCCCCCCCAGCCCCCCGCACCAGACCCCATCGGGCAGCGTGCGCAACGACGGATTCGCACCGGCGAGGCCCTCCTGGCCCCCGCGGTGGGTCCGGGCCCCTGGGTCGAGTCGCGTGCGCCGGTCGAGGTGGTGTTTCAGAAGGGCCGGGTCACCATCGCCCTGCGGGGAACCGCACTGGCCGATGCGTTGCCGGGTGAACGTGTACATGTGCGCCTCGAAGACGGGCGGCGCGTCCAGGGCCGGGCGACCGGTCCGGGCCTCGTGGCCCTCGATGTCGGAGGAGACCGATGAACAACCGAACGACCCCCATGGGCGGCGTGCGCGTCGCCCTTGCCGCGCTCCTCGTCTGGCTGGCACCCGGTGCGCTGGCCGCCCAGGACACCCCGCCGCCACCGGCTTCGGCTCCACCGCCGGCGCCCATGGCCGCCGCTCCGGTGGTGCTCACCGGGGCCGGTGGCTTCGGATGGCTGTCGGACGCCCGCATGTATCGGGTGGGCGACGTGATCACCGTTCTCATCGACGAATACACGGTGGCGTCGGCCGACCGCTCCACCTCGGCCACCGAGGAGCGATCGAGCGATCTCGGTCTCACGGGACGGGTGGCTGGCAGCGCCACCGGCATCGCCCAGGACGGACGGCTCGGCACCGGTGTCGCGGGTGACAGCTACCGGCGGGGCCGCGACACCCGACAGGACCGGCTCCAATCCGAGATCAGCGCCCGGGTGGTCGAGGTGAACGCTGATGGGTCGCTGCGGCTGGAAGGCCGCAAGAAGCTGGTGATCGACAAGCACGAGCAGGAGGTGCTCATCACCGGGCTCATCCGGGCACAGGACGTGGCTCCCGGCAACACCGTCGAGTCGTGGCGGCTCGCCGACGCCGAGATCCAGTATTCCACCAACGGCGAACTCGGCAAGCCGAACAAGAGCATCATCATGAAGCTGCTGGGCTTCATCTGGCCATGATCACCTGGGACGGAGGACGCGGTGAGGTGAGGCCTGCGGGTGTGGACTGGTGGGCGGCTGCTCTGCGGGCGCCCGGCACGCCGGTGCGGTCGCGGATCGAGCGGCAGCCCGCCGACCACGACGGTATCGGGAGTCTCGCACGACGGCCGTCGGCTCGGCGTGTCCGGCAGGCGCTGACCCGGTTGGGGTCGATGGCCGTGATCGCGCTCACACTGGGACTCCTGGCGCTGCCCCTGGCGTCGCCCGTGGCGCTGGCGGCCCAGGCGCCCAGCCGCATCAAGGATCTCACCGCCATCGAAGGAGACCTGCCGGTTCGGCTCGTGGGCTATGGCATCGTCGTGGGGCTGGACGGCACGGGTGACCGGGCCATCGGTACGTCGCAGGGGGGCGGTGCCACGGTACGGTCGGTGGCCAACCTGTTGCGCAATCTCGGGGTCGACGTTCCCGAGACGATGATCCGGACGCGCAATGCGGCGGCGGTGCTGGTCACCGCCGAAGCGACGTCGTACCTCCGGCGTGGCAACCGCTTCGATGTCTCGGTGGCCTCGCTCGGCGACGCCACCTCACTTCGCGGCGGGCAGCTCTGGGTGACTCCCCTGGTGGGTGAGCTCCAGGGTCAGCCCATCGCCACCGCCCAGGGGCCCATCGTTCTGAGTCAGGGCAACATCGACGGCGCGCGCCTCGTCGAGACCTCCGGGATGCTTCCGCAGGGAGGAGTCGCGGTGGTCGATCTCGCGGCTCAGGGGCTCGCCAGTGTGGGCCGCCTTCTGTTGCGGCGCCCCGACCTGACCACCGCCCAACGGATCGCCGAGACCATTGCGGCGAGTCTGGGTGAGGGGTCGGCGCGGGTCGAGGATCCCGGTTCGGTGGCCGTGCAGTTGCCGGCCGATCAGGATGCCGCCAGCGTGCTGGCCGCGGTGGGCGACCTCGAGGTCATCCCCGACGCGGCGGCCCAGGTGGTCATCGATGCACGGGACGGGACCGTTGCCGTCGGTGGGCCCCTCACCGTGGGGCCGGGTGTGGTGAGCCACGGCTACCTCACCATCACCGTCGGGGCGACGGCGCCGGATCCGCCGGCCCAGGGGGTGGTGCGCATGGACCCGGGCGTGAGCGTCCAGGACGTGGCCGAGGCACTGCACGCCGTGGGTGCCACTCCCGAATCCATCGCGGCCGTGTTCGAGTCGCTGCATCGGGTGGGGGCGCTGCGAGCTCAGGTCGTGGTCCGATGAAGGTGCCGGGGCCGGGTAGCGATCCCATAGGCGCTGCGCTGCGCATGGCAGCCCGCTCGGAGTTGCACGCCCGCCCCGAAGAAGGACTCCGGGGCAGCAGTGGCATCGAGTCTGCCCGTGCGCCCGAAGGGGTGGTCGATGTCCGTCTGCGCGACGCCACCGTGGCCCTCGAGGGGGTGTTCGCGCGGGAGCTGGTGCGGGCGCTGCGGGGGACCGTGCCGGGCGGTGGATCGCCCGATGCGCCGGGCGGTGAGCTCTACACCTCGCTCATGGACGACCACCTCGCAGACGTGCTGGCGGGTGACGACGGACTGGGGCTGTCGAGGATCATGCTCAAGCAGTTGATGCGACCTGCCGATCCTGTACCCGGAGGATCGTGATGCAGACCACGTCGACATTCCAGACGGGCACGGAGTCGGGCAGCCAGCGGTTGACCGAAGCCCTCATCGAGGAGGAACGCCTTCTCGTCGAACTGACCTCGGTCTTCCGGGGTCAGCGTGAGGCGTTGGTGCGCTCCGACCCCGAGGCCGTCGATGAGACCGTGTTCGCTGCCAGCCGCATCGCCGGGACCTTGAACGAGGCCCGGCGGCGGCGGCGGATCCTGCTCGACGTGATCGCAGGATGGGAGGGCGCCGATCTCGGCGATCTGGACGATCTCCTGGGCGACGACCTCTCGGTCGAGCTCATCCAGGCGAGAGGCGCACTTCAGGCCACGGCCGGAGCACTCCGTGCCGAGGTGGAGTTGAATCGCACGATCCTGCGGCGCCTCATGCACGACAACCGGGCCCACCTCGCGACCCTCCTGGGCGGCGAGGGGCCGGCGGCCGCTGGAGTCGCCTACGGCTCGATACAGCGGCGCCTTCTCGATCGGGAGATCTGACATGCCCAGCTCACTCTTCGGCATCCTGAACATCGCGCGTTCGGGAATGGCGGCGCAGCAGCTGCAGCTCGAGGTGGCCAGTCAGAATCTGGCCAACGCCAATACGCCCGGCTACTCGCGCCAGCGCGCCGAGCTGGCGGCGCGCCGACCCCTCTTCATGCCCGAGGGCATGTTGGGAACCGGTGTGATGGTCGGCGACATCTCGCGTACGCGCGACGTGCTGCTCGATCGTCAGGTGCGCTCGTCGACCAGCGACCTGCTCGGGGACCAGATGCGCTTCGACCTGCTGTCGAGTGTCGAGCGTCTGGTCAACGAACCGGGAGACGCCGGGCTCGGTGGTACGCTCGACGCCTTCTATTCGGCGTGGTCGGATCTGGCCAACGATCCCACGGGGGTGGGCACGCGAGCCGTACTGGTCGAGCGCGGACGCCAGGTGGCCGAGCATCTGAACCGGCTGAGCGGGGGGCTCGACACACTACGGACCACGGCCCGCGACCGCATGGACACCGACCTTACGCGGGCCAATCAGTTGCTCGCCGAAGTGGCTCACCTGAACAGTGAGATCACGGCGGTGCGGGCCGCGGGCAACTCGGCCCCCGACCTGGGCGACCGCCGCGATATGGCGCTCGACGAGTTGTCGGGCATTCTCGACATCCAGGTCTTTCCGCAGGAACGCGGCGACGTCAACGTCTCGGTAGGCGGTGTCGCGGTGGTCGGTGGGGCGAGCGCTCGGTCGCTCAACCTCACGGGCGGCGGCGGCACCTGGACGGTCACCACCTCGACCGGAGTGACGATCTCGACTCCTGGCGGTACGGTGGGCGCCGCGCTGCGTGTGCTGAGCCAGGACGAGCCCGCCTTCCGGGCCTCGCTCGACGACCTCGCCCGAGGCCTCGCCGAGTCGGTCAACGCGATCCACGCCACCGGCACCAACTCGAACGGCACCACGGGCGTCGACTTCTTCGACGTCTCCGGTGGGTTGGCCAATCTCACCGCCGGATCCATCGCGCTGGACTCGCAGATCGTGGCCGACGCGGCCAACGTCTCGGCCGGCACCCCCGACGGCGGAGGTCTGTACCGACCCGGGGCCAACGACGTGGCGCTCGCGCTGGCCGGCCTCCGTACCGCGGGCTCGGCCGGCTATCTCGGAGGCGCCACCGCAGGCGAAGCGTACCGTGCCTTCGCTACCCGTGTGGGTCTGGCGGTCAACGCGGCGGCTACCGATGTTGCGGCAGGAGAGTCTCTCCATGCCGCCGCAACCCAGCGCAGGGAGAGTCTCGTCGGTGTGTCCACGGACGAGGAGTTGGTCAGAGTGATCCAGTTCCAGGCGGCCTACGCGGCCAGCGCCCGGATCGTGAATGTCGTCGACGAGATGCTGCAGACGCTTCTGAGCATCGTCTGATGCTCATCTTGTCCCGTCGGGCCGGTGAGGCCATCCGGATCGGCGGCGACATACGGCTGGTGGTGATCGCCACCGACAACGGAGGGGTGCGACTCGGCATCGACGCGCCCGGTGACGTCACGATCCTGCGTGAGGAACTCGTGCTCGAGGTGGAGTCGGAAAACCTCCGCGCCCGGGCCGAACACCCACGCTCCCTGGCCGATCTGGTCCAGGAAGGGCACGGAGCTGCCAAGACGCCACCCAGCTAGTGTATCGTCCGACAAATGCATGGACAAAATAGACAGACGGTGTATCTTGAGGTCATGGGA
>CAZFRU010000004.1:46175-174398 GCA_964521385.1 uncultured Gemmatimonadaceae bacterium | reverse complement strand
CCCGGCTTATTCACCACGGGCAGAGCGCGGTCGATAGTCTGGATATGAAAAGCCCATGGCGCATCTGCTTGCGCCGCAATAAGATGAAGGTGCAAAACAAACATCTTTCATCACGACAGCAGACAGACACGCCATGGGTGAAGTTCAAGGTAGGCTTTTTCCGCTGGAATTCAACCAGTCGGTGCAGGTGGAAGCGCGTCCGTGGCGCCTGAGCGCGGACGCGGGTACGCTCCTGATGCGGGAGCTGACGGACCGGCTCGGACTGCCCGAACTGGTGGTCGAGCATCTGAGCGATGCACGTGACGAGAAGCGGATCTCGCATCCGTTCCTCGAGTTGCTGCGCACCTGGTTGTTCCTTCTGGTGCAGGGATTCGACGACCAGAGCGACGTCGGGTTGCTGCGTGACGACCCCGCGTTTCGCGTGGCGGTCTCGCGCCGTCGGGGGGAGAGCCCACTGCGCCCTGCAGAGCACGGTACTCCCGAAGGGCTGTGCTCTCAGGCCACGCTCTCGCGTCTGCTGGGCGGGTTGGGGGCGGAAGCGAACCGCGAGGGGTTGGCCCATCTGCTGCGGCAGCTCATCGTGCCCTTCCTCGGTACCGAGCGTTCGGAGATCACCCTCGACCTGGACTCCTTCCCCCACGAGGTCCACGGCCACCAGCCCGGCACCGCCTACAACGGCTACTACCGTACCCGTTGCTTCCATCCGCTGGTGGCCAGCATCGACGGGCGCTACTTCTTGGATGGGCGGCTCCGCGAGGGCAACGCACATACGGCCGAGGGCTGCCTCGACTTCGTCTTGCCGCTGCTCACCTGGCTCCAGACCCTCGTACCCCGGGTCTGGCTACGCGCCGATGCCGGCTTTCCGTCTCCCGACTTCCTCGAGCGTCTCGAAGACGAGAGCATCCCCTACGTCTGCCGGCTCCGCTCCAACGCCGCTCTCGAGCGTTTGGCCGAGCCCTTTCTCACCCGCCCCCCCGGTCGCCCCCCGCTCGAGGGGCGCACCTGGTACCACGACCTCAGCTATCAGGCCGAGAGCTGGGCGCAGCCTCGGCGGATCGTGCTCGTCGTGCTTGAACGGGCCGACGACCAGCAGCAGCATCTCTTTCTCGACCACTTCTTTCTCCTCACCAACGCCACACCCGAGCAAGAGAGCGCCGTAGACCTGCTCCAGCGCTACCGGGAGCGGGGCACTGCCGAGAGTGACTTCGGTGCCTTCAAGAGCACCCTCGGTCCTACCCTCTCCTCCACGCCCCGACCGAAGAGCCACTATCGCAATCGGCCCATCTCCACACCCTACCACGAGCTCGACAGTTTCGCCGCCAATGACGCCAAGCTGTTGCTTGCCCTGCTCGCCGCCAATGTCCTCGCCGCCGGGGCCGACCTGCTGAGTGCACATCAGGACGTGCGCATGAGCCGTAAACGCTTCCGCATGCTCGTCCTCAAGACCGCCACCCGCGTGCTCCTCGGCCAGCGTCGCATCACCTTCGTCATCGACGCCGCCCGCGCTCCCCTCTGGCTCCGCTTCCAGGCCCAGCTCCGTACCCTCCCGCTCCCGCGCGGATCACCCCCGCTCCAGGCCCTGCCCACTCCAGCGTAAACCCCCGGGCGGGGAACTCGAAGCACCTTCTCTCCCCCGGCAGGGGGTGGGGGGCGCCTACCCTCTGAGTACGCACCAGGACCGACCCTGGTCTCTCCAGGCCCCCAGACCCATTTTGCGGGAAACCTGTGGGGCTTCGTGAATAAGCCGGGTTCATCGTCCCACCCCTCCGGCGCTATCCTCGAGGTCCAGCCCTTTATTCGTGTTCCGATATGGGTACCACTGGAGCGATCCCCTCCAGGAGTGTGTCGAGGCGCAGACGTAGCTCACTCATCTGACTCCCACCCATGCGCTGGCCCACCAGGCTCGCCAGGTGGAGAATCCCCACCAGCGGTGCTCCCAGCCATACGCCCCAGAGTCCCCACGCCGCCTCGCCCGACGCCCATTGGGCGTATCCGAACGCCCCTCCGAAGAGCACCGCGAACCATGCGCCGAAGTAGGCGAACATGAAGAAGGTCCAGACTTCGGGGTAGGGGGCGAACCGGCCGTGAAGCCGCGTGTGGCCCCCGGTCGTTTCCTCCGCCTGGACCGACAGGTACGGTGACCAGAGGCGGCGGTCGTCGTCGGACAGGAACAGCTCTGCACAACGCCCCTTCGAGGTGCAACGTGGCGTCCGGGGCGCTTCGGCCAGCCGGGCACGCAGAGCCGACATGGTCGCGTCGGGATCGGGATGCAGCTCGATGGCGAAGGTCGGACGGAGGAGGGGGGCGCCGGCCCGTAGTGCAGGATCTTGCATTACCGCTGCCGTTTTTTGGTGACTTTTGTTAGTATACATGGCTGTGCCGGAATCGGCTCGTCCACGGGGGGCGGGCGCCGACCGGCCGACTGTAGCGGGCACCAGGGCCATCATGTCCATTCGCAATATCGCCATCATCGCCCACGTCGATCATGGCAAGACCACCCTCGTCGACCAGATGTTCCGTCAGGCCGGAGTCTTTCGTGACAACCAGGCCGTCGAAGAGCGGGTCATGGACTCCAACCCGCTCGAAAAGGAGCGGGGCATCACGATCCTGGCCAAGAACACCGCGGTCACCAGGGGCGACACGAAGATCAACATCGTCGACACCCCCGGTCACGCCGACTTCGGAGGTGAGGTCGAGCGGATCCTGCGCATGGTCGACGGTGTGGTGCTCCTGGTCGATGCGGCCGAAGGGCCCATGCCCCAGACCCGATTCGTGACCCGCAAGGCGCTCGAGCTGGGACTGCTGCCCATGGTCGTGGTCAACAAGGTCGATCGGGCCGATGCGCGGGTGCACGAGGTCCACGACGAGGTGCTCGAACTGTTCATGGATCTCGAGGCCACCGACGCCCAGCTCGACGCCCCGTTTCTGTATGCGTCCGGCCGCGACGGTTGGGCGACCCGTGACGCCGGTGTGAAGACCGAGACCCTCGATGCGCTCTTCGACACCATCGTCGACTACTTCCCGGCGCCGAAGGTCGATCCCGAGGGGCCGTTTCAGATGCTGATCTCGACCCTCGACTACTCCAACTATGTCGGCCGGATCGCGGTGGGACTCATCGAGCGCGGTCGCGTACGGGTGGGAGATCGGGTGGCGTTGCTGCCGCTGGGCGAGGCGGGCCCGCTCGCCGATGCCGCCAGTGCCGAGTACTCCCGGGTCATGAAGCTCTACACCTTCCAGGGGCTCGATCGCATCGACGTCGAAGAGGCCTCCGCCGGTGACATCGTCGCCATGGCAGGACTCGAGGGCGTCGAGATCGGCAAGACCGTCACCGACCCCGAGCACCTCGACCGCCTGCGGGGGATCGCGGTCGAAGAGCCGACCCTCTCGGTCGACTTCACGGTCAACAACTCGCCCTTTGCCGGGCAGTCCGGCAAGTTCGTGACCACCCGCCAGGTACGCGATCGCCTCTTCAAGGAGCTCGAGCGCAACGTCGCACTGCGGGTCGAAGAGACCGATCAGCCCGATACCTTCACGGTGCACGGACGGGGCGAGCTGCACCTGACCATCCTCATGGAGACCATGCGGCGTGAGGGATACGAGTTTCAGGTGTCACGCCCCCGGGTGCTGACCCGCAAAGACGGGTCGGGCGGTGTGCAGGAGCCCTACGAGGAGGCCGTGATCGAGATCCCCTCGGGATTCGTGGGCACCGTCATCGAGAAGCTCGGGCCCAGAAAGGCCGAGCTGGTCGAGATGCGCCCCATGGGCGATTCCGGCACGACCCGTCTGCGCTTCAAGGTGCCCGCCCGCGGGCTCTTCGGCTACCGCTCCGAGTTTCTGACCGACACGCGCGGCGAAGGGATCCTGCACCACACCTTTTCGGAGTGGGGGCCGTGGGCCGGCCCTCTGCGGGGGCGAAGCCGAGGCGTGCTGGTAGCCGATCGCCCCGGCGTGGCGGTCGGCTTCGCGCTCTTCAACCTGCAGGAGCGCGCGACCATGATGGTGAGCCCGGGTGACCCGGTCTACGCGGGCATGATCGTGGGCGAAAACGTCCGGCAGGACGACATGGACGTCAACGTGACGAAAGAGAAGAAGCTCACCAACATGCGCACGACGTCGTCAGACGAGAACATCAAGCTCGAGACGCCCCGCAAGCTCACCCTCGAGCTCTCTCTCGAGTTCATCGAAGACGACGAGCTGATCGAGGTGACGCCCGGCGGCATTCGGCTGCGCAAGCGGATTCTCGAAGTGAACCAGCGGCGCAAGGCCGACAAGAAGCGCGCACAGGGCTGACGCAGGAAGGGTGCTCAGCGCCCCGTGTCGGCGGAGCGGACTCGTCGATAGTTGGCTTCGAAGGCCAGCATCGGCTGGGCGCCCTCATCGGGCATGGTCCACGATTGGAGCGTCATCACCTCGTTGTGCCACGAGCGCTCGTGGCGGACCCGGCCTCCGGGACCGGGTCCTTCGACGCGCAGGATCCGGCCGTCCCACCCGCCCCGGAACACCGTGGGCGACGTCCCGCCGCTGACGAACCCGTACTGGACGACCTCGCCCGAGAATCCGTCCCAGATCAACAGTGTCAGCCCGCGCCGCCGCACCACGCCGTCGACCTCGCGGCGGTGTTCGGCCAGAATCGCCGTCTCGCCCATGGCCGCGCGGACCTCGACGCTTCCGTGCGCGATGACACCGTCCGGAGCCCACGGCGCCGGAAAGATGTGCTCGTCGCCTTCCCAGAGCCCCACGAGATCGGCGATGGGTGGAGACGTCACCGCCACCGGCTCGGCGACCGCTCTCGGCAGAGGCTCGGAGGTCTTGAACGGCCAGATCTCTTCCCAGTTGCCCTGAGTCCAGTCGCGGGACTCCCTGGTTCCCTTGAGCGCGATGTCGAGCGCCTCGAGAAAACGGGGGGGCGACCAGGGCTTGGCCAGCGTCGCGATGGCGCCGAATTCCTCGGCGAGATCGAGCTGGTCGGCGGCGACGCCCGATGCGGCGATGATCTGTACCGTCGGCTCGAACGCCTTGAGCGCCTTGATCAGACGCAGCCCATTGAGGCGAGGCATGGCCAGGTCGGTCACCACCACATCGACTTCGAGTCCCGGGCGTCGATAGATCTCCAGCGCACTCTCGCCGTCGCCGGCGAACAACACGCGGTGCCCTCGTGGCTCGAGCACTTCGCGGGCGAAGATCCGCTCGACCTCGTCATCGTCGACGAACAGGATCGTCGCCATCAGCTGCCTGCCTCGGCCGGCGACCAGGTCATCTGGGCGCGTCGGCGGACCCGGTCCTGTCGCACGAGACCCTCGAGCACGGTCAGGAATCGAACCGGATCCCAGGGCTTGTAGAAGATGGCTGCGACACCGGCATCCTGGGCGAGGTCGAGTTGGTCGGCGTTGGATCCGGAGGCGGCGATGATGAGTGCGTCCGGGTCGAAGGCGATGAGTTCGTTGATCAACCGCAGTCCATTGAGGGTGGGCATGGCGAGGTCGGTGACCACGATGTCGATGTGCAGGCCGTCCCGCTGATAGACCTGAAGGGCTTCGGCTCCATTCCGCGCGCACACGACCTGATGGCCGCGCGACGTGAGAATCTCGCGGGCGAAGAGCTGCTCGACCGTATCGTCGTCCACGAAAAGGACTCGTGCCATTCCTGGCTCCCATCCAACGGAATCGGGGCGCCTACCCCCGGTTTCAGCATCGGCGCACGGTCCGGGGGACTTTACCGAATCGCTCGACCTCCGACCGCGCCGCCGTAGACGCGGGCCGTCGGTCAAGATAGTGTCCCCCGACGTTCCCCGAACCCCCTGACGCCATGCCTTTCGTGCCCCGAGACGGGGTGATCGCCAATACGCACCCGGTCAACCTTCGTGAGGTCGACGGAGTCGAGGCGCCCGCCGCCGAGATCACTCGACCTCCGCTCTTCGAAGTCTACATGCGGATGGCCGAGGAACTGGCGAAACGGAGCACCTGCGCCCGCCTCCAGGTAGGAACCGTGATCACCGACGCCCTGCTCGAGAACGTGGTGGGCATCGGCTACAACGGCAATGCACGCGGTTTTCCCAACCAATGCGATTCTCCGGAGCCCGGACGGTGTGGATGTATCCACTCCGAGCAAAACGCCCTCGTAAAGGCCCCCGGCAATCTGCCCGACAAGGTGGCGTTCGTCACGGCGAGTCCCTGCGTGATGTGCGCAAAGCTGATGATCCAGTCGGGAATCACCCACCTGTTCTATCGCGAAGCGTATCGGTCTCCCGAGGGACTCGAGGTGCTTCGCCAGGGTGGAGTGGAGCCGGTGGAGTACACGCGTTGGACCGACCGCTGGCGAGCGGGCGCATGAGCGGGCCCCTCGAGCCGGGCCGCTTCTTCCTGCCGGGCCCCAGCGAGGTCGATCCGACGGTTCTCCAGGCGCAGGCAGCGCCAGTGACCGGACATCGGGGTCCGGAGGCACAGGCGCTCGTAGCCGAGATCGATGCCGGGCTCCGGCCCCTGTTCGGGACGGCGCAAAGCGTGCTCATCGGCACCCACTCGGCCACCGGGTTCATGGAGGCGGCGATCCGCAACGGAGTGGTTCGCCGGGTGTTGTGTGTGGTCAATGGGGCCTTCAGCGCCCGGTTTGCCGAGATCGCGGTCGACTGTGGGCGCGAGGTCGATGTGCTCGAGGTGCCGTGGGGGCAGGCGGTCGATCCCGCCGACCTGGCCCGTCGCCTCTCCGACGGCCGCTCCGATGCGGTGGCCATCGTGCACTCCGAGACGTCTACCGGGGTGATCAATCCCATGGCCGAGGTGGCCGGCGTAGTGCGTGGGTACCCCGACGTGAGGCTCCTGGTCGATTCGGTGAGCGGGGTCGGCGGCGTGGCTGTCGCGACCGATGGCTGGGACCTGGATTTCGTCTTGACGGCGTCGCAAAAGGCGCTGGCCATGCCTCCGGGACTCGCGTTTGCCGTGGCGTCACCGGCCGTGCTCGAGCGAGCGCGCTCGCTGCCGGGGCGCGGGTACTACTTCGACCTGGTGCGGTGCGCCGAGCAGGCCCAGGCGGGCCAGACTCCCACGACTCCAGCGCTCACCCTGCTGTATGCGGCCCGTCATCAACTGCGACGGATCGAGGCCGAGACTCTGGCCGCACGCATCGAGCGCCACGCCGCGCTGGCGGCCCGCACGCACCGCTGGGTCGATCACCTCCGTGAGGAGCGGGGGGTCGACGTGCGTGTATTGGCGCCAGCGGGTGCCCGATCTCCCACGGTCACCTGCATTCGTCTGCCCCACGGCCGGTCGTCGGCCGCGGTGGTGGCAGGGGTCCGCGCTCGGGGGTTCGTGATCGGAGGCGGCTACGGACGCCTGAAGACGGACACCATCCGGATCGGGCATATGGGCGAGCATGGCCTCGCATCACTCGAACTCGCACTCGACGCCGTCGAGGCTGAACTGGTCGGACCCGGATGACCGCGACCGGAGGCCCCCCGCACGAACTCTACGAACAGCGTAGGCTCACCCACGCGACCGACCGGGCTCGGTTGGAGCGCGCCTCGACGAGGCTGGGGACGGTACGGGCCGGGGCCTTCGTCGCCGCTCTCGCACCCTGGGTGGTGGCTGAGCTTTCAGCGACGGTGCCCGATGTCGTGGGGTGGGCGTCGGTTCCGCTTGCCATCGTGTTCTTCGTGCTGGTGGGCCGCCACCGACGGCTGCGTGAGCGGGTGCGTCGGGTGGCGATGGCCGAAGCGCTGGCCGCGCACGGGCTCGCACGCCTCGATCGGCGCTGGGACGACCTTCCCGACGCCACCCCGGCGCCCGCCGAGGCCGGAGCCTCTCATCCGTTCGCCGCCGATCTCGATCTCTACGGCCATGCATCGTTGCGGGCGCTGCTGGGGCCCACCTACACGCCTCCCGGAGCCGCGACCCTCGACCGGTGGCTCCTGCAGTATTCGAGTCCCAGCGAGGTACGCCTCCGTCAGAAGGCCGTGCGGGAACTCGCCGGAATGGTCGAGGCCCGTGAGCAGGCGGCGGTGGTGGGGGCGATGCTCGAGCCGGTCGAATCGACGGTGCTGGCCCGCTTTCTCGAGTGGTGTGTGGCGCCGCCGGTGGTACCCGCGTGGGTGGCACGCCTCGCCGCGGTGCTTCCGCTCGTCACGCTGACGGCGGCGGTGGGCGACGGACTCGGTCGCCTGCCCGCGTGGAGTTGGGCGGTGCCCCTCGCCCTGCAGGCCGCACTCGCCTGGCGCTGGGGCGAGCGCTTGCACCTGGAGTTCAATCGCGGCTCGTCAGGGGCGCCGGGGCTGCGACGCTACCATGGGTTGCTGGGCGTCTGGGAGTCGCTCCCCACCGAAGGCGGGATGTTGCACGAGAGTGTGGCGACGCTCCGGGATGGGGACGAGACCGCCTCGGCCGCGCTGATGCGGCTGGAACGTTGGCTGGAGATGGCCGACGCCCGGTTCTCGTCGCTCCATCCGGTTCTGGGCGTGGGGCTGCTCTGGGACATCCATGTCGGGCGCGGCCTGGATCGGTGGCGCGCCTCGGCGGGGCGACGCGCACGGGAGTGGATGGACGCGCTGGGTACCCTCGAAGCCCTCACCTCGCTGGCGACCCTCTCGGCCGATCACCCGGAATGGGCGTTTGCGACCTTCGCCGAAGCCACGGATCCGCCGAGGTTTCGGGCGGTGGAGCTGGGGCATCCCCTGCTGGGTGACGCGACCGGCGTCCGCAACGACGTCGAACTGGGACCTCCGGGGCGGGTGTTGCTCATCACCGGGTCGAACATGTCGGGCAAGAGCACCCTGCTGCGGTCGATCGGGCTGGCCGTGGTGCTCGCCCGAGCGGGTGGCCCGGTATGCGCTCGCGCCCTGACGCTCCCGGGGTGCAGCCTGTTCACGTCGATGCGGGTGCAGGACTCGCTCGAGGCCGGAGTGTCGTTCTTCATGGCCGAATTGCAGCGACTGGCCGCCCTTCTGGCGGCGGCGCCGGCGACGGATGGCACTCGACCGCCGCTGCTCTACCTCGTCGACGAGATCTTGCAGGGCACGAATTCCGACGAGCGTCGTGTGGCTGGGCGGCGCCTGATCCGGCACCTGCTGCGGCGACGGGCCATCGGCGCCGTCACCACCCATGACCTGGAGTTCCACCGTCATCCCGAGGTGGAGGCGGCCGCCGACATGGTGCATTTCAGGGAATCGCTGGCGGGTGAGGCCGGTGCCGAGATGCTGTCGTTCGACTACCGGTTGCGGCCGGGGCTGGCCACCACCCGCAATGCGCTACGCCTGGCCGAGATCGTCGGGTTGACCGACCCCGAAGCCGCGCCGATCAGCGAATGACGCCGTGGCGTCGCAGTATCTCGAGGGTGGCATCGATGGGCAGGGCGTCGGCCGTGCGTCCCATGCCGGTCACGCTGGTCGCGCGCAAGAGCGAGTTGTAGATCGCCTCTTCGGTGGCCTCGACGACCGCCTGGAACAGCCCCGACATGGCGTCGTTGCCGAGTTCTGCGGGCGCGGGCGCCGAGCGACCCGGTGCGCGCCGTACCGAGGGAGCCGTCGAGAAGGCGATCACGTAATCTCCCGAGCCGTTGCCGGCGAACGATCCGGTACGGGCGAGTCCCATCACGGCGCGGGCGGCCAGACGCCGCAGGTTGCGGTCGGAGAGAGGCGCGTCGGTGGCCACCACCATCATGATCGATCCCTGGCCCGTATCGTCCTGCTCGAGGCTCGGGGCCCCTTCGAGTGCCCCCTGGAACGAGTAGCGTCCGAGCTCGCGTCCCACCGGCGCTCCGGCGATGTCCAGGATCCCACCGAAGTTCGACTGTACCAGCACCCCCACGGTGTGTTGCCCCAGCGATGCGGGCAGCACCCGACTGCTGGTGCCGATCCCGCCCTTCCATCCGAACGCGCGGGTGCCGGTGCCGGCGCCGACGGACCCTTCGGCGACCGCGCCCGACTCCGCCGATTCCAGCGCCGCCACGACATGCTGCGCGGTGATGGGTCGGGATCGGATGTCGTTCAAGCCGCCGTCGTTGGTCTCGCCTACCAGGGCGTTGAGCGAGCGGACGTCGGCCATGCCGTCCTGCGCGAGCATCCACTCGACCATGGCGTCGGCAGCCTTCCAGACGCACAGCGTGCAGGTGAGGAGTATGGGCGTCTCCAACTCCCCCAACTCGGCGACCTGGGTCACACCCAGCAGCTTGCCGAATCCGTTGCCGACATGGATCGCCGCAGGTACACGATCCAGGTACGTGTTGCCCTCGTGCGGCAGGATGGCGGTGATGCCCGTCCTCACCCTGTCGCCCTCGATCACCGTGGTCTGCCCCACACGCACCCCGACGACGTCGGTGATGGCGTTCCATCGGCCCGGCTCGAAGACGCCCACCGTGATGCCGAGGTCGCGGGCGCGGGGGCGAGGCGAAGACGTCTGGGCCATGAGGGCGGTGGGTGCCGGGAACACGAGGGCCAGGATCAGCCCGAAGAGCAGTGTACGCATGCGATCAGAGGGGTCGCGTGTTCAGGAGCAGGAGCACCAGCAGCACCGGCTGATACAGGAGGCTCGCCAGGAATACCTTCCGCACCTTCGGAAACGACATGTCCGCCGCGGCGATCACGCAGGTGGCCAGCATCGCCGCGCTGAGCAGTACGGCGCCGACCCCATACACCCACCCGGTGATCCCCAGAATCGACGGCACGACGCTCATCACCAGAAGCGAGACCGCGTGGTAGACCATGTGCCGCCCGATCCGTCGTCCGTCGGGGTCGGAGGGGGGGCTCAAGAAGAACCCCACCGCTCGGTAGTCTTCCTGCAAGAGCCAGGCGAGCGCCAGCACGTGGGGAAGCTGCCAGAGAAAGAAGATGCCGAACAAGATCCAGGCCCCGAGCGTGGGCGGACCCGCGACGGCCGTCCAGCCGATGAGCGCCGGAAGCGCCCCGGGTACGGCGCCTACGAGTGTCGCAATGTACGAGCGCCGCTTCAGTGGCGTGTACACGAGCACGTACGCCGCCGCCGAAAAGGCGGTGATGGCGGCGGGCAGCCAGCCCACCGTCAGGGTGAGCCAGGTCACGCCCACCACCAGCAGGGCGAGCCCATAGGCCAGGGCGGGACCGGCGGCGATCCGTCCCGACGGAATCGGTCGGTTGCGCGTGCGACGCATGCGAGCGTCGAGGTCGCGCTCCACGTACTGATTGAGGGCGAGGGCCCCCCCCGTGGCGAGGCCCGTGCCGATCAGGGTGTGCACCATGGGCCACAATTCCGGACGCCCCCCGCTCGCTACGTGGGCGCTCACGCCGGCCGTGATCATGACGAATCCCGCGATGCCGGGTTTGGTCAATTCGTACAGCGGATGCCGCGACGGTCGGGCGCGTCCGAACGTCCGTCGCCCCTCGGCGTCGGGATCGGTGGCTGCCGGTGCCGGGGGCGCGCGCGTGGGTGTGGGTGTGGGAGCAGGAGGGTTCATGGGATTGGAAAGCTCTCACCCCGCGTGCGTGGGGTCCAGTTGGACCGGCTCCCTCGAGAAACTTTCGACGCCGTCAGCCGGTAGGAACAGATGGATCTCGACCTGTCCCCACGGTGCCCGCCTCGATTCGATGATGCAGCCCGAGCGCGACCCCTCCGTTCTGTCCAATGACGAGCGCCGCCGCCGCGAGCGGCCGGTGTGGCGCATCGCGTTGGGGGTGTCGGTCCTACTGCATCTGCTGCTGTTCATCTGGTGGCCGTCGGAATCGCTCCTGGTTTCGCCCTTCGCCGCAGCGGGACCCCGCATGGGCGATGATCGGGCGGCAGGGGGATCGATGCAGGCACTCAACATGCGCGTGCCGCCGGCCGTTCCCATCATTCCCCCGCCCCTGCCCACACCCAGCATCGAGCCCGTCGAGGTGCTGGAGTTTGACGACCAGGCGCGGGTCGAGCCGGCCGACGTGTTGGGGACCGGCCTCGCCCAGGTCGGTCCTCCCGGGGTGAGCGACGGTACCGGCAGGGGTGACGGGGGCACGGCCGACGAAGGTGAACTGCGACTGATCGCTCCGTCGCCGCGGACCATGATCATCCCGCCCGACAAGCTGAAGGGTGAGGTGACCGTGTGGGTCTGGGTCGACGCGACGGGCCGGGTGGTAGCCGACTCCACGCAGTTGCGCCCGCCCACCTCGGATCGCAGCGTGAATCAGCGCCTCATCCGTGATGCGGCCGACTGGCGGTTCGAGCCGGCACGGCAGGGAGGCAGGGCTGTGGCGAGTTGGTACCCGTACACCGCGCGAGGCGGCGACTGAGGGTGGCGGTCGGCACCGGCTAGCGCACCAGAACCAGGCCGCGGGGGCCGGCGAGTCCACTGGCCAGCACCTCGACGGGTCCGCCCTCCCGCGCCCTCCTGCGCACGACGTTGTCGCGGTTGTCGGTCCAGTAGACCAGTCCGGTCGCGTCGTCCACCACGATGAACGAGGGATGGGTACCCGCATCCGGGAGCCAGGGCTCGAGGGCCCAGCCGTCGGGATGGATTCTGAAGATCGATCCCAGCTCGGCGTCGGCCACGAGCAGGCTGCCGTCGAGCGGATCGAGTGCGATTCCGTAGGGGGCCACGAGCCCGGCTCGCACCAGGTCTTCGACGGCTCCATCGGTCAGCGATACCCGTTGGACCTTCGCGCTGCCCCGATCCACCCAGTAGACCCATCCGCCTTCTTCATCGACCACGATGGCGCGAGGTGACGTGAGACCTTCGACCAGGGGCACCGGTCCGTCGGCCGAGCGTGCCCACCGCTCGATCCGATCCGTGCCGTAGTCGCTCCAATACAAATCCCCACTCACCGAGCCCATCGCCACGGCATAGGCGCTGTCGAGGCCCTGGTCGCGGACGGTAGCCAGCCCCGTGCCCTCGACGGCCCCCCGCTGGATCACATCGGCGTCACGGCTGATCCAATACAGATCGCCGGTGGTGCCGTCCCGCGCGAGACCGCGAGCCGCGTCGGGTAGCCGCATCACCTCGGTGAGAGCCCACGTCCCGGGCTCGAGTCGCACCAGACGGCTCGTCTCGCCCTGGGCGTCGACGAGATAGATGACGGGGTCGCCGGCCCGAGCCGGTCTGCAGCCCGCCGTGGTGACGATGGCGATCGCGACCGGAAGAAGGCGGCGGCAACGCCGATGTGGGAGGGCGCGAGCGAATGACGGTGACAATGGACCGATTCCGTTGAAGTGGCACGGCGGGACTTGTGGCGAGCCCCGCAATGTCGAGAAGTTCACGGGCTTTTGCCAACGATCCCCGATCCGACGATGCCCATGAACGAACTCCCGCCGGAGTCCCCCGAGACGCCGACATGGACCCCCCGAGACTCGGCCGAGTTGTACGGGCTGAACGAATGGGGGAGTGGGTATTTCGGGGTATCGGAACACGGCACGATCGTGGCCTATCCGGACGGGGAGCCCGGCCGTGTCATCGACCTGTTCGAGGTGGTGCAGGGCCTCGAGGCCCGTGAGCTCATGCCGCCCGTGGTGTTGAGGTTCGATGACATCCTGGCCCACCGCATGCGCCACTTGCGTCGTGCGTTCGACGTGGCCATTGCCGACGCCGCCTACGAGGGCACCTATACCTGCGTGTATCCCATCAAGGTCAACCAGCAGCGCCACATCTGCGAAGGTGTGCGTGACCTGGGGCGTGATCTGGGCTTCGGGATCGAAGCGGGTTCGAAGCCCGAGCTCCTGGCCGGATTGGCCCTGACCGAAGGACACAACTCGATGCCCTTCGTGTGCAACGGCTTCAAGGACGAGGAATTCATCGAGACGGTGATCCTGGCGGCCAAGATGGGGCGCAACATCCTTCCGGTCGTCGAGCAGGCCCACGAACTCGACCTCATCCAGCGCTCCGCTCGCCGCCACGACGTCACCCCCCGGTTCGGCATTCGGGCCAAGCTGGCCGCGGGAGGGATCGGGCGCTGGGCGGACTCGGCGGGCTATCGCGGCAAGTTCGGGCTTTCGGTCAGCCAGATCCTGGCGGCGGTGGAGCAGTTGCGCGCTCACGACCTGCTCGATGGGCTCCAGATGCTGCACTGCCACATCGGATCCCAGATCTACGACATCAGGACGCTCAAGTATGCCGTGAGCGAGGTGACCCATATCTACGTCGAGTTGGTCAAGCTCGGGGCGCCCATGGGCATACTCGATCTCGGCGGAGGCCTGGGGGTCGACTACGACGGCTCGCAGTCCGCGCGTGACTCGTCGATCAACTACACCATCGAGGAATATGCCTCCGACCTGATCTACCGTGTGAAGGCCATCTGTGACGACGCAGGGGTCCCCCATCCGGACATCATCACCGAGTCGGGTCGTGCGCTGGTTGCGCACTCGGGCGTGCTGGTCTTTCAGGTGCTGGGAAGCCGGACCTTTCCCGAGGAGCCCGACGAGGCGCTGGTGCAGCGTGCTCTGGCCGGCGATGCCGACGAGACCCCGCAGCCTCTGCTCGATCTGGTCGACGCCTATCAGCGTCTCGGTGAGGGTGCCGACGCCACCGGAGTCTACCACGACGCCGAGCACGCCCTCAACGAAGCCATCAGCCTGTTCAATCTGGGCTACATGGACATCACGGCCCGGGCGGCCACCGAAGAGCTCTACTGGGCCATCGGCACACGGGTGATCCGCGAGCATGCCGACGAACTCCCCGAGGAATTCGCCGACCTCCCCGACAAGTTGGGCGACATCTACTTTTCGAACTTCAGCCTGTTCCAGTCGCTGATCGACGCATGGGGGATCGATCAGATCTTTCCCATCATGCCCATACATCGGCTCGACGAGAGGCCCGACCGTCGGGGGGTTCTGGCCGACATCACCTGTGACTCCGACGGGCGGGTGGATCGGTTTCCCGGAGTGGGCGAGCCCCAACGCACGCTGCCGCTCCACTCCCTGCGCGTCGGAGACGGCAACGGAGGACCCGCGGGAGACCGGGAACCCTACTATCTGGCGGTCTTCCTCACCGGGGCCTATCAGGAGACGCTGGGCGATCTCCACAATCTATTTGGAGACACGCACGCGGTGCATGTGGTGGCGGGAGAGAAGGGGGGATGGTCGCTCGAGGAGGTGGTCGAAGGCGACACCGTCCGTGACGTCCTGCGCTACGTGCAGTACAATCCGGACGACATGCGTCGCGCCCTGCGCAAGGAGATCGAAGGGGCGGTATCGGCAGGGCGGCTCACCTTGCGTGAGGCCGTGCGCATGCGTCGATTTCTCGATCAGGGACTCGACGGCTACACCTATCTGGAGTAGGAGGGGGGGTGACAGCGAACAAGAAGGACCGCCAGGGAGGACTCGCCGGCAGTGTTTCGCGACGCCGGTTCCTCGGGGGACTCGGGCTGGCGTCGCTGGCTGGGCTGGTTCCAAGGCCCTCCGGCCTGTCCGCGCAGGGCCCCGATCGCGCCCACACCGTACATCCGGAGCCCCGCGAGGGCATCGACGCGTCGGGAGTGCTGCCGCGGAGCGCGGTCGAGGCCTACGGCGGCGAGGTGGCCGACATCTACGACATGGTGCGCGAGATGCCCCACATCGCAGACGGTATCGGGTGTTCGTGTGGCTGTGCTGCACTGCCGGGCTACCGTTCGCTACTCACCTGCTACCACGAGGGCGGGATGGCAATGGGGTGTGTGATCTGTCAGGGCACCGCCAGGCTGGTCCACCGGCGGTTCAAGGAGGGGCAGGACCTCGACCGCATTCGCCGGGCCGTCGACGCGCGTTTCGGATGACCCGGCTCGGCTGAACCCCTCGGGCGGGATGGTATCGACGCGCTTCTGATCGCCGGCAGAGCCGTCGACGTCAGGCCGAGGGCCGGAGGCCCACCCGGATCCTGCGCCCGAAATCGTCGTTCGTGCCGAGGGCCTGTCGCGCCCTGGGATCGACCCGGAACCGCTCACGGGCGGCGTCGATGTCGAGTTCGGTCGCCAACAGTCCGTGCCGAAGTGCCAGGGCGTCGGAATAGCCCGGCAGGAGGATGCCCCACCCCCAGGGAAGGGGCTCGGTGGCGATCCGGTTGACGTGATCGCGCAGATTGGTGGTGCAGTTGTTCAGGAAGGTGTTGTAGAACTCGGGGGCCGTCCTGAGGGACTCGGCGCGCTGCATCACGTCCTGGAACAGCACCCGCGCCTGCTCGGGTGTGGCCGTCGACGGGTACAGGAACAGCGTGTCGCCGCGCAGAGCCCGCATCCCGATCAGATCGTGTTCGGTGCCCACCACGTAGGTGGTCTCGAAGCCCCGGAGCAGGCCGCGCACCAGGGAATAGGCCTCGCCCTCTTCGCGCCGCGCCTCGACCGAGACCGCCAGGAACCGATCGTCGGCAAACTCGAAGCTGATGAAGCTGTGTGCCAGACCACGCCATTTCTCGGCAAAGGGCGCCAGCACGAACCAGACGCCCACCACATCGTCCAGCGCATAGCGTTCGGTCCGGTACCGTTCCTCGAACTGGGACTCCGATGTCCAGGCGAAATCGCGCAGGTCGTGCACCACGATCGAGTCCCCCTGCTCGTCGATGCGCACGGCGCGGGTGTGGTCGGGGGCCCAGGCGAGGTCGGCCCGAGCGACCCGGCGGCCCACGGAGGCCACCCAGATGAGCGACAGCACCAGCACGCCTGCCACGAGGGCGCCCACCAATCGTCGCTTCACGCCCGACCCTCTCCGGCGTGGGCATCCTCACCGGAGCGGGGTACGGGGATCGAGTTCGTCGTCTGCATGGGCAAACGATACGCGGGTGCGGGATCGCGCACCACGTCCTGGGATCGGACGACCACCCACCGGTGCCGGTGCCACGGGTCGCGGACCGCGCGCGAACCATATACCCTTGTGTGCTCCGCCCCGTCCTGTGATCCGAGGTACATGTGTCCGATCTTGCCCGCGGAAAGCGCATTCTCTGGGTCGACGACGAGGTCGAGCTTCTGCGGCCTCATCTGTTGTTCCTCCAGGCGCGCGGGTACCATGTCGACGCGATTTCCAACGGCGACGACGCCCTGGCTCTGCTCAAGAACCACACCTACGATCTGGTGCTTCTCGACGAGCAGATGCCAGGCCGCCGCGGGCTCGAGGTGCTGGAGATCCTGCGTCGTGACGACCCCTACATACGGGTCGTGATGATCACGAAGTCCGAAGAGGACCGGACCATGACCGAGGCCATCGGCAGACGCGTCGACGACTACCTCGTCAAGCCGACCTCGCCCCGACAGGTGCTCTCGGTGGTGACCCGGATCCTCGAGGGATCGACGATCCGACAGCAACAGGTCGCGCAGGATTTCGCCGGACGGTTCGCACGTCTCTCGGTGAAGAGGCAGGAGGCCGCCAGTGCCCGGGATTTCCAGGGGATCTACACCGAACTCACGGATTGGCACATTCGCCTGGAGCGCGCAGGCGAGCAGGGCCTGCTCGACTCGGTCATGTCGATGATGACCGAGCTCCGCCGGGATTTCGGCAACTGGATGGTCGACGAATACCCGCGTTGGATGCGCGATCCGGCCAGTCGTCCCACCCTTTCGGTCGACGTCGTCTCCCGGTACCTGTTGCCGTTGCTGGGAGAGGAATCGGTCTTCTTCGTCGTGCTCGACTGCATGCGCCTCGACCAGTGGCGTGTGATCTCACCGTTGCTGGCTCGGTACTTCGAGATCGAGGAGTCATACCACTACTCGATCCTGCCCACTGCGACGCCATACGCTCGCAACGCCATCTTCTCGGGGCAGTTTCCCGATCAGATCGCCCGCGATCGCCCGAGCTGGTGGAATCAGTCCGACGACGAAGGCTCGCTCAACGCCTTCGAAGACGAACTGCTCCGCGAGCAGTTCAGGCGGCTGACGGGGCGGGACGTGCCCGTGCACTACGAGAAGATCTTCAGCGACCGGGATGGCGACCAGGTGCGGCAACGGGTGAGGTCGGCGTTGCGGACTCGCGGAGGCGTCGTGGCCATGGTGTTCAACTTCGTCGATCTCATGACCCACGGGCGCTCGGAGTCGCCGATCCTCATGGAGGTGGCCAAGGACGAGGGTGCCCTGCGTGACCTCACCCGGGCCTGGTTCGAGCGATCGACGGCGCTGCAGGTGCTCCGTGAGGCCGCTGCCGGTGGCTACCAGGTGGTGCTCACCACCGATCACGGCTCGATCCTGTGCCAGCATCCCACGACGGTGTTCGCCCGTCGCGACGCCACCGCCAACCTGCGCTACAAGTTCGGCGTCGACCTCCGTGCGGAGCGGCCGGCCCATACACTGACCACCAGGGACGAAAAGGACCTTCGCTTTCCCGCGGGGCGGCTCGGCACGGCCTACCTGGTGGCCCTCGACGACTTCTTCTTCGTGTATCCCACCAAGCTCCGGGAGTATCAGGCCAAGTACAAGAATTCGTTTCTTCACGGGGGAATCTCACCCGAAGAGATGATCGTGCCGGTGGCGACACTCACTCCGAGGCCCCGCTGAGGGGTGGGTCTCTACCTTCGTATTCTCGGCTATCTCCGGCCCCACGCGCCGTACTTTCTGCTGGCCGTGGGGGCCACCTTCGCCTACGCCGGATTGGACGCGTTCACCTACGTGCTTCTGATTCCCTTCGTGCGCGCCCTTCTCGTCTCGAACGGGGGAGCGGTGGGGTCGGCGGACGACGGGGCGCAGATCTCGACCGCGATGGATCGGTTCCTGGACGCGACGGTCTACCGCATCGTCGACCTCCAGGGTGATCAACTCGAGGCCGTCCAGGGAATCATCGTCCTGATTCTCGTCACCTTCGCCCTCAAGAACCTGTTCGATTTCGTGCGAGCCTGGTTGGTCGCTCGGGTCGAGCAGGGCGTGACCCGGGATATCCGCAACGACGTCTACGAGCATCTGCTCGAGCTCGACCTGGCCTTCTTCGGTCGCACGCGGATGGGGCAGATCGTCTCTCGGCTGACGCACGATGTCGAACAGCTCCGCTCCCTGGTCACCAAGGAACTCGCCAAGCTGCTCTCGTCGGCCTTCGAGTTCCTGGTGGCGCTGGGGCTCATGTTGACGATCTCGTGGCGTCTCACTCTGGCCGCCTTCGTGATCATTCCCGGAACCATGGCGGTGTGGGGCCCTCTGGTCCGCAAACTCAGGCGGGGCGACCGCCGGGTCCTCGATCTGGCCGGTGAGGTGAACGGCCATATCCAGGAGACGCTCACAGGCATTCGCCTCGTGAAGGCGTCGGGCGCCGAGGAACTCGAGCGAACCCGGTTCCGGAGCCTCACGCATGACTACTACCGCACCTTCGTCCGCACCGAACGGTGGCGTGCGCTGGCGGGCCCGCTGACCGAGATGCTCGCTGCCGTGGGAACGGTGTTGATCCTCTGGTACGGGGCCCGGCTGGTGGTGGTCGAGGGTGCGCTGACCGGCGAGCTCTTCGTGGGATTCCTGGGGCTGTCGCTCAAGCTCTACGCCCCGGTCAAGTACGTGGCGAAGTTTCCGGCGATCGTGCAGCCTGGGCTCGTGGGTGGCGAGCGGGTATTCGAGTTTCTCGATGCTCCCACCGAGATCTGCGACCGATCGGGTGCCCGGACGTTGACGGGTTTCTCAGATGCGATCCGCTTCGAGGGCGTCGAGTTTGCGTACCGCCCCGACGAGCCGGTGCTCCGCGGAATCGACCTCGACGTGCCCCGCGGGTCGGTGGTCGCGCTGGTGGGTCCCTCCGGCGCCGGCAAGACCACCCTGGTCGATCTTCTCGGGCGATTCTTCGACGTGTCGGGAGGACGCATCACGATCGATGGCGTCGACCTGCGCGACCTGACGGTGCGGTCGGTGCGCGACGCACTGGGCATCGTATCTCAGGAGACGGTGCTCTTTCACGATACCGTGAGGGCGAACATCGCCTACGGGCGCCCGGACGCCAGCGACGAGGCGATCCGACAGGCGGCGCGGGCGGCCAACGCGGAGCCCTTCATCGCGGCCATGCCGCACGGGCTCGACACCGTGGTGGGCGAACGGGGCACCGAGCTGTCGGGGGGGCAGCGTCAACGGATCGCCATCGCCCGAGCGCTGCTCCGTGACCCGCCGATCCTCATCTTCGACGAGGCCACCTCGGCGTTGGATACCGAATCGGAGCGCCTGGTCCAGGATGCCATCGAACGGCTGCTTCAGGGCCGTACGGTCTTCGTCATCGCCCACAGGCTGTCGACGGTGCAGCGCGCCGATCAGATCGTCGTCCTGGAGGACGGGCGTATCGTCGAGCGCGGACGGCACGACGAGCTGCTCGCCTGCGACGGAACCTACCGGCGCCTGTACGAGCTGCAGTTCCGCGACGACCGGGAGCCCGAGGCGCCGTGAGCCGTCCGGTCACCGGAAAGCATCGCTTGGAGTACGCCGGCTTCGTGGTGCTGCGGACCGTGCTCCGGATCCTGCCGGAGTCGTTGGCGCTGGGGGTCGGTGAGGCGTTGGGCCTCCTGGCCGGGTCGGCCTTCCGCATCCGCCGCCGTGTCGTCGACGCCAATCTGGCCCTCGCCTTTCCGGAGGCCGATCGCCGGTGGCGCGCCCGGGTGGCCCGAGGGTGCTTTCGTCATCTGGGTCGGGAAGCGGCGGCCCTCTTCCGGCTGGGGAGCCGCAGCCCCCAGTGGGTACGAGACGCCACCGAAGTCGAGGGGCTGGAGGCTTTGCGCGACGCACTCGCCGAGGGACGTGGCGTGGTGGTGGTGACCGGACACCTGGGAAGCTGGGAGATGGGCGGAGCCGCCTTGACGACCCGGGGCATCGCCCTGGAGCCTGTCGCACTGGTGCAGGCCAACCCCCTGTTCGACCGGGAACTGACGGCCACCCGCGAGCGCTTCGGGCTTCGCTTGATCCTGCGAGGCCACGCGCCGAAAGAGGTCATGCGGTCGCTGCGCCGTGGCCGCGCGCCGGCGCTGGTCGCCGACCAGAATGCTCGTCATGCCTCGGTGTTCATCGATTTCTTCGGGGTGCCCGCGGCCACCTTTCGCGGTCCCGCGCTCTTCGCCCTCCGTAGCGGTGCCCCGCTCTTCCATGCCGTGTGCTTGCGCACCTCGCGTCATCCCCAGCGCTACCGACTCGTTCTCGAAGAGGTGGCGATCGAGGCCACCGGCGACCTCGAGCACGATGTGGGTGTGGTGACCAAGGCCCATGTCGCCCTCCTCGAGCGGTGGATCCGACGGGCACCGGACCAGTATTTCTGGCAACACAAGCGGTGGAAGACCCGCCCGCCGGACGACCCGCCCGGAAACGCGGAGGGATGATGCAGGGTATGTCCAGTCGCACCGCACGAGTCGCACCGCACGAGCGGTCGCTCTATCGAGATTCCAGGGGACGTACCCGTGATCTACATCTGTCTGCCGGTCCATGACGAGGCCCGTACGGTGGGACCCCTCATGTGGAAGCTCCGCAAGATTCTCATGGATCCCGAGTTTCGGCGCGACTTCCATCTGATGGTGATGGATGATGCCTCGAGCGACGGGACGGGCGAGGTGCTGGAACGGTATCGCACATCGCTTCCACTGACGGTCCTGCATTCCGACGAGCCGGTGGGATACGGCCGCGCGGTCGATCGCCTCTTGCGCGCCGCTCTCGAGCATTCGCCCTACCCGAAGCGCGACGCTGCAATCGTGCTGCAAGCCGATTTCACCGAAGACCCGTCGTTCGTGCAGGAGTTGGTGAAGATCATCGAAGGAGGGGCCGACATCGTGGCGGGCGTGCGCGATACCCTCGACCTGCCCACGCCGCGCGGCATGCGATGGGCGCGCCGGGCGGCGCCCTGGGTCCTGGGGCGCGCGCATCGCGATGCACCGGTCACCGATCCGCTATGCGGGTATCGTGCCTATCGGCTCATCGTGGCCCGCAAGGCCCTTCGTGACGACGACACTCCCCTGTGTGCGTCACGCGAGCCGTGGGCCGCAAACCTCGAGTTGCTTTCCCGCTTGACCCCCCACGCACGGCGCGTCGAGGAGACTCCTCTCACGCTCCAGTACGCGCTTCAGACCCGGCCCTCGCGGTTTCGGGCCGTGCGCGCGCTGCGCGAGTTGTTTCGGATCCGAAACGGGCGTTGGTGGGTGGCGCCACCGGAGGCGGCATGAGCAGCCGCCTGTGCGCGGCGGCGCTCGTCGGGGCGGTACTCGCGGGTCCGGGAGAGGCCGCACGCGCGCAGATGCCGGCCCTGTCGGTACCCGAGACGCTGGCTCCGGCGGCGTTGCCGCCGGTGCCCTTCGCGGTGGGCGAGCGCCTGACGTACAACGTGAAGCTCGGGTGGTTCAATGTGGGTGAGGGAGCGCTGTCGGTGATGGGGGTCGACAGCATTCGCGGGGCGCCGTCGTACCACCTGAGCATGGCGCTCACCGCCAGCGCCATGTTCGGCACGGTGAAGGTCAGGGATCGGTTCTCTTCGTGGTTGGACGTGCGCACTCTGGCGAGCCGCCGGTTCATTCGTGATCAGCACGAGCACAACTACAAGAGCTACCGCGAATTCGAGATCTATCCGGAGGAGCGGCGCTGGGAGCGCACCGACGAGCGCGACGACAAATCCGGGATCACCCTTTCGGACACGCCACTCGACGAGATCTCGTTCATCTACTGGATGCGAACGCTCGATCTCCAGGTCGGGCAGACGTACACCTTCGAGGGCAAGTACTTCAAGGAAGACGGCAACCCGGTGATCCTCAAGGTGCTGCGCCGCGAACGCAAGGAGACGGGTGCGGGCACCTTCGACACCATCGTCGTGCAGCCCATCATTCGCACCAAGGGCCTGTTCAGCGAGGGCGGCAGAGCCGAGGTCTATCTGACGGACGACGACGACCGGATCATGGTCTACCTTCGCTCCGAGATTCCCGTGGTCGGGTCGATCACCCTGCACCTCGAGACCATTGCCGGTGTGCCGGGTCGGAATACGGCCCGCCGGTGAACACACGAAAGATCCGCCTCAAGGCGGTATGGCTCTTCATCGTGCCGTTCTTCTGGTGGGCGAGTCCGACGCCGCTGCTGTTGGCCGTGGGTGGGGGGTTGGCCACGATCGGGCTCGCCGTACGAGCGGCGGCCGCCGGCTTCATCCACAAGGATCGCGAACTCACCACGACCGGGCCCTACGCCTACACCCGCAATCCCCTGTACCTCGGGAGCCTCCTGCTCGGTCTCGGGGTGACGGTTGCGGGAGGTCGGTGGTGGTTCGTGGTGGCGTTTCTGCTCTTCTTTGCAGTGGTCTATCGGCGCACGATCCAGCACGAAGCTCGACAGCTGGAGGCAGCGTTCGGCGATGCGTACCGCGCCTATGCGGGCAGGGTGCCGCTGTTCGTGCCCCGGCTCATAGCCGACCGCGGCGGAGTCGCCACGGGTGAACGCGGTCGTTTCTCGACGGCCCGGTGGCGGCGCAATCGCGAGTACGAAGCATTGTTGGGGGCTCTGGGCGCCTTCGCCCTGCTCACCTGGCGGATGCTCGCGTAGGGCACTGTCACGGAGATGTGATCACCGCTATCTCGGGTGTCCACACGACGTCGTCGGACTCGGTCACGAAGCCGACCTCAGGCCGTTGGACGTCGTGGCACAGAATGATCATCGTGTTCCCCTGCAGCGGGCCGCGGCACAGCGCCGCAGTGAAGGGGATCGAGGGCGGCGGTGTGTCGGGCGGGTGCACGACATGTCTACTCCTTGGCTCCGGGAGCGAACGATCCAGTCCTGGAGCGTGGGCCCGTACCCCGCAATTGCCGGTCTCGTTTGCATCGACAGGGGAGAGTCCCCTACAGTGATCGTCGGTCAACGCCCGACCGCCGTCGGGCCGAATGGCCGCCAGCTTTTCTAGCTTTGGTGGAGCCCCGGCCGTGCCGATCTGCAGCTACCTCGTAGCACCCGACGACGGACGTCGAGATGAAGTCGCGCTCGCGCTGCGACGGATTCCCGGCTGTGACGTGGTGTCGGCAGAAAACCGTGATCTTCTTCTGCTGGTCACCGATACCGCCGATCTCGATGCCGAGGCCGCGTTGCGGGCCCGCGTCGAGTCCGTACCCGGCGTGCGCGGTCTGGTGTTGGCCTTCGGAGAAATCGATCCCGACATGACCGAGTCCGACCCGCTCGCGCGCACCGGCAAGCGAACGAAGCGACTTCGTGTACTACCAGCCCCCGACGCATCATGACCGTGATCGATCGCAGGAACTTCGTGAAGCAGATGGCCATGGCTGCCGCGGCGGCATCGGCGGCGTCGCTGGTGCCGGGGGTGCTCTTCGGAGACGAACTCGACGGCTATCTCGGTGAGGGCAACGCGCTCGAGTGGCGCAAGGCGCCCTGCCGGTTCTGCGGCGTGGGTTGCGGGCTCCTGATCGGGCTCGAAGCAGGGCGTGCCGTCGCGGTGAAGGGCGACCCGGAGTCGGTCGTGAACCGGGGGCTGTGCTGCGTGAAGGGCTACCACTCGGTGCAGGCCCTGTACGGCAGCGACCGACTGACGCGCGCCATGGTTCGACGCGACGGGCGGCTGGTCGAGGTGCCCATGCAGGAGGCGCTCGACCTCGTCGCCAGCAAGCTGCGCGACACGATCGATACACACGGAAAGGACTCTGTGGCGATCTACGGCTCGGGGCAGTGGACGATCCCCGACGGCTACGTGGCCTCGAAGGTGTTCAAGGGTGGCATCGGCACGAACAACGTCGAGGCCAACGCGCGGCTGTGCATGGCGAGTGCCGTGACGGGCTTCATGAGCAGCTTCGGGCTCGACGAACCAATGGGCTGCTACGAAGACATCGACCACGCCGACGTGTTCGTGCTCTGGGGCAACAACATGGCCGAGATGCATCCCGTGTTGTTCTCGCGCATCCTGGAGCGCCGCAGACTCGATCCCCGCGTGCGCATCGTCGACCTCACCACCCGTCGCACACGCACGAGTCAGGCCGCCGACCGGACCCTCTTCTTCACGCCGCAGTCCGACCTCGCGATCGCCAACGGGCTCTGCCACGAGGTGGTGAAGAACCACTGGGTCGACGACAACTTCGTGGCCAGGCACGTGGCCTTCAAGCGGGGCAAGACCGATATCGGCTACGGGCTCGAAGACGGATTCGCCTTCACGGACCAGGCAGAAGACGCCACCTGGGACGAGTACGTCGCCTTTCTCGACGACTACACGCCGGAAGCCGTCGAGGAGATCTCGGGAGTGCCGGCCGCCGATCTGCGGTGGCTGGCCTCGCTGTACGGCGATCCGTCGCGAAAGGTGATGTCGCTTTGGTGCATGGGCATGAACCAGCACACCCGCGGCACGTGGATCAACAACCTGGTCTACAACCTCCACCTGTTGGTCGGAAAGATCGCCACCCCGGGAGACAGCCCCTTCTCGCTGACTGGTCAGCCGAGCGCCTGCGGCACGGTGCGCGAGGTCGGTACGCTGACCCACGCGCTCCCCCACGGGGTGGTCGCCAACGAAGACGATCGGCGCATGGCCGCCGAGATCTGGGGTGTGCCGATGGACCGCATCGATCCACGTCCCAGCTACCACACCGTCGAGATGTTTCGCGCCCTGGATCGGGGCGATATCCGGTTCATGTGGGTGCAGGTCACGAACCCGATGGTGACGATGCCGCATCTGAACCGATATCGGGCGGGGGCCGAGAAGGAAGACCGCTTCATGGTGGTCTCGGATGTCTATCCGACGCCCACCACCGACGTGGCCGACGTGATCCTGCCCGCCGCACTCTGGTTCGAGCAGGAGGGCCTCTTCGGCAATTCGGAGCGCCGCACGCAGCACTTCGACAAGCTGGTCGAACCCCCGGGCGAGGCCATGAGCGACACCTGGCAGCTGATCGAGGTGGCGCGGCGCATCGGTCTGGGCGACCTGGTGCCGTGGTCGGAGGAGACCCACATCGAAGAGATCTGGACCGAGTACCGGCGCTTCCACGACAGCGCGAAGCACCGCATGGCCCCCTACGACGAACTGCGTGAGCGCCCGGGGATCATGTGGCCCTACGTCGATGGTCGGGAGACCCGTTGGCGCTACAACAGCGCGCACGACCCGGCATGCGATCCGGCCCAGGGCGACTTCGACTTCTATGGCAACCCCGATCACAGGGCCTGGATCTGGCTGCGCCCCTACGAGCCACCGCCCGAGGTGCCCGACGCCGAGTTCCCCATGTGGTTGAACACGGGGCGTGTGCTGGAGCATTGGCACACCGGGTCGATGACCCGGCGGATCCCGGTCCTGCACCAGGCGGTGCCGGAGGCCTACGTCGAGGTCAACGCCGACGACGCTCGGGAGCTGGGGATCCGGGATCGAGAACGTGTGCGTCTGGTCACCCGGCGGGGGTCGATGGAGATCGACGCCCGCATCGACTACCGGGCCCAGCCGACCCGCGGTCAGGTGTTCGTTCCGTTCTTCGACGAGAGCTACCTCGTCAATGAACTGACGTTGGACGCCTTCTGTCCGATTTCGAAGCAGCCCGACTACAAGAAGTGCGCGGTGCGCCTGGAGAAGCTGAACGGGCGGCTGGCGAGATGACACCTCCAGGGGCTGGCTCCACCCCTCGCCGGGTGCTGGGCATCGGATCGACCGTGGCCGTGATGGCGGCGGCGATCCTGCTCGTGGGCGGCCTGCTCCGGGGTGAAAGCGAGGGAATCCGGCATCCGCCCTCGATTCGCCAGGCCGACATCCCGACCTCGCCGATAGCCGCCGAGGCCGACCTGTTTCGGACGAGCGCTGGCGAGCTGGGGGTCGAGCCGGCGACCACGGCGCGGTCGGGCGTCGTCACCCGTTCGTGGGCCGAGTTCCGGGCTCTGCGAGCCTATCCCGGCGCACCGCCGCGGATCTCCCACACACTCGATCCCGACGAGTTCATGGGCACTCAGTGCAATCAGTGTCACCAACGGGGCGGATTCACCCAACGCTTCGAGGCCTACGCCCCGGTCACGCCGCATCCCGAGATGATCAATTGCCTGCAGTGCCATGCGGTGCAGAACACCACTTCGCTCTTTCAGCCGACCGACTGGCGGAGCGCGCCCTGGCCGCAGCTCGGCACGCGCGCCATGGATGGGAGTCCCCTCGTCATGCCCCACGGCCTCCAGATGCGGACGAACTGTCTCGCCTGCCATGGGGGGCCCTCGGCCGTGCCCGAACTGAGAACCACGCATCCCGAACGGATCAACTGTCGGCAGTGTCATGTGCCCTCACTCGTCGACACGGATGAGTCGGCGGTCTTTACTCGGCCCCTGGATCGGGTGAGGGGTGTGTCGGGCCAGGGGGGCGGCGCATGACGGAGCGATGCCCGAAGCGCGAATCGAGGCCGAGGGGAGGGCGTGTGGTCGGTGTCTGGCTCGCGGCGGCGCTCACGCTGTCGGCCTGCGCGCCCGAGCCCTCCACGATGGCCGGCGCGGGCGTTGCGCAGTCGCTCGAGACCAATCCGGAGCTTCTGTCGGCGCTGGCTTCGACCCCTCGCGACCCCGTGGTCGCCCGCACTGGGCCCGGCGGACGCAGCTTTCAGGTAGTGCGACGCACTCCCGATGTTTCGCAATATCCCTGCGCCTCGTGCCATACGTCGATGGGCGCCCTGACGCCGGTGAGAGAGGGGGATGCGCACGCAAACGTGCAACCGGTCCATCCTGCGGCCGTCGGCCCGGCTTGCACCACTTGTCACAGCGAGGCCGATCCCGCGCAGCTCGCCTTGCAGAGCGGCGAGGTGGTGCCGCTCGACGCGGCTTACATGCTCTGTGCCCAGTGCCATTTTCAACAGGCCGACGACTGGGTGGGCGGCGCGCATGGAAAGCGGCTGGCGGGGTGGCTGGGCGAGCGGGTCGTTCTCAACTGCACGGGATGCCACAACCCGCATGCTCCGACCTTTGAGCGTCGGATTCCGTTTCGTGGACCCAACATCCCGAGGACCGGGGGGAGGCGTCCATGAACAACCAGAAGGGTGCGCGCCCGTCGGGGCCCGGACCGGCAGTCGGTGACACCCGCGAGATGACCTTCGACGACGTGCTCCGGTACGTCGGCAACATGGAGGCGCAGCAGAAGGTGCCGCCCGACGTACTGACGGCGCCGCCCACGCGCCCACCCGGGGGCTCGGGCGGCGGGTGTGGTGGTCGGGCGTGCGGATGCGCTGCGCCGGCCGAGCCCGGCCACACGGTTCTCGACAAGCCCGTCGGGCGCAGGGGCGCCCTCGCCCTGATGGCGGGGGCGGTGGCCTTGGGTTCCCAGGCCGTCGGAGCGTGCTCTCCGCTCGGCGCCAGCGACGAGGAGCGCGAGGCCAAGCTGCTCGAATGGGGCGAGTACTTCAAAGGAAACTTCCGTCTCATGACCGCCGACGAGAAGGCCGAGACGATCGCTCGGCTGGAGCGTCTCGCTCAACTGAAGCAGGGTCGGCAGGTGGCCATCAAGACGACCGACGCTCGACCCGGCGTCATATACGGCTATGCCTTCAACATCTCGACGTGCCGGGGCTACAGGGAATGTGTCTCGGCCTGCATCGAGGAAAACAACCTCGATCGAGCGACCGGCACCCAGTACATCCGGATCTTCGAGATGGAAGACGGCGAGATCAACCTCGAGCACGCCACCGCCGACTTCCAGCACGAGGTCCCGGCCGAAGGCCATTTCTACATGGGCACCCAGTGCTTTCAGTGCGCCAATCCCCCCTGTGTCGAGGTGTGTCCGGTGGGCGCGACCTGGCAGGAGCCCGATGGGATCACCGTCGTCGACTACGACTGGTGCATCGGCTGTCGTTATTGCGAAGCCGCGTGTCCGTACTGGGCGCGTCGATTCAACTGGGGCGAGCCGTCGGTTCCCGCCGCAGACCTGAATCCCACGCAGCACTACCTCGGCAACAGAGCCCGCAGGAAGGGCGTCGTCGAGAAGTGCACCTTCTGCATCCAGCGCTCGCGCGAGGGCCGGCTGCCTGCCTGCGCGGAGGCCTGCCCGACCGGCGCGCGCGTGTTCGGCAACCTGCTCGATCCCGACTCCGAGATCCGCTGGGTGCTCGAGCACAAGCGGGTGTTTCGACTCAAGGAAGAGCTGGGGACCGAGCCCCGCTTCTGGTACTACACCGACTGATGGGCGCCTGACCATGCACTTGAAGCACTTCTTCGTGGATGCGCTCCGGTCGGCGACCTCGGGCGGAAGACGCTATCACGTCTGGATGGGTGCGCTCACGGCCGTCATGCTGGTCGGCGCCTACGCCTATTCGATCCAGCTGCGCGAGGGGCTCATCGTCACGGGCATGAGCGACCACGTCAGTTGGGGTCTGTACATCTCCAACTTCACCTTTCTCGTGGGACTGGCCGCAGCCGCGGTCATGCTCGTTCTGCCCGCGTACGTGCTGAAGGACGTCGAGTTCAGCCGCGCCGTGCTGATCGCAGAGGGTGTCGCAGTCTCGGCGCTGATCATGTGCCTGGCCTTCGTGACGGCCGACCTGGGCGCCCCCCTTCGCTTCTGGCACCTCATTCCCGGCATCGGCCTGCTCAACTGGCCGCGCTCCATGCTCGCCTGGGACGTGCTGGTGCTGAACGGGTATCTGGCCCTGAACCTCCTGATCCCGTTCTACATTCTCTACAGCCATTACACGGGACGGGAGGCAGACGAGAAGAAGTACGTGCCCTTCGTCTACCTGTCGGTATTCTGGGCGGTCAGCATCCACATGGTCACCGCGTTTCTCTACGCGGGACTCCCGGCCCGGCCGTTCTGGAACAGCT
This sequence comes from uncultured Gemmatimonadaceae bacterium, assembly GCA_964521385.1. Classification (GTDB taxonomy): domain Bacteria; phylum Gemmatimonadota; class Gemmatimonadetes; order Longimicrobiales; family Gaopeijiaceae; genus Gaopeijia. The sequence continues at coordinate 144,853 of CAZFRU010000004.1, read as the reverse complement.
CGCTCCTGGGGCCGCGATTCCTGGCGTCGGCGTTCGCCGCCGGGCCCGCCTTCATGGTCGTGGCGCTCTGGTTCATTCGCTCGGAGACGCGCTACCACATCGAGGACGGCGTGTTCGCCAAGCTGGCCATGGTGATCACGGTGGCGGCGCAGATCAATCTGGTCATGGTGGGGTCGGAGATCTTCAAGGAGTTCTACGCACCCACGCACCACGCCATCAGCGCCCACTACCTCTTCTTCGGTCTCGACGAGGCCGACGGCCTGGTGCGCTGGATCTGGACGGCGCTGGCGATGAACCTCGCGGCCACGATCATCCTCACCCTCCATCCGCTCCGGAAGAGTCCGCGCTGGCTGATTCCGGCCTGCGTTCTGCTCTTCGTCTCGATCTGGATGGAGAAGGGACTCGGTCTGGTGATCCCGGGGTTCGTGCCCTCGCCGCTGGGCGAGGTGGTCGAATACACGCCCACGTGGGTGGAGCTCGCGGTCACGGCCGGGATCTGGGCCATGGGTCTCTTCGTCTTCACGGCGCTGATCCGGGTGGCGCTCCCCATCGAGCTGGGTGAGCTTCGGAGCCCGAAAGCCGAGTCGGTGGTGGGGGTCGGGCACTGACCCCCGCGGGGGCGCCCCATGTGGGTGTCCACTTTTCGGGACGGGGGGGGGGGTAAGGGGGTTCGTTGCTCCATATGGGTGCAGACCGGTCCCACCTCGGCTCGCGGGGGGACTACTTCCGCACAGACGAGCGGTACTCGCAGCGGCCAGGATGGATGAGGTGGTGTTCGCGTTCGCCGACGAGCAGCATGTCGCGAGCGTAAGGGAAGGGCCGGACCTTCTCCCGCGAATCGACGTTTGGCAACTCAGCCTTTCTCGATCCAGGGGTCGAGGCGGCCCCGACGAAGGGCCAAACGGTGAGGAGCCTTCGCTCACCCGTGGGGATAGCGCGTCAGTGCCAGCTCCACCTTCTCCAACACACGAGGCACGGTCACGCGGCCCATCCCGTCCCGGTACTCGGGGGTGACCGGGTACGCCTCGCCGGCGAAGGCGGCGTACCCGTCGACCACGAGATCCTGATACCGGCGCCAGGGGCCGGTGCGCTTGGGGTTGGTGTAGCCATAGAGGCCGACCACCGGGGTCTCCAGGGCCCGCGCGATGTGCAGGGGCCCGGTGTCGGGGCTGACGGCAATCCGGCTTCCGTCGAGCAGCCAGACGAGCTTGCGCAGGTCGTTGCCCAGGGTATCGACGACCGTGCGGGCGCGGGTCAGCTCGAGGATGCGGTCGGCGAGCTGACGTTCGACCGGGGAGGGTCCGCCGACCAGTACCGGGCGCAGCCCGAAGTCGGACTCGATCGCTTCGACGACTCGCGCATAGCCCTCGGCGGTCCAGTTCTTCGCGAGCTTGCTGGTGCCCACCACCACCGCGCAGGCTGGGCGGTCCAGCTCGTCGAAGAACGCCGTCTGGGCCACGCGCTCCGACGGCGAGATCGGCAGATTCCAGGTGGCTGGGTGAGGGTCGAGTCCCAGGTGTTCGACGAACTCGAGGTACTGATCCTGGACGTGGCGTTGCCCAGCGAAGGCGATGCGTTCGTTGGTGAACAGCCAGTTGCCGTCCCGGGCTCGGGTACGGTCGAATCCGAGTTTGACACGAGCAGGCGCCAACGCCGTGAGCACTCCGGCCTTGAAATACACCTGCAGCCCCAGGACCAGATCGAAGGGCCGCTGCGGATACCTCCGGGCGAGATCACGAAACCCCTCCCAGGCGTCGAGTCCACGGCGGCGCTGGAAGAGCAGGAACCGGTCGATGGCGGGGTGATCGGCCACGAGTTGGTGGGGCACCGGCTGGATCACCCAGGTGATCCGGCATTCGGGCCAATGGCGCTTCAACGCGTTGGCCACGGGCAACACGTGCACCGCATCGCCGATGGCCGACAGCATCACGATGCAGATCTCACGCGGTGGCCCGTCGGGGAACAGCTCCTGCCAGCGAGGGGTGCCGCTCATGAGTCGTTCGCCATGGCGTCGTGCAACGCGGCCCAGGCCGGTTCGCCCAGCGCGACTCCGGTGGTGGTCTCGAACTTTCGCAGTGAGCGGGTCAGGCGCGCTGCCATGGGCGCAACCGGCACGGCCCGGGTGGTGACGCGGGCACGGTCGAGATCGAGGACCTGGGCCTCGAGCGTCGCTCCGTTGCGCACGATGAGAAAGTTCTTGGCGTTCAGATCGGCGTGGAGGATCCCGGCGCGGGCAAGCGCCCCAGCCAGTCGGCCGGCCAACCCGAGGGCCAGCACACGGTCCTGCTCGGTGGAGGGCGTTGTAGATCCAGGCATGCGGTTCCGGAAGAGCAGATCGGCCAGGTCGACGGATTCGGGGACGAAGGTGGTGACGAGGTCGGCCCGATACCACAGACCTCCAGCCGGATAGACCACCCCGGCCTGGACCTGCGGCGTCGGGATGCCACGAGCTCGAGCGGCATCCGAGGCTCGGGCTTCGAGCCAGGGGCGCCGTCGCCCCCGGGCCAGATAGCGGTCGTGGAGGATCGGTGCGATCCAGCCGCCGCGAAGATAGCGCCGCACGACCCAACGGCCACCGGCGTCGGCAGGGGCGGGAACCGCCCGCACGATTCCGCGTCCCTGGAGCTCGAGGCTGTCGGGCTCGTGAAGGGCCGCCCGAGCCAGGGTGCCCCAGCGGTTCAGCGTCCGGGTGACCCACTCCACCCCTGGCGAGCGAGCGAAGCCGTAGGCGCCCACGGCCTGCACCACCTGGTAGCCCTCGGGCGCGCTCACGCGGACGCCCCAGAGCCGTAGGCGCCGAGGGCACGGGCAACGGCTTCCACCACCACCTCGACGCCGATGCGCTCCATGCGACCGGAGCGCGGCTCGTACCGAGCGGGATCGGGCGCCTCGCCGGGATCTGTGTACCGATCGATGACGAGCTCGCGGTACCGCAACCACGGACCGACACGGGCCGGGTTGGTATGGCCGAAGAGCCCCACCACCGGCGTCTCGAGTGCGTGGGCGAGATGCAGCGGGCCGGTGTCGGGGCTGACCAGCACGTCGACACCATCGACCATCCACATCATGCGGCGAACAGAATCCCCCAGACCGTCGACCACGGGCAGGCCGAGAGCCGTGAGGGTGTGGGCCACCTGTCGCTCCCGATCGGAAGGACCCCCCACCAGGAGCACCGTGGCTCCCAGCTGCCGGCCGAGGACACGGGCGAGATCGGGGTAGCGTTCGCCGGGCCAATCCTTGAGCGGGTTGGCGGTGGCGAGCACCACTCCGATCACGGGGCCGTTGCCCGCCGCCGACCGGAGGGGGTCGAAGAACTCGGCCTGGGCGCGCCGCTCTGCGGCCGTGAAGGTGATCCCCCAATCGACCGGCGCATGCGTGTCGATCCCCAGGGGCCCTCGAAAACGCAGAAAGAGATCCTGTGTATGCATCCAGGAGCATTCCGGGAGCGACTCGGTGTTGAACCAGGCGGCACCGTCGCGGGTCTTCGACCGCGGGAGCCCCAGGCGGACCGACGCACCGGTGCATGCGGCCGCCACTGCGCCCTTCAGGTACCGCATGAGGTTGAGCGTCAGGTCGCAGGGATGCGATCGAAAGGCGTCGTGGAGCGCGCGCACACCGCGTAGGCCGGCGCGCTTGTCGAAGACGACCACCCGGTCGATGGCCCTATGATGCCGGGCCACCTCGGCGGGCGCGGGTTCGGCGATCCAGACCACCTCTCGTGCGGGATCCTGGGCCTTGAGGTCGATGGCGAGCGGCAGTCCGTGGACGACGTCTCCGATCCCGGTGAGGAGCACGATTCCCACCCGGCGACTCCGCGCCGGGTGCAGGAGGTCGGTCATTCCGGGACGTCGTCCTCGGTGCGCTCCATGAGAAAGAGGCGCGGCCCGTCGAAGGTCCGCCCCTTCACCCGCAGCCGGAAGCGATACTCGCCGGGGGTGACGAACACCACCTCGTCCATCTTCTGGATCACACGGGTACGCGCACGCGGAGACGACGGCGGGGAGGCGCCGACGTCGGTACCCCCGCGGACCGCGAACGGGGTCAGGTTGCCGGCAGGGTCCATCAGCTCGATGTCGAAGTTGTACCGGCCGTGGTCGCCGCGGTCCCACTCCATCACCACCACTACGGTGAGGTCGTGCTTTGCGGGGAACCCCGGTGCGGAAAGGGCCCGGTACTGGCCGTGGATTTCGAGCCGGTCGAGGGGGTCACCCCGAGCGGCCTCACAGATCAGGAAGGTCTCGACGTACACGTAACGCTCACAGGTAGGGCCGACGTCCCCAGCCGCCCCCGCCGGGGGAGCGGACACTCACGACGTCGCCGGATCGGGTTTCCAAGGTAACCTTTCCCGGCAGGGATTTCTCGACTCCGTCACGGATGAGCACGTTCTCTCCCGTCGCCCCCGGCTCCCCACCCTGCGCGCCGTCGGGGCCGAACAGGCGTCTCTCCGTGAGGAGAGTGACCCGGGCGTCACAGAGAAGCTCCAGGTCGCGGCACAGGCCGTCTCCACCCCGGTGCAGTCCGCGGCCCCCGGTCTCTCGGCGCAGGGCGTAGCGGGTCACCAGAAAGGGGTAGGCATGTTCGAGGGCCTCGATCGGGGTGTTGAGCGAATTCGACATGTGCACGTGCACGCCCGAGAGCCCCGGACCACCGGGACCCGCGCCCATGCCTCCACCCACCGTCTCATAGTAGGCGAAGGGTGTTTCGGAGCGCGGATCCACACCCCCCACCGTGATGTTGTTCATCGTGCCCTGCGAGAGGGCGGGGATCCGGTCGGGGAGTGCCGTGGCCAAGGCGCGCAGGAGGGTGTCGGTGATCCGCTGGCTCGTCTCGACGTTGCCCGCGGCTACACTCGACGGGGGCGAGGCGTTGACCACCGAGGCCTCGGGGAGGACCAATTGAACGCTTCGCAGCGATCCCCCGCCCGCAGGCATCTCGACGCCCAGGAGGTCTTCGACGACGCATCTCAACACGTACCGCGTGGCCGACGAGGTGATGGCGGCGACCGCGTTGACTCCGCCGGGTACCTGGCCGGACGATCCCGTGAAATCGACGACGGCGCGTCCTCCGGAGACGGTGATGGCTACCCGGATCGGAATCGGCCCCGATCCGAATCCGTCGTCTTCGAGTCGATCTTCGCCGACCCAGGTGCCATCGGGGATTCGTTCGAGTCCCGCTTCCAGCAGGCGGTCCGCATAGTCGATCAGCCCCCTCATGGCGTCGCGAACGGCCCCTGTGCCGCGGCGTTCAGCCATCTCGAGCAGCCGGGTGCGGCCGGTGTGGAGCGCCGCGAGCTGGGCGTCGAGGTCGCCGGCGCGCTCAGCGGGGGTGCGGACATTGGCGAGCACCAGGCGCCGGACATCGTCTTGCATGTGCCCGGCCCGCACCAGGCGAACCGGAGGGATCCGCAGCCCTTCCTGCACGATCTCCCGGGCGAGCGGCATCGACCCCGGTGTGATGCCACCGACGTCGCTGTGATGGGCGCGAGCAGCCACATACCCCAGCATCTGCCCGTCTGCCGCATACACGGCCTGGATCGTGGTGATGTCGGGAAGGTGCGTGCCGCCCCGGAATGGGTCGTTGAGCATCGCCACGTCGCCCTCGGCCAGGGTGCCCAGCTCCCTCAAGGCGGCGGCCACGCTCATGGGCATGGCGCCGAGATGGACCGGCATGTGATCCCCCATGGCGACGGGGCGTGCGTCCGCGTCGAAGAGCGCGCACGAATAGTCGCGTCGTTCCTTGATGTTGGGCGAGTACGATGCCCGCCGCAGTGCCGCTCCCATCTCTTCGGAAATGGCCTGGAAGAGGTGCCGAAACACCTCGAGCATGACCGCGTCGGGAGGGTCGGGGGTCGGGTTGGAAGGAGGTGGCATCAAGGCGGGGAACACCGGTTGGCCGTCGGCAGACGTGGGGTTATACTTGTACGCTATACATCGAAGAGGTGCTTCGAACGCATGGCTGCCTGCACGTCCCCGCAACCCGGGGACGGCAGCAAGCGGAGCCGGGACTTAGATCAGGAGGTGCTCGTGCAGAAGGAAAAGTTGATGGACAGAGCTCGTGACGAGCTTTTCAGCCACGTGAATCGCTGCGGTGTGCTACAGGCCTCCGCAGAAGACCAGAAGATCTGGATGGACGAGACGATCGACTATCTCGCCGAGCGGTATCCCGATCTCGGAGATCTCGAGCTGGATCACCTGCATTCGGTGGGGATGCGGTTTTGCGCTCCGGCGCTTGCCCACGGTGCGCAGAGTACGGCCAAGAGCAAGGACGGCGCAAACGCGGCCTGATCTCCCGATCAGCTTCCGGACCCCGGCGACCTGACACGGTCCCCCGGGTCCGGTAACGCGCATCCGGCCTCGTGGCCGGGTCAGGGCCCGGCGGGGAGTGACCCCGTTCCGGGCCCTTCGTGCAGGAAGGGTTGGGGACATGCCTTTCCAGCCGGTGCTCCTGCCCCTATACTTCGCCCGAATTTTCGCGCCCCCTCCCGCGGCCCCCACCCGAAACGACATGCCCCCTGGCTGGCACACGCAGGAGCCCGCTTCTGCAGATGGTATCCCGATCACCAAAGGGGTGAAGGCCCTGCTCAAGGCCTACTATCGGGGCGGTCACCTTCCGTCGCCCATGGATGGGTTCCTCGAGCCCCTGAGGGTGCGGCATGAGTCCGATGGCTCGGGCACTGTGCTGTTCGAATGTTCGGCGTCGTCGCTCCGCTTTCAGCTCGCGGTACCCAAGGCCACCCGCACGGAGCGGACTCGGGTCAAGGAGGCCCAGGAGCAGGGCGAGATCGTGTTCTGCCCACGGCACGACGACCCCCCACGGCGGCTCGAGAGGGTGGGTGCGTATCTCGCCTGCCCGCTGTGTGGCGTGCGGTACGGTCGCTCGCTGTGATCGGGGTTCGGCAGCTCAGGCCCTGAACCCGCCCCACATCAGGGTGGAACGGCCCCTCGGCGTCGATTAATATGTGCATGGCGCGATCGCCGAACTTCTCCCGTCATGGAGATGCTCCTCATGCCCGACCCATTCCTCAGCTCCGAGGAATACGACGAACAAGCGCACCGCCTCTACGACGACGGTGACTACGACGGCGCCCTCGAGATGCTCAAAGAGGGTCTCGCAGTCTATCCCAACGCCGTCGAACTGTGTGTGGGCCTCGGGTACGCGCGCCTCGCGCGCGAAGAATTCGCCTGGGCCCGACAGACCTTCGAACGCGCCATGGTACTCGATCCGACGCACGAAGACGCTCTCGTCGGTATGGGCGAATCACTGCTTCGTCTGGGGCACCGGCAGGAGGCGTTGCGCCTCTTCGCGCGCGTCGAGTCGATGGGATTCGACGACGACATCGAGCTCATGCTGACCATGGGCCGAGCACTCTACCGCGACGGGCTGTATGCCGAGTCCCGAGATGTCTTCGCCCGCGCCGTGGCCGCCCAACCCGACAGTTCCGAAGCGGTCGCGGCACTGGGGTATGCGCTGCATCGCCTCGGCGACGAGGTCGGTGCGGGTCGCCAGATCCGCCGGGCACTGCGGCTCGACCCCGACCTTCACGAAGCTCGCATCTATCTCGGGCATCTGCTCTACGACCGCGGTGACTGGGAGGGTTCACTGCGGGAGTTCGAGCGGGTGCCACCGATCGAGCACTGGGACGCGCTGGCGGTCTGGAGGATCATCGAGCTGAAGCGCGCGCTCTGGCACATGGAAGCCGGTGACGCTCGGCTCGTCCCCTGGGAGGAGCGACTGCAGGGTCTCGAGAAGCTCGACGATCCGATCGACCGACTTCTCGCCGAAGTCGAGTCCCGGGCCGTGGACGGATGGATGCCGGAGCCTTGCGATCCCTCGCAGCTGGAGTTGTTCGAGGGTGGGCGGACGGACCCGGACGAAATCCACCAGGTGCGGCTTGCCGACGGTACGGTGCTGCGAGGTACCTGGGGTGACATCGTGCGACAGATGCGAGACGCCGCGGGCTTCGCGCATGAGCCGGTATCGGCCTACATGCGCCGAATGGCGGAACGGTGGCACGAGCAGTGGGGCGTCGAGATTCCGTTCAAGGACCCGGTGGCGTTCTTGCGGGCAGCGGTGGAATACCGTCTAGTGGTCTTCGAAGACGGGGCCGACTGAGCCCCGTCGCCCGACTCCGTTTTCGGGTCCTGTCGGCTCACAACCTGTCGATCCATGTCCGATTCCATACTCGATTCGCCGTTGCGGCGGCTGCACCGTGAACTCGTCCAGGCGCTCCGGGAGCGTGATCCAGCCGGACTCGGGCGCCCCTTCACCGTTGCCGAGATCTATCAGGATCTCGTGCCCTATCGCACCCATCGTGATCTTCTGGGTATCGAGATCAACGGTGACTACGAACACCTGATCTTGCGTCTGCTCGGCGGAGAGGAAGGCCTGGTGGCGCTCGAATCGGACCACGCCCGACGGGAGATCGAAGCCGAGCTCTCTCGCTCCAACCCGAATACGGGGCTGTTTCGGGAGTATGCCGCAGTCGATGTGCATCTCGTGGCCGAACACATCCCTACCGAGGAGGAGTCGGTCATTCTGCCGTTGCCCGACAGTGAAGATGCTCCCGACGACCTCGTCATGGCGTCGGTCGACGACCTGGCTCCGGCCGACGAACACCTCGCACACGAGCAGGCCATGGACGACGAGCAGCACGACGTGAAGGGAACGGTGGGAGACGACGGGGTCTGCTTCTGGTGTCGGGGTACCCTTCCGGCGCGTGAGAACCTCCATTTCTGCCCGTTCTGTGGCACCGATATCGGGGTCGTACCCTGTGGATCGTGTGGTGAGGCGATTGAGCCGGGGTGGCGGTTCTGCATCCAGTGCGGAGCCGATTCCGGCGAAGCGTGAGGGCCGGCGCTCGAGGTCGGATGCGGTGGGTCGTGGCGTGCGCGGTCCTGGTGGGAGGGGGATGTGGGCGTGATGAGGTGCCACTCGAACTCCAGCCGGACTCCTTGCTCATGACCTCGCTAGGGCTGACGGCCAGGGACGTGGTCCACCGCGTGCAGGTACGGAGCCGCGGCGCAGCGGAGGTGGCCGAACCGGAGCGCACGAGGGTGGGCCGGGACGATTGGGTCTCGTTTCAGGGGGGAGATGCCCGGGGGCACACGGTACGCTTCGATTCGGCGCGGATGGACGCCCCGGCTCGTGCCTGGCTTCGCGACACCGATCAGGTCGAGAGCCCGCCCCTGTTCACGCCGGCGTCGCGTTGGGTGGTGTCGTTTCGGAATGCGCCCGCAGGGGCGTACCCGTACCTGGTCGAAGGGGGAGGAACACCGGGATCGGGTTGGATCGAACTACAGCCGGGGGATCGACGATGAAGTCCACAAGAGTGCCGTTGGACAGTTGGGAGGCGGTGGTCCCGGGAGTCGTGTTCCCCCTCCTGGCGTTGTGGCTCGGAGGTAGCGATTGGACGGCTCGTGGCATCGCCGCGGCCGCCAACCTCGCTCCTCTTCTCACTCTGGCGGTGCTCACCTTCGTCTGGGGACGCCTCACGCCGGCCGTCCAGGGCGCGGCCACATTCGCCTATGGCACGGTCGCCCTCGGATGGATCGCAACCAAGTGGGACGTGCCGGGCCTCCAGGCGTTGGGGGAACATGCTGCCTTGCGCACGCCGCTGGCCGCGGCCGCCATCGCCGTGGTGGTGTTTGCCGCGGTCGCTCTTGCGCTGCGTCTGGTCGGCTGGACCCGCCCAATCTCGTCGACACCCGCCTGATGCCCAGGATCGCGGTGATCCCCGGAGACGGGATCGGACTCGAGGTGATGCGAGAGGCCGTCCGCGTGCTCGAGGCGGTCGAGGCCCGCTTCGACGTGGGCTTCGAACTCGTGCACTGGGACCTCGGGGCCGACCGGTACCTGCGCGACGGTGTCACCATCACCGACGACGAGTTCCGGTCGCTGGCCGATGAACACGATGCGATCCTGCTGGGAGCGCTGGGTGACACGAGGATCCCGGACAACCGGCATGCGCGCGACATCTTGTTGGGCCTTCGATTTCGTCTCGACCTGTACGTCAACTACCGACCTTCGGTGCTGCTCGACCCAACTCTCAGCCCGCTGCGGGATCCGGGTGAGATCCACATCGACATCTTTCGCGAGAACACCGAAGGCGTGTACGTCGATCTCGGCGGCACCTTCAAGGCCGGAACGAGCGACGAGGTCGCGATTCAGGAAGACCTCAATACCTACAAGGGCGTCGAGCGCATCTGTCGAGCCGCATTCGAACACGCGGTGCGTCACGGTCGCGGTCGAGTGACCCTGGTCGACAAGGCCAACGCGATGCCCGCAGCGGGTCGGCTATGGCGCCGGGTCTTCGCCGAAGTCGGTGCCGCCTTTCCCGAAGTCGAGCGCGAGGCCATGTACGTCGATGCCATGGCCATGGATCTGGTGCGGCGGCCACAGCGGTATGAGGTCGTGGTGACGGGCAACCTCTTCGGCGACATCCTTTCGGATCTGGCGGCCGAAATCACCGGCGGTCTGGGCACGGCCGCGTCGGCCAATATCCACCCCGGTCGCCACGCGCTGTTCGAGCCCGTGCATGGGTCGGCCCCCGACATCGCGGGGCAGGGCAAGGCCAATCCGATGGGAGCCATCAACTCGGTGGCCCTTCTTCTCGACCACCTGGACATGCCCGTCCCCGCCGCGGCGGTGGTCGAAGCCGTCGGGGTTGCCGTGCGAGACGGCGTGCGGACTCCCGACATGGGGGGAACGCGTACCACCGAAGAGGTGGGAACGTGGATCGCCGAGCGGGTACTCCAGACGAGGGCGTGACACCTCCGCCGACTGTGGAAGGGGTCGCCCGGGAACTCCCACGACAGGAGCAGGCATGGGCACGCAGGGCCAGGCGCAGGACATCGTCTTTCTTTCGGGCAAACGAACCGGGTTCGGGACCTTCGGCGGGGCGCTCAAGGAGTTGACCGCGACCGATCTGGGCGTCGCCTCGGCCGAGGCCGCCATGGCCGCCGCCGAGATCGAGCCGGCACAGGTCGGGCACGTCGTATTCGGCAATGCGCTCCAGACTTCGGCCGACGCGATCTACCTCGCCCGCCACGTCGGGCTACGAGCCGGGGTACCCGAAGAGGTGCCGGCGCTCACCGTCAATCGGCTCTGTGGTTCCGGATTCCAGGCCATCGTGTCGGGGGCCCAGGAGATCTTGCTGGGCGACGCCAGGGTGGCGCTCGTGGGAGGTACCGAATCGATGAGCCAGGCGCCCCACGTCGTGCGGGGCGCCCGGTGGGGAAATCTGCGGCTGGGTGCGGCCGGTGAGTACTTCGAGGACCTCTTGTGGCAGTCGCTGCTCGATTCCAACTGCGGGCTCACCATGGCCCAGACCGCCGAAGAGCTTGCCGATCGCTATGGTGTGACCCGCGCCGAAGCCGATCAGGTGGCCGTCGATTCCCAGCGGCGCGCGCAGGCTGCATGGAGCGAGGGCCGCTTCGACGCCGAGATCGCACCGCTCACACTCCAGACCCGCAAAGGCGAGACCGTGTACGCGGCCGACGAGCACATGCGGCCGGATACGACTCTCGAGGCGCTGTCGGGCCTCCGCCCCTATTTCCGCAAGGAAGGGCTCGTCACGGCGGGCAACGCCAGTGGCATCGGCGATGGGGCCGCCGCCGCCGTCATCGCCGACAGAGCCTGGGCCGAGGCACAGGGGCTACGGCCGCTGGGACGCCTCGTGTCGTGGGCCTTCGTCGGTGTCGAACCCAGGGTGATGGGCATCGGCCCCGCTCCGGCTATTCGTCAGGCTCTGTCCCGGGCAGGGCTCACGATCGAAGACATGGACCTCGTCGAAGTGAACGAGGCCTTCGCCCCTCAATACAAGGCGGTCGAGAAGGAGCTGGGACTCGATCCCGCGAGGACCAACGTCAACGGCGGGGCCATTGCGCTCACCCATCCGTTGGCGGCCTCAGGTGCTCGGATCACCATTCACCTGCTCCATGAACTCCGGCGGCGTGGGGGCCGGTATGCGGTGGGTTCGGCGTGCATCGGCGGAGGCCAGGGGGGAGCCGTCGTCGTCGAGTCGATGTAGTAGCGAGGTCGCACATGGCCGAGAAGGAACCCACCGGGCGTCAATTGACCCGTCGTCAGTTCGACGAGGTCATCCGGCGGGCGTCCGAGCTCGCGGCTGGGGAATCCGATCCCGGCGAGGGGGATCTTCCGGAGGGTGAGATCTATCGGATCGCCCGTGAGGTCGGTCTGGGTGAGCGGCATGTACGGCGGGCCCTCGACGAGGTGCGAAGCGAGGTCCGGACCGGGTCCTTCGCCGATCGCCTGATCGGCCCGGGGGTCGTGCGGGCGTCCCGCGTGGTCGATCAGTCGTGCGACGAGCTTTCGCGCAGCGTCGATGAGTTTCTCGTCGGAGGTCGGCTGTTGCAGCGCGTACGCCGCTCTCCCCACTTCCTGCAGTATCGTCCTTCGGTGGACTGGGTCAGCCAGCTGGCACGCGCCGCCAGTGGCACGTCACGAAAGTACTATGTTGCGGCGGCACGGAGTGTCGAGGTGACCCTCGAGCCGATCGATGATGAGAGCACGGTGGTCGAGCTCGAGGTGGATCCCGGCGTGAGGGGTGACTACGTCGGGGCCGCTCTGGCCGGAGGAGGATTCGCGAGCCTGGGTGGAGGCGTTGGGGCGGCAATTCTTGCTGCCACGGTAGTGCCCGACTTTGCGGCGGTGACGGCGGGGATCGCAGTGGGGGTGGGAGTCTTCGCGTCGGCGGTGGCTCTGACCCGTCGTTCGTACCGGCGAAAGTTCGGTGATGTGCGCGACGAGGTGGAGGGAGTGCTCGACCGATTGGAGATGGGTGAGTCGCTCGAACCGCCGCCCTCGGCCTGGCGCAGTTGGGTCGAGAAGCACTTCCACGGGGCCCGGCGTCTCCTGACCACTCACGACGACGGCGACCCGGTGGGTTGACGAAACGAACGACCACGACGAAACGATCACGAACTGGACAAGGAGTCGATCTTGGAGATTCGAAAGGTGGGTGTGGTAGGCTGCGGCCTCATGGGTAGCGGCATCGCCGAGGTGGCGGCGAAGGGCGGATTCGACGTCGTGGTGCGCGAGATCGATGAAGGAGCCGTCGCGGCTGGCCGCGCCCGTATCGAAAAGTCGATGGGCAGAGCCGTCGACAAGGGCAAGCTCGCCCCCGACGATCGCGATGCTGCCCTCGGTCGGCTGACCTTCACCACCGAGCTGGCAGACCTCGCCGATCGGGATCTGGTGGTCGAAGCCATCATCGAGAGCGTCGAGGCCAAGGTCGAGCTGTTCTCTGCACTCGACGAGCTCTGCGGCGACCACACGATCTACGCGACCAATACGAGCTCCCTGACGGTCACCGACATGGCGGCCCGCACCCGGCGAGCCGAACGGTTCGTGGGGTTGCACTTCTTCAACCCGGTGCCGGTGATGAAGCTGGTGGAAGTGGTTCGCACCATCGCCACCGGAGACGAGGCCTTCGACGCCGTGTTCACCTTCGCGCGCGCCCTCGGCAAGGAGCCCATTGCCGCCAAGGACAAGTCCGGATTCGTCGTGAACCTCCTGCTGGTGCCCTATATGCTCGATGCGATCCGGCAACTGGAACGGGGGGTGGCCTCGATCGAAGACATCGACAAGGGGATGGTCCTGGGCTGTGGGTATCCGATGGGTCCGTTCACCCTGTGCGATTTCGTGGGCAACGACACCACCTACCGGATTGCCGAGATCATGTTCGAGGAGTACCGCGAAGAGCGGTATGCGCCGCCACCTCTCCTGAAGCGCATGGTCGCCCTCGGTCGCTACGGCCGTAAGGCCGGCAAGGGCTTCTACGACTACTCGGGTGATGTACCGATCGCGCTCCCCATCTGAGGGGTGTCCCGGGCGGCCTGGCTCGGCCGGGTCTTTCGCGGGCGGGGGGGAGTCACGCATCTTGAAGCCGTGATCGTCGCATTCGTGAAGGACCCGGTTCTTGGCACCGCCGTCACCGTCGCGGCCCGTTGGGACGAAGATGTCGTGACTTCGCCCGACTGTGCCCTGCGGCTTCTGGACGACGCGTGCGTGAGGACGGTGATCACCGATGCTGTGACGGAGATCCCGGTTCGGGTGGTCAGCGCTGCGGTTCGATCCGAGGTGCCGATCGTCGAGATCGACGAGGCCAGGATCCGCGCCTGGGAGGCCGAGCGACGCACCCGTGTGCCTCCCGAAGGCAGAGCCGCGTTCTATGCAGCCCGCCTGCGCGCGCTCATCCCCCCCGCACCCCCCACCTGGGTGGACCGGGTCCTGGCCGACCTGGCGCGTGCCGCCGGCCTGCCGCTACCGCGCGCGTTTCGCGCCGTCGCGCGGCGGGTCATGGAAGACCCGGTGCGATACACCTCGGTCGAAACGCTGGGATCGCTGACCGGCATCGGGTCGGGCGCATTGAAAGCTCGCTTTCGTCGACGGCAGGTCCCGTCCCCCCACGAGTGCCTGCGGTGGTTGCGCCTGCTCGGGGTCATGCGACGGCTTCGGAACCGCACCGAGCCCGTATCCAGGCTCGCCCTGGGGATGGGTTTCACATCGAGCGGAAACCTCGCGCGCTTCACTCGTTCCCTCTGTGGCCGCTCGCCGAGCCAGCTTCGGTCGGATGAGGCTGTCGGCGCGGTGGTCGTCGAATGTGCGCAGGCGATCCTGCAGCCCCGGCACGTCGAGGGCTGGGGGCGACTCGAACGAACCTTCAAGGTCTCGGCCTGAAATGAAGAAGAGCTCCTTCCCGATGGGAAAGGAGCTCTTCTGGTCCAGGGGTCCGAACCCCCGGAAGCCGATCAGCGGCGTTCGTTCCGCCGCTGCCGCCGACGCTCACGGCGAATCGCCGCTTCGCGCTTCCGCTTCCGCTGGGCGCTGGGCTTCTCGTAGAAACGGCGCTTGCGGAGTTCGGAGTAGAGTCCCGAACGCTGCACCTTGCGCTTGAACCGGCGCAGCGCCCGCTCGAGGCTCTCGTTGTCCTGGATGGTCACTTCCAAACGAATCACGCTCCTAGGCTGGTACTTCTTGTGGGACAGATTTGTAATCTATGCGGGTGTGGGCAACGGGGTCAACCGTGCGTGCGTCAGTGGGTGTAGAGGCGCAGGAGGAGCATCATTCCGACACCCGAGAAGAGGGCGATTGCCTGGGCCGCGGCGCGAGACCGATCCCGATGTCTGTGGATCTCCGGGATCAGGTCGACCGCGGCGATGTAGATGAAGCTCCCGGCCGTGACGGGCAGGAGCGCGGCCGAAAAACCCTCGACGCGTTGACCTACGGTGAGCGCCACCGCCACCCCTACCACTGCGACGAGGGCCGAGGCCAGGTTGAGCACCAGTGCGCGCCGGACCGTCAATCCGCCGTGGACGAGCACGGCGAAGTCGCCGATCTCCTGTGGGATCTCGTGGAGGGCTATGGCCACGGTCGTGGCCAGTCCGGTGGCGGGGTCGATGAGATACGCCGCGCCGATCACCATCCCGTCGATGAGGTTGTGCGCCGCATCACCGACCAGGTTCATGATCACCACCGGGTGGGGTTGAGCGCACTCGTCGGCGAGCCCGTGGCCGGGTCGATGCGGGTCGGCATCCGGATTCTCCAGGGGCGACACCACTCCGTGATGATGGAACCAGAGGTATCGCTCGAGCAGAAAGAAGGAAAGAAACCCGGCGAGAAAGAGCAGGGGGAGATCGAGTCCGGTACCCAGCTCCTCGATGGCCTCGGGAAGCAGATGGAGGGTCGCACCTCCGATCAGGAACCCCGCGGCGAGACTGACGAGGATCGGCAGACGCCGTCGTAGCACGACGGGGTCGCGCGACAGCGTGACCAGCCCGACGAGGCTGATGAAGCTGACGATAAGAACCGAGATGTAGGCGCTGGCTGCGGGGCTCACGACGACGCGGACGCGGGGGGAATTGGGCCGGCCGCAAAGGATAACACCCCGGTCGAGGGTGACGCGACGGCTCTGGGCACCTAAGCTGGTGGTCCCAGGACGCATCTTGAATCGGGAGGGCGACGGACCATGAAGCGCGACGAGATGTTGGCCCGGATCGAACGCAGGGACCGTCCCTGGGATCTGGTGGTCGTTGGGGGTGGTGCTACAGGTCTCGGGGTCGCGGTCGATGCCGCTGCGCGCGGATATGAGGTGGCGTTGCTCGAGCGTGCCGACTTCGGTCAGGGCACATCGAGCCGGAGCACGAAGCTCGTGCACGGGGGGGTGCGATATCTTCGACAGGGCAACATCCCGCTCGTGATGGAAGCGCTCCGGGAGCGGGGGATCTTGCGTCGCAACGCGCCTCATCTGGTGCATGATCTCGAGTTCGTCGTGCCCAACTACGACTGGTGGGAAGCGCCCTTCTACGGCATCGGTCTCAAGGTCTACGACGCCCTCGCGGGCCGGTACGGATTCGGTGCGTCGAAGCTGTTGTCCAAGGCCGAGACCATCGCACGACTTCCCACCATCGAGACCGACGGACTGCGGGGTGGTGTGGTCTACCACGACGGCCAGTTCGATGACGCGCGGCTTCTCATCCACCTTGCCCGTACCGCGGCCGAGCAGGGGGCGGTGCTCGCCAATCATGTGCGGGTCACCGGGTTGATCAAGGACGCCCAGGGCGCCGTGGCGGGGGTCCGTGCTCTCGACGTGGAGTCCGGCACCGACCTCGAGATCGAGGCGCGGGTCGTGGTCAACGCCACGGGCCCGTTCACCGACGGAGTCCGGCGCATGGACGACGCCGACGCTCGCCCCATGATCCGTCCGAGCCAGGGTATCCACCTGGTCCTCGAGCGACGGTTCCTACCGGGTGACTCGGCCATCATGGTTCCGGAGACCGACGACGGGCGTGTGCTGTTCGCCGTTCCGTGGCACGGGCGGGTCATTCTCGGTACGACCGACACCCCGGTCGAGACGATCGACGCCGAACCGGCGCCCCTGGGCGAGGAGGTCGACTTCGTTCTTCGCCATGCGGCTCGATACCTGACCCGGGATCCGAGTGCGGCGGATGTGTTGAGTGCCTTCGCGGGTCTCCGGCCGCTGGTGGCCGCCGACGATGGTGACGACACCTCGTCGTTGTCGCGGGACCACACCCTTCAGATCGCCCCCTCGGGTCTCGTGACGATCACCGGAGGCAAGTGGACGACCTACCGCAAGATGGCCGAGGACACGGTCGACCACGCGGCGGTACTCGCGGGCCTGGAGCCCGTGCCCTGTCCGACCCGTGACCTCCAGCTCCACGGATATCACCTCGCAGCGGATCGTTTCGGCGCTCTCGAGGTCTACGGTGCCGATGCCCCCGAGATCCAGAGCCTCGCCGATGGCGAGCCCGAGCGGTCCCGACGGCTGCACCCGCGACTGCCGGCCGTGGAGGCCGAGGTGATCTGGGCGGCCCGTGAGGAGATGGCTCGCACGGTCGAGGACGTCTTGTCGAGACGTACCCGTTCGTTGCTGCTCGACGCGCGGGCGAGCCGGGAGGCGGCACCTCGAGTGGCCTCGCTTCTGGCGAGTGAACTAGGGCGGTCCGAAGGCTGGATCGCCGAGCAGACGGCGTCGTTCGATCGGCTGGCCCGGAGCTATCTGGTCGAGTGACCCGTCGGCATGGCCCGATCGCGATCAGGGCAGGATGCCCTCTCGATGGAGTTGGTGCGCGTACCGTTCGTACAACGGTCGATGGGCGAGAAAATCGAGGATCCAGACTTCGAACGGTGGTAGCGGCAGCCGGCCCTCGATGAACTGCACGACGAGCATCGCGAGTTGGAGGCGGTCCCGAGCGGCGAAGTCGATACGCTGGCCATCGAGGATCTGGTCGACCGCTCGATGGAAGTCGTCGGGATCGACGAGAGCGATGAAGTGGGCGACCTGGTCCATGCGGTAGGACGCGTAGAGCGAGCGCAACTCGTCGAGGTCGGCCCCGGCTGGCGTCGCGGCATCGAACTCGGCACCCTCGGGTCCGAGTGAATGTTCGGCCAACAGCTTCCGGAACCAGCGTTGCAGGAAGGGCGAGCTGGCGCGCTCCTGCTCTCGTACGTGTCGAGCCGAATCCAGCAGGGCCGCGAGCAGCGGCTGCCCCATGGAGCGGGCTTTGGCGTGGATCTCGGCTTCCGAGGCCTCGACGAAGATCGGCGCGGTCAGTACCTCGTCTTCGCCCACCTCGGGCTCTTCGGCTTCGAAGGCGAACCGACCTCGCCACCCTTCGCCCTCGAGTTCGTAGGTGACCAGCGCACACACCCAGCGCCGACCCATGCGTTCCAGGGTACCCACCGTGTGGCGGGACATTGGACCGTGGGGCGGAGACTCGGTCGGGGGGGCGGGGTCGTGGGCGTGCATGTCCGAATAAGGTGTGTGCGGCTCGGGGGCTCGGCAAGGCGAATGGGGTTTTCCTTGCCGGGGTCGTAAACAGATGGTTATCGTGAGCATCCCGGTACGACTCCGCCGGGCAGGGACCTCGCGAGGTGATCCATGCAGACCCATACTCCCCACGATACCCGTCCCGAGGCGATGGCCGACGTTCCGGGCGTATGCGAGCTGCCGCTCACGCGCGCGGTAGTGCAGTACCGCGATATCCATGAGGTTGATCTCGCGGGCGGTCGTATTCAGGACATCGGCCTCGCGGTGGTCCTGGAAGGCCGATACGCATCACAGGCAGAGGTGCTCGATCTGGGTAGTTCCGAGATCAAGGTTCTCGATCTCTCCGGCGAACTCGTGATCCTGGATTGGGTCTACGAGCCGACGCTCGATCATCTCAACGCGCTCGTGCGGAGCGCCGCACGCAATGACGACCGCGCCGAGCTGGCGCGCTTCTGCTTCCAGGTCGGAATGCGCGTGCTCGAACGAATCGGGTTCAGTCCTCTCACGAGATCGACCCTCTTGCGATTGGGTTTTCGCGACGTGTGTCGAGACCTCGATCTCCACGAGGGGACGTCGGTCCGCCTCCTGCTCGGCGAGGGACGGGTGGTCCGCGCTCACCTCGACTACGACGGCAACGCCCTCGTCTTCCGCACGCCCACGGAGGCCCCCGACCCCGTCCTGGAAGCTGTGCTCGCCGACGCCTTTCCGGGGACCGATCTACGCCGCATCGTACCCGTCAGTCCAGCCGCCACCGGGGGCTGTCAGGTCAGGTTTCCGCTTCCACTCGATCTCACCGAGCTCCGCATCGAGATGGACGCCATTCGCACCGGACTTCTGAGCATGCTCGCCCGTTTCGAGCCGACACGGTTCCGGGCCGTCCAGGAACTCGTAGCCACCTTCGGCGACCGGGCTACCCTGGCTCGTATCCGCGAGCGGCACACATCGCGTTCGGCCCAGCTCATCGAGCGGCCCCCGACGGTGGTGGGTGGGACGGTGCACTAGTGACTCGAACCCCAGGTGCCACGAGAATCGACGACACGACGGTTCGCCCGGACAGTGCCCAGGACGCCCGTCGCCGCGAACGCCCAGCAACGCCGGCCACGGCGGCTCTGCTGGCCCGGTACCGGGGCTACCGGTTGAGGCAGGGCAGGGACCTTCTCAACCTCGTTCCGCGCGATGGGCTCCGAGACATCGTGCGGGCGTGTCGGCCCCTCACGGCGAGTGCGGGCGCGGATGCGTCCCTCGACGATCTGGCCGCCTTTTGCGCCGACCTGCTTCCGCTCCCTCCTCTCTCTGTCTGGATGGCCGACTTTCAATCCAACCGCGCGGCCCATCTGGTCGACGAAGCGCCGGCCGAAGCCGGCCCCCGGAGCCCCGACGGCACGCCGGTCGCGGTCGCCGTGCGCCACTTCAGCCATCAGGGCGACGCCTGGGTGGCTCAACTCCAGGTGTGGCCGCTGCATGAGCGCTGGGAAGGGGCCATCGAGTTCCACACCGGTGACGGGGGGTCGACCTTTCGTACGGGCCCGGTGTTCCAGGAGGCAGGCGTCGCAAGCGTGCGGGACCGGTTCCGTTCGTTTGACGATCCGACGCTGTGCGCCTTCCTGCGATCCTCCCTTCCCTGATCTGGATTATTTCAAATAATCTGGGTGAGGACGATCGCGAATTCGTTTGTGATCGTCGTTCGAATGTGGCGTATCCCTGCGGTATCCCCGAAAAAAGTTTGAAGAAATGCACATCCGACGTGTGCCAGGAACGCTTGATTTCCGGATTCGGGGTGTTTTTCGCAAGTAGTTTCGTGGCAATGACTTGAGCGTTTGCGTGCCGATGCGGCGGTCGCGTGTGTATGCCCCTTGCGTCGTTTGAAAAGCCATCCTATTCTTCCTTCCCGCCGATGGGGAGGAGCGTGACGAGGCGCTTCCCGGCTCGAATCCCAACGCGAAGGGATTCGTCCCGAAGTTTTCAACTTTTCAACACCAGGCACGCCGGAGTCAACGCATGTGGGAAACGTGTTCCGTACAGTTGAATGTCCGTCTTCCTCGGGACATCGCGGCCCAGGCGGAAGAGGTGCAGAAGACCGACCCCGAGTTCTTGAGCCGGGTCGTCTTGTACGGACTGACACGGCGCTCCATCTACCGGCACCTGCGCGAGAACCCCGGAAGCCTCACCACCGATTCGGGCGACGCCCACATCTCCCTTCCGTCGTAGGACTTGCGCGGCTGAGGGTTGCCGTCGCACCATAGGGTGGGTGTTCCCCCTCTCCCGTGGCGAGCGACGCGATGGCCATCGACGCGGAGTCGGTACCCGACCCGAATGCGGTCGATTCCGATGAGACCCTCCAGGGCAAGTACCTGGAGTACTGCTCGGCCCAGATGGCCGACCTGTTGTTGTATCTCTCTCCCGACGAGATCTACCTGATGGCCGATCGGGCGAGCCGGGATGCCGGTCGTCCCCTGTCGGCCGATCGTTCCTATACCGGTTTGGTCCGGGCTGCCACTCGGTGGCTGGCCATGCGCGTGGCGCTCCCTCCGTTCGAGGTATGGCTCACCGACTATCGGCAACACCGTGACCGATATGAGTCCTACCTGATGGGCCTATGGGAAGCGGACGCGCCGTCGACCGTCCAGGACCGTCGGGACGCCTGACGCGTCGAGGCTGACGCGCCGAGGCCGACGCGTCGAGGCTGACGCGTCGAGGCCGACTAGAAGGGCAGATCGTCGTCGGGTTCCGACAGTGAGGGGGCCGACGAGGGCCCGCTGCCCCTGGACCCGGGTGAGCGTCCACTGCCGAAGTCGCCACCCTGGCTACCACCGCTGTCTCCGGCACTCGACCCGAGCATCACCATCTCGCCGACGACGATGTCGGTCCAGTACCGGGTGTTGCCGTCTCCGTCCTGGGTTTGCGAGTACTCGATCCGCCCCTCGATGTAGAGGCGGTCACCCTTCTTGACGTACTGTTCGACGATGTCGGTGAGGCGTCCGAAGAAGGTCAGACGATGCCATTCGGTCTTTTCCTGTTGTTGGCCTGATCGATCCTGGAAGGTACGATTGGTGGCGAGCGACAGTTTGGCGACTCGGGCTCCGGACGACGTCGCCCGGACCTCGGGATCGCTGCCGACGTTCCCGATGAGCATGACCTTGTTGAGGGAGCGACTCATGGCTCGGAACTCCTTGGATTCTGGGGCACCTGACGGGGCGCTAAGGTAGCGCGCGAACCTGGGTTTTTCCATTGCCGAGCCGGTCACCGGCCGTCTACCTTCCGGTGCGCGGAACCCGGGCGCGGCGACGCCCCGTCGGGGCTCTTGCAAACCCGCAGCTACGAGCGACCCATGACAGACCTGAAATATGTACGTGTAGAGTGGGACGGAGATCTTGCCGTGGTCATCATCGACCGACGGGACAAGCTCAACGCCCTCAACTCCGAAGTGATCGCCGAACTCGGACAGGTGTTTGCCGAACTCCGGGGTGACGACGACGTGCGGGCGGTGATCCTCACCGGCGCCGGAGAGAAGGCCTTCGTGGCCGGAGCCGATATCGGTGAATTGGCGACCATGGACTCGTTGTCCGGCGTACGGGTGAGCCGAGAGGGGCAGGAGGTGTTCCTCGCGATCGAACGCTTCCCGAAGCCGGTCATCGCTGCGGTGGGCGGGTACGCCCTGGGCGGTGGGTTCGAACTCTCCCTGGCGTGCCATATTCGCATCGCCGGCGACAACGCTCGCTTCGGCCTTCCGGAGGTCGGTCTGGGCATCATCCCGGGGTACGGGGGCACGATTCGACTCGCGCGCCTGATCGGGCTGGGCCGCGCCATCGAGTTCACCCTGACCGGCGATCAGGTGAAGGCCGAACGAGCCGAGATCATCGGCCTGGTCAGTGCGGTCGTACCCCGCGAGGAGTTGATCGACCAGGCGAAAGGGCTCGCCCGCCGGATCACGAAGAATGGTCCCGTGGCCGTCCGCCTGGCGCTCGAGTCGATCTATCGGGGGATCGATACCTCGACCCGGGAAGCTCTCGACTTCGAGTCGTCGCTCTTCGGTATCCTGGCTTCGACGGCCGATATGACAGAGGGAATGACCGCCTTTCTGGAGAAGCGCAAGCCCGAATTCAAGGGACGCTGACAGGGCGCGCACGGGGTGGTCCCGGAGGGGTGAATCGGGTAAATTTACGGATGCGTTCGAGAGCCCCCCTCCCGCGCCGCGTGTGCGGTTGACCCACCTGTCGATCCGGCAGTTCCGGAACCTCGGCTCGCAGGACCTGGAGATCCCGCCGGAGGGGATGGCCCTCGTAGGCGAGAACGCCCAGGGCAAGTCGAATTTTCTCGAGGCGATCTATTACCTCGAGACCTTCCGGTCCTTCCGCGGCGGTCGCGACGACCAGCTGCTGGCGTTCGATGAGGATGTGTTCCGGATTGCGGGTCGCCTGACACCGCCGACCCCCGACGGGGCGCCGTTGGAGGTCACTGCGGCCTTCCAGAAGAAGGGCCGACGCAAGAAGGTGACGGTCGACGGACAGGAACCCGAGCGGCTATCCGACGGACTCGGTCGGCTGGCAGCGGTGATCTTTTCGCCGGCCGACGTGGCCATCGTCAACGAGGGTCCGTCCGAGCGGCGCAGGTTTCTCGACATCGTGCTCTCGCTCAACGCACCCGGATACCTGCGGGTACTCCAGGAATACCGGCAGGTGCTTCAGCAACGTAACGCGGCCTTGAAAGACGCTCAGCCGGGCCCGCTGGTGCACTTGTGGGACGACGCGCTGGTGCGGTCCGGCGGGCGGCTGATGGCACACCGAGCCCGGTGGATCGGTGAGATCGCGAGCTCCTTCGCGAGCTATTACGCGGAGGTGTCGGGCGGACCGACCGCTGTGCCGTCGTATCGCCCGAGCGTCGACATCGCCGAAGAGGCCGCTGAGGCCGAGATCGTCGGAGCCTACCGGGAAGCCCTCGCCGCGACTTCGGACCGTGAGCGCAGAATGGGGACGACTCTGGTGGGCCCCCACCGTGACGAGATGGCGTTTTCGCTCGAAGGCGACCGCGATCTCGAGGTGCGGGATTTTGGATCGGGGGGCCAGCGGCGTACCGCCGCCCTGGCTCTGAGACTGGTCGAGGCCGCGACGATCCGCACGGCGCGTGGACAGGAGCCCATCGTGCTCATGGACGACGTCTTTGCCGAACTCGACGCGGGCCGTAGCGAACGAATCCTCGATCTCATCGAGCGCGAGGAGACCGGCCAGGTCATCCTGACGGCGCCCAAGGAGAGCGATGTCCGGGTGCGTCGCGATGCCCTGCCCCGATGGGGGATCCGGGCGGGAGTCGTCGAGTCGTGAGTCGGGCGGAGAAGCGCGCACCGACCCGGGTCGGAGAGTTTCTCGACCAGTTCCTCGCCCGCCAGGGTGTCAAGGAACAGGTCGATCGGGTGTCGGTGCTCGACGAGTGGGCCGAGCGGGTAGGCCCGCGCATTGCCGGTGTGACCCGAGCTCGCTCGGTGGCTGACTGCACCCTGTTCGTCGAAGTGCGGTCGAGCGCGTGGTTGATGGAGTTGAACATGATGAAGGGTGAGATCCTCAGGCGGCTCAACGCATCCCGCCCCGAGGCCCCACTCGAGAAGCTGGTCTTCGTCCTGTCGCAGGACGTCTGAACGAAACCGAACTGGAGAGGGACCGGTCCATGGCCGACGACAAGAAGAAGCAGGGCGGCGATTACACTGCGGGACAAATTCAGGTCCTCAAGGGGCTGGAGGCCGTTCGCAAACGCCCTGGTATGTATATCGGATCGACGTCGGCGCGCGGCCTGCACCACCTCGTGTACGAGGTCGTCGACAACTCGATCGACGAAGCGATGGCGGGTCACTGCACCGAAGTGGTGGTGACGATCCACGAGGGCAACTCGATCACGGTCGTCGACGATGGCCGCGGGATTCCCGTCGACATCCATCCCATCGAGAAGGTGCCCGGCGTCGAGCTCGCGATGACGATCCTCCATGCTGGTGGCAAGTTCGACAAGGACACCTACAAGGTCTCGGGGGGACTGCACGGGGTGGGTGTATCGGTGGTCAACGCGCTGTCGGAGTGGCTCGAAGTCACGGTTCGTCGGGGTGGGCAGATGTACCACCAACGCTTCGAGCGTGGCATCAAGACCAAGGAACTCGAGAACCAGGGCAAGGCCAAAGGGAGGGGCACCACCGTCACCTTCCAGCCCGATCGCGAGATCTTCACCGAGACCGTGTACAGCCACGAGACGCTGTCACATCGGCTGCGTGAACTCGCGTTCCTGAACAAGGGACTCAAGATCGCCCTGATCGACGAGCGTGAGGGCGAGGTGAATCGTGAGGACTACCAGTACGAGGGTGGACTGGCCGAGTACGTCGAGTATCTGCGCGGCAGCCGGAAGGCGCTGCACGACACCATCGTCTACTTCGAAGCCTCGAAGCCCGAGGCCGAGATCGAACTGGCGATGCAGTACGACGAGGGGTTCAGCGAGAACACGCACACCTTCGTCAACAACATCAACACCCATGAGGGGGGCACGCACCTGACGGGGCTGAAGGCAGCCCTCACGCGGACCATCAACGACTACGCTCGCCGGGCGAAGATCTTCAAGAAGGACGAGAGCCTCTCGGGTGATGACGTGCGCGAGGGGTTGACCTGTGTGTTGAGCGTGAAGGTCATGGAACCCCAGTTCGAGGGGCAGACCAAGACCAAGCTGGGCAACAGCGAAGTGAGGGGTGCCGTCGAGACGGCCGTCAACGAACAGCTCTCGATCTTTCTCGACGAACATCCGAAGGCCGGCAAGGCCATCATCGAGAAGTCGCTGCAGGCCGCCCGGGCTCGGGAAGCCGCGCGCAAGGCGCGTGATCTGGCGCGCAAGAAAAGCGCTCTCGAGGGGGGGGTACTCCCCGGAAAGCTCGCGGACTGCTCGTTGTCGGAGCCGTCGATGTGCGAGATCTACCTGGTCGAGGGAGACTCTGCCGGCGGCTCGGCCAAGATGGGCCGCGACAGGCAGTATCAGGCGATCCTGCCCCTGAAGGGCAAGATCCTCAACACCGAGCGGGCGCGCATCGACAAGATTTTGTCGAACGACGAGATCCGGGCGATGATCACGGCCATCGGGGCGGGCATTCGCGACGACTTCACCCTCGACAAGGCCCGGTACCACAAGATCATCATCATGAGCGTTGATGGCGACGATCATTGTTTCGTGCAGTCACCGGGTGGTACGGGTGCGCGCATGGTACGCATCGGCGAGTACATCGACTCCCTACTGGAGTCGGGTGAGACGACGGGAACCGGGGGGTACGAGAAGTGCGTCGGAGGTGAACTCGGCGATGTCCTGTGCTTCGGTCTGGACGACCACGAAGTGCGATTCCGCCCGATCGAGGCGGTGCTACGCCATCCGCTCGACGAAGCCCTCTACGAGGTACGAACCGCGTACGGTCGCTCGGTGCGGGTAACCGCCAGCCACAGCGTGTTCGTCCAGGAAGAGGGTGAAGTCCGATTGAAGCGCGGCAGCGAACTCGTTGTGGGGGATCGTGTGGTTGCGCCCCGCACGGTACGTCTGCCTGAAGATGCACCGCGTCGTCTCGACCTGCTCCGTGCGTTGCATGCCGACGCCGAGGCGGCCTCCCAGGTGTGGCTGCGGGGTCCCGGTGTGGAGGCATGGTACCGAGCGCAAGTGATCGACGATTACTCCGACCGGCCTGCGTTTACCGAGGCCCGCGTCAAGATCCCTGCAACGGTGGGCGCCGAGATGAGCACTCTGCGCCGGGAGAGCGACAAGACGAATCGAGAGTTGTGCGCGGCTGTGGGTATCCGACAGCCCGTGACGCTCTATGCGTGGGAGAAGGGCAGCTCCCGTTCCACGGTCGGCCATCTTCGAGCCTACCTCGATGTACTGGGCGCTGAGACAGAGCAGGTCTTCGCACAGGTTGAGGTCGGCCCCAGTTGGCTTCAACGCCGCTGGGACGAGACCTACACAAGGGCGCCCGCCAATCGAGTGCGCGACCATGTCCGGTTGTCCGACCTCGACGGTGCGGATGTGGCGTGGTTCGATCAGCGCGACGACGTGGAGTTGTCGTCGACCCACAACGCCAACCACCGTGTGAAACGGTGGATCGAGGTCGATGAGGGACTCATGACGGCATTGGGCTTCTTCGTCGCCGAAGGCACGGTCGATGCCCGCGCCGGTATCCGGCTGGCGCTGGGGTCCGGAAACGCGTCGTTCGCCGACGAGGCGATCAGGGCCTTCCGTGGTGTCTTTGGGCTTGAACCCCGGCGTTATGCAGGCTCGGGTGGCCGTGTGGATGAGCTTCGGATCGTGAACCGGGTCGCGGCGCTCTCCTGGGCGCGCTTGTTCGGCTTCGACGGTGCGAAGGCTCCGATCAAGGCGGTGCCTGACCTGGTGTTCAACGTCCCGGAGCGGCTCCGCCTGGCGTTCCTCCGCGGATACTTTCGCGGAGACGGCACCCTGGCCCGGGGGCGCCTCGCGTTGACCACGACCTCACGAGACCTGGCCAGTGGGTTGATGTACCTGATGAGCGCATCGGGCGTGGTGTCGTCGTTGAGCCGGCGAGGCCCCGACGATACGGTTCGGGAGATCCGGGGCCAGCCGGTGCACAGTCGACACGACGTGTGGACCGTGAGTGTCTGTGCGCGGTCGGACCTGCGGCGTCTCCGGTCGGTCTGGGCGGATCATCCGCGCGCCGCACTCATCGAAGACGCGCTCGCCAGCGATTGGCCCGAGGTGAATCGTTTGTTCGAACCCATCGGCGGCGACCTGATGGCGTTGCCTGTGGTGTCGATCGAGGAGGTCGAACCCTCCAACGGATACGTCTACGACTTCTCTGTCGAACACGATGAGAATTTTGTGGCGGGCATGGGAGGCATCTGTTGTCACAACACCGACGCTGACGTTGACGGAGCCCATATCCGCACGTTGCTGCTCACCTTCTTCTTCCGGCAGATGCCCGAGCTGATCGAGGCGGGCTACATCTACATCGCCCAGCCGCCGCTCTACCGCGTGCACAAGGGCAAGAAGGAATACTACGCCTACACCGAGGCCGAGCGCGACGAGTACGTGAAGAGGGTCGGGGGCAAGGAGGGTGAAGCGGCCCGCGGCGTCTCGATCCAGCGCTACAAGGGGCTGGGTGAGATGAACCCGGACCAGCTCTGGAAGACGACGATGGACCCCGATTCCCGTACCCTCCTGCGGGTCGAGGTCGACGATGGCGCCATCGCGTCACAGCTGTTCGACCGTCTGATGGGCGAAGATGTGGAGCCCCGGCGGGCGTTCATCGAGAAGAACGCCAAGTTCGTGAAGAACCTCGACGTGTGAACGAGCTCCTCCAGGCTGTTGCCGGGCGCGCCGCCCGCTATCTTCACGACCTCGAGGAACGGGCCGTGGAGCCCACCGCCGAGGCGATCGGTCGGCTGGAGGAGCTTCGCCATGCGCTGCCCGACGGGCCGACACCGCCCGACGAGGTGCTCCGGATCCTGGACGAGGTGGGTTCGCCGGCCACCGTCGCTTCGGCCGGCCCGCGCTACTTCGGGTTCGTCACAGGCGGTACCCTCCCTGCGGCGCTCGCGGCCAACTGGTTGGCGGGTGCCTGGGACCAGAACGCCCACTTCATCGTCGGCTCCCCCATCGCCGCAGCGCTGGAGGAGGTGTCTCTGGCCTGGATTCTCGACGCGGCAGGCCTCCCGCCGACGTGGAGCGGCGGCTTCGTCACGGGCACGACCATGGGCAATTTTTCCGGCCTCCTGGCGGCCCGCAACGCGCTTCTGCAACGGGAGGGTTGGGACGTGGAGGCCCGAGGGCTCTACGGCGCCCCCGAGCTCACGGTGGTGGTGGGAGCCGAAGCGCATTCCACCCTGCACCGGGCCCTCGCCTTCGCGGGACTGGGGGCGGAGCGTGTCGTCCGGGTACCGGTCGACGACCAGGGCCGGATCCGTCCCGAGTGCATGCCGGCGATGTCGGGTCCGACCGTCGTGGTGGCGCAGGCCGGCAACGTCAACAGCGGGGGCTTCGATCCCCTCGAAGCCGTGGCGGAAGAGGCCCGCGCCGCGGGAGCGTGGTTGCATGTCGACGCCGCCTTCGGCTTCTGGGCTCGCGCTTCAGCCTCATTGCGCCCGCTGGTGGCCGGACTCGAGCACGCCGACTCCTGCGCGACGGACCTGCACAAGTGGCTCAACGTTCCCTACGACGCCGGCCTCGTCCTCTTCCGGGAGGTCGAGGCGGCCCGGGCGGCGTTGTCTCTGAGCGCCGCCTACCTTCCCGACGACCCGCATCGGCAGCCCTGCGACTTTACCCCCGAGTCCTCACGGCGGGCGCGGGGGGTGGAAGTGTGGGCGGCCCTCCGGTCTCTGGGACGGTCGGGGTTGGAGGCGCTGGTGGACGGATGCTGCGCCCGGGCCCGCCGCCTGGCCGACGGCCTGATCGCTGCCGGGCACGAGGTGCTCAACGACGTGGTGCTCAATCAGGTGGTGGTGGCCTTCGGCGACGACGCCACCACCCGCGCCGTCGTCGCCGGTGTCCAGGCCGAGGGTACCTGCTGGGCTGGAGGCACCACCTGGCGGGGGCGCGCGGCCATGCGCATCAGCGTGTCGTCCTGGGCCACCACCGACGACGACATCGAGCGGTCGCTCGAGGCCATCCTGCGTGTGGCCGGGTGAAGACCCGGGTGGCGGGGTGAAGACTTCGGTTACGCTTCGACCGGCGCGTTCTCGTAGTAGAGGTGCAGGTCCCGTTGCGGAAACGGAATCTCGCAACCGGCCGCTTCAAGGCGCTCCTTGAGCTCCTTGATGAGGTCGAAGCGTACGGGCCAGTAGTCCTCGCCCTGTACCCACGGGCGCACCACGATATTGACGCTCGAGTCGCCGAGTTCACTCACCGCGACCAGGGGTGCGGGGGTCGCCAGGATACGCGAGTCCTCGCCCAACACCTCGTGGATCGTCTGGATCGCGACGTTGAGATCGTCGCCGTAACCCACGCCCATCAGCAGGTCGATACGGCGTGTGGGGTTGGCGGAGAAATTCTTGATCGTGCTGCCCGAGATGGTCGTGTTGGGAACGATGATCTTCACGTTGTCGGGAGTGGCGAGCACCGTCATGAAGATGCCGACCTCCTTGACCGTGCCGAGGGAGCCGCCCACGTCGACGAAGTCACCGACCTTGAACGGCCGAAAGGTGAGGAGCATCACGCCCGACGAGAAGTTCGAGAGGGTACCCTGGAAGGCCAGCGCGACCGCGAGTCCCACGGCACCCAGCACGGTGATGAACGAGCCGATGGGGATCCCCACCAATCCAGCGGCCGAAATCAGGACGAAGGTCATGACGCCCACGAACATCAGGTTCGCCAGGAAGGGAACGAGCGTCGCATCGAAAGCGGCACGGGTGAGACCCTTCTTCGTCAGGCCACGCAGCCATCCCGCCAGCAGACGACCGACGACGACCACGGCCAGGGCACCCAGCACCTTCAGCCCCCACTGGGCCGCGAGGGTCTGCAGGTCGGTGAGGATGGTATCGAGTTCGATGTTGGGCATCGGGGCTCCGAAAGGGGGAGAATGGAATACGGACCCTTGGTTCACCCGACCCGTCCGTGCGTTCCGTCGTCGGTTCTCAGAAGAGGGTGTCGAGGGGAACCAGGGTCAGCAGGTCGTCGAGGGCCGCCCTGCGGATCAGCGGCTCGGTCGCTCCGGCCCCGGTGAACAGAACCCGCATACGAGCCTCGCGACCGAACCCGAAGCGGGTGGCCTTCATCTGGCGGGTGAGACCATCGGCATCGGCCACCGTGGCCATGCGACTCCACACGCAACGACCGTAGACGGCCGCGCCGTTGCCCAGCGTGCCGGCCACGGGTAGGTCGTACCCCTCGCCCCACAATCCCCCCATCTCCCGCGCACGTGCGCCGAACACGGTGTCGCCCTGTTGGATCAGGAGCGTTCGGCACTCTTCTGGAAGTTGTGACTCGACGTGCCGCTCGGTGGCCACTCCGAGCCTGTCACGCCAGATGCGAGCCGGCGACTCGCCCACGAGCATGAGGGCCAGTTCCGGTTCAACCACACGGTACCAGTACGCCACGGACGGGTCGACCAATCGATAGCGACGCCTGCGGGAACGGAGGGGGGCGTCGAGTGAGCGGGCGCTCTGCACCCACCCCAGCTCCTGCAGGGTGGCCAGGTAGGGGGCCAGTTGGTTGCCTGAGGTGAAGACCGGGTTGGCCGAGCGGATCGCCGCCCAGTCGTCGGCCCCGTTGGCGAGCGCCCTCAACACGCCCGCGTAGCGGTCCGGCTTCTGGACCTGCCGCTCGAGTGCGAGCGGCGGAGCGTTGTGGAGCGGCCCGTCCGGATCGATCACGATCTTCTGGAGGTTGGTCGCAAGGCGCAGGTCGGGTTCCAGGTGCCGAAGCGCTCTCACCCATGGGCCCAGGCAGGCACGCACCATGAGCCGGTCACGCGGAGACCAGTCGGGCAGGTGTGCCGCCAGTTCGGCGATGGAGGTTGGGCCCACGTGGATGGTGTGGGGATCCACACCCGCCAGGCCACCGCCGGGTGCGAACAGCCGCTCGAAGACCGCGTCGTGGGCGCTGCAGAGCACCATGTAGGCGGGGAGCCCATGAGCGCGGGCGCGCGCCCATGCACGCCCGAGCGCCTGGGGTAGGTCGGGTGACGCGGCCACCAGATGGTGCACCTCGTCGAGGGCGAGCACCCGCGGGCGCCGGTCGGCTTCGGCGTCGTCGAGCCAGCGTGTGAGCAGAGTGCCCCATGGTGCGCCGGCCTCGGGTGCCAGGGCGTCGGGATCGAGTCGCCGCCACCCGTCGACGAAGGCTGCGCGATGCAGCTGGGATCCGCCGATCGTGCCGTGCACCGCCCAGGCTCGACGACCCCCCAACCCATTTCGCACCAGCCAGGACTTGCCCGACCCGGACGGGCCGCGCAGGCAGATGAGGGCAGGGCCCGGGTCGTCCAGGAGCTGGTCGATGCGGGCCCGCAGAAGTGGCCGTTCAAAGGTGGACATGACGGAAAATAAAATAACCGAGCCTAATTACAATGATGCAATTTGACGTATTGGTGCGCTTGAGGCGATCGAATCAGCGCCCCACTTTTCGGACCATGTCGAAGCACAGACCCCAGCCTTCGAGCCCTTTCCGGAGCCCTCCCATGCCTGGTACCATCGCCCCCCCCCGCCGTTTCGATTCGCTCGCCGCCGTGAAGGAGTCGCCCGTCCGGACCGACGACAAGAAGCAGCGTGTCGACCTCGAAGAGGTGTTCGGTGCCAACACTCTGGGCCTCGCCGCGCTGCAGGCACGGTTGCCGAAGGCGGCCTACGAGGCCCTCATGCAGACCATCGACGACCACACGCCCCTCGAGGCCACCGTGGCCGACGCGGTGGCTCTGGCGATGAAGGATTGGGCCATCGAAAATGGCGCCACCCACTACACCCACTGGTTCCAGCCGCTGACGGGGCTGACCGCCGAGAAGCACGACTCGTTCCTTGCGCCGACCGGCGACGGGCGGGCCATTGCCGAGTTCGGCGGGGCAGAGCTCATTTCGGGTGAACCCGATGCCTCGTCCTTTCCGTCGGGGGGGCTGCGGGCAACCTTCGAGGCGCGTGGCTACACGGCGTGGGATCCCACCTCTCCGGCCTTTCTCATGGAAGGGGCCGGCGGTGCGTACCTCTGCATTCCGAGCCTGTTCGCGTCGTGGACCGGAGATGCTCTCGATCAGAAAACGCCCCTGCTCCGCTCGGTCCAGGCGTTGCACCACCATGCCATGCGGGCGCTGAAGCTCTTCGGCACCTCCGCCCGGCGTGTCCGTGCCACCCTGGGACCGGAGCAGGAGTTCTTCCTGGTCGACCAGGAGTTCGCCTATCGCCGTCCCGACCTGATCACCACGGGCCGGTCGCTCTTCGGGGCCAAACCGCCCCGCGGACAGGAGATGGACGATCACTATTTCGGATCGATACCCGAACGTGTCCTCGATTGCATGTACGACGTCGAACTCGAGCTGTACCGGCTGGGGGTACCGCTCAAGACCCGGCACAACGAGGTGGCCCCGGGACAGTACGAGATGGCACCGATCTATGAAGACGCCAACATTGCCGCGGATCACCAGCAGCTCACCATGGCGACGCTGCGCAAGGTGGCGCGGCGCTACGGACTCGTCTGCCTGCTCCACGAGAAGCCGTTCGCAGGGGTGAACGGATCGGGCAAGCATCTCAACTGGTCCGTCGCGACCGAGAGCCACAACTTGCTGGAACCGGGAGACAATCCCCACGACAACATGCAGTTCCTCTTCTTCTGCTCGGCCGTCTTGAGGGCGGTCGAGCGGCATCAGGATCTGCTGCGCGCCTCTGTCGCCCATGCCGGCAACGACCATCGTCTCGGAGCCAACGAGGCTCCCCCCTCGATCATCAGTGTGTTCCTGGGCGATCAGCTGACCGACATCTTCGAGCAGATCGAGCAGGCGGGTACGGCCACGACCTCCAAGAATGGTGGGCTGCTCGGGCTCGGCGTCGCCGCCCTCCCGCGTATTCCGCGTCACGCCGGTGATCGCAACCGCACGTCGCCGTTTGCCTTCACCGGCAACAAGTTCGAATTCCGCGCTCTGGGCTCGAGCCAGAGCATCTCGTTTCCGGCCACGGTGCTCAATACGATCGTGGCCGAGGCCATCGATGAGATGGTGACCGAACTCGAGCGGCGCATGGCCGACGGGGTCGAGTTGCGTGAGGCACTCCGGGCCGTGCTGGTCGAGGAAGTGCGCGGCTTCAAGCGCATCATCTTCAACGGCGACGGATACAGCGACGATTGGGTCGCAGAGGCCGAGCGCCGCGGGCTGTTGAATCACCGGACGACCCTCGACGCACTGCCCTCGCTGGTCGACGCCAGGAACGCGGCCCTCTTCGAGAAGTACGGTGTGCTGTCGCGTCGCGAACTCGAGAGCCGTCATGAAATCCTGCTCGAGCAGTACTTCATGACCATCAACATCGAGGGCGAGACCGCCGCCGACATCGCGCGCACGATGATCTTGCCCGCGGCCGGTCGCTACCTCTCGGAGCTGTCCCAGTGCGCCGACCGCGCCGTGCAAGCCGGCGTGAAGGTACGGGGTGTCGAGATCACCGCCCGCCGTGTGGCGGAGTGTGTCGACGACCTGGTCGATGCCCTCGACCACCTCGTCGCACAAAACGCAGACCTCGGCGGCGAAGAGCTCCATTCGAAGGCTGAGCACATGCGCGACAACATTCGACCGGCCATGACAGCGGTTCGTGGGGTGGTCGACCGGCTCGAGAAGATCGTGCCCGACGACCTCTGGCCGATTCCCCGCTACCGGGACATGCTCTTCGTGAAGTAGCCGTGCGGGACGCAGGTGACCACGGTCCCGGAGCGGATGAACCGCTTCGGGGCCGCGGTCAGATCAATCGCCGGCCACCCCGGTATCGAGTGAATCACGAATCGCCTGGATGAGTTCACTGGCCGGAAATGGCTTGCGCAGAAAGCGTCCCTCGGGCAGCGGGATCTCCCGCTCCGACGGGTCGGCCGCACCCGGATATCCGGAGATGAAGACGGCTGGGAGTCCAGGCGTCTCTGTGCGCACGCGGGTCACGAGGGACGGTCCGTCCATGACCGGCATCACGACGTCGGTCACGATGAGGTCGATTCCCGCCCCGTGCTCCCGCCAGAGATCCAACGCCTCGTAGCCGTTGGTCGCCTGGAAGACACGGAATCCGGATCGCTCGAGCTGACGGGCCAACAGAGCCCGGATCTGGGCCTGATCTTCGACCAGCAGTACCGTCTCGAATCCGATCGGTCGGGTCGTGACTTCGGTCGGTTCGCTCTGCTCACCGGCCTCGTGCGCAGGCGGAAGGTATACGCCGAACTCGGTGCCTTTGCCCGGACGGCTGTCGACGCTGACGAAGCCCCCGAATCGCTTCACGATGCCGTAGACCATCGCCAGCCCGAGCCCGGTGCCCTGGCCCGCGGCTTTGGTGGTGAAGAACGGCTCGAAGATCTTTGCTCGCAGTGCCCCGTCGATGCCCGCACCGTTGTCGCGTACGGTCAGCGTTTCCCAGCGCCCGGCGGGAATGGCTTCCGGCTCGGCATCGAGTGTCCTCATCAGGCGCACGGGCCGGGTCTCGATGCGGATGTTGCCACCTTCCGGGGGGAGCGCGTCGCGCGCGTTGAGGGTGAGATTGACGAGAATCTGCTCGAGTTCGGTGCGGTCGACACGCACCGCGCCCGACGCCTCGTCGAGCGACGTCTCGAGGGTCACGTCGGCGCGCAACAGACGTTCGAGCAGCCGAAGACCCGACGACACGACATCGTTCAGATCGACGACGACCGGCCGGGTCGCCTTCTTGCGGCTGAACGACAGCAGTTGGTTGGTGAGGTCGCGGCCGCGTGACGCCGAACGGACGATCTCCTCGGCGTCTCGCCGCACCGGGTCGTCGCCACCGATCCCCTCGAGCAGTAGCTCTCCGAAGCCCATGATGGCGGTCAGAAGGTTGTTGAAATCGTGGGCCATGCCGCCGGCGAGCCGACCCACAGCCTCCATCTTCTGCGCATGCAGGAGATGCTCCTGACTACGCGTCAGCGCCTCTCGTGCGGAGCGGGCGTCGGAGATGTGGGCCGCGGCGGCTTCGATCAAGGCGGTGTCGTCGTCGGTCCACGCTCGGGGCTCGTCACACCACACGCAGAGTCCGGCCGAGACCACCGCCTGGGTATCGTGGATCGGAACCGAGAGCAGAGAGGCGACGGGGGATTCCGATTGCAGCGCCCTGCGAAGCAGGGAGTGCGTGGCGGCCAACGGCACGGTGAGGATCCGGCCCTCGGTCGTCGGCTCGACCAGCGCCTCGAGGACCTGTTCGGAGACTGCGGGACCCCGGCCGGCCAATGCCAGCGGACGGACGCTGGGATCGAGGCCGAAGACCACGACCCCGGTCGCGTCGAGGGCGGCGAGGGCCAGGCGCAGGGTGGGATCGAAGCGATCCGGGGAGCCAGCCGTGGACTTCGTCACTCGGCGTCGGTCGCCGTGAGCGACAGTTCCCGGAACTCGTCGTTGCCACCGAAGAAGACGACCCGGAACCGGAGCGTAGGGGGGATTGTGAAGGAGGGGAGCATCCGTGGCGGGCAAAGGGGGGAGGTGCCGGCAACCTGAAAATCTCCGTCCGCTCCCCTTGCGACGCAACACGCCTGTAGCAGACCTGCGCGATCTGGAACGATCCTCGGGTGGAGGATTCGCAGGCGTGCCGCGGGCCGGCCCCCCGTGGGACCGGCCCGCGGCCTACGGCCGGCGCGTCAGGGTCTGTTCTTGCGCCGGCTCGCCCGATCGGCGGCGCGTGCCGCGAGATCGACCTCGAACGCCTCACCATCGACGAGCAGCGTCACGTACTGGGTGCCGTTGAAGGTGAGGACCGTGGTCCGCTGGCGGGTCTCGTCGCCCCTCGGACCGTTGACGATGGTGACCGCCACCTCGCGTGTGATCGTGCCGGACAGCGGCCAGGGCTGAGCGTCGCGATCCACGGCGCGGACCACATCGTCGATCGTGGCCGAGGCTTCCATCTCGTATGAGCGGGTGCCGTTGGCGTCGGTGGTCCGCGTGCGATGCACCTCGCTCTCACCCGATCCGTTCCAGGTACGCTCGACTTCCTCGCCGGCGAGCCCGGTCACCCACAGATCGCGGAGGCGGGATACCGCGGCGCTGAAATGCTCACGGCTGATGTCGCCTTCGACCATGGTGACGATGTGCAGCGACGCGGTGGTGAGAGCGTCGTAGGCTTCCTGCTGCACGCCCTCGGCATCGAAGGCGGTGACGGTGCGGTTCCGTTCGAGACCCGCCCGGTCCCCGAGGCCACGGCCACCGAAGGGGCCGAAGGCTGCACCGAGCCCGGTCGCAGGGGCCACCGCGTTCATCACGGCCAGGTCTTCGAGGGCCGCGTCGGCGACGACTTCGGCCACGTCGGCATTGAGGGGGGCGTCGACGGTGGGCGTCGTGGTGCTGTCGGCGCAGGCAGCGAGGGTGAATAGAGCCGCAAGGGCTGCAAAGGGGGCAGAGGGTCGCATGGTGTCACTCCTGAAGTATGGGTTCAATGACTCCGACGCTCTGCCCCCCCCGATTCGTTAAACGCCCCCCTCGGCGGCCAGGCCCCAGATGTAGCGTGCCGCGGCCTCGATCATCTCAGGAGGCAGCGGCTGGGGCGGCATGAGGCCGAAGCGCTCGACGGCCATGGGCGGCATGACGGAGCGCTCCTGGTCGGGCGCGGGGAGGTAGGCGAGCATGTGACGGACCGCCTCGTCCTCGTCGGAGAACGCCTCACGCAGATGGCGCGCGATGTGGGTGAGGGGTGGCGCGGTGAGCGGAGGCGAATCCATCGAATGGCATACGCTGCAGACCAGTTCGACCACCTGCTGACCGGTCAGAGCCGGGGCGCCCTCGGGAACGACTGGTACGGTGACGGCGGCCGCGCTTGCGGCGGGGGTCGGTGCCTCGGCCGCGGGTCCCCCGCCACCACATGCGCTCGTCAGGGCGACGAGCAGAGCGCCGGTGGACATCCGGAGAGAAGTGTCCAGCATGGTGAAAACCTCAGATGAACGGGGGAGGGTCCATCGTTCGGGGACCACCGCCCCGGCATCGGCCTGCAATATACCATCCCCGGGGCCATGGGACAGTGAGACTTCACTCAACGCGACACGAGGATCGGCGAGTACCCGATTCCATCAGGCCCCTCGCCTGCGGGCAGGTAGCCCACCACGGCGCGGGCGTCGATATCGACGATCGCAATGCGGCGGGTGCGGGAGAGCGAAAGAAAGAGGTGGCGCCCGTCGGGGTGGAGAGTGAGCCCCTGCGGGCCCTCGCCCGCCAGTTCGATGCGGCCCAGCTCCCGATAGCTGTCGCCGTCGAAGAACCGCAGCACCTCCTGATCGAGATCCGGAATCACGATCTGGCCGACGCCGGGCGTGAGGAACACCCGATACGGCCATCCGAACCCCTCGGCGACGGTGGTGGCCGCTCCGTCGGCGGTGGTCCACGCCGTGATCCGTCCGGTATCGTTGCTGCCCGCGAAGACGCGGTCGCCCGACGGCGTGACGTTGACGGCTTCGGGCCGGGCGGGGGCGGGGAATGAGCGCACCTTCGCGCCTGTCGCGCGAGAGAGTTCGGTCACGGTGTGCGAGGCCATGTCTGCGGTCCAGAAGGTGCGGCCGTCGCGGGTCACTCCCACCATGTGCGACCCACCCGCCTCGGTGGCCAGCTCTTCGACGATGACACCGTCGGCAATGCGGACCACCACCACCGCACCCTGGGCCTCCGACGTGACGGCCACCGTCTCGTCACCCGGCAGGAAGACGATGCCGTGGGGGCGGGTGTAGGGTGAGAGGTCGATGGTCCGGACGACCTCGGCCGACGAGATGTCGAAGACGGTGAGTGTACGTCCGCCATAGTCGGTACCCACGGCGATGCGGCCATCGGACGAGACGGCGAGCTCGTGCGGTCCGGGGCCCGTCGGGGCGGTGGCCACGATGCGGCCCTGGGCGAGGTCGATGAAGCTCACCGTCCCCTCTTGTTTGTTCAGCACGACCACGGTGCCCGAGAGCCCCGCGGGCACCTGGGCCCGCAGGTCGAGCGAGGAAGGCGCGAGAGTGACGAAGGCCGACGCGGCCACGAGCGTCAGGAGGCGATGGGGGCTCGTCATGAGTGCACTCCTCGGTTGAGAGTTACGCCACACCACTTGCAGAAGGCGGCGTCGGTGTCGTGCGCTCCGCGGCCGCAACCGGGGCAGGTGGTCGGCGGACGGGTGAGCGATTCTCGCCGGGTGGCGAAGGCGATCTCGGCGGTGACGATGCCGGTGGGGACGGCGATGATGCCGTACCCCATCACCATGACCACCGTGGCCAATGCCTGACCCAGGGGGGTGACCGGCGTGACGTCTCCGAAGCCCACGGTGGTGAGGGTGACCACCGCCCAGTAGACCCCCTTCGGGATGCTCGTGAAGCCCGACTCGGGTCCCTCGATGAGAAACATGAGCGCCCCCACGATCACCACGATCGTCATGATCGTGAAGACGAAGATGGTGATCTTGTATCGGCTCGCCTTCAAGGCGGCGATCAGAACACCGGCTTCGCCCACGTACTGGGCCAGTTTGAGGATCCGGAAGACCCGCAGCACGCGCAGGATCCGGACCACGGCCAGGACCTGGCCCCCGGGAAGGAGGACCGACAGGTAGGTGGGAAGGATCGCCAGCAGGTCGATGATTCCCAGAGCGCTGCGGGCGTACATACTCGGTCTCGAAACGCACCACAATCGGGTCAGGTACTCGACGGTGAAGACGACGGTGAAGCCCCATTCGATGACCCGCAAGGGTCCGCCATAGGCTGCGCGAACGGCGATCACGCTCTCCAGCATCACGGCGAACACGCTGGCGAGAATCATCAGGATCAGGATGATATCGAACGTCCGCCCCGGCACGGAATCGTGCCGGAAGATGACGTCGTAGGTCTGCTTGCGTGCCTCCGACGCCGACGAAGGCGGGCGCAGGGGATCGGGCGGGATACGGCTCATCCACCGATCCGTTTGGCGCGTTCATTCCAGTCCTCTCCGTCGGTGATCCAGCGTGCGGCGGGCTCGCCCTTCAGGTAGTGGGCGAACCACTGGAGGATCCGCGTCTGATAGTCGACCTGGTTTTCCTCCTTGCGCAGCCCATGGTCGGCCCCGGGGTAGACCAACAGCACCAC
Organism: uncultured Gemmatimonadaceae bacterium; assembly: GCA_964521385.1. GTDB lineage: Bacteria > Gemmatimonadota > Gemmatimonadetes > Longimicrobiales > Gaopeijiaceae > Gaopeijia. The sequence goes on along the minus strand of CAZFRU010000004.1, from coordinate 105,834 downwards.
CTCCTTGCCGAGCCGCCGCGCGTAGTTGTAGAACTCGAGCCCTTGCCGAAAGTCGACGACGCCGTCGGCGTCGCCGTGCATGAGCAGCATCGGCGTGCGCAATTCGTCGATGGCTGCCACCGGTGAGCTCTCGAGGTGGCCGGCCAGGTCTTCCCAGGGCGGTCGCGCCATCCGCGCCTGTCCGGTCTCCCAGTGCCCCAGCTCGGGCAGCCCGCCGTTCCAATGCACGGTGCCCGGAAAGGAGAGAAAGTTGGTGATGGCCGCACCCGCGACGGACGCTGCGAAGCGGTGCATGCGCGTCGGCAGGTAGGCAGCCTGGTAGCCGCCCCAGGAATGGCCGATCAGTCCCATGCGTTCGGGGTCGATGGGTGCGGCAGCGAGGGCGGCGTCGAGAGCGTGCGAGACGGCGTCCACCGCCGAGGGACCCGGGCGGCCCGGTTCGTAGACGATGTCGGGCTGCAGCACGAAGTACCCCGCCTGCGACCAGACCTGGACGTTGTAGTAGCTCGTCCGCGCCGGGGTGACGTAGCGGTGGAGTCCCTGCGACAGGCGCTCATACTGATAGAGGATCATCGGATACGACCGGCTCGCGTCGTAGTCGGCCGGATACGTCAGGATCGCGTGCAGGTCGTGCCCCGCGTCGGTGGTGTAGCTCAGCAGCTCGTTCCGCCCCCACGCGAACTCGGACTGAAAGGGATTGGTCGCTCCGATCTGGAGCAAGTCGTCGAGGTCTGCACCCCCCACGAAGACGTCGGGTGAATCGTCGTAGCGCTCCTTCACGAGTGCGTAGCGCGGAGCGTCGTCGGCCCGGGTCAGTCGGCTGATCGCCGCGTCTTCGAAGACCAGGCGAGCGACCTCACGGGTGGCCCCCGTCGTGCGGCCGTAGCCGCTGGCCATGGTACGGGGGTCGGAAATGCGGAGCCACAGAGGCGAGCCGAGCTCGAGTCCGGCCGCCGTGAGGTCGAAGGCCGATGCATCGGGATCGAGGTTGATCACCCGGTACTCGAGCCCGTCCTCGGCGCCCGGCGTACGGCGCGTGAGGGCGCCCGAGGCCAGGTCGGCTTCCCAGACGTCGTGACGATCATGGAGATAGGCTCTCGACTCGTCGTCGGCCCATCCACCGACGCCGAAGGGTGGGCGGGCCCCCGGGTAGTCGTAGACGTCGAGGGGTTGGGTGAACTCGACCTCGACATCGGTCCCGAGTGCTGTCCGGGCGAGCGAGGCGAGGTCGACGGCGAGCCAGGCGTCGTCCTGGTATATCAGGATACGCGCCCCCACGGGTCCGAGCACCGGGGGCGAGTCGATGCCCGCTGCCACGAGCTGACGCTCGCCGCTCTCCACGTCGACGCGGTAGAGGTCCTGGGTCGAGGCGCCGAAGCGTCGTTCGAAGGCATAGGGATCGACGTCGGACACGAGTCCCCAGCGACCGTCGGCCGTGAGCCGGACGGGCTCGTCGAGCTCCGCACCGAGCAGAACGAGTCGGTCGTCGTCGAGATGCCACGCCGCCAGCAGGGTACGTCGTGCGTCGGAAGCCTCGGACGATTCCTGTGCGCGCAGGATGCGATCGTCGTTCCAGTGCCATACCTGCACCGGAGAGGGACCCGGGTCGTCGTCTGCAGCGTCTGCGGCATCTGCGTCTACGGTGTCGGGCGGCGCGTCGGTGGTCGGCAGCGTGTCGGACGCATCGGCCGCCGAGGTGGACCAGGGTCGCAGCCCGACGAAGACCGTGCCGCCGTCCGCGCTCCAGGTCGGGGTGTTCGAGTCGAGAATACGCAGGGTGTCGCTCAGGTCGCTCCGGCCCCGGGTCGACAACACGCGCGGACCCGGAGCGGACCCCGAACGCCCTGCTGCGAGGTCACGCCACACGACGACATCGTGCCCGACTTCGTCGCGTCCCTCGACCTCGAACGAACGGAGGACGGCGAGATCACCGCTGTCGTCGCGCCAGGTGAGGTTGCGGTAGCGGGACGTCGACCCATCGAGCCCGGCGATCGCCCCCGAGGCGGGATCGAAGAGGGTGACCCCGTTGCCTACCCCCGACGCCGTGCGCAGGGTGAGGGCGAGAAGCGCGCCGGTATCGCGCCAGGCGAAGTCGTCGACGTTGCCGAGGGTCGTACGGCGTCCGGACGCGAGCGCGACGATGGTGAGGTCGCCTCCGGTGGAGTCGCTCGCGGGCGCCCCCAGCGAGGCCACCCAGTGGCCGTCGCCCGAGAGAGCGAATCGACGGCTGGCAAAGAGCACGCTGTCGACTCCGGCATCGAGATCGAGCACCGCGAGTTGGCGCTCGGAGTCGGGGGTGCCGTCGTCGGCGTCGTCATCGGCCTCACGCAGATAGACCAGTCGCTGGCCGTCGGGCGCGAAGGCAGGCTGTGTGCCGCGCTCGAGCAGGAAGGGTTCGCCCGTGCCGTCGGTGCGGTGGACCCGAAGTTCGACGTCTCCGTCGACGGTTCGGATCGACGTCACCACCCACCGCCCGTCGGCGTCTAGTTCGACACCGGCGACCGACTCCCAGCGACCGTAGTCCGTGGGTGACACCGTGGGTCGGGTCTGGGCCCAGATCCCCTGTGGCGTCAGCGAGGTCGCGAGAACGACGAGCACGAGGGCGGCGCGGGTGGGGAGGAGCGTCACGGATCACCTTCCGAAGCCATGGATGCATGAGTGTGTCTCAGGCAGCCATTCTAGACCTCAGCGTCAGACGGTGCGAGGGTCTCGGCTCGAAAGGGTGGATTGCGCCAGGACGCTGCGGACCGCCCGCAGCAGGTAGAGATTGCCAGCCAGGCGGGCGAGCACGAAGGCGACGAAGGCCGCGGTCACCCCCACCCATCCCAAGCCGAAGCCGAAGAGGGGGAACAACAACGCGATGCAGGCCACTTCGGTCACGGTCGCGCCCGAGATGGGTGAGGTACGTCGCCCCTGGACCAGAACGGCCCTCTGCAGGGAGAGCAGGACCGAGAGGAACGGCATCGGCACGAGAATCCGCACCGGGCGCATCGCGTAGGCCGCGAGCTCGGGTGAGAGGCCCGACACCGTCTCGAACCAGAAGGCGGCCAGAGGGGTGAAGGCGACGAGCGCCAGCGCCCCGGAGGTTGCGAGCCCCAGCACCAGGCCGAACCGGGCGATCACGCGGTAATGCTCGTTGTCTCGCCCCAGCAGGACGATGGCCGCCTCCTGATAGCTCAGGCCGAACGAGCGGAACATGAACGACAAGGCATGCACCACCGGGAACACCGCCAGTGACTCGAGTGGCGCAGGTGCACGTCCCATGAAGAAGGTGAGCAGCGGTTGGACGGTGAGGCTGATGAGCGACGTCAGAGCCAGGGGCAGGTAGAACCCTGCGATATCGCCGTAGCTGGGTACCTCTTCGGGTACCGAGACGGGGGTGTTGGCCAGGGTGTGGAGGGTCGAGTTCGCCATGAAGCGGGCCGTCACCGCTTCGACGCACACGCCGACCGACAGGGCGGCGGCTCCGACCCACGCACCCGGCAGATCGGCGAAGATGGCCAGACCGAGCGCCGTGGCCGTCATCGCCGCCAGACGAATGACGGTACCAGCGGCGACGAGGCGGGTCCGATTGGCCCGAATCAGCAGGCCCTGGAGAAATCTGCGATACCCGATCGCGGCGGGCCATGGCAAGAAGATCCACAGTGCGCCGTATGTGATCCGGGCCACCTCGGGGGGCAACTCGATCAGGTCGACCATGAGCGCCTGGTAGACCGGTGGGAAGAGGACCAGCACCAGGAGCAGGGTGGCGATGCCGTTGAGCACCCAGGTGAAGACCCGCAGGCGGTGCAGGCTCTCGGTGTCGTCGACCAACGCGGTCGACGCGCTCATGAGCATGATCACGGGGGCCTCGACGAGGATCGCGAAGGCGAAGGCCACGCCGTAGGCTGCGAGATTGTACGTCGGGTCGGCCAGACGCGCGATGACGGCAGCGAGGAGCGGGCCCTCGACCGACATCATCAACCAGGTGGCGGCCAGCGGCAGCCAGAAGACGAGAATTGACTTGGGGGAGCGCGAGGTCACCCCGTATGATAACGGCGAGTCCTGGATGACCCGACTCGGAACTGGAGGCGGAGATGGCGAAATCGAGCTGGACCTCGCGGGGGATCGCGTTGGGTGGCCTGGCGGTGTGGGTTGGGTGTGCGTCGACCGGAGGGCCGCCGGGCTCGGTGGCGGGTCTCGACCTGGCGGGTGCATGGGGGTTCGATCTGGCGCCCCAGGTGGCCATCGCCGGCACCGTCACGTTGACCACCGACGATCGCTTCGTCGTGCGTTGCGCCGACCAGGCGGCGACGCCGGCCGGGCCGCAGCCCTTGGTGCCGGCTACGCCCGAGCCCCTGACACCGGTCCCGGGAGGGGTGGAGTTCGAGGGGTGCGGGGCTCGGTTTCGCCTGTTTCGGGACGGCGACGGCCCACCGGTGGCCGACGCCCGGTGGACCGTGCCGCAGCCTTATACCGCTCAGGGCCAGTGCCTCGAGAAGCGCACCTACGACAACGGCACCTGGCGCTGTCTTCGCTACGAGGACCTGACCCTGGTGAGGGATCGGACCCTCGAGGCCCGCATCGAATTGAAGCCTGCCGGAGTCAGTTGACGGCTCCGCTGGTCAGGCCGTACAGGCCCCCGTTGCCTGCCGATCCGAACGACCCGACCCGAAGATAGTACGTACCTGGCTGGAGGTCGGCGAAGATCCTCGAACAGCGCAGTCCCGAGGCCAGATCGATGTCGTCGCCGTTGGCGATGGGGATTCCACTGGCATCGAGGAGATCGAGCACCGTGTCGGGTACGATGGCGAAGCCGCACGCCCCGAACACACCGTAGGTCTCGAACACGTAGGTGCCTGCGGTGCCGATCGCGAAGCGGTAGAAGTCGACATCGGCGCCCCCGGTCAGGAGTCCTTCGACGTATCCTCCGACCATCAGCAGGTTGGCCGTGCCGCGGTTCTGGTTCGGCTCGGTCTCGAATGCGTACCCGAAGGAGAACGACCGCACCTGGTTTCCGGCGCCATCGACGGTGATGAGGGTGGGCGTCTGGTAGGCGGGGTAGGCCGACCAGGGCCGGCCCGGCACCCCGAACACGCCGTCACCGAAGGTGTCGAGCCCTGCGTAGAGGTGGTAGTTCCCGTCGGGTAGCCCCCCCAGTGAGAACGCCCCGTTCGCGCTCGCAAGGGTGGTCCGGACCGGTGCTCCGGTCGTTGCGTCGTGCAGTTGGACCCACGTTTGCCCGGGAACGCCCGCGCCCTGCGACAGCGACGCCAGGGCATCGAGCAGACCCATGCCATAGGTGTCGTCCCGTCCGGGCGCACCCAGGTCGCGCGCGTAGGTGGTCAGGAGCGAGCGCACCGTAGCCGCGCTCCGGGAGGGGTCCTGTGAGAACAACAGCGCCGCCACACCCACGACGTGGGGCGTGGCCATGGAGGTGCCGTCCCACGAGGCCCAGGTGGGGGAATTCGTGTCGAAGTCCCAGTTGGTCGAGAGCACGCCGAAATCATCGCGGCCCGCATCACCCCGGGCCCCTCCGGGTGCGGCGATCTCGACCGCGGAACCGTAGCTCGAATAACTGGGCTTCGACCAGTTGGGACCCACGGCCGAGACCGACATGGCCTCGGGAAACGAGGCGGGGTAGTTCGGGACCGTGGTGCCCTCGTTGCCCGCCGACGCGATGACCAGCGAACCCGCAGCCGTCGCGGCCTGCACGGCCGCGTGTTGGGTCGTGCTCGGGCTGCCGCCCCCCAGACTCAGGTTGATCACGTGGGCACCGTACGGCGCCTGGACCGTACCGTACGTCCCCCCGTCCGCGGGCAGCCCCGCCGCGTACAAAATGCCCTGCGCGATGTCGTATTCGAAGCCGAGCCCGTGGGGCCCCATCACCCGTACGGGCAGTATCCGCACCCCGGGGGCGATCCCGACGCCTCCGCCGTTATGGTCCTGGGCAGCGATGGTGCCGGCCACATGCAACCCGTGGCCCCCCGTCCCGCCGACAGTTTGAATGCAGGTCTTGGCCTGATTGAACTTGTAGAGGGTTGGGATGGTGGGATCGGGGTCTGGTCCGTCTCCATCACCGCCATTGTCGACCTGGCCGCCGGCGCACAGGGGAAGGTCTCCTCCGGAGACGAAGTCGAACCCGTCGGGCAGGAGCGTGGCCGCGACGTCGGGGTGGTCGAAGCGGATGCCGTCGTCGACCACTGCCACCACCACATTCGGCGCACCCTTGGTGAATCGCCACGCGTCCTGGAGTCCGATGGACTCGTAGTGCCATGCCTGCCACGGATACAGCGCCTCGTCGCTGGCCGGTGGGGGCGGCGTCGGGAGCAGCGGGCGGCGCGTCGAGGGCAGCGAACGCGGCATCGGGAGTGCACGGCCGTGCACGGACTGCAGGCGGTTGAGTTCGACGCGTTCGATCCGCGGATCGGCCTGCAGGTCACGGGCGAGCGTTGCAGGATCGACGCCATCGGCAACTTCGACGCGTACGCTGAACAGCACCGGTGATGCCCCCACCGCGCGGAAGGACTCGGCCCGCGGTAGGTCTGCCGAAAGCGTCTTCAGGGCCAGCGCCTGGGCGTCGGCGATGACCGTGTTGGTGGCCGACTGGAAGAAGGCCGCACCGGTCGGCTTCCGGAAGGTGACGATCAGCTCGCGCACCGGAAGCCCCGGAGGAGTCGTTGGCCCCACGACCTGGGCGAAGTCGGAAAAGGGGGTCGGCGCCTTGGGCGAGCCGAGCGAGGCACCGTAGGCCGCCGGCAGAGGCGAAGTCCACGCATTCACGGGCGCAGCCACGCCCGAAACGGTGCCGTTGGGGGTCGCGGTGGCGGTGAAGGACACTGCGGTCAGCCCGGCGGCTGTGGCCGTGATGGTCTTCACACCCGCGTACCGGTCGAGCGTCCACTGCACCGAGGCGATCCCCTGGGCGTTGGTCAGCGCGGTCCCGGACGACAGGATCCCATTGCCGGGGGTCACGGCAAACGAGACCACCACCCCGGCGATCCCGTTGCCGTATGCGTCGGATACGAGGGCACCGACCGGTGTGGCTACCAGCTCGCCCGCGGGGCTGACCTGCCCATTGCCGACCTGCGCGACCAGAGCCGCGGCGGCTCCCGGAGTGGCGGTGGCCGTCCACTGCACGGACTTGCCGCCGCTGGTTGCGGTGAGCGTCTGCGCACCGGCCAGCGTTCCCAGCGTCCAGGTCGCCTGCGCCCGGCCCTGCCCATCGGTGGTGGCCGTGGCCGGAGACACACTGCCACTGTTCGACGCCTGGAAGGCCACGGCCTCGCCCGGAATGGGGGCCCCGCCCTGATCCAGCACCACCACTGCAACGGGTGTGGGCAGCGCGCTTGCCACCGTGCCACTCTGGGCGTTTCCGGCCTGGCTCACCAGGGTGGCCGGAACCAGATCGACATTCACCGTGGTCGACCCTACCGCGTTGCCGGCCTGGGCCGAGATCGTGGCGGTGCCCGGTCCGACGGCCGAGACGAGCCCGCTGGTGGCCTCGACGCTGGCGACGCTCCCGTCGCTGGTCGACCAGCGGGCCGAGGCCACGGGTCCGTTGGCGTCCCGCGCGGTGAGCTGCACGGTGGCCCCCACGAAGGAGAGTGCCGCCGACGCCCCCGACACCGTGAGCGTGACCGGCCCACTGGGTCCCGACGAATCACCCCCGCAGGCTGCCAGAAGGGTGACCAAAGCCGTTGCTGTCACGCGCGCGATGGCGGCGCGGAGACCTGCGTTGGAACTCGAGGGCATGTTTGATCTCTCCGGAGCGGGGTGGGGTGTGGTGCTCACAGCTACCACGCGCAGCCTCGGGCCGATAGGGGTCACGCGCGGTGCTGGGACACCGGGGCCCGCGCGGTGCTGGTATGCCGGGGCCGATTCCACCATCCCGCCGCGCGTAGCCGCGTGCAATGGTGATGGACACTCGAGGGAAGAGGCCGCGACGCGGCCATCCGGTGGACAACGCTCCACGACGCGGCCATCCGGTGGACAACGCTCCACGGCACGGCCATCCGGTGGACAACGCTCCACGACGCGGCCATCCGGTGGACAACGCTCCACGAGATGGGCTCGGATCGCATGACTGGCGGGTTCCCCCGTCGTGAGGTGCAAAACTCTTCACCTGACGGCGTGAGAGCCGACGCCTGCCCACTTCGACCCCTGGGATGTCGACAAGAGCACAGGCGAAGAAAAATGGAGATGCAGTGTCGAGAAATCCACATGGAGAGATGCCGGGTGCGGACGCCGGCCCCCGAGGTCGGTCCGGGGGATCGGCCGCCGACGTCCTGATCAACCACATGGCCGCAGATCAGCACGGGATCGTGACCACCGCCCAATTGAGGGCGGCCGGGGTTTCCCATCGCGTCATCGAGCACCGCGCGAAACGCGGGCTCATGACACGGATGCACCGGGGGGTGTATCGGATCGGCCCGATCGTGAGCCCGCGGGCAGCCGAGATGGCCGCGCTGCTGGCGTGCGGTGACACTGCGGTGCTGAGCCACGGGACAGCCGCCGAGCTTCTGGGCATCGTCCGCCACCGAACCACGAACCGGGTGCTGCGGGTCACCGTCCGCTCCGGGCGACCCGTGTGCCGGCGCGGCCTGCGCGTCCATCGCAGCGCGGGGCTCGGCGACGACGAGGTCATGGTCGTCGACGGCCTGCGGGTGACCACCCCGGTTCGCACCCTCGTCGACCTGGCTGGGGAGGTCGACTTGCGCGAACTCGAGCGGATGGTGGCCCGAGCCGACCGCGACGGGCTGCTCGAGCGAGAGGCGGTCGAGGTCGGGTTGAGGCGGCACACTGGCCGCGCCGGGATCGGCGCCCTTCGGGCACTGCTCGCGCCGGAGACCAGCGTCGCCTTCTCCCGTTCCGAGCTCGAGGACCGCTTCCCCGCGCTGATCCGGAGAGCCGAGCTTCCCGAGCCTTCGGCCAACGTCCGGGTGGCCGGGCTGGAGGTGGACTTCCTCTGGCGCGACGGGGGGCTGGTGGTCGAAGTGGACGGATTCGGGTTTCACAGCGGTCGGTCGGCCTTCGAGCTGGACCGCCGCCGCGCCGCCGCCCTCGTGGCGGCGGGTTACCGCGTCGTCCGGTTCACGTGGACCGAAGTGACGAGGAAGGGCATGACCGTGGCGACTCGCGTCGCCCAGGCCCTCGTGTGGGCCGAGCGCGCTGATCATCAGGGTCGGGCGTAGGCGCCCACCCCCCTCGACTCAGCGAAACTTCCGCGTCGGTCACGACGGCCGATCAGCCCATCCTCTTGCCCGCGTGATCGCCTCAGCTTGGAGTCACGTTCCGGTGTTCGTCTGGTCACCGGCATCAGTCCCAACGCTGGAAGGAGGTGATCATGCCCAGGACCCGTACCATCCGAGCCCTCACCTTGGATCAGAAGGAAGACCTCCTGCACCACCTGGAGGAGCGCCTGGATGGTCCGGATGGTCTGGATTGCGACGGAACCATGCGCCACGTCGAGGCCTTCCTCGGCAGTCGCGGGTGGGACGTTCCCGGCACCCTCGAATGGCTCCGCACCCTAGGCGCCTGGTGTGACTGTGAGGTGTGGATGAACGTGCGGTAGTCGCTCGGATCGGGGTTCGATCCAGTGCCGAAGGGGCGCCGGGCGTCCCGCTTTTCGCCGTGAACGGATCGACTCGGGAGATCGGGCTCGTCACCCACGGTGCGGGTCGCCAGGTCTGCCGCTTCCACATGCAATCAAGGTCGTGAGGTCGTCACCCCTCCGCCTGGGAACGGCCTCGGCGATCGGTCGACTCGCCTCGAGCCTGGCCTCTCTCGTTCTCCGTCGGGCCGATCGCGTCCATCACGCCCTGAAGCGGGCGGTAGAGATCCCGGTAGCCGAGCGAGCGCCGACTGCTGAGGAGCAAGGTGGCGAAATGGGCGTCGGTTGCGATCGCGAGAGAGATGCGACTGGCGATCTTCCTCCGACCACCGTCGTTCCTGAGGCCGAGCACGACCAGGTCGGCGGTGGCCGCGGCGCGCTTCAGTGCGGCGACTGGATCGTCGTCCCGTATGACATACACCTGCGGATCACCACCCACCTGGCTGCGCGCCAGGCGTCGGACCCGGAGCTCCGCGTCCTCGAACACCGAGTCCGTGGCCGTGGCTGGTACTACGGTGACGAAGTGAACGTCGCGTTCACCTGAGCGGTACAGGCTACCCAGGATACGAGCACGGAACTTGTGCTCCTCTCCCTTGCCTCCGATGGGAACCACAATGCGTCTGGCCGAGGCGAGGTCCCAATTGGGGGGTGCTCGGAGTATCGCGACGTTGCAGTCCACGTCGTTGATCAGTTCCTCCAACTCGGGGCTCAGCGTATTCCTGCCTGATGGAAGCTGCCCAAGACCGAGCAACAGGCTTTCACACTCGTGAAAGTGCGCGACGCGTCTGATCTGCGACCACGCGTCGGGAGACACCGAGATCAGTGCATCGGGACTGTATCCGGCTGCGAGGGACGAACTCAGCGCCTCCGTGACAACTTCTTGTGAATCCGCGAGCTGCGCGTGAGCATCCCCTCCAGGGCGAACGGGTGGAACGACCGAGAGGAGGAGTACCCGTGCGTAGTCGTTCGGGGCGAGGGCGTGGGCGACCTCGACCAGTGCGCGTGCGTTGGCGGGGCTGGCGATGGGCACGACGACGAGGGGCTCCTTGCCGCGCAAGAGACCCAGGGATGGATCCAGCCCTTCAACCGCGGCGTCTGCAATCTCGGCATCGGTCTGGAAGAGTGAAGAGTACAAGATCACCCCGAATCCCAGCCACATGAGGGTGATGCGCCCTGCGGCCGGAATCGCGATCGCTTCGAACACACCCAACAGCAGGCAGGCGGCCCCTCCGACGACGGGGACCAGTGGAAACCACGGCGCCCGATAGATATCGGCACCCGGTTCAGCCCGTTTCCTGGCCAGGTAGGCCGTGGCGTGGATGAGGGCAAACGACAGCAGGAAGATCAAGCTCGCCGCCGCGCCGGCCGCCTCGAGGTTGGGCAGCACGAAGAGTACCAGTAGCACACCCAGTCCCGTTGCGAACACTCCGGTTGCCGGGGTCTGATGCTTGGCGTCGATACGGCCGAGGATCGCAGGCAGTGTGTGATCTCGCGCCATCGAAAGCGCGATCCGTGAGCCAGCCATGATGTTCGCTCTGAGAGCCGACAAGAAGGCGAGTATCGCGACTGCAATCACCAGCCAGTACCCCGGGAGACCCAGGTACTCTCGCGCCGCCGCGGCGATCATGGTGTCTCCATGCTGAGTCGAGAACTCGGCCAGTGTGACCCCTGACGGCACCCCGACCGTCGCGGCGAAGAACAGAAGGGGTAGATAGATCGCGACAGAGATCCCCAGGGATAGGAACATCGCGCGTGGGATGATCCGCCTGGGTTCCTTCACCTCCCCCCCGACGGCTGCGATCACTTCGAAGCCGTGCAGCAATACGAAGGTCAGGCCCATCGCGTGTAGCAACCCGATCGGACCGTGCTGAAAGAACGGTGACAACGGACGGATTCGCTCAGCCGGCTGGCCGAGCAACATCACGACGGCGCCCGCTATGATGAGCACCGCGAAGATGCCCACCTTGGCGACGTTGATCCAGTTGCCACCGCCCGAAGCGTGCCGGGTGAGCTTGAATGTGTAGTAGGCGGAGGCCGCTCCCGCGAGAAGCACCATCGCCGCATGCGAGGAAGTCCAGGCCATTGCCGTCACGTCGAGGGCGGCCAGGACTTCTCGCAGCATCAACAACGCAAAGATCGCGAAGCCGAGGGCGTACAGCACGCAGGCAACGATGTAGGCGAACCACAGCACCCAGCCGACAGCGAAGGCGGCCCGAATCGACAGCACTCTGTTCGCGAATACGTATGCCCCACCGGAGCGTGGGAATGCAGTCGCCAACTCTGCGAAGCTCATGGCCGTGAGGAACGCGATGCCACCGTTCAGCGCAATGGCAATGATCGCGCCACCTCCGGCACTCAAGAACGCAGCACCAGCCAGCGCCAGGATGCCGCCGCCGATGGTGGCCGCGACGCCGATGCTCGTGGCTCCAAAGAGGCCAATTGTTCGTTCACGCCTGGGTGTGCCCGACGGCATTCAGTTCTCCCTTTGGTTGTGGGACCTACTCGCCGCTGGTCTTGTGGTAGCCAGCCCAGGCTCCGGCCTCAGCCTCGGCACCGATCCTTCCCCGGGCAGGCACGAGCTGACGCCATGATGCCTATCGATAGACTCGCGCCGACAGGGGTCACGCACCACGCTGGCACACCAGGACCCGCGGCGACACATTGCGTGGATGCACTCCGTCCACTTCAAGGTCGTCGCCGCCATGGCGGTCATCGTCCTTGCCCTCACCGTCATCGTGCTGCAGATCGACTCGGTGGGCCTCTCAGGCCCGGAGCGGGCCTACGCCGACCTGCGCTTCAGCTTTGCCGCGGATTCGTCTCGGGTCCTGGGCACCATAGACGCCGAGCTGTTCGAGTCGTCGGGGATCGCGGTCAGCCGTGCCCATCCGGGCATCATCTGGTCGCACAACGACTCGGGCGACGATGCGCGTTTCTTCGCCCTCGACAGCACGGGCGCAGCGATAGCCGTCTTCGATGTCACCGGCGTCGAAGCCCGCGACTGGGAAGACATGGACCTCGGGCCCTGCCCGGCAGACGCCACGGTGACCTGCCTCTACCTGGCCGACATCGGCGACAATGTCCGCCGCCGTGACATTCTGACGGTGCACGTCGTGCCCGAGCCTGATCCGGCCGAGGGGTCGGGCTCGGTCGAGCCCCTCGGGCGCCTGCGCTATCTCTATCCGGATCAGTCGCACGACGCCGAAGCCCTCGCGGTGGGACCGGCGGGCGACGTCGTCATCGTCACCAAGGGCCGCACTCCGGACATTCTGCTTTTTCATCTCGACGCAGCGGCGTTTCGTGCGGCCGTGGCCACCGACGAGCCGATCCGCCTCGGCGCGGGTGTGAGGCTGCCCATCGAGCCCGACTGGGACGTGGGCCGCGTGGTCACCGGAGCCTCGTTCCGGCCCGACGGCGGTGCCATCGCCGTACGCACCCTGTCCGAGGTCTACTTCTTCGCCTGGCCCGGACTCGAGCAGGCGGCCCCCCCCTGCTTTCTCGGCAATCGGGAGCCCCAGGGCGAGGGCGTCTCCTGGGATCCCGGGGGATCGCTACTGCTCTCCTCGGAGACGACCCCCCGGGGCGCAGGAATGCTCACCCGGGTTTGGTGTGCACGGGATTGAAAGGTGGAAACGGCCTACGCGCCGTCCGTGCCCTCGCCCCCCTCGATCAGCCAGTAGGTGAACCACTGCCGGAGGCGTCCGAGGCGGTCGACCAGCAGCCAGGGCTCGCCGGTGCGGGATAGGTCGTGATTCGAGCGCGGGTAGCGCATGAACTCGACGGGTACGCCCTGCTTCTTCAGCGACATGAACCACTGTTCGGCGTCGGTCATCGGGGTGCGGTGGTCTTCTTCAGACTGCACGATGAGGGTCGGTGTCACCACGTTGTCGACGTACTTGATCGGCGAGAGGTCTTCATAGACGTCCCAGTTCTCCCACGGCTTGCCGTAGAACTCGAACTCGGTCAGTCCCTGGGCTTCCGACGTGCCCCACCACGAGACCCAGTTGCTGATCATGCGATCGGCCTGGGCCGCCTTGAAGCGGTCGGTCTTGGTGGTGATCCATGCGGTCATGAAGCCGCCGTAACTGCCCCCGGTCACGCCGAGGCGTTCGGGGTCGACATCGGGGCGCTCGATGGCGATGTCGACGGCCTTCATGAGGTCTTCGTAGTCTTCCATGCCCCAACGACCGCGGGTGGCATAGGTGAAGTCGGCTCCGTAGCCGCTCGAGCCCCGTGGATTGGTGTAGAGCACGAACATTCCGGCGCCGGTGAGGTTGTGGAATTCGTCGAACCACCCCTCGCCATAGGCCGAGTGCGGCCCCCCGTGGATGTAGAGCACGAGCGGGTACCGGCGGCCTTCCTGATAGTCGTGGGGAAACTGGAGCCAGGCCTCGATCTCGAGTCCACCCACCGAGGTGTAGGTGAAGCGCTCGGCCTCCGGCCAGTCGATTTCTGCGTTGAGCGCGTCGTTGAAGCCGGTGAGCCGGCGCTCGTTCGAGCCGTCGCTGTCGGCGATGAACAGCTCGGTGGGCTCGTTGACCGAGGTGGCGACGTAGGCAACCCGCGCGAAGTCGCGATCGAAGCTGAAGCCGTTGATGCGGCGCCGTCCTCCGATCACCTCGGTCATTGTGCCGTCGTCGGGGTCGAGGTGGAAGAGCGCCGTGCGGCCGCCGATCGAGGCGCTCATGGCGAGCACGCCCTCGTCGGTCCAGTCGATCGACGAGGGCTCGTAGGCCCAATCGCCGAGCAGCTCCCGGGGCTCACCCTCGCCCGCGGCGTCGACGATCCAGACCCGGTTCGACGAAGTGCGCTCGAGGCTCGATACGAAGGCGATCCGACGCGAGTCGGGCGACCACACCAGGCGGCCTTCGCTGCCGTTCTGATTCGTCAGGCGCCGCGGCTCACCCCCGGCTACCCCGATCACGAAGATGTCGGCGTCGTTGCGGGGCGCCTCGTCACGCTCCGCGAGGTAGGGCAGCAGGGCCAGCGAGTCCCGCTCGGCCTGGACCACGGCGTCGGGCCGCAGTCGAGCGTCGGCCGTGAAGGCAATCCAGCGACCGTCGGGAGAGACTGTGGCCCCGCGATGCGAGTAGGGCGTGTCGGTGATCTGCCGCTTGCTCGATTCGTCGCCCGGTACCTGCGTCCAGATCTGCGAGGGATCCGGGGTGCGCTCCTCGCGGGGGTTGGCGATGAACCCGGTGCCATTGCGCTTGTAGGGAAAGTCGACGATGTGACGCCCGTCGAACCGGGCCGGCGCGACCGGCTCGGTCACCGAGGTCCAGGGTGGGCGCGCGGTCGCCGGCATGCGTCCGAACGGATCGGGCGCCTCGGCCGTTTCCTCGTCGCCTTCTTCGTCACTCTCGTCGTCGCCACCCTGGGTGAAGACGGCGAACGACCCATCGGCAGGCATCGATCCCGACGGCCACGCCTCGGGTTGGAAGGCTTCACCCCGCGGGCCCTCCATGCGCAGCGCCCATGTGCCGCCCTCGCCCCCGGGTCGGCGTGACGAAAAGAAGAGCAGGCGCCCGTCGGGCGACCACCGCGGATTCGAGCTCTCGGTCCCCGGCGCGGTCAGTCGCAGGGGTTCTCCGCCGGCGGTCTCCACCATCCACACCTCGGCATGGCGGCGATTGGCCTCTTCATCGACCGTGGTCACCGTGAACGCCACGGTGCGACCGTCGGGCGACATCGCCGGCGAGGAGAGGGTGGTGAGCCGGTACCAGTCCCCGGGCTCGAACGCTCGGCCCTGCGACGCAGCCGGCAGGGGGGCCAAGGCGAGCAAGGCGAGAGTCGCGCCGAAAGTCGACCACCGGGTACGCATGTTCCACTCCAGTCCAGGTGCAGAAGCCGGGAGACCGCCGGACGGCGGTCGGTGCAGGGGCGGGAGCCCGAGCTGAGATCGCACCAGACTAGGCCCCGCCCGCACCCGACGTCAAACCCTGGCCCCGTCTCGAGGGCCTCACTCCGGCGCCGCCGGCCCGCTGGCTGGCCAGTCGGCCCGGGCGTCGAGCTTGCCCTCGAGCGGATTGGCGAACAGTCGCTGAGTGGGATAGGCGAGGTCGATGGCCGACTCGGTCTCGAAGGCCTCGAGGATCGCTTCCCAGAGCTGTTCGTTTAGACCGCGCCGCTGCCGCACCGGCGCCAGGAACCGCAGCGTGAGCAGCACCCCGCTGTCTTCGACCGAGGTGTACACCTTGGGCGTGAAGGTGCGATACGAGATGAGGAACTTGCGGCTCCCTCTGCGCAGCGCGGTGGCGCCCTGGGCCGCCACCTCCCGGGTCTCGTGATCGAGCACCTCCTGCAGGATCGTCTTGGCTCGACGCCAATCGCTCTCGAAGGTCACCATCACCCTCAATTCGTGCCACACATAGGCGAATTCGTCGGTGTAGTTGGCGACTGGAACCGTGAACACCTGGCTGTTGGGCACGTGGATGATGCGCCCGGTGCTCTGGTCGGCATGCACCCAGTTGCCCACTTCGAGCATGCTGAACTGAAACAGGCGGAGGTCGACCACATCTCCCCTGTGCTCGCCGATCTGGATGCGATCTCCTACCGAGAACGGGTGGCGTACGACGATGAAGAGCCAGCCGGCGAGACTGGCGACGAGGTCTTTGAGGGCAATGGCCAGCCCTGCGGTGATCAGCCCGAAGAAGGTGCCGAGGTTGCGGATCGACGACAGCCAGATCTGACCCAGCAGAAGGATGGCGACCGCGTAGGCGACGTACGTGGTACCCTTGGTCCATTGATACCGCGTGCGGGGGTCTTCGAGTCCTGGGGCCACGATACGGACGATGATGCGGCGAACCAGCCAGACGCCGAACACCGCCGCCAGCGACAGCGCCAGCCGGGTCAGGGTCTCGGGCGTCACCCCGCCGATCGACTCGGCCAACTGACCGGTGCGGGAGAGCGCCCTCACGCTGTCGCCCTGCGTCGGCGCGTTGCTCACCTGCTGGATGATTCCGGGCAAGAAGGTCGGGATCATGCGTGACGGGTCGGAGGGAACGAGACGCTCCCCAATGTGTCGAGCCGTGTGCCGCGCGGCCAGCGCCCGACAACGCCGTTGTGGCGTGACGGCTGCGCGCACCACAGATTGGAGAGACGGGCAGGGACTCGCTCTGCCCCGAGGCGCCCCATCGTCGAACCCACCGGGTCGGATTCCATGAACCTGACTGCTCTGTCTCTGTCGGCGAGCCTGCTCGCTCCGCTGGGCACCGCAGCCGCTCAGCGTCCCCCTGCACCCGCCGAGCCCATATCGCTCGAACGGGCGCCCGTGGCCGCGATGGTGGTCGACCTGCCTGCTCCGGAGGTCCCGGAGGTCTCGGGGAATCGCGTGCGCTTTCTCACCGATGCCCGGTTCAAGGGCGACCTGCTCGCCCTCGAGCAGTACCGCCCCGGCTATCGGTTCTGGACCCACGTGTTCTCCCTGTCCGACGGAGTCATCGCCTATGGGAGCGCGACCGACGGCCGTCTGCTCGCGACCTTTCCGACCCGCGGCGACTGGACCCAGGGTGCCACCTGGGTGGACACCGGGCTCGCGCCACTGGTCGCAGGGCACCCGCTGCCGAAGCGTCTGGACGATCGGCGCGATGCCGTGAGCGAGTTGCTCGAGCCCGTCACCGGATCGGTCGTGCACAACCCGACCCGAGGCGACTTCGTGCGGCCGAACGCCCTTCGCTACGGAGCGTTCCTCGAGGAGTGGGGGCGCATCTACGAGCGCTTCGGCGTACCGGCCGACGTGGGTCTCGCACAGGCGCTGATCGAGTCGGGGTTCAGCGGCGAGGTCAAATCCGAGGCTCGGGCCATCGGTTTCTGCCAGTGGCTGCCCCAGAACTGGAAGCGGCTCGATCGGCTCACCACTCCGGTGATCGAGGTCGAGAACCAGACCACGCAGGCCGCGTATTGCGCAGCCTACCTGACGGTGCTCGCCACCAAGTACGGCAGCTTCATTCCCGCCCTGTCGGAGCACCACGCGGGCAGCACCAACGTCGGCCGGACCGTGATCAATGGAGCGCGGCTGGGCGGGATCGACATTCGGGATCGCTACCTGATGGGAGCCCAGTTCGCCAAAGACGTCCGTACCCTGGCGCCGCGGCAGTTCAGCGATATCGTCGGGAGCTACGGGCCACGGTCGTACCTGTACGGCGAGATGGTCTTCGGCAACATGGAGACCGTGGCGCACATTCGCGACGAGCACCCGCAAGAAGCGATCTACGCCATGCGGGCGAGCCACGACCTCTCTCTCGACGAGATCGTCCGGGTGAGCGGAGTGGCTCGGGGCGAGGTCAAGCGCTTCAACCCGGCGCTGGTGCGGCGCGTGCCCCGGGGCGCCACGCTCTATTTGCCGACCCAGGTCGATGCCCTGGGGTCGGATGTGGCGTTCTGGCACCGACCCGCACCCGATGACTATGCCGAGGTCCTCTACGATTTCGTGCAGCTCAGTGTCGCTCTCGAGGAGTGGGAGAGCCCGCAGTTCGAAGCCGTGCTCCAGGGATTCCGCGAGCGGTTTCGGGCCACGGGCGTCGAAGAGGGGGACGTCATGGACGCGGTGCTGGGGTACGTGATCCAGGAGCTGCCGCTCATGGGGCGCCGACTCGAAGCATTTCGCACCGATCCCGCCATCGCGCGGCTGTTCGAGGAGGGGACCCGGATCAGAGCTGCGGCCGGAAACTGATCGCGCCGGCCGCGATTCATCTCCGGGGGCTTCCATCGGTTCGGCGCTCCGAAACGCTCGCATGGCTCCAACAGCATCGGCCCGTGGCGTAGCTCTTGCCCCGAGACTTGTCCATAAATACTCTATATGTATATATACGTCGGGAGTATTTAGATCGAGATCGCGCCTATGGGATCAAACGACGAAGGTGGGCTCAGCACCCTCGAATACCACCTCTTGCTGGCCGTCGCCGGCGCACCGCTGCACGGCTACGCCATTCGTGACGCCATCGAGCACGAATCGAGAGGCGCCCTCAGGCCGAGGGCCGGTACCCTCTATCGGGTGATCGCGCGTCTGGCGCACGCAGATCTCATGGCCGAGACCGGCGCGCCCGACGATGCCTCGCCCCACCCCGGTCGGGCGCGGCGGTACTACGAGCTGACGCCTCGCGGGAGGACGGCCCTCGCCGACGAGACCGAGCGTCTCAAGCTGGCCACGGCCCTGGCGGTCAGGCGGCTGGGAGTCGGCCGTCCGTGAAGGTGCTGTTCCAGCTCGCGCTGATGGCGTACCCGCGTGGCTTTCGACGTCGATTCGGTGCCGAGACCGTCGAGTTGGCGGTCCGCGACTGCCGTCGGGCGTTCGAGCGCGGGTGGTGGCGGGGGTGGACATGCGTGGGCGCGACGGCTTGCGATGTGGTGCTCATGGGACTGGCGGACCGAGTGTACCCCACCTGGCCGGGTGAGGGCGACGATGCGACACACGAACCAGGGGTGGGGACGATGCTGAGGCACTTCATGAGAGATCTACGTCACGCGACCCGCGCCCTGCGGAATTCGCCCGGATTCACCATCACGTCGGTTGCGACGCTGGCCCTGGCGCTGGGGGTGAACGCCGGAATCTTCAGTGTGGTCGACGCGGTGCTGCTCGACCCGCTGCCCTATGCCGACTCCGACCGTCTGGTGCATATCGCGGCTTCGGCCCCCGGATCGGACTTTCCCGACGAGTTCGGCGTGTCGGCCGAGTTCTACGTGCAGTATCGGGATCATGCCACGCAGCTCGAAGACGTCGCCATGTTCAATGCGTTCACGGCGTCGGTACGCGCAGGCGATCGCGTCGAACGGCTGCCGGTGTCGATGCCGTCGTTGTCGCTGTTCGAGATGCTCGGAGTCGCGCCGATCCTCGGGCGGTGGCCCTCCGTGGGAGAAGGCGGACAGGTCGCTCTGATCAGCCATGGTCTCTGGACCACCTGGTTCGGCCGCGACCCGACGGTCATCGGCAGCGCGATCTTCATGGTCGACGGCATGAAGACGGTGATCGGGGTGATGCCCCCCGATTTCGGGTTTCCCAGCGATCGGGTGATGGGATGGGTACCGACCGAACTCCAGGCTACCGACATCACACCGGGACGGTTCGGCCTGCAACTGGTCGGCCGTATGTCACCTGGAGCCGACCACGCCGCCCTGGGGCGGGAACTCCAGGCTCTCGCCCTGCGACTTCCCGAGCTCTATGGTGGATCGGCCAGCTACGCTCGCACCATCGAACAACATGTACCGGTGGTGAGATCCATCGACGAGCTGTTGCGTGGCGAAGTGGAGGGTCCGCTCCAGCTGCTGATGGGGGCCGTGCTGGTGGTCCTGTTGATCGCCTGCGCCAATATTGCGAACCTCTTCAGCGTCCGTGCCGAAGGGCGCCGCCGGGACCTCGCTGTACGAAAGGCGCTGGGCGCCGGCAGGGGCCGACTCATCGGAGCCCAGTTGGCCGAGGCGTTGGTGGTTGCCGTTGCGAGCGGAGTCCTTGCCCTGGCGCTGGCCTGGCTCTTCCTGCCCGCGTTCCTGGCGGTCGTACCCGAGGGGCTTCCGCGCATGGATGCGATTGGCGTGTCGGGTACTACCGTCCTGTTTACCTTTGGTGCGGCGGTGGTCGCTTCCCTCGCCTTCGGCCTGGTGCCCGCAGTCCGCTCGTCCGCGCCCGACCTGCAGCAATTGCGTGACGGTGCCCGGGGCTCGACCAGGCGACACCACTGGGGCCGCAACGGGTTGGTGGTCGCCCAGACCGCGCTGGCGCTCGTCCTGCTGGTGGGCTCGGGGCTATTGCTTCGCAGCTTCCAGCACCTGCGCAGCGTGGACCCCGGCTTCGACACCGAGGGCATTCTGACCTTTCAATTCGCTCCTGAAGAGGCGCACCTGGTCGATGGTCCGACGTGGGGTCGCTTCCACGCCGACTTCATGGAGCGCCTGCGGACCCTTCCAGGGGTCGAGACCGTGGGGATCGTCGAAAACGTCCCGCTCGACGAAGGGGTGGCCGAGCTCGGATTCCAGGTCGAGGGTCAACTCGACGACGGGATCGATCGGGCCCGGGCCGGGGTGACCTTTGCGGGGGGCGACTACTTCGAGGCCATGGGGATCGACGTGCTCGAGGGACGGGCCTTCGTCGACGACGATCTCACGGTCCCGGGCGCTGTCGTGGTCAGTCGTGCCGCCGCCGACCTGCTCTGGCCCGGCGAGCCCGCCCTGGGACGGCAGCTTCGCAACACACGTGTCGAGGAATGGCACACGGTCGTCGGCGTGGTCGACGACGTAGTCCAGCGGGACTTCCGGCAGGCACCCCAGCCCCTGGTCTATTACCCCCTCGTGGGACCCACGCCGACGTCGTGGGTGTTGCCCTCACCGGGCTACGTGGTGCGTTCGGATCGTGCCGAGGCTCTCGTGCCCGAGATTCGGGAGCTGATTCGCGAGGTGTCGCCCAGCGCACCGATGTACCGGGTCTATACCATGGCCGAACTGTCAGCCCGGTCGATGGTGGGGCTGTCGTTCATCATGCTCACCATGGTCGTCGCTGCGAGCCTGGCCCTGATCCTGGGCGCCATTGGTCTCTACGGCGTGCTGTCGTACCTCGTGGCCGAGCGCACGCAGGAGATCGGCGTGCGCATGGCACTGGGCGCCGAGGCAGCGCGTGTACGGCGTATGGTGGTGGGTCAGGGTGTGCGGGTCGTGGGTGTCGGGATCATCGTGGGACTCGGGGTGGCGCTGGTCGCGACGCGTGCGCTGTCGAGCCTCTTGTATGGAGTGGCGCCGGTCGATGGGGTGACCTTTGCTGCGACGGCGCTGGCCATGGCCGCCGTCGGCTGGTTGGCGAGCTACGTGCCGGCCCGCCGCGCGTCACGCGTCGATCCGCTGCAATCGATGCGAGGGCGCTGACGTCGCGATGATCACCCCCGGTGGACGGTTGCTCAAACCACCACACCTGGAGTGGTGCCCTACCTCGTGAATTCGAACAGCTTCGAGTACTTGATCACGAGCTGACGCTGCCGCGGTCCGCCCGGGATGCCGGTGCGCACATACCGCCCGGTGTGTTCGCTGTCGTTGAAGACGATGAAGAGCCCGGTGCCCGCGGTGTCGAGCCAGCCCAGGCGGAGGTTGGTGCCCAGGTCTTCGGTGTCGTCGTTGTATTGCACGTTGGCCTGCAGGTAGAGCCGGGGCGTGAACGAGTACGCGCCGGTCAGACCGAAGACGGCGGTGGTGAAGTCCCCCTCATCGAGTCGCACATCGAAGTAGTTCATGCGTAGCGACGCCGTGAACCGGTCACTGTAGCGATAGTCGACGGTGACGTTGGGTGTGAATCGGCTGCCCGTATAGAAGCCCCCCAACGTCCACCCGCCTGAGGCCGACAGGGTGGCGCTCCGGTTGGTGTTGGCCCGAAACGACCACTCCGCGTTGTGGTAGGTTCCTGCGGGAATCACGATGCCCTCGCGGATCTCGAACGGTTCTTCGAGTCCCTCGCCGGTGAGGTTGAAGCCGGGCAGTTGGAAGAAGGCGCCGTTTTCGAAGGCGAAATGCGAATCGGCGTGGATCAGATACGACTCCATGAAGCCGTCCAGCGACCAGAACTGATGGTAGGTGAGGTGGGGACGGAACTCTCGGAACCACGACGTGCCTTCGGTGCGCAGGTGCCGGAGAAGTCGGACTTCGACCTGACGGTAGTCACGCCGGTTCAGGAATCCCACCTCGGGATTGAACTGATCTCCGATCTCCCGGTAACCGGTCGAGATCTCCCAGTTCGCCGTCACGTACTCGCCGCTTCCGGCGAATCCATACTCACCCCCTTCGTCGATGCCGGGCGTACGGGTCGCCGCCGCCCAGCCGTCGAAGGTGAGCGCCTCGCCCACCCCCAGGCGTCCGTCGAGGCCCAGGGTGACGTTGTGGTCGTCGGTATCGTCGGTATTGAGTCGTGAGACGAAGATGCCGCCGAGGCGGGTCCGGTTGCCGAGCTCGGTGAAGCCACGGACCACCGAGAAGTTGTTGGCCGGCGCCAGAGGCGTCGCAAGTCCGGTGTCTTCGTCGATGGTCGACGTCCCTCCGGTCTGGATGTCCAGCACCCCGAGTTGAAGTCCGCCCACTCGGCCCGTCAGGCGCGCCCCCCCGCGAATCGGCACCTCCCGCCCCGCCGAGAGCCCAATGCGACGGCTGAAGAAGAGCTCGGCCGCCTGCCCCTCACCCACCGCGAAGGTGCCCGCGTTTTCGAGAAAGAACCCGCGCTTCTCGGGAAAGAAGAGCGAGAACCGGGTCAGGTTGACCTGCTGGTCGTCGACCTCGGCCTGCGCGAAATCGGTGTTGACGGTCAGATCGAGGGTGAGGCTCTGGTTGATGCCCAGCTTGGCATCCCCTCCGATCTGAACCCCGAAGTCGGCTTCGGGATCGGCGACCGTGTAGTCCTTGAGGGCATCGCCCAGGAGGTAGGGGCTGAGCGTGATGCGCCGCTTCGCCGGTGCCTCTACCGCGACCGTGCCGGCGAGCGAGACGCGGTACAGGTCGAACTGCCGCGGAATGGGAGCCCACACCGCCTGTTCGTTGTTGCGGCGAATGCGCCGCTCGAAGTTGACGCCCCAGATCTGCTCACCGCCCTGCCCGTAGCGGAGAGTCGCGAACGGGATCCGCATCTCGGCGTACCAGCCGCGGGCGTCGGTCGAGGTGGCCACCTGCCAGCTGCCGTCCCAGTTGAGGTTGAAGCCGCCTCCCGAACCGGACTGCTGGCGACGCTGCGCGTTGCCTCCGCCCTGCCCCTGGTTGACCACCTGTCCGTCGTACTCGATCCCCGCCGGAGTGGTCCCGAAGACGAAGCCGTTCTGCTGGTCCCTGTAGGTGTCGAGAATCAGCACGAACGCGTCGGCGTCGTTGAGCGACGCATCGCGCAGGGTCTGGCCCAGCACGATGGCGTCGGGGTCGTCGTCGTACATCCACCCACCCACATAGAGAGCCTCGGAGTCGAAGGCCAGACGGACCTCGGTCCGTTGCGATGCGGCGCGGCCTTCGGCGGGCTCCCGCTGCACGAATCCGGTGATGGGCTCGGCCTCGGCCCAGACGCTGTCGTCGAGCCGCCCGTCGATGACGGGCGGCGAGGTGACCATGGTAGCGCGGGCGGTGGGCGGGGCCTGGGCGCAGAGGGCGGGAGTCGTGAGGATCGAGCAGAGGAACACCAGGAAGAGAGGCGAATGAAGTCGATGCACGGGGGTGGCGGATGGAGAACGGGGGGGTCGCTGCGGCGGTTAGTTTGGGGTGCCGGAGGGGATGGGGCCAGAGGTGCCGGTGAGCGTCGTCCGTGCCCGCCCCCGGAGCGCCTCACGGCCTCCCTGGCGTGATCGGGGATCGACGAACACTATGTCGAGTCGACCCCAGCTCGGAGGCCCCATGCCGCTCCCCGCCCACCATCACACCCTGCTCGCGTTCGCCATCAGCCTCGTCGCGATGGGCTGTGGTACCGACCGGGCTCCCGCCCCCGAAATGCTGACTCGTACCGACAGCGCCGGCGTCGAGATCGTCACCTCGGCCGACTCGGCGTGGACGGCCGACACCCGCTGGCGGCTATCGCCGGCCCCCCTGCTCACGATCGGCGACGTGCCCGCCGCCCCCGATCCCTACCAGTTCCTCACTGTGAGCGACGCGATGCGCCGCTCCGACGGCACGCTGGTGGTCGCAAACGCGGGCACCCGCGAAGTGCGCCTCTTTTCCGCCGACGGCATGCATCTGAAGACCCTCGGCGGACCCGGCGAGGGCCCCGAAGACTACGGATATCCGGCGGGACTCCAGGCCGGACCCGGCGCCGGCTTCACCGTCCTCGATCGCAGCGACCGTGTCGTCTACGACGCGACGGGTGAGTTCGTGGAGCGGATCGGCTTCGATCATGCCGCCTGGAGCCGGGCCATGGCGCCGATCGGACGGTCGGAAGGAGGCCGTCCGCTCCTGGACGGGCGCATGCTCACCCCGGTCTACGGCGCCGATTTCTTCGGAGACCGACGGCCCTCCGCCGGGCCACCCTATCGGCCTGAGATCACGATGATCCGGATGGCTCCGGAAACGGGCACTGCCGACACCGTGGCCCACATCGGGGGTGTCCTCCAGCAGTTCCTCGACCTGGGCGGAGTCGCCGCGAGCCCGGTCGTGCCGCCCTTCGCTCCGTCGGGCCGTTGGTTCGTGGCCCATGACGGCGGGGCGGTGGTGTACGACGGCGCCCTACCCGAGGTGCACCGCCTTACCCGTGACGGCACGCATCGCATCGTCCGATGGGTGGCCGAGGCCGAGCCCGTCACCGGGGCCGAGATCGAAGCCGCACTCGACCTGCAGCGCAACTCCTCCTGGGCCCAGAGCCGACTCCCCGAACTCGAACGAGGCTGGGCTGCCGTCGAGATGCCGACCCACAAGCCGTACGTCACGCTCGCCCACGCCGCGCTCGACGGCTCCACCTGGGTGCGGACCGGCTCGCACGGCCCGGCGCGGTCAACCTGGCGGGTCTTCGCGGCCGACGGGCGCTGGCTGGGGTCGCTCGAGCTGCCCGCCAGCTTCACGCCGATGGAGATCGGCGCGGACTACCTGCTCGGCGTCGACCGCGATGCAGAGACCGAGGTCGAGGTGCTCGAGTTGTACGAACTCGTGAATCCACTCCACGATGCGGGGGCTCCGGACTGAGACCGTCCCTGCCCTTCACCCGCTCACGGGCGATTCCCCACGGCACGATCCGAGGCTTCCCTACAGCGTTGACTGCGCCGTCGGGCGATACTGTGATGGGCGACCTCATCGTCGCTCCTGATCCCTGCACGATTACGCCCGACGGCGAACCCCATAGATTCGGGGCGGAGTCCATCGCGACCCCGTCGGCCCACGTGTGGGGGTGTGCCATGTCCGATTCGCCACAATCCGTCGACCGGTCAGCTTCGGCTCTCACCGAGTTTCTCACTTCGGTCTATCGTCGGCCCTGCCGGATCGTGTTGTCGTGGGGGATGGCCGGCGGCCTGGTGGCCGGGGGATTTCTCATTGCTGCCGCGACGCTGACGGGCCGAAGCAGCGGCAGCGCGATCCAGAGCATGACCGTGCTGATGTTCGGACTCGGCGCAGCCGCGGGCATGACGCACGGAGCGCTCCTAGCCTACCTCGCCCGCGACCCCTCCCGCAGCCGAGGCGACGTGATTCGTGACCTGCTGCGCTCCCTCACCTGGACGGCCCTGGGGCTCACGATCTCCGCTGTGGCGGCGCTCTGGATCTCTCTCACGGCCACGGTGCTGGAGGGGTCCGGCTCTCCCTGGCTGCCGACCCTCGCCGTCGTCCTCGCCTGGGTCTACGGCATCGCGATCTGCGGATGGGCGGCGTGGGAAGGTCTGCAGGGCGTGTTGTGGGCCTACCGACGCTGGCCCCAGTTCCGCACCGCGTCGCTTGCCACCAGTGTCGTCTTCGCAGCGCTTCTGACGTCGTTCCTGGCGTTCCCCCCCGAAATCTGGTTCACGGAGCTTCGCGTCAACAACCTCGGTGCAGTGTTCCTCGCCTTCGGGGCGTCGGTCTGGATCGCACTTCCCGTGGCCATCGGTGCCTTCGGGCTGCTTCATCGCAGGCGCGTGAACGCCACTGCGGGTCTTGCGCAGCCTCGACCCGGTGGGGAATGATCCGACGTCGCCCCCTCCACCTGACCCTGGACACGCTCGGTGTGAGGCAGCGACTCCTGGCGGCGCTGTAATCCCTGGACGACCTCCGGATGGTGATCGAGGGCCACACCGACGCCGATGGCGAAGAGGCCCACAACCTCGACGGGTCACAGCGTCGGGCCGCTGCGGTGGTGGTCTGGCCCCCCAAGCGGGGCGTCGACCCAGCCCGGCTCACCCCGGTGGGCAAGGGCGAGGCCGAACCCGTGGCCGACAGCGAGCCGTCGGCGGGAAAGGCGCTGAATCGCCGGGTGGCGGTAGGACCGGGCGCCCGATCAGTTCCAGCGCACGACTGAGATCTGGGGATAGGGCACGGCCCGGTAGAGAATCGCCCCGCGACCTCCGGCCCCCAGGAGCTGGTCGGACCCACTGAACGCCCCCGTGAACCGTCCACTTTCCTTCTCCAGCAGATAGGTCATGTAGCGGGTCTCGGGTCTGCTCCGATCGGTGCGATCGATCGAGGTGACCTGGATCGCGAGCAGCGAGTCCGCAACGAGGCTGATGTTCGAGATGAGCTCGACGAGGTGTGCCTGCGCTCGACACCAATGTGCTGGTCTACGCCCACCGGCGGGACTCCGCGTGGCACCACGACGCCGCGCGCGTCGTGCGAACCCCTCGCCCAAGGTCGGGCGCCCTGGGCCGTTCCGTGGCCGTGCATCCACGAGTTTCTCGCCGTGTCCACACATCCTCGCATCTACAGGTCGGCGAGCCGGTTGCCTCAGGCTCTCGATCAGCTGAATGCCTGGCTGGAGTCACCCTCGCTCACCCTTCTCGGCGAAGAGCGGGGCTACCTCGAGCGACTCGAGGCGGTGCTGGGTGCCTCCCGGGTCGTCGGCCCCCGCGTGCACGACGCTCGCATTGCTGCGCTGTGCCTGCACCACGGCGTGCGGGAGCTCTGGTCAGCGGACCGCGATTTCACGCGCTTCCCTGCGCTCACCGTGAGGAATCCCTTCCCCGCCGCGTGAGGGGCGATGGGTAGCGACGCCCCTTGCGTCACCCTTTGTCTGCTTTTATCGTGAATCGTCGATTACCGATATGAGGGAATCCAAGGGAACCCCAATGGACTCGACCTCGACGCCTCTGGTGTCCGATGACCGATTGGTGAGCATGGCGAAGGCGCTGGGCCATCCGGCCCGCCTCGCCATTCTCCGCACCCTCGCTCGCCGCGCGTGCGTGTGCGGGGAGATCGTCGAGGTGCTGCCCCTGGCCCAGTCCACGGTGTCACAGCACCTGAAGGTGTTGAAGGACGCAGGCTGGATCGTCGGAGTCGTCGATGGGCCGCGGTCGTGCTACTCGATCAACCTCGCGTCCGTCGCCGACTTCCGACTCGTGCTGGGTCCACTTCTGGAGCAGTGGGAAGGCGCCTCCGACTGTTGCGACGGATCCAGCTGTTGTTGAACCCTTTCACCATGGAGGTGCCCATGCTTGACCAGGCATGCGGATGCGGATGCTCCTGCTGCGACGAGGGGTGTTGCGGCGGTGGGTGCTGCTGAGCCGCTGAGTTGACCCTGGACCGAGGAGGCCGGGACGCCGGTCCCCTCGGCCCATTCACTGCCGGACGACCTGTCACAGGATAGCCGCTGGGTCTTGACGTTAAGTACCCGATTTTGTTATACTTAGCTCTATCCTGCCCCGTACTGTCGCACGAATCCCCCTCCGGTTGTCCGGTCGGGTCGATGAACCGCAATCCGGGTCGCAGGTTTTCCGCATCCTGAGGAGGAGGTAGCACATGGCGTCGTCGCCCAATGAATTCGCGGTTCCCGACAAGGTCAGGGATGTCACTCTCGACGACGATCCGATCCTGCTTCATCACGTCAAACGGCCCCAGTGGGGCCTCGCGATCCTGGCCTGGGACCGGGGCGAGCGTCGTGCATACCAGTTCGAGGACGGGCGCATGCGCGAGTTCAAGAAAGGGTATTACGACCTTCTCAAGCCGGGTGAGCCGTCGAATCGTTCGGCTGAAGCGATCATCACCGACCTGCAGGCCGCCATCGGTGCGCCGACCTCGGCCGGGAAGATCCTCGAGCCCGTGGCGTCGTTCGACCAGCAGATCGAACTGCTCCGCACCCTGTTCCCGGGTGGATTCGTCGGAGACGGGTGGATTGCCGAGCACCGTGGGTCCGCCACCGGCCGGGGTCTCAAGCGCCATCGCGATCCGGTGATCCGCGCAGCTCAAGAGACTCTCTCGAGCGAGGCATGTGCGGCATGGATTGCCAGCGGCAAGCACGCGGCGCTGGCCAACGCGGTGTTCGAGGTGTTGTCGAATACCAGCGTCGTGGGTCTCGGAGACATCAAGACGCTGCGCGAGATGGATGCTGAAACCACCGTCCAGTTCGCCGAGGCGGTGGCCGACCTGCTGTACGGCGAGGGCGACCTCGCACCCCGATTCAAGACGTGGGTCAAGGTGCTCGAGCAGGGGCTGGGCAGCGCGCCGTCGTGGCGTCTGGCGACGGCCATTCCCGCACTCGTGCAGCCTGAGCAGCACGTGTGTGTGCGCCATTCCGCCTTCATCCGGCTGGCCGCCGTCATCGCACCGACGGCCCACTATTCCCGCCAGCCGACCTCGCGATCGTACCGCAACTTCCTGCGCGTTGCCCGGGTGGCGTTCACGCGCCTCGAAGCTGCGGGTCTCGCTCCCCGCGACCTGATGGACATCCATGACTTCGTGTGGGTGACGCTGCGCGATTCGGCGCTCGAGCAACTGACGGCCTGACGGGCGTCAGTCCACGCGCCAGGCCCGCGCCTGGGCGACCAGTTCACACCCGGTAGGGCGGGTCCACGCTTCGGCGTAGGGCCCGCCCTCTGTCGTGCGGGGGTGAAAGCCGCTCCGCGCAGACGTCCCATCCGGCCATGGCTCTGCACCCGGATCGATGGAATCGTCGAGTACGTCCATGCCACCCCAGCGCGGAGTCTCCGATGCCCCATCCGATCCTGCCCCCCGGCGCCACGGTGTCGCTGACCCTCAGTGGGATACCGGCCGACCTCTATTTGCGCTTGCTGCTCGATGCCGGTCGGGCCGGTCGCGGGTTGCGGGCTGAAGTGCTCCACCGCCTCCAGGCGTTGCCGACCGGTATCAGCCTTGCCGATTCACCTGCACCGGAATCGACCGAGTCGCCCCTCAGCCCCCCCGTGGCGGCACGATCATGATGTGAGAGCCGGGAGTCCCCGGAAACATGAGCCAGGGTGCGCCCGGTAGAGCCTCGGTCCCGATCCCGGTCGATTCGGGGGTGGCGTTGGGCGTATAGATCACCCAGCGCAGGTAGGGAGCCTGGATCTCGGCGGTCGCAGCATCGAACCCCTCGCCGGTCAGGATGTAGTTGATCCCTCCGAACGGAATCGGCAGGGTGCCGGCTGTGAACTCGTTCCAGCGCGCCTGGGTGCGGTCGTTGCCGGTGACCCCCTCGGCCATCAGGGTGCGCCCGCGCGCGAAGAACGGCTCCAGCGAACCGTGGTGGCATGAGACCTCGAAGTCGTCACGGCCGGGGTCCGGCGCCATGCAGATGAGGCCGTTGGTGCCCTCCCTCAGCGTGGTGAAGGCCCCGCTGCCGTCATAGCCCTGCACCGTCGCGTCGTCACGCAGCGAGGCCGGTGCGGCCTGGATGGCGAGGCGGATCTGGAGGTCGGACGGCAGCGGGGTCTGGGCGTGGACCCGCGTCGGGGCCAGCAGGACGGGGGCGATGACGAGCAAGGCGATGAGGTGGCGCATGGCGGGGGGCTCCATGGGTCGGTGGGGTGCAGGCGGAACGGGACGTGGTGCAGCGATATTCGATACGCCGTGAGGGTTCGTACGGATCCCCCTGCATTCATCCCCCCGGATGATATCGCCGGAGGGCGGCAGCCTCGATGGCGGGCCAGGCCAGGAGGGCCGTCTTGAAGCGACCGTCGAGAAACATGGCCAGCTGGTCGGTGTGATGGGCCGATGCAGGGTCGTCGGTCTGCCCATAGGCGAGGATCGTGCGAGCCTCCAGCGGTTCGGTGAACTCGACCGCGAAGATCCATCCGTCGCCACGCCGGACCACCTCCCGTCCGTCGCTGCCTTCGCCGTACTCCAACACACGGAAACATCCCGTGAGATTCGAGCACCCGGGGGCCGGCAGATCGAGGTCGCCGAGGCGCGCCCGATGAACGTCACCCCACGGAAGATCCCAACGACCCCAGCGTGCGGTGGATTGGCGCATCGCTTCCCGCAACGCCTCGACCCCAGCGCGGGGATCACCCAGGCCTCTGGGTGTTTCGGTGGGCTGGGAGGGCGTCCAGCGCTCGGTCCACTCGACCGAATCGGGTACCAGGCGCGTGTATGCCTGCAACCACCTCTCGAAGAGCACTGCACCGACGGCGTCGATGGCGGCCGTGTTGTCCCAGGCGTCGAGTACGTCGGCGGCCCGGACGAGGTCTTCGGCCTCTGTGCCTTCGGGAACCCAGCCACGCGAAAGGGCAGAACGGGCGGCATCCACCAGTTCGGGCTTGAGGCGTTCGGCAGCCAGCATGGTCAGGTCGTGCTTGGCGGCGATGACGTCGTCGAGGGTGAGGTCGTCACCGAGGAACTCGGCCAACCGCAGCGAGAGTTGACTGCGCAAGCGCAGCCGGGGGCCCGGAACGCCGAGGGGGAGGGTGGCCGAATCGAGGGGCTGGAGACCGTTGTTGAAATGCGGTGGGTCGTTGGCGTTCTGGACGTAGCCGCCCGGCGGGTTTTCGTGGCGTGGCAGGTCGTCCCAGGGTACCAGTTCGGTCCAGATGTCGTCGGACCGTCGCGCGTCGATGATCGAGTCGGCGACCAGGGCGTGCGGCCAGGCTGGCAGGCGCGCATTCCAGACCAGAAGGATGTTTCCGTCGGCGTCGGCGTAGGTGAAGTTGCTCGACGGCATGGCCCGGATGCGCATGGCGTCCTTCCACTCGTCCAGCGAGGTGGAGCGCATCATGCGAAGAAACTGTTCGCCCCGACTCGGCCCGCTTTCGGTGGCGCTCCGCAGTACGACGACGGCGTCCGACGACCGATGGATCACGGGGCCGATGGGAGTCCGCCAGAAGCGGCGAGTCACCTCGACCAGGTCACCACCCTCGGATCGGGACTCGACGGTGATGTCGGTCCACGACAGCGGGATCGACGCCCCGTCGAATCGCACATGATCGGGCTGATCGGGGTCGAGAAGAAGCCGATAGGCCTGATCGAGTACGGTCGAGTTGTTGGTCGTCGCCCAGCCGAGGTGCCGGTTGAATCCACCGATGATCCCGAAGGCACCCCCGATACGGAAGTCGCCGTAGAAGTCGAGCTCGGGCAGGTCGTCGTCGGACGACATCACGCTCACGTGAGCTTCGTAGTAGCCGGCGTCCCAGGCCAGATGGGGGTTGCGCACCAGGATGGCCGATCCCGAACGGGTGCGAGAGGGCGCGAAGGCCCAGGCGTTGGATCCATCCGAGGGGTGTGCGCCTTCCTGCTCCTCGAGGGGAGTTCCCGGGACCAGGGTGTCGTCGAGCCCCTGTGCCCGCAGCACAGCCCGAGCGCGGCCTCGACTCCACGACCCGACGTCGCGCGCGGCGACGTCGTGACCTGTGAAATCGGGCGCCACCCAATCCGGCAGGGCCTCCGGGTAGGCGCGGATCCACGCGTTGACCCCTTCGGCAAACCCCTCCATGACTTCGCGGGTCTCGGCGGGAAAGCGGTGGTATGTGCGGAGCGCTTCGGCATACCCGAGACGCCCGACGAAGTCGTCTTCGAGGTGTTCGTCCCCGAGGTGGCGAGAGAGCACCCCGCGAGACGAGAGCAGCCGCTCCACGACCGCCCGACCGTAGTCTTCCATCTGGACCCACGCGAGGCCGAAGCCCAACGCCTCGAGGTCGTGCGCCCGGAGGTGGGGCACACCGTAGGCGGTGCGGATGATCTCGACGCGTGTAGCCAGGGGCGCGGGCGAGGCCTGGGCCGCACCCGGCAAGGGGGCCGAGAGGACGGCGAGTGTCGCGAGTGGGAGCAGGGAAGAGGTGCGCATGACGCGAACATAGGGGCTGGATCGACCCGAGCGCGATACCCACCGGGTGGTCCCGGTCGGAGAGCGGTGGCCTCGAGGGCGATATATCTTGGGGGCGATGTCCTTCGCCGACACCGTTCCCCGATCATCTCGAGCCGCCCCATGAGCGTTCCGACTCCCATCGTCTGGCTCGACCTCACCAGTTCGAAGGCCCCCGAGCTTCGCGACTTCTACGCCGAGGTCATGGGGTGGCGTCCCGAGCCGGTCGACATGGGTGACTACGCCGACTACAACATGATCGACGCCACGGGCACACCGGTGGCCGGGATCTGCCATGCGCGGGGAGTCAACGCCGCCTTGCCCCCGGTGTGGATCGCGTATTTCCAGGTGCCCGACCTCGACGCCGCGCTCGAGGCGTGTCGAGCTCGGGGGGGCGAGCTCATCGGTGAGGTACGAGCGGGGGGCGGCTACCGGTATGCCGTGCTCCGCGACCCGGTCGGTGCGGTCTGTGCCGTGGGGCAGGCCGCCGACTGAGGGGGTCTTCGGCCCGGAGTTGCCCGACGAGGTGGACTCAGAAGTCCATGCGTCGGAACCGGCGCAGCGCCGCCCAGGTCGGCAGGGCGATCCAGAGCCCCAGCGAGGCCGTGGCCACCACCACACCCGTCACGCTTCCGAAGAACTTCTGGAAGACGGCACCGGTGTATCCGAGGAGCGCCGGAGCGTCCATGGCCACCAGCACCAGGACGCGGGCCAGATCGACGGGGTTGAGGAGCATCGCCACCAACAGGGGACGCTCGAGCGGATAGGACGAAAAGGCCTGAGTGCCGAGCAGGACCAGGCCATCGTACATGACGGTGAGCCCGAGCCAGACCAGCAAGGCCACCCCCAACCCCCGCGCGGCATCCTGCACCGAGGTGGCGACGAGCACGGCGAGGGCTCCGAACACCGCCGTGAGCAGCACTCCACCCAGCAGAACCAGTGCGGCGGGAAGGATCGTAGCCGAGTCGAGGCCACCAAAGGCCAGGGGGAGCCCCATGCCCAGCGCGAACGCCGCCGCCAGCGGCAGTACGAGTCCCAGGTAGAGCGCCGTGAACAAGGGGCCGCGAGCGACGGGATGCGACAGCAGGAGTTCGGTGAACTCGCGACCGTCGTAGAACCCGACGGTTCCCACCACCAGGCTCACGAGGGGCACCACGAGCAGAATCAAACTGGCCAACGAGGGGAGCGCTCGGTTGATGCCACCGCCGAAATGCAGCAAACCGAAGGTGACCACCACGAAGAACAAGGCGTAGCCCGGAATGGCGCGGCCGCGGAGTTGGTTCCGAACGGTGTAGGCCAGGATCCGGCGCGCGCTGGTGCGAGGCACGTCGATCATTCGACCTCTCCGTGGTCGAGGGGAGCGCTGTCTTCCATCAGGGTAGCGATGGCGCCTTCGAGATCGGCGTGACCCGTGACGGTGAGCAGACGCAGCAGGGTGCCGCGGAATCGCACCGAACCCTCGAGCAGGAACACCACGTCGTCGGAGAGCGCCTGCACCTGACCCAGATCGTGCGAGGTGAGCAGAACGGTGCGCCCGCGGTCGCGCTCCCGGCGCACCTTGTCTTTCAGGTTGCGTGCGGCCACGGGGTCGAGACTCGCAGTGGGCTCGTCGAGGATCAGAAGCGATGCCCCATAGCGAAAGGCAAGGGCGGCGTTGACCTTCTGGCGCGTTCCGCCCGACAGGGTACGAAACGGCTTCTCGAGTTGGGTCCGCAGCTCGAAGGCGTCGATGAGTTCTTCGTCGGGCTCACCGGTGAAGCCACGCAGGTCGTCGAGCATCGCGATGAGCTCATGTGCCGAGAGATTGCCGGGAAAACGCGGTAACTGGGGCATGTAGCCCACATCGTGGCGGTAGCGGGCGTCGCCGTCGATGCGCTCGCCCGCTACCTCGACGACCCCCTCGTCGGCATGCACGAGACCGAGGATGATCTTGAGGAGCGTGGTCTTGCCAGCGCCGTTGGGTCCGAGGACCGCCGTCACGCGACCGGCTCCCGGTTCGAGGTCGACGCCGCGCAGCACCTCCAGGGCGCTGTAGCGCTTGCGCGCGCCCTGGACCCGGAGCAGACCGGGGGTGGGATCGGGGGCCCCGGTCATGAGGACCGCCACGGTGTGGGGAGCGGGCTCATGGCCGGGCGTTCGTCGATCAGGTTGTCGGGCGTCAGAACGGGAAAGACCCGCTCGGCGAGGTCGAGAAGCGACACCAGAAAGCTGCGGTGAAGGATCAGGATCGGACGGTTCTGCTGTACGACGAGCCCGAACAGCCGGACGGGTCGGAAGGCTACGTCCCCCCAACCGTCGTGATCGAGGTCCCAGCCCTCGTAGCGGTCCCAGTAGTTGCCGGTGAACTGGCTGTAGGTACGCCGACTGTTGGTGGCCACGTCGAACGAGTTGCCGATGAAGTTGTTGGCCTCGAACACGCTGTCGTGGGAGTTGGCCATCAACTGCACCGCCCATCCGTTGCGGAGAAACTCGTTCGAACGCACGTCGAGCCGGTTTGCACCTTCAGCGTGGATCGCGACGCTGTTCTCGCGAAACCGGTTGTGGACGATGCGCGAGTCGGTGATGTCCTTCAACAGCAGGCCGAAGGCCGTGGTACCTCGATTACGGTCGAAGTCGTTGTCTTCCACCACGACTCTGCGCGAATACATCACGGCAACCCCGGCGCCATTCTCGGCAAACCGGTTGCCTCGATAGGTGCAGTCGTCGGAGAACATGAAATGGAGACCGTATCGCAGATTGCCTGCACTGTCGTTTCCCGAGACCTCGGCGTTCTCGACGAATTCGAAGTAGATGCCGTCGCGATGACCCCGGATGTGGTTGTCACGGATCTGCACGCGGGTCGAGTACCAGAGATGGATGCCATTGGCGGCCAACGTCTCACGTTCGGCCGAAGTCTCGATGTGATTGTCGGCCACGAGACAATCTCCGACGTTGGCTAGGTAGATGGCGAAGAAGGTGTCTTCGAAGCGATTGTCCTCGATGCGGCAGAAACGCGCCGTGTCGAAGAGAACGGCAGCCCGGTCTTCGACGAACGAGCGCCCCGTGTTCCGAAAGGTCAGCCCCCGAATGTTGACGGAGTCGGCCTCGACGGTCATCAATGCGCGCTCACCTTCGCCATCGATCACCGCACCGTCGTCTCCGATCAGGGTGAGAGGTCGATCGATCCGGATCGTGGCCTCACGATATACACCCGCCGGGATGCGGATCGTGTCGTGGGCCGCGGCGGCGGCGACGGCAGCCGAGATCGACATGACGGGGCGCTGGGCCGCCCCGTCCTGGGAAACTCCGATCAGCGCGAGCGAGAGGGCCAGGAGGGCGGCCCCGCTCACGGACGAATATCCTGCCCGTGCCCACCGTGGCCGGAGCCGGCCATGGGGGGTCGTCCCCCGGGCCACTCGTCACGCACATAGGCGGCGACCCCTCGCCAATCGAGGGGGGTGCCACCGTGGTCCAGTAGCGCCTGGTCGCGATCGGCCTCGCTCGACCAGGCCGACAGGCCGAGTCCCATGGGCGAGGGTAGCCCCTCGCTGGCCAGGTAGAACGACGCCTCGGCCGGGATCAGGGTGCCGGGGCGGGCCCGGTCGGTGACCCAGAGCGAGTGCACGTCGATGCCGTCGGCGTCGTGGTCGATCCACGCCGCCAGGCATTCGACCGAGTCGAAGGTATAGACGAGCCCCGTGGCGGTGACCAGTTCGGTCCCGCTCGCGTCGTCGGCCACCGTCATGAGACAGCGGGCGCAGGTGTCGATGCCGACCTCCAGCGGACGCGGCTCGGGAGCTCCACAACCGGCGGTGCCCGCGACGAGCAGTAGTCCCGCGCCGATCATGGCCAGCCGCCCCGCGCCTTTCGCTGCTCCGGCGCGGCGCCATTCGGCTACAGCCACCCCGAAGCCGATCAACGATACACCGATCAGGATCCATCCTCCGGATCCCGGCCATGAATGGGCCCTGAAGTTCAAGAGCTGCTTGGAGCCGATCAACGGAGGTTGGTAGTTCATGCCGGGCACTTTGATGATGGCGTTCTCCTCGTCGAGATTGTGCCCATAGTCGTACTCCCACTTGTAGAAGTCACCAAGACCCACGAGCGAGACGAGAAGGTACATGGCGACCCAGCCGTACAGCACCTTTCGACGCCCGATCGCAGCGCTCAACACGCCGCCCACCAGGAGAAACGCCACGATCCAGGGCATGATCTTCAGCTCGGGAATCGACTCGGGCTCGATCCGCTTCATGCCGATATAGTGGTTCAGGTTGTTGATGTTGTTGAGGTCGTTGAGCTTCTGACCCTGGATGTTGTTGACCGTGATCACCATCCCGAGACCCTCGGGGTACTGCGGGGCTTCGAGATCGATCACCCAGATCGGGAGCACGTAGACCAGGGCCAGGGCCAGCGAAGCTACGAGCACCAGGATCCGGCTCGTGCGCGTCATCATCTATCGGTCCTCATCCGTTTGGACGTCGGAGGGATTCGGAACTGAAAACGGCGCCCGGGGGGCGGACGACTGCCGCCCCCCGGTGCCGTTGAGGTTGCCATCGTTACTGCGGGGTCTTCCAGGTTCCGCCGGTACCCCAACGCAGGGGGGTGGCGGCTCCAGCCGCCGATACCCGTACGTATCCCTGCATTTCCTGATGCAACGCCGAGCAGAAGTCGGTGCAGTAGACCGGATAGATGCCCGGCGCCTGCGGCTCCCATTTCAGGGTGCGGGTCTGGCCCGGCATCACGAGCAATTCGGCGTTGCGAGCGCCAAACGCCGCGAAGCCGTGCGGCACGTCCCAGTCCTGTTCGAGGTTGGTGACGTGGAAGTAGACCACGTCGCCGACCCGCACCCCTTCGATGTTGTCGGGTACGAAGTGGCTGCGGATCGCGGTCATGTAGATGTGTACTTCGTTGCCGTCGCGCTCGACCCGTGCCTCGGCCTCGCTCTTGGCGGCGTATGGGTTGGTGTTCTCGTCGAGCGAGTAGAACTGGACCTGGTTGTCACGGATCTTCTCGGCCCTGATGGCTTGCGCGTAGTGCGGCTCGCCCTGGGTCGGGAAATCGAGCAACAGGCGCATCTTGTCACCGCTGATGTCGATCAACTGGGCCGAGTGGGCCAGTTCCGGCCCCGTGGGCAGGTAGCGGTCCTTCGTGATCTTGTTGAGGGCGACCATGTACTTGCCGTCGGGCTCAGCCGAGTCGCCACCGGGAATCATGAGGTGACCCACCGAGTAGTACACGTCGATGCGGTCGACCACCTGCCAGGTGCCGATTTCCCACTTCACGATCTCGGACGAAATGAAGGCGGTCGTGTAGGCGAAGCCCTTGCCGTCGAACTCGGTGTGGAGCGGACCCAGCCCCGCGTTCTGGACCTCACCGGCGATGACCGATTCATAGGTCAGCACCGGAATGCCGTCGATGATCGTCTCGAAGTCCTCGGCCTCGATGGCCGCGATCATCTTCGAGAACGAGTGGACCGGGATCACGGTCGCGAGCTTGCCACCAGCCGCGATGTACTCACCCGTGGGATCGACGTCGACGCCGTGGGGCGACTTCGGAGTCGGAAGGAAGTAGATCATGCCCGAGCATTCTCCCGCCTCGATCACCCGCACCGAGTTGATCGTCTCGGAGGTGGCGATGTGATCATCACCGATCAGGTTGTGTCGGTAGTTCGTGGGGCGGTCTTCGCCGATGCCCTCGGCAATGCACTGCTCGGCACGACGATAGTTCACCGCGGCGACGAAGTCCTTGTCATTGCGTGAGGCGTTGACCTCGAGCAGGGTGTGCGCTTCCTCGGTGTTGTACGAGGTGAAGAACATCCAGCCGTCCGACGGGCCCTTGCCCGCGTGGGCCAGGTCGTAGTTGTAGCCCGGTACCAGGATCTGGAAGGCCACGTGCATGTTGCCGGGTTCGTTGGCCCGCACGAAGCTGAGCATGCCCTTGAAGTTGCCGCGGTAGTCCTCGATGGACATGTCCCGGTTCGGGACCGGGACGCTGAAGCGCGTCGTGGCCACCAGATAGTCGGAATTGGGCGTGATGAACGGAGACCCGTGGTTGCCGGCCGAGTTGGGGATCTCGACGATCTCGACCGTCTCGAAGGTGCGGAGGTCGATCCGGGCCACGCGCGGCGTGTTGTTGCCGTTGATGAAGATCCAGCGACCATCCGGCACGCCGTTGGTCATCGACAGCTCGGGATGGTGTGAGTCGTCCCACGGAATGAACCCGTGGCTCGTCTCGAGCATGGGCTTGGTCTCTTCGGAGTAGCCCCAGCCGTTCTCAGGAAACTGGCTGAAGACCGGCACGGTCCGCAGCAGGCGCCCCGAGGGCAGGCCCATCACGGTCAGGTTGCCGCTGAACCCGCCCGACATGAAGGCGTAGAACTCGTCGTATTCGCCAGGTGCCACATAGACGGCCTGAGCGGCGGAGGCTATGTCGCCGGCGCCCAGTCCGCGACCGGACGAGTCCGGCCCGCAGGCGGATATGCTCAGCCCGACCAGGGCGAGCAGGCCGCCGGCCAGGGTGAGCAGGTGCTTGGAGGTACGCATTATCGTCTCCTTGTTGGATGACGTTCGGGGGGGGTCAACGGTCCCCCGCCGGGTCGGCGGGAGGTGTCGGGATGGAGTCGATCTGGGCCGAGCGCAGGTACTCCAGAATCGCGCGGGCCTCGTCGGGGTCGGTCACCTGCACCGGCATCGGGGTGTAGAACTCCGACAGGAGCTCTCTGATGACGGGGTGTCGCTTCACCATTTCGTTGGCGTTGAGGATCATGTTCATGACGAACTCGGGGCGGTGGCGCGCCAGGACGGTACCCAGCCGGGGGCCGACGTACCGGGTCTCGAGCTGGTGACAGGCCGAGCACTTGGTGACGAAGGCCTTTTCGCCCTCTGCGGCCAGCGCGGGATCGATCTCAGTGAGCACCAGGTCTCGGATGGGGCCGATCCCCTGCTCGAGTTCCACCGCCGTCAGCTCCCCGTCGGCCTGGGACGCATCGGCTGAAGGAGTGTCGGAGGGGGCATCGGTGTCGTCTCCTCCGCACGCGACCAGCGCGGCCGAGAGAGTCATGAGGCCGGCGAGACGCCGGATCGAATCGGAAAGATGCATGGATCGTGGGGTCATCGGGTGGAAAGGTTGCGGGTCGAATCGGGAGACCGTCCGAGTAGGTCGGCCACAGTCGTCTGCTCGAGCATACCGCGTGTCGAACTCGTGACTTCGACCCAACGCTCGTGGGCGGAACAGGGATGGGCAAGGTCACAGGGGCCGCCCAGCAGGCAGCGCCCCCCGTGACCGAACTCATGAAAGGGAGCGAGCACCTGCGCCAGCGAGAGGTCGTGCGGAGGGGTGGCGAGCCGATAGCCACCCCGGGCGCCTCTCGACGAGACGAGCACACCCTCCTGCCGGAGGCGGTGCAGCGTCTTGGCCAGGTACCCCGAGGGGATCTCCAGCTTCCGCGCCATAGCCGCTGCCGGGAACGGTCGGTCGCTCCGCGTTCGTGCCAGAAGCAACACCGCCTGCAGCGCGTATACCGCGGTCTGTGAGATCATTCCCAACCTCGTCGCCTGTCTCTGAAGGGCCCTCCCACACCTGAGAGCGATTCCCGAATTTTCGTAATCGGATGCTAATGTCCGAATTGCCGCGCCGGTGTCGGAGGATCTCCCGAATCTACTGTCGGAGAAAGCCCTACTCGTGCGCGTGGGGCGGATGTGGTGGTGTCGGTCTGCGGCCCGGACTACCTTTCGAGCCGTTCGTTTTTCCCCTACCGCCCACTCCCGGAATCTCGCACCTGTCGATGCTTCAGAGGCTTCGTAGCCTCACCCGCGCCGGGCTCAATCGGATCGAAGCAGGCCTGCACCCGGCCCGGCGACGCCGAGCTGCGGCACGCGTCCGCGCCCGCGCCGGCGATCCGATCGTCTTCGTCTGCCTGGGCAATATCTGCCGGAGTCCCTTCGCCGAGTTCTGGATGCGCGCCCATGCGTCGGATCCCGACCGTTTCACTTCGGCGGGATTCATGGCGGGCGGACGCAGCTCACCCGACACCGCGATTGCCGTCTCGCGCGACTTCGGCCTCGACCTGGGAGTTCACGTATCACGGAGCATCTCCGAGATTCCGCTGGGGCGGCGGCTGTGGGTGGTGATGGAGCACATGCATCTGCGCCGACTGGTTCGTGCCGGGATCAAGCGCGACGACGTGGTCTTTCTCGGCGACCTCGACCCCGAGCCGGTGGAGCGGCGCGCGATCGTCGATCCGTACGGGACCTCGCCGGAGTTCTTCGCTGCGACCTATCAGCGGATCGTACGGTGCCTCGAGGCGATGGAGGGGTGCGATGGACCGTGACCGCCGCCGGCGCCACCGGGTGCTCGTCCTCGACGGCGAACAGAGGGCGGCGCTCGCGGTGGCCCGCTCGCTGGGGGCGGCCGGATATCGGGTGTCGACGGGATCGGCGAGCAGACGCTCGCTGGCCGGAGCATCGCGCTACTCGAGCGCCAGCGAGTGGCTGCCGGACCCCCTTGCCGACCCCGCGGCCTACCTCGCCGCAGTGCGGACGGTGGTGGCGCAGGACGGGTATTCGGTAGTGGTTCCCGTCACCGAGCCCTCGGCGTTGGCGCTGTTGGGTGAGCCCGCCCTCGAGTCTCTGATCCCCATGCCGTCGGCACACACCTTTGCCGCAGTCAACGACAAGGTGGCGTTGCTGACCCGCGCTTCGGCTCTCGGGGTGGCGGTTCCAGGCTTCGAGACCCTCAGCGCCGCCGACGATCCCGCGGCCATCGGTTGGGCCACCTTTCCTGCGGTGATGAAGCCTGCCCGATCGGTGGTGGGTGATGGGGCGACGCGCCGGAAGACCCAGGTGCAGTTCGTGGACGACGTGGCCGAACTCGCCGCGGTGCTGGCGGCGCTCGCGCCCGATGCCTTTCCGGTCATGCTCCAGGAACGCTTCCAGGGACCGGGCATCGGCGTCTTCCTGCTGCTCGACCGGGGGGAGCTGGTGGCGTCGTTCTGCCACCGGCGGATTCGGGAGAAGCCGCCGGAAGGGGGGGTGAGCGTATACCGCGAGAGCATTCGAGCACCCGCCGAGCTGGTGCCCCAGGCCACGACGTTGTTGCGCTCGTACGAGTGGACCGGGGTGGCCATGGTCGAGTTCAAGCTCGACGAGCCGACCGGCCGCTACGGGCTGATGGAGATCAACGGTCGCTTCTGGGGATCGCTGCAACTCGCCATCGACGCGGGGGTCGACTTTCCCCGACTGCTGGTGGACCGCTTTCTGGGGCTCGGGCAGGAGGAGTGTCCCGACTACCGGGTTGGGATCCGCTCGCGTTGGGAGTGGGGCGACGTCGACCATCTGCTGATTCGCATGCGGCGGGGCGGGGGCGGAGGTGGGCTGCTCGCGTGGTTTCGCCCGTGGTGGCCGGGCGACCGCTTCGAGGTCTTCCGACTGAGCGATCCGCGCCCATTCCTGGCCGAGAGCCGATCCTGGATTCGCGACGCCTTCGGCCGAGGGGGGGCGGGGTGAGCACACCGATCCGTGTGCTGCACTGCATCCAGAACCTCAACTATGGGGGAATGGAGCGGGTCTTGTCCGACCTCGTGCACGGGGTCGATCCCGCGCGATTCGAGCCACACGTGCTGACGCTTCAATACGTGGGCCGCTACGGGCGGGGTCTGGAACGGGTGGCGCAGCTCCACGAGGGGCCGACACAGGGGCGTCTGTCGCTGATCCGCCCCGTCGCCCTGGCGCGGGCGATCCGGAGCATCGCGCCCGATGTCGTACATCTGCATTCCGGCATCTGGTTCAAGTGTGCCCGAGCGAGCCGGATGGCCGGGGTCGAGATCGTGGTCTATACCGAGCATGGTCGGATGGGGACCGAGGGCCGCCTCGCCCAGACCCTCGACGGTCTGGCGGCGAGGTACACCGATCACGTGGTGGCGGTCTCCGAGGCCACGGCAGACCAGCTCGTGGTGGGGCCCGGCGTGCTCCGGCAGCGGATCGAAGTGATTCCCAACGGCATCGACACCACCCGCTTCGCTCCGGGACCCAGCGCCTTTCGGGCCGAACACGGGCTCTCCGACGAAGTGGTGTTGATCGGTAGCGTGGGGCGACTCGAGCCCGTGAAGGGCTACACCACGCTGTTGGCTGGTTTGAGGCACATGCTCGACACCCACGAGGTCGGTACACCGGTCCACCTGGTGTTGGCCGGCGATGGCTCCGAGCGAGCGCGACTCGAGTCGCTCCGCACCGAGCTGGCACTCGAGCCCTACGTGACCCTGCTCGGTTGGTGTGACGATCCCGAGGGGCTACTTCGCGCACTCGACATCTTTGTCCTGACCTCTCTGAGCGAGGGCACGTCGATCAGTCTGCTCGAAGCGCTGAGCAGTGGGTGTTGCCCCGTGGTGACCCGGGTCGGCGGCAACCCCGACGTGCTGGGTGCCACGCTGGCGCATCGCCTGGTCGAATCGCAGGACGTTCGTTCCATCGGCGACGGACTCGCTCGCGCCTGCTTCGACGGGCCCGCGCGGGCCGAAGACGGCCGCCGAGGTCGGCGGCGGGTTCAGGATGCCTTCGACGTACGGACGATGGTGGCCGCCTATGAGCGCCTCTACGGGGGCGGTTGACGGGTCGGTTTCAGCCTCCGAACAAGACCGAGGCACCCTGCTCGAACACCACGTCGACCGGTATCCCCGCACCCGCCAGCCGATCCAGGTCGGCTTGCAATTCGGCCGGAACGTTGCCCCGCTCGGCGAGAAGCCGGTCGACACCCTCGTAGTCGCCGTCGCCCTGCAGGGTGAGGATCAACTCGCTGAGACCGTCCACGGCGGTGCGCATCCGCACCATGTCGACGCGATACGTGCCGGTCGCCTCGTCGCGGGTGAAGGCGCCGTGCTCCTGGAAATAGCTGAATCGCACCATGTTGGCTCGGCCGTGCGCACTCGAAGCC
The DNA here is from genome assembly GCA_964521385.1 of uncultured Gemmatimonadaceae bacterium. Taxonomy (GTDB): domain Bacteria; phylum Gemmatimonadota; class Gemmatimonadetes; order Longimicrobiales; family Gaopeijiaceae; genus Gaopeijia. The sequence goes on along the minus strand of CAZFRU010000004.1, from coordinate 62,725 downwards.
CCGAATCGCACCGAGCGGAAGATGCCGGCCAGGAAGGTCACGTAGTGATCTTCGAGCGTCCCCTGGGTGATCTCGCCGTCTTCCAGGAGGCGCGTCACCATGTAGAGCCCGAGCACGTCGGCCTTGCCTTCCTCCATGGGCGAGGCGTGTTCGAGCAGCGCTTCACGAACGGTACCGGTGCCCGCGAGGGTGTTCTTGATGCCCAGCCCATGGGCCACCTCGTGGAACATGGTGTTGGCGAAGAAGGCGTCGAAGGTGACGTGAGCACGCTGGTCGGGAGCGATGAGCACCTCGGAGAGGGGCACCATGATGCGGTCGAACTTGGCCCGCATGGCGTTCTTCAGCTGGAGGCGCCGTGTGCCTCGCGCGAGCTGGACCTCTTCGTCGTTGGGAAGGTTGATGGCGATGGTCTTGGAGCCCGCGTTGGCGTCCCCGGCGTAGTACACCACGTCGTAGGCGTTCAGGTCGGAGTCGGTGCCCGGCATCTCACGCTTGTAGCGGTCGTCGACGGGGAGCCCCCGCTGCAGATCGGGGAGCAGGGTGGCAAAACGCTGGAGCCGCGCGCTCCACTCCTGGTCCTTGATCAGGACGTACCCTTCGTGCGCGGCCTTGAGGCCGTAGCGCTGGTCTTCGTAGGTTTCGATGGGTCCGATCACCACGTCGATGGCGTTGTCCTTCATGTCGAGCCAGGCGAAATCGCTCGGCTGATACTCGTCGGTGAGCAGGGCGTCGGCGCGCAGCTCGAGGTAGCGCTTCAGCCCGGCTTCGTCCGTGGCGGCCGCTGCGGCGCGAAGGTGCCCGGCGGCGGTCTCGTGCTCGGCCGCGAACACCTCGTGATAGGGCACGGCGGTGAGCCCTCCGTCGGGCGCGCGCGTGACCATCGTGTACAGGGATCGCAGAGCCGGTGTAGTGGCGGCTGCCGCCTCGAACTCGGCGTCGGTCATGTCGTCGGGATAGAAGCGGGCACCCGCCGGTTTGGGTCCGACTCCCTCGAGAAAGGGCTCGTCGCCCGCAAGCCGGTCCCAGGGCCCGTAGTTGATCTCGAGGTAGCGTCGCAGGTCGGCGTCGTCGCCGGCCCTCGCCAGTAGCGACGCCCGGTCACCCCAGGCCTCCTTCCAGAACACCAGGTCCATGGGTTCGACGGCCTGGATCAGGTGCCGCACGGCCGACCGATCCCCCTCGGACAGCCCCGACAGGTCGGCGGTCAGGCGGACGGGGGCGTACTGGGCGACGCGGTCGGCGAAGGGAGAGCGCACGGGAGTGTCACCAGAGGGGTCGTCGGAGGCGGGCGAGCAGCCGAAGGCGAAGGCCAGGGCCAGGACACCGGGAAACAGAACCACGGAGGGGGAGACGTTGGGCGATCTCAGGGGCGACATGGGGCCACGGGGTTGGGGGAGTTGCCAACGGAAGATAGGATTGGAGGGCTCGTGACGTCCAACGTATTCGCGCTTTGACGGAGGTGCACTCGCAGTCATGGCAAACGTCGGGGATCCCCGCTGAATGGGATTTCAGCAAATGATCAAGGGGGCGGTCGAGCACGGGCTGGTCGCGTCGGGTGTTCCCCGGGCGCGAATCCGGCGAAGGGCATCGGGCACCGTGATCTTGTCGTACCACAACGTGGTGCCGGAGGGCGAGGTCGCAGTGGGTGACACCAGCCTCCACATTTCGCAGCGGCGGTTCGCCGAGCACCTCGACCGTCTGCTCGAGACCCACGACATCGTGGCGCTGGGCGAACTTCGTGTTGGTCAGACTCCTCCCCAACGGCCGCGGGCCGTGATCACCTTCGACGATGCCTACCGGGGAGCGCTCACGGCCGGGTTCGACGAGCTGGCCCGTCGCCAGGCGCCGGCCACGGTGTTCGTGTCGCCGGGGCTTCTGGGTGCCGAGGGGTTCTGGTGGGACCAGCTCGCGCGGGGCGTCGACGGGCTCGACCCGGGGCTTCGGGATCATGCGCTCGGCCGTCTGGGTGGCCGTGGGGAGGCCATCGTCGCCTGGGCCTCCGAGCGGGGATTGCGCCCCGCCGAGCTTCCCCCACACGCTCGCCCCGTCGGGCGTGACGAGTTGTTCGGCGCGGTCCAGGCGGGAGCCTACGCTCTCGGGTCGCACACCTGGAGCCACGTCAACCTGGCCGGCGTACCCCTCGACGAGGCGCGGCGGGAGATCGAGACCGCGGTCGTCTGGCTCGCCGACGTCGATCCCGACCTGCCCACCATGGACTGGCTGGCCTATCCATACGGCCTCTATTCCGACGGGGTGGTCGCCCTCGCTGCCGAGAGTGTGGCGTACGCCGTGAGGGTCGACGGCGGCGCGACGGAGGTGGGAGGGCGATGGTGCAGCGATCGACATCGTCTGCCCCGTATCAATGTGCCCGCCGGGCTCAGTGGCGAAGGTCTCGTACTGCGCCTGGCGGGAATCCGCTGAACGAGCGCGGGCTGGTGTCGTGCCGGTTCCACAGACAGACTTCAGATATCGGGTCTCCCCATCCCATCACCCCGCCCTTCGTGTCCCCTCCTGCCACCGCACCCCCGCGGCCGCGCCATCATTTCACCGTCGACGTCGAGGAGTTCTTCCACGGCACGGCCTTCGAATCGATCATTGCACGGGCCGAATGGGGGGAGTTGCCTCGTCGCTCGCCCGCCGTCATGGATCGCCTGCTGGAGCTGCTGGACGACCGCAATGTACAGGCAACGTTCTTCGTCGTCGGATGGCTGGCCGAGCTCGAGCCCGACCTGATACGGAGATGCGCGGCGGCGGGGCATGAGATCGCAGCGCACTCCCACGATCATCGCCTGGTCACCGCCCAGGAGCCGGAGGCGTTCCGAGCTTCGGTGCGTCGCAACCGCGGCTTTCTCGAAGATCTGATCGGGTCGGCAGTGGTCGGGTTTCGCGCTCCCAGCTTCTCGATCGTGCCGGGTGCGGAGTGGGCGTTCGATGTGTTGTTGGAGGAGGGCTATCGCTACGATTCCAGCCTCTTTCCGATTCGAGGTCACCCCACCTACGGGTACCCGGATGGCCCGCCCGACCCCCATTGGATCGCGAGACCCGGGGGCACCATCGCCGAGTTCCCGGCGACGACGCTGACCGTGGCCGGCCGACGGTTGCCGGCCTCGGGGGGCGCCTACTTTCGGTTCTTTCCCTATCGATACCTTCAGCGGGCGTTCCGGCAGGCCGAAGCTCGTGGGGCTCCCGCGATGTTCTACATCCATCCGTGGGAACTCGATGTGGCGCCCGAGGCCCCGATCCCATGGCGAACACGGATGCGCGCATTTCACGGGGTCGGTCGCACCTGGCCGCGGCTCGAGCGCCTGTTCGACGACTTCGACTTCCAGCCGGTCCGCGAGACCGTCGCAACGATGACCCGTCCCGATGCCTGATCGCTCCCCCGAGACCTCTTCGGCGCTCGAGATCGTCGACTGGACCGACGCCGGGCAATGGGACCGCTTCGTCGAGTCTGCCGCAGACGCGACCTTCTGTCACCTTCATGGGTGGCGGGAGGTGTTCGGCGCCGGCTTCGGGCACCCGACCCACTATCGGGCGGCGGTCTCGGCGCAGGGTCTGGTCGGGGTGCAGCCTCTGGTCCATGTGCGGAGTCGCCTGTTTGGCAACTACCTGGTCTCGATGCCGTTTCTCAACTACGGCGGCCCGCTGGGAACGACGGGCGTTCGCACGGCGTTGGCCGACGATGCGCGCCGGATCGCCGAGCAAGCGGGCGTCGATCTACTCGAACTGCGGGCACGAGTGCCGCTCGACACGTCGCTCGACGAGGTTCACCGCAAGGTCACCGTCGTGCTCGCCCTCGGTGATGACGCCGAGCAACTCTTCACGAAGGGGCTCAAAGCCAAGGTGCGCAGCCAGGTGCGGCGGCCCCTCAAGGCCGGCATGGAGGCTCGGATCGGGTCCGAGGGGGTCGACGACTTCTACACCGTGTTCGCGCAGAACATGCGGGACCTCGGCACACCGGTGCTGCCGCGCAGTATGTTCCACGACCTCGTCCGCGTGTTTCCCGATCGCGTGGTCTTCTCGGTGATCTACGCCGACCAGCGACCGGTGGCCGGCGGCTGCGGCTTCGTGTTCGGCTCGGAGTTCGAGATCACCTGGGCGTCGTCGCTCCGCGAATTCAGTCGCGATGCGCCCAACATGCTGTTGTACTGGTCGCTGATGGAGGAGATGATCCGGCGTGGCGTGACGCACTTCAACTTTGGACGCTGCACCCCAGACGGCGGAAGCCATCGCTTCAAGCTGCAGTGGGGCGGAGACGATGAGCCTCTGCCATGGTATCAGTGGTCGCGGAGCGGTCGTGCCGCTACACCCAATCCGGACGGCGGCTTCGGCCTCGCCGTGCGCGCGTGGCAACGGCTTCCCCTGCCTCTGGCCAACACCTTCGGGCCGATGCTGGCTCGCCGGATCCCCTGAGCACCACACGGTTCGTGCGCATCGTCCCGCCCGCGTACACGCCGGTGCCGCCGGCAGCGCTCGCAGCGCTCGCCGGGTCGACCGCCGGCGCGCACGAGGCGCTCCGAGGCTACCTGGCCCAGGGGCAGGACGTCGAACATGTCCACCTCCTGGGCAGCGGTACCCAGTCGTTGCAGTGGGCCCTCGAGTTGCTCGCGGGTCGTGAGGGGGTGGTGGCGCTGCCGGGGTGGGGGTGTTTCGACCTGGCATCGGCCGCCGTGGGCGCTGGGGTGCGTGTACGCCTCTACGACCTCGACCCAGCGACGCTTCAGCCTGAGCGCGCGTCGCTCGAGTGCCTCCTGGATGGGGTCGATCTCGTCGTGCTGGTCTCGTTCTTCGGCATTCCGGTCGATGCCGATATCGCAGGGTTGGTGATCGGGAGTGGAGTGGCCCTCGTACACGACGCCGCGCAGGCCCATGGCGCGATCTTCGAGGCCGGGTCGGTCGAAGGGGTGGCTGACGCGACGGTGCTGAGCTTCGGACGGGGCAAGGGCTGGACGGGTCTCGGCGGGGGCGCCCTCGTGCTTCGCACCGATCGGTCGCGGAGCGCCCTGGCGGCATGGCTGGAAGCGGGGGGGACCGCGCCCGGAGGCGGCGCCTCGGCCCGCGCCCCGATGCTCGTACGGGGTCTGGCCCAGGCACTGCTCGGAAGACCGGCCCTCTACGGGATTCCTGCACGAATCCCCGCTCTGGGCCTGGGGCAGACACGATACCACCCGCCCGGCCCGCTCGAGGCGTTGTCCGATGCGTCGGCGGCGGTGTTGCTCGCCTCGCGTCCCGCAGCCGAGGCCGAGGCTGGGGTGCGACGCGAGCGCGCCGAGTGGTTGATGCGACGAATCGGCGCCGGCGCCCGCGTCGACCCCATACAGGTCGACTCGTCCATACGTGCCGGCTATCTGCGTCTCCCGGCGTTGAGTGCGATCGAGGTCGACCGTGAGGGGCGGGCGCTGGGTGTCTTGCCGTCGTACCCCATCCCGCTGGGGCAGCTGACACCCCTCAAGGGGCTGTTGCAGGCCGCCGATCCTCTCCCTGGCAGTGCGCGTCTGGCCACCACACTCGTGACCTTGCCGACCCACTCCCGCATGTCGGCCCGGGATCGGGCCCGTCTCGACGTGTGGCTCTCATGACCTCGACGCCATCCCGATCATCTCTCACCCTGGAGCCGATGCCATGCCCTTCGTCCTTGCAGTGATCCCGTGACGACCCTTCCCTGGATCGCGGCAGGGGCGCTGGTGGCGTTTGGTCTGGTGGTACCGCTCTACACCTTCGCGATATACCCGCTGCTCCTTCATATCGCGGGTGGACGGAAACAGCGCCCTCCTCCTCCGCCCGATCCCGAGATCTGGCCGCGGGTGAGCGTCACGGTGCCCGCCTACAACGAAGCACGGCAGATCGCCGACGCCATGGAGGGGCTGCTCGCTCTCGACTACCCAGACGACCGGATCCAGCGCGTGATCGTGTCGGATGCCTCGTCCGACGGCACCGACGACATCGTACGCGCCTTCGAGGCCCGCGGCATCGAGCTGCGGCGAGTCGAGACCCGAGCGGGCAAGACCGCGGCCGAGAACACCGTGGCTCCCACCCTCGACGGCGAGATCATCGTCAATACCGATGCGTCGATCCGGCTCGATCCCGGGGCCATCAAGGCGCTGGTCCGGCACTTCGCTGATCCCACCGTGGGTGTGGCGTCGGGACGCGACGTCAGCATCGAGAACCGGCTCGACGAGGCCAATGCCGGCGAGACCCGCTACGTCAACTACGAGATGTGGCTCCGCGATCTCGAGACGCGTGCGGGTGGCGGGATCGTGGGCGCATCAGGATCGCTGTATGCGATCCGGGCCGAACTCCACCGCAAACCGGTCCCCCCGCATCTGTCGCGCGACTTCGCATCGGCTCTGACCGCGCGGGAGCATGGATACCGAGCGGTGACCGTCAACGACGCGATCTGCTACGTGCCCCGCACCCATTCCCTCGACCGCGAGTATCGCCGCAAGGTACGCACCATTACCCGGGGCATGGAAACGCTCGGCTACAAGCGCCACCTCTTGAGCCCGTTCCGACACGGTGTCTTCGCCTGGATGCTCTTCAGCCACAAGGTCTGCAGGTGGCTGATTCCCATGGCGGCCCTCAGCCTCTGGTCGGGACTCCTGATCGTGGCATGGCTGGCGCGGTCGCCTCGGGGTGTGGGTGCGCTGCTTGCCGCGATGGTATTGGGCCTGGGGCTGGCCTGGGCCGGACTCCGGCGCCCCGACGATCAGCCGTGGCCGCGGCTAGCGTCGCTGGCGGCCTTCGCCGTACTGAGCAACATCGCAATCCTGCGTGCGTGGGTGCGCGCCTTTCGGGGGGCTGGTCAGGCGGTCTGGGAGCCGACGCGACGCAACGCGGGTTGAGGCGAGGGAGGCCTACCGCGAGCCGACGCGCCGCAACGCGGGCTGAGAGACGAGGGAGGCCTACCGCCACTGCGGCGGGAACGACTCAGACGGATCCCTTCTTGTCAGACCGATCCCTTCTTGCCGACCATGACCGGAATGGTACGGGCCATGATCCGGAGGTCTTCCACCAGCGACCGTCGGTGGATGTACTCGAGGTCGTAGCGCACCTTGGTGCGCACGTCGTCGATGCACTGATCGTAATGGTGGTTGACCTGAGCCCACCCGGTGATGCCCGGGAGCACCCGCTGCCGCCGCTGGTAGGCCGCAACCTGCTCGCGGAGATCCTCGAAGATGTCGGGCTGCTCGGGGCGGGGGCCCACGATGTTCATGTCGCCCTTCAACACGTTCCACAGTTGAGGGAGTTCGTCGAGGCGGTACTTGCGCAGCACGGCTCCGATCCGGGTGATTCTCGGATCGGTGTTCGATGCCCAGACCTGACCCGCGGTGTCGGAATCGGCAACCATGGTCCGGAACTTGTAGATCCGGAACAGGCGACCTCCCGCGTCACGACGTCGACGGGACGGCCCCGAGGTGCCGTTGGGGCGCCGCTGGCGTCGATCGAGTCCCACCCGGGATTGCGTGTACAGCACATTTCCCGGCGAGGTGAGTTTGATCAGGATTGCGATCGCCACGAGAATCGGCGACGTCAGCACGAGGGCGATTCCCGCCACGCCGACGTTGAGCACGCGGGTCATGGCGTCGTTGAAAGCACGCCGCCGTCCAGCGGCTACACGCCGTGACGAGCCGGCGCCACCATCTTCGACCGTCAGGCGGATCGAAGTGTTCTGGCGGGAGCGACCCGGTTGGGTTGGGCGCTGCTCGGCTGCCTGGCTCAAGGAGGACCTTCGGTCTGAAACGGGTGCTGACGATGCAATGGTAACGCCGCGTCGTGTGATTGTGAAGATTCCTTGAGCAAGTTCCGATCCAGAGGGGTCGAAACACCTTTTGGCTATGGAGCCCAAGCAGTTAGCAGGAACGCATCCTGTGCGCTACCCGTGCAGAGATGTCGGGTGTTTCCAACGGTTGTGGCAGGCACGCCACAGTTTGACGCTACACTTTGCTCCCGGGAAGCCGGAATCAGAGGTGCGGCGGCGGCATCTTGACCGTGAAGAAGAAGCGTGTTCCATGGTCCAGCCGGGTCTCGTAGTCGAGTCGCCCACCCATCTCCTCGACCAACCGCCGCGCGATGCTCAGACCGAGCCCGCTGCCCGAAAAGAAGAACCCCTTTCGTTGCCGGGACTTTCGAAAGGTCTCGAAGAGGGTGGCCCGCGCCTCCCTCGGAATGCCGCGACCGGTGTCCGACACCGTGAACCGGATTGCGTCGAATCCCTCTGTTTCCGCTTCGACCTCGACGAACCCCTCTTCGGTGAACTTCAGGGCGTTGGTGGCGAGGTTCATCAACACCCGGTTCAGCGCCGCCGGTCGCCCCAGCCGCCGGTCGTCTCGAGGCGTGGACAAGCGGAGCTCGATCCCCTTGGCCTCGGCCATGGGTCGTAGCATATGGGCGACCCCCTCGACGAGCTCGGCGAGCGAGAAGATCGTTGGCTCTTCCTGCCCCAGGCGCTCCCCGCGGCGTGACATGTCGACGAGATCGTCGGCCACCGTGGTGAGGGCGAAGGCAGCGCTGTAGATCACTTCGAGCTGCCGACGTTGGAGGTCGTTGATCTCGCCACTCCTTCCGTTCTGGAGCACCTCCGAGAGGAACAGGATCGAGGTGAGAGGCGAGCGCAGATCGTGGGCCATCTCGACGACGAGCCCGAGTGTGGCGGGATCGCCGAGTTCCAGCGCCACACGGTGGCTGCCTCCGGGCTCGGCCGCCGTTCTAAGCTCTTCGAGGATCCGCAGCATGTGCAGCATTTCGGCCGCCGGCGGGCTGGGCGGCTCCGTCCATGTCCGGATCAACTCGCTCCGCAGCAACTCGATCAAACGTAGACGGATCGGCGCATCGGTGTCTTTCGAAAACCCGATTGTGCCTCGCCGCTCCCCGAGCAGGGCGATGTCGCCCATCAACTCGTCCAGGAGCCTTCGCGCCTCGGCGAGATCGGTAAACTCCCCTCGCCCATTGAGCGAGAGGTCGAGGGCCGCCCGCGCCTGGGCGAGCGCGGAGGGCCCCTCGCGCGGAGGACCGGGCGTTGAAGCGGCATCGGCTGCCCCCGGCCTCTGGGCAGCATCGGTTCCAGTGGCCACGGATCAGGCCTCCAGCAGGTCCCTGCGTCGTAGGTTGCGCTTCTCCATGATGCGGTAGAGTGTCGTGCGATCGACACCGGCCATCCGCGCCGCGCTGCTCATGTTGCCGTCGGCTTCCTGGAGGATGTACGTCAGGTAGTCGCGTTCGAAGGCCGCAAGCATCTCTTCCCGGGCCGTGTGATAGTCCTTCTGGAACAGGCTGCGGTCGATGTTGAACGAAGCACCCGCAACGACCACGGGCTCGCTCCCGGCGCCAAGATCGAAGTCCGAAGGCTGGATGTCGCCCCCCGGCTCCAGCACCACCACGGCGTGCTCGATGACATTGCACAACTCTCGCACATTGCCCGGCCATGAGTGCGAATTGAGAAACGAGCGCGCGCTCTCGCTCAGACGCGGAGCATCTTCGCCGGAGCGATGCCGGGCCCAGAAGTGCCGCAGGTAGTACTCCGACAGATACGCGATGTCGTCGGGGCGTTCCCGAAGTGGCGGAATGTGGATCGGGACCACCCGCAGTCGATAGTAGAGGTCCTTGCGGAGCAGCTGATCCTCGATGGCCTGTTGAGGGTCCCGATTGGTGGCGGCGATGAATCGAACGGCCACCACCGCGTCGGTGCGGGTGCTACCGACCCGCCTCAGCACTCCGTCCTGAATCACCCGCAGCAGCTTCGCCTGGATCGACAGGGGCATCTCGGCGAGTTCGTCCAGAAACAAGCTGCCTCCGCTGGCGGTTTCCAGAAGGCCTTCCTTCGACCGGGTCGCCCCGGTGAAGGCCCCCTCGACATGCCCGAACATCTCCGATTCCAGGAGCGCCTCGGGGATCGCCGCACAGTTGACCGGTACCCACGGCTTGTCACGGCGGGGGCTGTTGGCATGGATGAACTGGGCGATCAACTCCTTGCCGGTGCCACTCTCGCCCGTGATGAAGACCGATGCGTCGGTGCGGGCGACCCGACGGGCGAGTTCGACGACATTGCGGAAGGCCTTCGACTCGGCCAGCAGCCCGTGCTCGCCGACCCGCTCCAGGATGCTGCGGTCTTCCGAGGTGGGCGAAGCACTTCGGTCTTCTTCCAGCGCCTGGACCGCACGGTCGACGAGAATCTCGAGATGGGTGGCGCTGAACGGTTTCGGCAGGAAGTCGAAGGCGCCCGCCTCGAGAGCCGCGTGGCTCGACTCGACCGAGGGATTTCCGGTCATGAGGATCACCTTCGACGCCGGATGGCGCTCGACCGCTTCGATCAGGATGTCCATACCCGAGGAACCCGGAAGGTAGAGGTCGACGACCAGGATGTCGTAGGCCCGGCGTCGCACCATCTCGAGCGCCTTTTCGCCTCGTGCGGCCTTGCTCACGTCGAAGCCGAAGCTCTGGATGTATTGAGCGCAGGTCTCGCGCAGGGTATCGTCGTCGTCGACGACGAGAACCGAATACGACGGGGCCATCCGTACTCCTGTCGGTGTGTGTACGCATCGTGCGATGCCGCAGCAGCGTCACGGGGTGGGGCCGTCAGCGGCCAACGAGATGCGGGAGGACGACACTCCTCCGATTCGAAGTCTTCCCCTTCCGGAGGGGTGGCGCAAGGGTGATTGTGGACTCGCTGCAACAGGCGTGGCGGGTGTGGCGCAACCGGGAGTGCCGGAATCCTTTGGCATCTGCGGTCAACGTCCGTAGATTCCAATAGGCATCGACAGGGCTCGTTCCGGCACGGGGGTTGCTGTAGTGCGGAGCGGGAATCCCTCTATTCTACATCGGACGTACGCATGTCAGACCGGCTGCCAGCTCTTCGTGAGGGCGACCTCACGCCGTCGTTGGAGGTTCACCCGGCTCCGCCCCCGGAGGATTCCTGGGACGAACCGTTCGAACCGGACCAGGGTGGGGGCGGACCGTCGCTCCGACGGATGGTGCTGGCCCTGCGGCGGTACTGGGCGTTGATCGCGCTGGCCGGTGGGCTCGGGATTGGCGGAGGGGTGTTCGCGATGTCGCTGGCGTCTCCGCAATACCAGACCAACGGCACCATCTGGTTCGAGGTGACGAGCATCAACGAAGAGCAACAGGGCCCGATCCAGACGGGCGAGCTCTTCCGGGGCGGTGCGTGGCAGGAGCTTCTGTTCACGGGCGCCGTGCTCGATTCCGTCGTGGTGCAGCAGCGCCTCTACCTGCGGGCCAGGCCCGAAACCCGAGCGGACATGTCGGGGCTCTTCCTCGCCGAACAGGCGCGCTACGGGAACTACCAGCTCACCGTCGATGCCGCAGGAGAGACCTTCGTACTGGCGACCGACGAAGGCGTCGAGTTGGACCGTGGGCGCGTGGGTGACCCCATCGGCCAGGAGGTCGGGATCCGCTGGCGCCCGGGGCCGCAGGTCCTCACGCCCGGCAGGATCATGAAGTTCACTCTGGCGAGCCCCCGGGGCGTGTCGGGGAGTCTCACCGAGCGTCTCAGGTCGCGCATGGATCAGGGGGGCAACGTCCTGACTCTCGAGTTGCGGGGACCCGATCCCGAGGAGCTCACAGCAACCCTGAATGCGGTGCTGACGCACTTCGAGTCGGTCGCCCGGGACCTCAAGCGGCTGTCGCTCGTCGAGCGGACCGCGGCGTTGAAGGAGCAGCTCGATCGCTCGCAACAGGAGCTCGATGCGGCCGAACTCGCCTTGCAGGAATTCAAGGTGAACACGGTCACCCTTCCGGGAGAACGGGCGGCGCCCATCGTACCCGGGGTGGCCGAGACCCGTGATCCGGTCTTCACCAACTTCTTCGACATGCAGATCCAGGTCGATCAGATCGGGCGTGATCGAGCCCGCATTCTCGAGGTCCTGGACGACCCGACGGGGTCGGTTCCGGTCGAGCGGCTCGAGTTGATCCCCGCCGTTTCCGGATCGTCGGAACTTCGCAGCGTGTTCAACGAGCTCGCGGGACGCAAGGCCAACTACCGCGCCCTCAAGGAACGCTACACCGATGAACACCCGCTGGTGGACGCCGAAGCCCAGGCCATCGCCACCCTCGAGGAGCGTACGATTCCCCGGATGCTGACCGGGCTCGCCGATGCGCTGGGCGCCCGCACCCGCGAGTTGGACAGTCGTATCGAGGGGGCGTCGACGGAACTCAAGCGAATTCCGGCCCGGTCGATCACGGAGGCCCGCCTCACACGGACATTCCAGATCGCCAGCAACCAATACGCCGAGGTGCGGGGTCGCTATGAGCGTGCGCGCCTCGCTGCAGCGAGCAGTGTGCCCGACGTGCGGATTCTCGATGCGGCCGTCCTGCCCCAGTACCCGGTCCAGGATCCCCGGCCCATGCTCTTCCTGATCGTCTTCGGCGCCTGCGTGGGGCTGGGTGCACTGGCGGCGATCCTTCTCGACCGTACCGATGCCCGGTTCCGCTATCCGGAAGACGTATCCGTGGGTCTGGGCCTGGATATCCTGGGTACGATCCCCCGGGTCTCACAGAAGGACGGAGCCAATTTCGAGGTCCAGGAGGCGTTCCGCGAGCTCCGCCTGCGGTTGATGTATGCCCATGGATCGGCAGGCCCGCTCATGGTCGCCATCAGCAGTCCCGGAGCCGCCGAGGGAAAGACGTTCATCGCCTCCAACCTCGCCCTGTCGTTTGCCGAGACCGGGCGTCGCACCTTGATCATCGACGCCGACACGCGGCGTGGAGACCTGCATCACATCCTCGGTGTCGAGCGCAAGCCGGGGCTGGTCGATTATCTGTCGGGTGGCCGGGCCGAAGGGCTCATCCAGAAGACGGAGTACCCGAACCTGCACGTGCTGGCGTCGGGAACCCGACTCGCCCGGGCGCCCGAACTCCTGACTGGTGCGCAGATCCAGAGACTGCTCGCTCGGCTGCGCTCCCACTACGAGGTGATCATCGTCGACACGCCGCCCATGGCGGCTGGGGCCGACGCCTTCCATCTCGGAATTCTCACGGGGGCGATGGCCATCGTGTTCCGTGCCGGAACCTCCGACAAGGCCGTGGTCGAGGCCAAGCTGAGGAGTCTGGGCGACGTGCCGCTGCGGATTCTCGGAGGCGTGCTCAACGACCTCTCGAGCAAGGCGATCAAGTCGTACGGCTACCACTCGGCCTACTATCTGCCGGGATACGAGGCCGAAGACGAAGCATTCGAGATCGACGATGGGCCGCGTGCGCTCCCGGCCAACGCGGGGGCTGCCGACTGACTCCTCGGAGCCGGTCCGGACACTCGCCCCAGGCCCGGTCGGAGGTGATCGGACCGGCTCAGTTGGTGTGGTATTTCATGATTCGGGAGCGATCGGCACTCACCTGCGCCCGGCGAAACGCCTCCGTGGCGCGCGACAGGAAGTCGGATGCGGTGACCGGCGACGTCTCGAGATCCGCCTCGGCGAAGAGCCCTGCCACGAGTTCGGTGGCTGCGTCATCGAGGGCCGGCGCCTCCAGGATCCGCTCGGCCAATCGCTGCGCTCCGGCGAAGTCGGTGTCGGGAGCCACCACCACGAAGACGGTCCGCCCCAGGGAGCCCTTGGCGTCGCACCGGCGCGTGGTTCTCCAGATCCGGGCAGCCGCCTCCGGAGCCTGATCGCGCACCCGGAGCCCGATGGCCGTCTGATCGGCCACGACTCGCGCCAGGACCTCGCCGACGCCGGAGTCGACGACATCGTCTTCACGCGGCCCGACCACGATACAAGCCAATGCGCGTCCACTGCGCGAGGCGTCGGATCGTAGCTCGGAGAGCTTCTGGAGCACCCCGCGCGTGTTGTAGAGACCGGTGGCTGCGTCGACCAACGACTCTTCACGGGCCTCGTCGGTCGCCTGCTTGGCTCGCACGAGGACGCCGAGCTTGAGCACGAGCTCGTCGGCATCGAAGGGCAGCCCGAGCACGTCCCAGGCGCCGGCCGCGAGCGCCTGGAGCCGCTCCTCGCGGCTCAGGCGGGCCGGCGTGAGGGCGATGACCGGTGTGCTGGCTCCGATCATGCCGGCGTCCCTGAGTTTCTGGTACAACACCATTCCCTCGACGTCGGGCAGGTGCAGGTCGATGAAGACCACGTCGGGTCTCACACGTCCGATGAGATCGGTCGCCTGCTGGCCCGTATAGGCCTTGAGGACAGCGTACCCCGCAGCACCGAGGATGCTGTCGAGGGAGCGAGCCGTCCACTCCTGATCGTCGACCACGACGGCGACGGGCGTCCGCACGAAGTCGTGCGATGGGACGGAGGATGTCGGACCGGCCAAAGACGGATCGGGCTGAAGGGAAAGAGGAGGCACGACGGCAGCAGTATAATCACTCCCCCCACGATTGCGCACGACCTCGATGCCCGAGGGCCCTCTTCGTCCGGTGCAGCTCCCGTCCCGGGAAGGGAACGAGCCCCGGCTTCGCACCCCCCCCACCCGCGAGGTGCTCCAGGCCGTGGGGTGAGGACGACGGTCGTTGCGCGGCCGCCACGACCCCCTCCGGTTCCGACGGGGGGTATGGGTTGGGGAGCCGTTGTCCTGAGCCACAAAGGGGATTCTCCCAGCTTTGGTCCGGGTCTTGTATTCAGAAGGCCCTGCCGGAACGTCCGGCCTGTGGGGACCGATATCTGGAGGAATCAACGTGTGCGGAATCGTGGGCTACATCGGGCATCGTCAGGCGTCGCCGATCCTGATCGAAGGGTTGGCGCGTCTCGAATACCGGGGCTATGACTCCGCGGGTATCGCGCTCCAGAACGGGATGGGCCTCAAGGTCCGCAAGCAGAGTGGTCGCGTCGAGGCACTCGCTCGGCACATGGAGGCCAATCCGGTCGAAGGGCACATGGGCATCGCCCATACCCGCTGGGCCACACACGGCCCGCCGACCACGGGCAACGCCCACCCGCATCTCGACTGTACCGGTGAGATCGCGGTGGTCCACAACGGCATCATCGAGAACGCCGACACGCTCCGTCGGGTGCTGCGGGATCGCGGGCACATCTTCCTGACGCCCACCGACACCGAGGTGCTGGCGCACCTCATCGAGGAAGCGGACGGTGAGGCTCTCGAGGACCGGGTCCGCAATGCGCTGCAGCACGTCGAAGGAGCGTACGGCATCGCGGTCATCTCGGGCGAGTTCAGGGACCGGATCGTGGTGGCCCGCCGGGGCTCGCCCCTCCTGCTCGGACTGGGCGAGGGCGGTGAGACCTTCGTGGCGTCTGATCCGGCGGCCGTCGTCGAGCACACCCGCTCGGTGGTCTATCTCGAAGACGGCGACATCGCGGTGCTCACGCCGGCGGGATACCGGATCCTCGACCACGACGGCGAGGACCAGGCGCGCAAGTCCGATTCGATCGACTGGGACATTGCGGCGATCGAGCTGGGTGGCTATGCGCATTTCATGCAGAAGGAGATCTTCGAACAGCCTGAGAGTTTGCAGAACACGCTGCGTGGTCGGCTCATGCTCGACGAGGGCGACGCGCGACTCAACGGGTTGCGCCTCACCGTCGAGGAGATCGAGAAGCTGGACCGGGTGCTGATTCTCGGGTGCGGTACGTCGTGGCATTCGGGCCTCGTGGGCCGACATCTGGTCGAGACCCTCGCCGGAATCCCCGTCCAGATCGAATACGCGTCGGAGTTTCGGTACCAGAGCCGGCTACCTCTCGACAACACGCTTTGCGTGGCCATTTCGCAGTCGGGCGAAACGGCCGACACCCTCGAAGCCATCAAGGTGGCCCGGGAGCGTGGCGCCCGGGTGGTGGGTGTGGTCAACGTCGTGGGCAGCACCATCGCCCGTGAGGCGCAGGGGGGCATCTACCTCCATGCGGGGCCGGAGATCGGGGTGGCTTCAACCAAGGCGTTCACCTCGCAGCTGGCCGCTCTGATCCTGCTGGGTCTGCACCTCGGCCGCCGTCGGGGGCTGAGCCGGGAGCAGGGGCGTGAGGTGGTGCAGGCGCTTGCCGCGCTTCCCGACCAGCTCCGCGAGACCCTGCGCATCGACGACGACGTGGCGCGCATCGCCCTGACCTTCGCCGAGGCCGAGAACGCCCTCTATCTCGGGCGGGGCGTGTCGTTTCCGGTGGCCCTCGAGGGCGCGCTCAAACTCAAGGAAGTGAGCTACGCCCACGCCGAGGGGTATCCGGCTGCGGAGCTGAAGCACGGGCCCATCGCCTTGATCGATGCCGAGATGCCGGTGGTGGTGGTGGCACCGTACGACCACATTTTCTCGAAGGTGGTTTCCAACGTGCAGGAGGTTCGTGCGCGCGGCGGG
This sequence comes from uncultured Gemmatimonadaceae bacterium, assembly GCA_964521385.1. Taxonomy (GTDB): domain Bacteria; phylum Gemmatimonadota; class Gemmatimonadetes; order Longimicrobiales; family Gaopeijiaceae; genus Gaopeijia. The sequence continues at coordinate 46,470 of CAZFRU010000004.1, read as the reverse complement.
CGGATCCTGGTGGTGACGACCGAGGGCAACAGCGATCTTACGGCGGTGGCCGACTTCGAGGTGCGTGTGCCCGAGACGCATGAGTTGTTGAGTCCCATCCTCACAGTGGTCCCCCTGCAACTTCTCGCCTATCACATCGCGGTGCTCCGAGGGTGCGACGTCGACCGCCCTCGGAACCTTGCCAAGAGTGTGACGGTCGAATAGGGTCGAATGATGAGTCAAAGCCAACCCAAGGCGGTGCGCACGATGAGAGCCTGGACCATCCTCGTTCTCGGCCTACTGCTTGCGCCGGGAG
>CAZFRU010000004.1:22642-46165 GCA_964521385.1 uncultured Gemmatimonadaceae bacterium | reverse complement strand
CAGGATCCCGACTTCTTCACATCGTCCGGGCGGGAGATGTCGCGGGAGGATCTGGTTCGGCACCTGCAGAACCTGGAGGCGGCCGCTGCGTCGGACGAGTACGGTGGCACGCTGCGAGAGCGTGCCCGTGTGCAAGCCGAAGCGGTGCGCACGCGACTCCAGAACGGTGACTTCCGGGTGGGTGACCGGATCGCCGTGCAGGTCCAGGGCGAGAACTGGAATGCCCAGTCCCCGGGGGCGGTGGCTCCGACGGTGGTGACCATGCCGGGTGCCGCAGGGGTGCCGGTGATTTCGGCGGTGGGCAACACGGGCGGGGCGGTGTTCACCGTGGAGAGCGGCCCGGCGGTGAAGTTGCCGGGGATTCCGGCGATCAGCCTGAAGGGTGTGCTCCGCTCGGAACTCACCGACCATCTGACCAGGGAATTGAGTACCTACATTCTCGATCCCCAGGTCACCTCCCGGGCCCTGATCCGTGTATCGGTCTTCGGAGCGGTTGGCAGTCCGGGCTATTTCTACCCTGCTGCGGAGCAGCTGGTGGGAGAGGTCATCATGATGGCCGGTGGACCCGCGCCCAGTGCCGACAACGAGAAGATCATGGTCCGCCGTGGGGCGGATCTGCTCTGGGAAGGGGAGTCGCTTCAGGCCGTGATGGCCGAGGGCCGCACCCTCGATCAGATGAACTTCCAGGCGGGCGATATCATCGAGGTCCCGGCGAAATCGACAAGCAACGTCTGGGTCGAGGTCGGACGGTACGCCGTGATCATCGGATCGACCCTGCTGCTGGGTATTCGGGTCTTCTGACCCACTCGCGAGGTCGGCGCGTGTCCGACGCCGCCGACCTTCGCAAGCACGCCGCTGCCATCTTCGAGGCGGCGCTTCGTGCCATGGATCCGGCCGTCCGCGTGGCCGAGGCGCTTGCCGACGACCCGATGCTCGCAGATTGGGCCGCCCACGAGGCGTTGCGATCCACCGGGGCGCCGATCTCGCCCACCGAGCCCGCGGGGCGTCTCGTCGTCGTGGCTGTGGGCAAGGCTGCCGAAGGCATGACTCGCGGGGCCGTCGCCGTCTTCGGCGATGCCCTCGACGAGGGGGTGGTGGTGGCGCCTCGCGACCCCGGCTCCGGCCGCCCGGGGCGCTCGCTCCCCGCGGGGTTTTCGCAAATCCAGGGGGGGCACCCATTCCCCGACCAGGGCTCGCTCGAGGCGGGGCGTGTCGTCCGTGAGCTCGTGCGGGATCTCGGCCCGGCCGACCGTCTGCTCGTATTGCTTTCGGGTGGGGCGTCGGCGCTGATGGTCGATCCGGTCGAGGGGGTTTCGGTCGATGACCTTCGGGTCGCCACGCGCAGGCTCATGGATGCCGGCTGGCCGATCGGGCGCTTGAACGGCTTTCGCGGCCGACTCGATCGGCTCAAGGCTGGGGGTCTGGCCCAGCTCGCCGCACCGGCCCGGGTACTGGGACTGGTCCTGTCCGACGTGGCCGGTGGGTCGCTCGAGGTGGTGGGTTCCGGACCGCTGAGTCCGGCACCGCTGCGGTATCGCGAACTCGAGATCGACCTGCGGCGAGAGGGTCTCTGGGGCGAACTCCCCTCTTCACTCTGCACTGTGATCCACGAAGGCACCGCCCCTCATCCGGCGGCTCCATCGGAGTCGGAACCGGCCCCATCCCGCAACCGGGTGACGTTGCGCGACGTCGGGGGCGGAGCCGAGGCGTTGCGCGCGGCCGGCAAGGCAGCCCGGGCCAGGGGCTTCGAGACCCAGGTCCTCTCGGACCGGCTGCAGGGCGAGGCCCGGGTCGCGGGCCGCGGGCTGGCGCGGGTGGGCGCCGCGATCCAGGACGGGATCGGTGGCGTGTCTCTGCCCGCGTGTGGCCTGGTCGCGGGCGAGACCACGGTGCGGGTGGTGGGGTCGGGACGGGGCGGCCGCAATCAGGAGGTGGCGCTGGGGGCCGCACTCGCTCTCGAGGGGCGCGATGGGATCCTGGTGGCGTCGCTGGGCACCGACGGGATCGATGGCCCCACCGACGCAGCGGGCGCCTGGGCCGACGGGCAAACGGTTGCGCGGGCCCGGCGTCTCGGCTGGGACGCCGCGAAAGCTCTCGCGGAGAACGACGCCTACCCCTTCTTCGATGCCCTGGGCGACCTCATCCGCACCGGCCCCACGGGAACCAATGTCGCCGATCTCATGCTGGTCCTCGTGTCGAAGGTCGCCCCGGCCCCCGGACCCTCAGCGTGATTCGCAGTCGGGATCACTGTACAGGTCGACGCGGATGTGCAGCGAGATCCGGTCTCCCGGGTCGACCGTGAGGGGCCGCGTCACACACCGACCCCCGGCGAGAAGATCGATCTCGATCCGGAGGGGTCGTGTCATGGGCCAGGCAATCTCGAAGGTCTGGTCGGTCTTGCCGGTCACGACACCCATCCGGATCCGCTCGGCGCCCCTCAGGGCGTAGAGAGATGCGTCGGCCCAATTGAAGTTGTGCACCTCGACCTGGATCGACCCATCTCCGCCGGAGGCCGCGTCGAACGGACTGGGGGCCGCTCCGCGTACGCATGCGCTCGCGAAGGCGATGGTTGCGAGTACGACGATGCCGAAGAGATAGCGCATGACGTCGGCTACCCAGGGCCGGGGTCGGGGGTCCGGATTGCCGCCCCGGGCCCGCGGTGGCATGATCAGATCGATCTCACCCGAGGGAGTGGCAGAGATGGAACAACTGGTTCGTGACATGCTCCGCCAGGCATCGGCGGAACGTGCGGTGATCGAGTTCTTCGCGGCGTTCGATCGACGGGATTGGGTCCGGGTGCAACAGGCCCTGGGCGAGACGGTCGACTTCGAGATGGTCTCGACGGGCCGCACCGCAGGAGAGGTCGATGCCGAGGGACTCGTGGCGGGATGGCGGGCCAGGTTGGCTTCGCTCGATGCGGTCCACCATCAGATCGGCAGCCTTCGTACGGCCGTGTACGACGACGAGGCACGGGTCGCCTGCCACGGGGTCGTGCATCACTACCGGAGCGGTGCTCCCGGTGGTGCCACCCGTCGGTTCGTCGGCACCTACGACCTGGGGCTCCGGAATTCATCGCGAGGATGGCAGATCCACACGCTGCGCTTCGCAGTGAAGTTCGTCGAGGGAAATCCCGACCTCACCTGAGCGCGTCGGGGTTTCGGACGCACCAACGCCCCGGGCTCTGCTCGGCCCGGGGCGTCGTTGTGTCGTACGGTCGCGAGAGCGACCCTGTGCTCTACCGGCCCGCGACGATGGCGGCCGCGGCTGCGGCATCGGCGTGCTCGATGACGAGCACGACCCGGCGGTTCGCTGCTCCCTTCGCACCGGGGCCATAGGCACCCGGCTGCACCAGGCGGCGGGTGTCTTCACCATAGCTCACCGAACGGATGTGCTCCCCGTTGAGGCGGGCATCATTGACCAGGATGGCCTTCACGGCATCGGCACGACGCTGCCCGAGGCGGAGATTGTAGGCCTCACTCCCGGCGGGATCGGTGAATCCCTCCACCGTGAGCACGGCGTTGGGATAGTGCTCACTGACCACGGCCGCAAAGCGCTGGAGCGTTTCGCGTCCCGCGGGGTCGACCTCGGCGGCGTCGAAGCCGAAGTGCACCGGAGCGGTGAACCGAAGCGACGCCTCGAGACGCTGCACCGTGGCATCCATCTCGGCGCCCAGCGCCCGCAGGTCCGTCTCGAGGGCGTTCATGCGGTTCTCGAACTCCATCATGGTTGTCTCGAGCCCGTCGACACGACCGTTGAGTCGCCCTTCCACATTGGCGTCACCTTCAGCCATCTCGGTCCGGACGCGATCCATCTCGGCCCGGAACTCGTCCTGCTTCACGGTCGCGCATCCGGCCGTGGCCACCAGCGCGGCCGCAACGACCAGGAGGCGCCCCTGGGATCCGTGCATCATCTTCGATTCTCCTCGTTTGGTGTGCGAGCGAACTCGCGGGGATTGGACGTTGATGCACGATGGATGCCAACGGGCCGGCGTCGCGTCGGCTCCGGGGCCCAAGTGGTCGAGCCACGACCACAACGCGTTGATCGGAAAGCGCTTGGCCCGGACGTGGGCGAGCTCGCCAGAGCGTCTCATCGACGGGGTATCGGAGTGGATCTTGTCGAAACGGGACGGTGGTCGATTCGGAATGGGGCAACCCGGACCCGAGTCGGGCGGCGGATCCTGCCGTCCTCGCCGCTCGCGTGGTGGCGCCCTGCGCCTCCCCCGGACGATCCGGGGTCGGCTCGTCGTCGTTGCCCGGGAGCGCCGGTTCGTCATATTGCGGAACTGTCCCCCAAACCCCACGTGCCGCCCATGGATACCCGACGCCCCACCACCCCCGCCGCCGAGGAGATCCTCGGTGGGTATTTCCCGGTTCTCGACCATGGATTCGTCTCGCTGGTCGACTACATGGGGAGTGACGAAGACATCGAACGTGCGGCCCGGGTGTCGTACGGGTACGGCACCCGCAAGGCGAGTCGGACCCGCGGCCTCGTGCGGTATCTGCGACGCCATCGCCACACGACCCCTTCGGAGATGGTGGAGCTGAAGTTCCACTGCGCCATGCCCATGTTCGTGGCCCGCCAGTGGATCCGGCACCGTACCGCCAATGTGAACGAGTACAGCGGTCGCTATTCGCTCATGCCGCTGCTGTTCTACATGCCGGCCGCCGAGCACTTCGCCCTCCAGAGCGAGGTGAACAACCAGGGGCGAGGCGAGCGTGCCTCGAGCGAGGTCTACCGTCAGGCCGCCCAGCGTTGGGAGGCGCTGCGCCGGGATGCCTCCGAGACCTACGGGTGGCTCCTGGAAGAAGACGTGGCACGGGAACTCGCGCGTATCGACCTGCCGTTGTCGACCTACACGCAGTGGTACTGGAAGATCGACCTCCACAACCTGATGCACTTCCTGTCCCTGCGGGTCGACACCCATGCCCAGTACGAGATTCGCGTCTACGCCGAAGTGATGGCCGGGATCGTCAAGCGGGTGGCCCCCCTCACCTACGAAGCCTGGCTCGACTACGATCTCTCCGGGCGCCCCTTCTCGCGTGGCGAGCGTCTGGCCCTCAGTCGGTTGCTCCGCACCGACGGTGAGTCGGGGCTGGCCCCGTCGGGGGTGTCGCTGACGGCCACCGACCTGGCCGAGTGTGGTCTTTCGGGCCGGGAGGTGCGGGAGTTCATCGAGAAGATGGCCACTCCCGACACCCCCGACTTCGAGCTCGACCTCACCCGCATGAAGCCGGCCGAGGAGATGGCCGCGCTACTGGAACGCGCGGTCCCCGGGTCGTTCGAGTAGGGGGCTCGCGAGCAGGGGTGGTCGGACTCGGCTGGCCACGCCTCAACCAGCCGACTCCACCAGCCGGTACCGCACCACCGACTGCACGTCGAACTCGTCGCGTTGGATCCCCCAGAACGCGTCCTGGTCGACGCGCGTCGGCATGAATCGGGGCGGCATCGTGATGGCCCCCAGGTAGCGGCCTTCGGCGTCGAAAACGTCCCAGTTGTCGGAACCGAGATTCTGGAGGTCGAAGTTCTCGGCTTCGCCGAGTTCCTGTGCACTGGCGATACGCTGCACCCACAGCGTGCCCTGCGGTCCGGCGAGGACCTGGGCGAACGCCGGGTAGACGTCGGCGAAGGTGGTCTGACCGAGAACCGCCTCGACCGCCTGCGGAGGCAGACCCTGGTCGGCCATCAACTCGCGCATCGCGCCCGAGATCGCGCGTTGATCACCTTCGGTGACCGGGCGTGCCTCGAATGCCCGCGTGACGATCCGCTCGAGGTGCCCGTCGGCTCCGCGAATCTCGATGCGGTAGTCGCTGTTCATGGCCGAGATGAGCCGGCCGTCGGACGCGGCGTCCCAGACCGGCTCGGCTTCGAACACGCGGATCCGGGGGGTCTCGCCCGAGATCTCGAAGCTCTGGCCCTTCGGCAGCACGGCCAGGGTGTCTCCCAGCGGGTCGCCGAATTCGACGATCAGGTCACCCTGCGGCAGCGCAGCCATACCCTCGACGTCGACTCCACGAAGCTGCACCATGATCCGGTCGCCCTCCAGCTCGTCCCAGCGCAACGGAATCCCCGCGGTGAGGTCGATGGGGATCGCGCCGCGCATCTCGCCGTCGAGTCCGAACCGGTTCACGCGGATGTTGCCCATGTCGACGGCCCAGACCTCGTCGCCCACCACGAAGAGCGCCACCAGCCCCAGGCCGATCTCCCCGGGTCCCTGTCCGGGCGAACCGATGGTGCGCAGGAAGGCGCCGTCGGGCGAGAAGACCCGGATCGAGCGGGCCTGCGAATCGGCGATGTAGACGTTGCCCGCCTGGTCGAGGTCGATGCCCAGCGGTACGACCTGACCGAACTGGGCCTCGGTCGGCGCATCCATGCCGCCCACGCGGAACTCCTCGACCAGGGTCCACGCGGGCTCGCCACCCCAGAGGCCGATCTGGGGATTGGAGACCAACGCCACGCCGGCCGAATCGACCACGGTCCCGGCCCAGTTCTCGAGCGGCCCTGAGTCGCCACCGCAGGCTCCCAGAGCAAGGACACAGAAGAGCCCGCAGGCTATGGCAGGCGGTGCAGTAGAGTGCTGAATGGTCATGATCGTCTCCGTCGGTAGGCCGCTCGATATACGACGGGTACGACGGCGGCCCCTCGGGCCTTCATTCCGTGGGCGACCGTTTCTTTCGTGAGGCGATGAAGGCGGCGAAGGCCCGTTTTGCGAACGGACTCGAGAAGCACCGCAACTGGTGCTCCTTCTCGAGCTCGAGTTGGTCGGCGAACGAGGTGCCGCCCGCTGCCGACCTCACGAGCTGCTTGATGGCGGCGACGGACTCGAGGGAGCGCTCGGTGAGCGACCGTGCCAACCTCGCACCCTCGACCCGCAGCGCATCGTCGTCCGGGACGAGGCGGTGCAGAAGACCCAGCGCCAGAGCCTCGTCGCTGCGGACGGTTCGCCCACTCAGCAGAAGCTCGCGCGCACGGTCGGGGCCCACGATATCGCTCAGTACCCGGCTCCCTCCCCAGTCGGGGGCGAGCCCCAGGTGGATGAAGCTCTGCGTGAAGGTCGCCTGCGGAGTCCCCAACCGCAGGTCGCACCCGAGCGCGAGGTTGGCCCCGCCCCCGGCAGCCGGGCCCTGGATCAGGGCCACGGTGGCGGTCGCACACTCGCGCAGCGCCAAGGCGGCTCCATTGGCTGCGTCCAGGATGCGGGTGAAGTCGGAGATATCGCCTTCGGCATGCAGGCGCTCCATGTAGCCCACGTCACCACCGGCACAGAATGCGCGACCCTCACCGCTCACGACGATACAGCCGACGTCAGGGTCGGCGTCGGCGTCGCGGATCTCCCGCGCCAACCCTTCGCGCATCGAGCCCGCGAAGGCGTTGAGTTTGTCGGCGCGGTCGAGGCGGATCTCGACCACTCCGTCGTGGCGGCGGACCAACAGGAACTCGGGGGCTCGATCTTCCATGGACCAGGATTCGAGGGGATCGGGGTGGGGAGACAGCAAAATGGTCCCTCGACGAGCGCACCGACAGCGCACCACATCCCTGGTGGTTTGCTCCCCGGGCCGTCCCACCCGATTGTTGTGCCGCATGCAGATCTCCTATGTCGACGGTCCCCGGCTCCGCCGTGCACTCGTTGCGGCCTGCGACCATGCTCAGGCCCAGCGGGCCGAGTTGAATCGGATCAACGTCTTCCCGGTGCCCGACGGCGATACGGGCACCAATCTCGCGTTGACCGTCCGGGCCATTGCCGATCACCTGCGCTCGAACCGCGACCGCCACGTCTCCACCGTGGCCGACCAGGCCGCGCAGGCCGCGGTGATGGGCGCCCGCGGAAACTGCGGCATGATGCTGTCGCACTTCCTGCTGGGGTTGTCGAGCCACCTCGAGGGACAGGAGCGTATCACCACCGACGAATTCGGCGACGCGCTCGCGGCGGGCGTCGACCACCTCTACGCAGCCATCGAACGTCCCGTCGAGGGCACGATCCTCACGGTCATGCGCGATACGGCGCGCGCGGCGGAATCGTCCGGGATTCCCGATTTCGTGCCCCTGATCGACCATCTGGTCGAGCGGGCGAGAAGGTCGTTGGCGCACACCCCGGAGCTCCTGCCCGTCCTGCGGTCGGCAGGGGTGGTCGACGCCGGAGCCAAGGGGTTCGTGTCGCTGTTGGAGGGCGTATTGTCGCTGATCCACGGCGATCCCATCGTGGCGCTTGCGCCCACCGATGGCGCTGCGGTCACGGGCACGGTGGAGTATCCGGCCGACGACGAGCACTACCGGTTCTGCACCGAGGCGCTGGTGCGCGGTGCCGCCCTGCCCACCCAGGCGATCGTTCGAGAGGAGCTGAGACGGCAAGGGGACTCGCTCATCGTCATTCGGGCCGGCGATGTCCTGAAGATCCATATCCATACCGACGAGCCGGATATCGTCTTCGGCTACCTGCGGTCGTTGGGCACCCTGGTGACCCACAAGGCCGAAGACATGCGTGCCCAACAGGCCGCGGTCGAGCGTGCGTCACGAGGCACTTCGCACATCACCCTGGCTCGTCGGCCGCTGAGCATCGTGACCGACTCGGCCGCCGACCTGCCCGAAGAGGTGGTGCGGGCCCACGGCATTCAGGTGACCCCGCTGGTGCTCGTCGCGGACGACGAGACCTACCGGGACGGTGTCGATCTCACCGCCACCGAGTTTCATCGCCGACTGGTCGAGACCCCCGACACGATCCCCACCACCTCGCAACCGGCGCCGGCCGACTTTCTCGAGACCTATGCGCGCGCCGCCGAAGACGGCGAAGAGATCGTCGGGGTGATCCTGAGCTCGTCGCTTTCGGGTACGTACGGGGCGGCCGAAGCGGCGGCGCGCCGGTTCCACGGTGCCCCGATCCATCTCGTCGACTCGCTGGGTGCATCGCTCCTGCAGGGGCTGCTGGTGCTGAAAGCCGCCGAACTCGCCGAGGCGGCGGTGCCGCCCGCCGATATCGTACGTGAGGTCGTGCGCATTCGTGCCCAATCCGGCATCGTCTTCACCCTCGACACCTTCGATCGGCTGCTCCGCAGCGGGCGCGTGGGGCGGGGGCGAGCGCTCCTGGGCTCGCTCATGCAGGTCAAGCCGGTGCTCGAGCTGACGAGCGAGGGGGCCATCGAGCCCGTGGGCAGGGCGCTGGGTCGGGCGCGGGTGGTGCCGGCGTTGCTGGGCGCCCTGCGCGAACGGGTTCCCGCCGATGTGTCAGCGGTGCGTTTCGGCGTGGTCCACGTGGGGCGTCCCGAGATCGTGGCGCCGATTCGGGAACAGCTGCGCAAGAGCTACGGTGAGGTCGAGGTGCTGTCGGCTCCGGCCACGCCGGTGCTCGCGACCCACCTGGGGACCGGAGCGTGGGGTGTGGCCTATATGGTCGAAGACTGAGAGAATCGGGTTTTGCGAATCCATGGGGGTCTGGCATGACGGGTGCGATGGTGGTGGCGGCATTGGTACTCCAGGTCGGTGGGGGCTCGACCCCGGAGGCGTGGCAGCAGGGACTGGAATACCGAATCGAGACGCGGCTCGATGAGGAACGCGAACTGCTCCAGGGGCGAGCGCGGGTGCGCTACCGCAACAACGCGCCCGACACGCTTACCGAGTTCTGGTTCCACCTCTACCTCAACGCCTTTCGGCCCAATTCGCTCTGGGCGCGCACAGATCTCGAGTCCGGAATCCACACCTTCCAGGATCTCGGCCCCGACGATCACGGTTTCGAGCGACTCGAGGAGATGACGGTCGGTGGACAGCCGGTACGGCTCCGCTACCCCTTCGCTCCCGACTCGACCATCGTGGGCTTCGACCTGCCGCAGCCCCTCGCCCCGGGGTCGTCGATCGAAATCGATTACGCATGGAATGCCCGGCCCTCGTCGGTACCCCGACGGCAGGGTCGCCGGGGTCGTCACTGGGATTTCGCCCAGTGGTACCCCCGGGTCGTGGTCTACGACGACGAAGGCTGGCGCCTGCATCCCCTCTATCGTGCCGGCGAGTTCTACGGAGAGTTCGCGCGCTACGACGTGACCACCGATGTGGCCCGGGACCAGGTCATCGGGGCCACGGGTGTTCCGGTCGCGGGTGATCCCGGTTGGCAGGATGCGGCCGTGCCGGGCACGGGCCCCATCGCCTATGACCGGGAGTGGTACGGATCGGTCGACGGCCCCCCCTGTATCGAGCGGGGTGGTGAGCGGATCTGTGGAGTGTTCCCCGCCCGGAGCCTCGGGGCCGAGGAGCGGTTGGGACTCCTCGAGGGTGATGCGACCGCGGGCCGCAAGCGGGTGCGCTGGGTGGCCGAAGATGTCCATCACTTCGCCTGGTCGACGAGTCCGGACTACCTCTACGAACAGGGGGCGTGGGACGACGTGTCGATTCACGTGCTCTACCAGCCGGGCGACGAGGAGTCATGGGGCGGCGGGGTAGCGGTGCGGCGCACGGCCACGGCACTCCAGTGGCTCGACTCGATCTTCGGTGATTATCCGTATCCCCAGGTGACCAATGTCCATCGCATCGAGGGAGGAGGCACCGAGTTTCCGATGATGGTCATGAATGGATCGGCTTCGCAGGGGCTGATCCTGCACGAGGTCGGTCACATCTACGCACATGGCATCCTGGCCAACAACGAATGGTACGAGGGTTGGCTCGACGAGGGGCTGACCTCATTCCAGACCGCCTGGTTCAACGAGCGCAACGGTGGTGGTCCCGCCGTCTGGACCGGATCGGTCGAGAGCACGGTCTGGCGCGATTTGCGGGGCCAGAGCGAGCCCGTGGTGTTGCGCGCCGAGGACTACACCGAGTTCGGCCAGTACAGTGCGGCGATCTACACCAAGGGATCGGTGATCTTCTGGATGCTCCGCGAGATGGTCGGAGACGAGGCCATGACCCGAATCCTGCGGACGTACTACGAGCGGAACCGCTTCAGACATGTCGACAGCGACGCCTTCAAGGCGGTGGCCGAAGAGGTCGTCAGGACCGATCTCGATTGGTTCTTCGGAGGGTGGCTCCATACCAACGGCCTGGTCGACTACGCCCTCGGCGAGGTGGAGGTCGCGGCCGACGGTGCCGGGGGGTTCGTCACCCGCTTCACCGTGACGAAAGAGGGCGATCTGCGCATGCCGCCGGTGATCGCGCTGCGAGGCGCCGGGGGCGAGACCCACGAGCTGCGGGTGTCGGGATCCCCGACCACCAGCCGGCACGAGGTGCGCACCGCATTTCGTCCGGTGGCGGTCGTGCTCGACCCCGAGGGAGCGATCCTCGATTGGAACCCGGCCAACAACGGCTGGTCGCCCGGGGTCTTCTCAAACCCGCTGCAGGTGGTCGCCTTCGACGATCCACTCGCCCCCCAGCCCGCTCGGCGCGACGTCATTCCCGTGGGGCTCCTTCCCCTTGCGTGGGGCAATGACGTCGGGGGTCTGGTCGCGGGTCTCCAGCTGCGTCGGTCGGTCATGGGGCTGCGCGATCTGCGGGTCCAACTGGGGCTGCCCGCCCTGCGGGTGAGCGATATCGGCGACGACAGCGACGTCTTCGATCCGGGTAGCATCCTGGTCTCGTGGACCTCACGAGGGGTGGGGCGCGCGGCGGGCCGAGCCTTCAGCCTGGACGGTTTCGTCGGTGAGGGACGAGGCTTTGCCTCCGTACGCCATGGCCGGAGCCGGAGCGAGCGACCGTTGGGTGGAGCGACGACCGCATCGCACTGGGGAGCGACGGTCTCGTGGATCTACGAGCCCGACTACATCGCCACGCCGGCCTGGACCACCGAACGGAAGTACGGGGGCGAGTTGTTCGGGGGCACCACCCGAGTCAGCGCCGACGGGGGGTTCGAGTTCGCGACGCAGTTGGGGTTGGGGCTCGACACCAGGAATCATCGGTGGGCACGCCTGGCCGTCTCCGCCCGTCTCGAACGAGAGGTCGGCCCCGGTTGGAGCCTCGAGAGCCACGGCTTCGTCGGTGGTGTCGTGGCCCGCGATCCCGAGCGGCTCAAAGCGGGGTGGAATGGCGGATACGCTCCGGCAGAACGGCAGTTCTTTCTCTCGTCGGGCGATCCCTGGCAGGCCACATCGACCCCCTGGATTCGGTCGGCGGGGGCTGCACTCGACGCCGAGGGCTGGGTGGAAGGGGGTGGCGAGCTTCGCGGATTCGACCCCCGGGTGCCGTATCCATGGATCGGCACTCTGGCGCTCACCCTGCGCGGACCCGGGGCGAGGGTGGGAGGGGTAGAGCTCCGACCCCTCGCCGCCGCCGGCCTGGGTATAGCGGGTGCAGCGGGAGCCGGATTCGACCTCGCTTCGGGCGAACCACTGGGCTCCCTCGGAGCCGGACTGGAAGTGGGTCGCCCCGACTCCCCCTACCGCCTTCGGATCGACCTACCGGTCTGGGTGAGCCATCCCGAGGTCGCGTCGGGTTCCCGGCATGACCCGCTGGGGTTCCGGATCCAGGTCGGATTCCTGAATCGCGATCGACGCTGAGGGCCCCGCCGAGGTCTTCGCTCCAGGGCAGCCGCGCTACGGCAGCTGCTCTCCGACCGCCACGATGGCCCCGTCGGGTACGAGGTGCAGGTCGTCTTCGACGAGGCGCGCGGCTTCCGAGAGGATGATCACCATCGCTCCGGGCTCGAGTCCGTCGTCGCGCCCCGGAATGTCGTACTCCTCGCCGGGGGCGTGGAGCACGATCTGGCCTCGACGCAACGAGCGATCGGCGCAGGTCCCGATCAGCCGCACCGTGGCCCAGCCCGGCCTCGGACTCCAGGCCATGTTGCGGGGTGCGGGCAGCCGCTCTTCGTTCACTCAGCCCTCCTCGACCGTTGCTGCCACCTTGTTGCGTCCACCCACCAGCCAGTCGTAGGTCGCGCGTTGAGCAGCCGTGAGCTGGGTGGGCAGCCCCACCAGGAGAGCCGGCTCGCGCGCCACTTCGGGAAGGTGGAGCACCAGGTGCTCCGGGTCGGCCGGGGCCTCGTAGGGTAGCGCGCGTCCGGAGGTGTCGATCGACACGGTTCTGCCCGGCCCGCGGAGCTCGGCGAGCGTACGGCCGTATTCGGTCCAGGCGGCCAGCGCCGAATCGCCGTCGGCCACCGCCGGTAGGAGCACGTCGCGGTAGTAGACCACTGCCTGGTCGTATGCCGACCGGTCCACCTCACGCAGCTCCTTCAGTCGGCTCCGGTAGAACTCCCGGGGGTCTCGGGCACCGGTCTCTTCGAGCTGGGCCAGTAGCCGTGCCTCGGCGCGCGCCTGGACATCTTCTGTCACGGAGACTCCGGTTGGGGTACGGCACACGATGGAGCGCACGGCGGGCCGGGTCAACCGCTCGAGATTCGGTTGTTCGGCATCGAGCCTGTACCTACCTTTCCACGTCCCTCCCCCCTCGAACCAGCGGAGGCGACATCGTGTCTCCCTCTTTGCCGTCCATGCCGGGCTTCACGCCGGACCCCCAGCGCTTCCTCGACATCTCGTGGCACATGTTCGGCGAGCTCTCGCGGGCCCTCGCCTTGCGCGTCGCACGCGAATACGATCCGGACGTGGTCGTGGGTATCGCTCGGGCCGGGGTGATTCCCGGTGCCGTGATCGCGTCGATCCTCCGGCTCGACTTCCACTCGATGCTGGTCACCCGACGTCAGGCGGGCGAGCAGGTGAGAGAGCGACCGGCGATCCTCTCGGCGGCTCCGACGGGCCTGGCCGGCAAGCGCGTGCTCCTGGTCGACGAGATCGCGTCGTCGGGCGACACCTTTCGTCTGGCCCTGGCCGCGGTTCGCGATAGAGGCCCCGCCGAAGTGCGTACGGCGACGGCCTTCGTGCGTCCCGGCGGATACCGCCCCGACTACTACGCGCTCGAGACCGACGAGACCCTCATCTTCCCGTGGGACCGCAAGGTGTTCGACGAGGGGACATTGATCGTGAATCCCCGCTATGCGGCGGTGATCGACGAGTAGGAGCGCCCGTCAACCGCCCTGGGCGATGGCGTCGAGAAACTCGGCGTTGGTGTCGTAGCGCCGCATCCGATCGAGCAGGAACTCGATGCTCTCGAGAGGCGACATGTCGGCCAGGAAACTCCGCATGAGATAGACGCGGTTGCGCTCGATCTCACTCAGCAGCAGCTCTTCACGCCGCGTGCCCGATCGATTGAGATCGATGGCGGGAAATATGCGCCGGTCGGCGATCTGGCGGTCGAGCACGAGTTCCATGTTGCCCGTCCCCTTGAACTCCTCGAAGATCACCTCGTCCATGCGGCTTCCGGTATCGACCAGCGCCGTCGCGATGATGGTCAACGACCCGCCGTCGACGATGCTGCGCGCCGAGCCGAAGAAGCGTTTCGGCTTGTGAAGCGCATTGGCGTCGACACCGCCCGACAGGATCTTGCCGGACTTCGGTGCCACCGTGTTGTAGGCCCGGGCCAGGCGAGTGATGGAGTCGAGCAGAACGACGACATCGTGGCCGAACTCCACCAACCGTTTCGCCTTCTCGAGAACCATCTCGGCCACCTGCGTGTGTCGACGTGCCGGTTCGTCGAAGGTCGAGGCGATGACCTCGGCGTCGATCTTCGCCCGCATCTCCGTCACCTCTTCGGGCCGCTCATCGATGAGCAACACGAGCAAGGTCACTTCGGGGTGATTGGCGACGATGGCGTTGGCGATCGCCTGCAACAGGGTCGTCTTCCCGGCTTTCGGGGGCGACACGATCAACCCGCGCTGCCCCATTCCCACCGGCGCGAAGAGATCGACGATCCGCATCGAGGGGTCGTGGGTGTTGGTCTCCAGGCGTAGCCGCTTTTCCGGATAGGTTGGTCGCAGGTCGTCGAAGCCCGTCCGACGGGCCGCTCTCTCGGGCAGATCGCCGTTGACCGACCGCACCTCGACCAGGGCCTCGTACCGCTCCCGCTTCCGGGGTGGGCGTACCAACCCCACGAGGGTGTCGCCCGTGCGAAGGTTGAAGCGTTTGATGGGGGCCGGCCCCACATACACGTCGTCGGGTCCGGGCAGATAGTTCCACTCCGGAGAGCGCAGGAATCCGTAGCCTTCAGGCAGGATCTCGAGCACGCCGGTGGCCGACAGGTCGACATCGCTCGCGAGCAGGTTGCGCTGGATGCGAAAGATGAGATCCAACCGCGGGAGTCCCGAATAATCGGGTACGCCGAGCGACTCCGCCATTTCATGGAGTTCGCCGACCGTTTTTGTCTTGAGTTGGGCGATATCCACGGTGGGGCTCTAGCCGAGAAGGCGACCGCGCGGGGACCGCCGGTCGCGATGACCGACGCAGGGAGCGGAAATGGAACAGTGGGAAGTGCAGCCCCACCGGAAGGAGGAGCGAGGATCGGGGCGATCGTACCGATGGACTCGAACGACTGTCACGACGGTAATGCGCACTTCCAGCGGGGTCAAGCGTCCTGGCGTCGTGTCGCGCCCCCGGGCCCGAGAGCCGGGGGCCCGGGCGACCAACTCCACGAAAAAAACAACGATGGACGCGGGCGGATCAAGGTGAGGGAGCCGTCGGGGTTGTCGCGGTATCCCACAGCAAACTTGACATTTGCCCGGCTTCGCAGAAACATTCGTTTCCAGGTTGATTATTTGCAAAACCCTGCCGGCGTGGAGAGGGTATGGCGCGGCATAATCGTGAAGGCATCGGCTCCGACCAACGGGGGTACGGATACACCGTTGGCTACCAGCCGGATTGGCTACGACACGTCAAGGTGACCCGGGTGCTCGAGACGGGTCGTCAGAGCACCAAGACGCTGTTTCGAAATCCACACGATCGGCGAGAGGCCGAGCCTGGCGACACCGTCCGCACGCAGATCGAATCGGTCGATCAGGGGCTCAGTGTAGAGGTATCGGTGTACGACCCTTCGTCGAAGGTGGGCCGGATCCGTTTCTCGTGCCGGGTCGATACGCCCGACGGCGACGAAGAAGAAATCGAATTCACCATCGAGGGAGCCCTGAGACCGGCCGGATCCTGAGGGTCCAGACCGCTCGACAGGTCGTGTTGACCTGGCTCTCGTCCCCCGCTCCCGGAACGCCGTGTTCAGCCGCCTCCTCCACTCTGTCGGAAATACTGCGCTGCGGGGGGTCGCCTCGGTCGGTCGCGGGGGCGAACTCGCGGTGGGGGCCGCCCGGGCGTTGCGCAAGGTCGATATCTGGGGCCCTCTCTTCGTACCCCAGCTGGCGGCGGTCGGGGTGGCGTCGGTCCCCATCGCCCTCTTCATTGCCGCCTTCACGGGCATCGTGCTGGCCATCCAGGCCTCGTACACCTTCACCGGCACCGTCCCCCTCTACTTCGTGGGCGCCCTCGTCGGCAAGACCATCATCCTGGAGCTGGGGCCGGTCCTCACGGGGCTCGCCCTCGCCGGACGCGTGGGGGCCAACATCGCGGCTGAACTCGGCACCATGAGGGTGACCGAGCAGATCGATGCCCTGGAATCGCTGGCCTACGACCCGGTGGCCTACCTGGTCGTACCTCGGGTGCTGGCGGGGCTGATCATGTTTCCGGTGATCGTCGGGCTGTCGATCGCCATGGGAATCACGGCCGGGTGGCTCACCTCACTGGGCATGCTCGACATGAGCACGCCCCAGTTCCTGCGCGGCCTGCGTCTGTTCTTCGTGCCCTGGGATGTCCAGTTCGCGATGATCAAGGCGGCGAGCTTCGGGCTCATCGTGACCGGAGTGGGAGCCTTCTTCGGGTACACCTGCGGCGGTGGGGCGCAGGGGGTGGGTCTCGCCACGACGCGTGCGGTCGTGGTGGGAAGCATGATGATCCTGGTGCTCGATGCATTCTGGGCGGCGGCGCTCCTGTGAGCATCCGACTCGTCGATCTGTACAAGGGCTTTGGAGACAAGTCCGTTCTGACGGGCTTCTCGCTCGATGTGGCCGACGGGGGGATCACGACGGTGATCGGTCCGTCGGGGTCGGGCAAATCGACCGTACTCAAGCTCGTGATCGGCCTGCTGCGGCCCGACGCCGGCGAGGTCTGGGTCGACGGGACCCGGGTCGATACGCTGGCGGGCGACGCCCTCTACGAACTCAGGCGCCAGGTCGGCTTCGTCTTCCAGTTCGCCGCCCTATTCGACTCCATGACCATCGGCCAGAATGTCGCCATGGGTCTACGTCGGCAGGGCGGGCATTCTGATGCCGCGATCCGCGAAAGAGTGCGGGAATCGTTGGCGCTGGTCGATCTCGAAGGGGCTGAGGACCGCTTTCCGAGCGAGCTGTCGGGTGGTATGAAGAAGCGCGCCGGTGTGGCGCGGGCCATCGCCCAACGGCCGCGCTACCTGCTCTACGATGAGCCCACCACCGGGCTCGATCCCATCACCGTGACGGTCATCGATCGACTCATCCTGCGGATGCGCGACGAATTGGGGGTGACGAGCTTCGTGATCACACACAACATTCAGAGTGCCTATCAAATTTCCGACCATCTCGCCATGCTGCATGAGGGGCGGATCCGGTGGGAAGGAACGCCCGACGCCATCCAGGCGACCGACGATCCCGTGGTGCGGGGGTTCATCGACGGTAGGCCGGAACTCTGGGAGAATGTGTCGTGAATCGAGGTCGTGAGGTGATGGTCGGGGCGGTGATCCTCATCGGAATCGCCGTCACCGTGGTGGGGACGCTCTGGCTCAAAGGGTCGAATTTCGGTCGGCCCTCGGTCCGGATCGATGTGCTCGTCGAAGAGATCGGCCAGCTCGCCGAGGGCAACCAGGTGCGGTTTCGTGGGGTGCCCGTGGGTCGCGTGCTCGCCTTCGTGGTCGAACCGGGCGGTGAGGCGGTGCGCATCCAGGTGAGTCTCGATCAGGCCCCCGACCTGCCCCCCGACGTGGCGGCCCTGATCGCCCCGGAGTCGTTGTTCGGGGAGTGGCAGGTCGAACTCATCGCGCGTTCGGCGCTGTCGTTCGACTACTTCGACGTACCCGACGGCACGGTGGAAAACGGGATCCCCGTTCTGGGGGGCTTCACGATGCCCGACATCACCCGCCTCACGGCGGCGGCCAACGACATCAGCCAGAACCTCGCAGTCCTCACCGACCGGGTGGATCGCGCCTTCAGCGAGGAGTCGGCCGACAACATCCGGCTCGCCATCGAGAACATCCAGGAGGCGAGCCAGAATGTCAGCGACCTCATCGAGCAGCAGGCGGTCACCTTCGCCAACGTGAGCGCCCAGGTTGAACGGGCCGCGACCGAGATCGGTTCGGCCGCCGAGGTCGGGCGCAGCGTGCTCGAACGCGCGGATCAGGTCATGGCGTCGGGGCAACTCGACTCGATCCTGGGCAACGTCGAAGGCATCACGGGCAACCTCGACGTGGTCGCGGCCAACATGGCGGCGTCGACCCGCGGGCTCGAGGGTACCATGGCGCGGGCCGACTCGGCCTTTGCACGGGTCGATCGGCTGTCGGCCCGTATCGAGAGGGGTGAGGGGGTGCTCGGGCAGCTCATGACCGACACGGTCCTGGTCACCCGGGTCGGGGGCGTGCTGGAGCAACTTGATCTGCTGCTGGCCGATCTCCGGGCGAACCCGAAGCGCTACGTCCGGCTCTCCATCTTCTGACCCTCTGTCCCGCGCACCGTGACGTCTACTCCGTCCTCCGCTCCCCGGCCGCGCCCGCGCATCGAACGAAGCGCCGGGGGTGTGGTGGTGCGCTGGATCGGGTCCGTGGCCCATGCCCTGGTGATCCGCGATCCCTACGAGAAATGGGGACTCCCCAAGGGACACCTGGAACGGGGTGAAGACGAGCGCAGCGCCGCGGTGCGGGAAGTGGCAGAGGAAACCGGACTCGACGGCCTTTTCGTGGGGCCCGAACTCGGATCCATCGACTGGTACTTCAAGGCCGATGGTCGTCCCGTGCACAAGTTCTGCACCTTCTTTCTCATGCGGTCGTCGGTGGGCGAAGCGACCCCCGAGGTCGACGAAGGCATCACCGCCTGCGTCTGGATGCCGCTCGACGAAGCCAGTCAGCGTATCAGCTACGAAAACACCCGGGAGATCTTGCGGCGAGCCGTGGACAGGCTCGATGAGATCGCCGAGGGGGACCCCTCGTGAGCGAGCCGATGGTCGACGAGCGCGGGGTGTGGCCCATGGTCCAGGGCGCAGGCGTCACCCTGGTGCTCGCGCTCTTCCTGTGGGCCACCCGCGGCGTCTTGAGCCCGCTCTTCCTCTTCGTCGTGCTCATCGTGGCGCTACGTCCCTTCCGTGGTCGCGCGGGTCATTCGCTCCTGCTGGCTCTGGCCGGGGGCATCACCCTGGTGTGGGTCCTGTCGACGACGGGTTCGCTGCTCGCTCCCTTCGTACTGGCCCTGGGCGTGGCCTACATCCTCGATCCTCTGGTCGACCGTATCGAGGCTACGGGGCGGGGTCGCATGACAGCCATCGTTCTGCTCTCGATTCCCCTCGTCGCGGTGCTCGCCCTGGTGGTCTTCGTGGGGGTTCCGGCGCTGTGGACACAGGCAGGGGAATTGATCGAGCAGGCGCCGGTCGTGCTCGACCGCATCGAACGCTGGGCGGCTCTGCTCGCGGCCCGGTTTCGCGGTGTGCCCGGAATCGGCGAACTCGTCGTGGGGCCCCTCAGCGAGCTCGACGCGCAGGGGATCGTGGGATTTCTCGATGAGAGAAAGGCGATTCTGGCGGAGCGGGCGTGGGACGGGGTGCTGGGACTCGGGCGTGGGATCGGCTCGGTGTTGACCGTGCTGGGCTATCTGGTGATCACGCCGGTACTCAGCTTCTATCTGCTGCGGGATTGGGATCGTATCACGCATCATCTCGTTGCGCTGATCCCTCCGGCGCGGCGGGACGCCGTGGTCACCTTCGCTCGGGAGTACGACGCCTTGTTGGCGCGCTATCTGCGAGGCCAGTTCCTCGTGGCCCTGACCATCGGCAGCATCACCGCCCTGGGGCTCTGGGCTCTCGGATTTCCGTACGCCTTCCTTCTGGGGGTGATGGTGGCGGTGTTCGGGGTAGTGCCGTACCTCGGCCTCGTGCTCAGCCTGATCCCGGCGGTGATCGTCGCACTCACCAGTGGGAATGTGGGCCAGTCGCTGCTGACGGTGGGGGTGGTGTTCGCCGTCGCGCAGGGCCTCGAGGGTACCGTGGTGAGTCCGCGCATCGTGGGCGACAGCGTGGGCCTGCACCCGGTCTGGGTGGTGCTGGCCCTCACGGCGGGTGGGTTCTACTTCGGGTTCGTGGGACTGCTGATCGGTGTGCCCGCCTCAGTGGGGATCAAGTTGCTGGTGATTCGCGCACTCGAGCGATACCGCGCCAGCGATTTCTACGGTAGTGAGACCGGTCCGACCCCGGTTTGAGGCCGATCTTGCGGGCCCGTTGCACTGTTCGGGCCACCGGTTAGACTTGTCTCCATGTCAAGACACATTGCAGACCTGACGATCATCGGTGGAGGGCCCACGGGGCTCTTTGCAGCGTTCTTCGCCGGCATGCGCGGGCTGTCGACCCGGCTGATCGATTCACTGCCCGAACTCGGGGGCCAGCTCATGGCCCTCTATCCCGAGAAGTACATCTACGACGTGGGGGGGTTTCCGAAGGTGCTGGCCAGGGATCTGGCCCAGGGCCTCATTCGTCAGGCAATGCAGTTTTCGCCCGAAGTGCTGCTCGACGAAGAGGTCCACGAGCTCGTGGCCCGTCCCGAGGGCGGCTACCTGCTGCGCTGTCGGACGGGTGAGTACCTGACCCGGGCCGTACTGGTGGCGGGAGGCAAGGGCGCCTTCGAACCGCGCGTACTCGACGTCCCCGGATATGAGTCCCTGTTGTACAAGGGTGTGCACTACGCCGTGCGTGATCCGGTGGACTACGAGGGCAAGCGCGTGCTGATCGTGGGTGGCGGCGACTCGGCGCTGGACTGGGCACTGATCCTGAAGGACGTGTGCAGCGAGGTACTGCTCGCCCACCGCCGCGAGGGCTTCCGTGCCCACGAGGCGAGCGTGGCCCAGATGGAAGAGGCCTGCGCCACCGGCCACCTGCGGCTCCTGACCTACCACGAGGTCCGCGAAATCCACGGCGAGGGAACCGTCGAGGGTGTGACGGTATTCGACAACCGGACGGACGAAGACACCCGGTTCGAGGTCGACGGCGTGCTGACCTTCCTGGGGTTCAAGCCCGACCTCGGTCCCATCAAGACGTGGGGATTGCAACTCGACGGCAACCGCATCGTGGTCGACGCCTTGATGCGGACGAACCTTCCGGGGGTGTTCGCCGCGGGTGACGTGGTCGGGTACGAGGGCAAGCTCGACCTGATCGCCACAGGCTTCAGCGAAGCCGCCATCGCCGTCAACAACGCGGTGCACTTCGTCCATCCCGACGCCCGGGTCAATCCGGGACATTCCACGAGCATGGCCATCTTCAAGGACTGAGCCCGACCACAGGGCTCGGCAGCGAGGCAACGATGTCGGACATCATGAATGAGAAGCTGGTGATCATCGGCTCGGGACCCGCGGGCTGGACCGCGGCGATCTATGCCGCCCGCGCGAATCTCTCTCCCCTGGTGATCGAAGGCGCGGGCAGTCGCACCATGATTCCCGGCGGTCAGTTGATGTTCACGACCGACGTCGAGAACTATCCGGGATTTCCGGCGGGGGTGACGGGCCCGGAAATGATGATGGCCTTCAAGGAACAGGCCGAACGTTTCGGCACGCGGGTCTTCACCGAAGACGTGGTCAAGGTCGACTTCTCGGTGTACCCTCGGCGGCTCGAGACCAACACGGGCAGGGTGATCGAGGCCGATGCGGTCGTCGTCGCGACGGGTGCCAACGCCAGGTGGATCGGTGTGCCCGGTGAGGAGCATCTTGCCCGGACCGGCGGCGGCGTGTCGGCGTGCGCGGTCTGTGATGGCGCGTTGCCGTTCTTCAGAGGCAAGACGCTGGCGGTGGTGGGTGGTGGCGACTCGGCCATGGAAGAGGCGATCTACCTCACCAACTTCGCCGGTAAGGTGCTGCTCATTCACCGACGAGACGCCTTTCGGGCGTCACCCATCATGGCCGAACGTGCGCTGTCGAACCCCAAGATCGAGGTGCTCTGGAACACCGTGGTGACCGAGGTGGTGGGCAGCCAGGAGATCGAGAGCCTGCGGGTCGCCGACACGGTCACGGGTGCCACCCGTGAGATTCCGGTGGGTGGGCTCTTCGTGGCCATCGGACACGATCCCAACACCGCCTTTCTCGACGGGCAGCTCGAGCTGAAGGACAATGGATATGTTGCGCCGGCTGAAAGCTGGCGCACCGCCACCAGCGTCCCGGGCGTGTTCGCTGCGGGCGATGTGATGGACGACTACTACCGGCAGGCCATCACTGCGGCGGGGAGCGGGTGTATGGCCGCGCTCGAGGCCGAGCGCTGGCTCGCCCACGGCGGAATCGAGGCACCCGACGAGGCGGCCATCGTACCTGGTTGAGGCCTGCGGCCACTGTTCGGCCTGCGTGTCGTCCGATCGGGTCTGTCGTCCTACCTGGGTGAGGCCTGCGGCCACTGTTCGGCCTGCGTGTCGTCCGATCGGGCCGCCGTCGTACCTGGTTGAGGCCTGCGGCCACCATTCGGCCCGCGTGTCGTCCGATCGGGTCTGTCGTCCTACCTGGGTGAGGCCTGCGGCCACTACTCGGCCCGCGTGTCGTCCGATCGGGCCGCCGTCGTACCTGGGTGAGGCCTGCGGCCACTATTCGGCCCGCGTGTCGTCCGATCGGGCTCGATTCCACCGCGCCTGGCGGAGTCCCAACCGTAGCGCGGTGGGTTTCCGGGCTCGGGGGTATCCAATCAACCGGACCGGTTTTCCCCGGTCGTGCGCCACGGGCGATTGGCAGATAACCGCTGAGGCTTGGCGGATGGCGGCGTTGACGCGGAGGTGCCGACGGTACGCGCCGGGGGCGGCGCCGGAACGGCCCGATCCGGACTGCCGGAAAGGCGACAACCCCGGACCGAGAAACTTCTCGAAGCGACTTTCCGGCGCTGAGCGCCGGAAACCCTCATGCAGTGCGTCGCGCCTCCGTCTGTTGTCGACTTCCCGGCACATGGCGCCGGAAACGCGAACGCAGAGATGAGCCAACCCGAGTTTGTCGGGTTTCCGGCGTACACGTCTCGACGCCGGCGTCCCGGCGCTTCACTTGTGTACGAATATGATGCGAGTGGGGGCGGGCGGCGCGGCACGGCCGACGGGGCGGTGCCGGCCCGACCCGATCCAGACTTCTGCAGGGCCGACATGGGGGGTAGCCGGCCATCACAACCACTCCAGCTCGTCGAAGCAGTCCGTGTCGGTCGACAACCAGACGCGGAAGTCGCCCGTGGACGCCGGGCATTGCCTGCCCGCACCACGACAGCCCATCGCCGGCAAATGGGTGCGAGTCCGGTTGAATGGATACCCCCTTTCGGGCTGATCGAGTTTCCGACGATGGCCGCCGTGGATTGCCGCCGTGGGTTGCCGCCGTGGGTCGCCGCCGTGGGTCGCCGCCGTGGGTTGCCGCCGTGGGTTGTCGCCGTGGATTGCTGCCGCGGATTGCTGCCGCGGATTGCTGCCGTGGATTGCTGCCGCGGGTTGCCGCCGTGGATTGCTGCCGTGGAT
>CAZFRU010000004.1:0-22542 GCA_964521385.1 uncultured Gemmatimonadaceae bacterium | reverse complement strand
GGATTGCTGCCGCGGGTTGCCGCCGTGGATTGCTGCCGTGGATCGCTGCCGTGGATTGCTGCCGCGGGTTGCTGCCGTGGATTGCTGCCGCATTGGAGCGCGCGGTCGTCGTCCGCGACCGCAGTGCTCGCGATCCGGTGGCGGTACATCAGGTGGAAAAGTGGGCGCGCGAGCCGCGATTGACGGTGCGTGGAGGATTTGCCACACGCAGGGTGGCAAGGCGGGCACCCGAGCCGTGATCGTCCGGTTGCGTGGAGGGTTTTCGACACCTGGAGTGGCAAACCCGGCACGGCTTCCCCGTGCGACCCCAGCGTGCCGGGTTATGCACCCGACTCACATCGTGCCTCCCGGCGCTGAGGTCGGGATTCGGGCACCCCAGAGCGGCTCGAGATGTCGGTGCGAGACGTCGGCTCGAGACGTCGGCGCAACCCAGCGACTCAAGACAGCGGTTTCGTGCCGAGACTTCGTCCTCCGTCGACCACGACCACTTCGCCGGTGATGAAGGGTGAGGCGGCGAGAAAGAGCACCGTACGCACCACGTCTTCGGGGGTGCCGAGGCGAGCCACGGGGGTCTGAACGCGTTCCCGCTCCCGCTCGGCGTCGCTGTAGTCGTCGGGTGGAAGAACTGCGCCGGGGGCGATGGCGTTGACCCGGACGTGGGGAGCCATGACCCGGGCCAGTACACGCGTCAGATGCATCAGCCCCGCCTTCGAAACGGAATGGTGCGGATAGCGCACCCAGGGCTGGAAAGCCGAGAGGTCGATGAGGTTGACGACCGAGCCTCGAGCGTTCTCGAGCAGGTCGGCGGCGGCGCGTACCAGCAGGAACGGCCCCTTGAGGTTCAGCGCCATGACCCGGTCCCACGCCGCTTCGTCGACGGCGAGCAGGTCGGCTTCCTCGAACGATGCGGCGCCGTTCACGAGCAGGTCGAGGCGTCCATAGGCCTCCGTCACCGCCGCGACCACACGCTCGACACCCTCGGCCGACGAGAGGTCGGCTCGCACGGTGGCCGCTTGTCGCCCAAGCCGTTCGATGGTGCGGGCGGTCTCGAGCGCCCGTCCCTCGGACGAGTGGTAGTGAATCATCAGGTCGTAGCCGGCCTCGGCCAGGCCGAGGGTGATGGCTCGGCCCAGCCGTACGGCCCCGCCGGTGACGAGGGCCACCTTGCGCACGCGGTAACTCCTTGGGGGTTGGGAACAGGATCGGTTCGGGGGTTGGGATCAGGATCGTAGGGTGGCGGACGACCGGCGGCCCCGGCAAGGGGGAGGCCGGTGTGCCACCTGCGCTCGTGCGGCGGGTGACTCCCGGCGGAACCCCGCCCGGGTGTCTCGGGTTTGCGGGTCACGATCCCACCTGGACACGAGGCGATGAGAATGAGCTGGACCGAGGCAGTGGACCTGAGGGGCAAGGTGGCTCTGGTGACCGGAGGCACCGAGGGGATCGGTACGGCGGTGGCGAGGGAGCTGGCGCGTGCGGGCGCACGGGTGGTGCTCACGTCGCGCACCGCGGCGAAGGCTGTGGCCGTGGCAGCCGGTATCGACGGAGAGGTGACCGGCCTCGCGTGTGACGTGCGCAGTGCTGAGGCGTGCGCGGAACTGCTGGGCACGATCCGTGGGCAGTTCGGACGCCTCGACGTGTTGGTCAACAATGCTGGACTCGGCATCTTCAAGCCGATCCAGGAGATGTCGATCGACGAGTGGAGGTTGCAGGTCGAGACCAACCTGAATGGCGTGTTCTTCACCACCAAGGCGGCGCTCCCGATGCTGCGCGAAGCGGGCCGGGGCGGCAAAGGCGATGCCTGGGTGATCAACATCGGTTCGCTCGCCAGCCGCAACAGCTTCGGGTCCGGAACCGGCTACAACGCCAGCAAGTTCGGACTGCTCGGCATGACCGAGGCCATGATGATCGACCTGCGCCATGAGGGGATCCGCACCAGCATCATCATGCCCGGAAGCGTCAACACCGGCTTCAACGACCATTCTGGCGAGCGAGACTGGGCCATTCAGCCCGAAGATGTGGGTCGCGCCGTGTTGCAGCTCGTGGCCTACCCCACGCACACCCTGGTCAGTCGTATCGAGATGCGTCCTTCCCGGCCCCGGAAGGAGTGACGCTCCCGCCCGAGCTCGTGGCCCGCACCGAGGGAGTCCAGCCCTGGCGCCGGGTCGTGCATGCCGCGTCGGGCATCACCCTGGCGCTGGGGCCGGCCCAGCTCGGCCTCGCTCGGAACACTACCGCAGCGTTGCTCTTCGGGGGGGTGGCGGTGGCGTTGGGCGTAGAGGTGGCGCGTTCGAAGGTGCCGGCCCTCAATCGGTGGCTCTTCGAGACGCTGCGGCACCTGATGTCTCCCCGTGAGGCGGCTGGTGTCGCGTCGTCGACCTGGTATCTGCTGGGTGCGGCGCTGGTCTGGCTCGCCTTTCCGGCTGCGATTGCAGTGCCGAGCCTTCTGGTGTTGGGGCTGGCCGACCCGGCAGCCTCGGTGGTGGGGCGTTGCTGGGGGCGCCGTCGGCTCGGCAAGGGTACCTGGATGGGCAGCCTCGTCTTCTTCTGCGTCGCCGCATCGGTGCTGTTCGCCACGGTCGGGGGGCCACCCGCGCTGCTTGCGGCGGCGATGGCGACGCTGGTCGAGGTCGGATCGGGTCCCCTCGACGACAATCTGACCGTGCCGGTGGCGACGGGGCTCACGCTGTTCGTCGTCTTGCCCACGGGCTTCATCTGAGGGACTGCTCCGCTGGGGGATTGCTCATCCGAGGGACCGCTCCGCTGAGTGTCTGCTCATTTGACGGACCGCTCCGATGAGGGATTGCTCATCTGGGGGACCGCTCAGAGCCCTGCTTCCCCCCTGAGGCCGCAGGCCTCTCCCGCGCCGGGGCTTCGAGGGCCCGTGGTAGGTGGTCGCCTCGTGACGGTCGCAGGTGGCGCCCGGAGAGGGGACGGCCCGACGGGTGGCCTCGGGAGCCCGTCGCCGCCACCTTCCCAGGTGTCCCCCCGGAACGATGCATGGTCCCCCCCGGGGACCGCGCCCGTCCCGGTCCCGTGCACGGTTTTCGAGGTTCGATTCGATCATGAGCGAGACTCGCGTCGAGAAGGACTCCCTGGGTCTGGTCCACGTTCCCGCTGGCGCCCTGTACGGCGCCCAGACGCAGCGGGCCGTCGACAACTTTCCGATCAGTGGTCAGCGATTCGGGCGCCGCTTCATTCAGGCCCTGGGGCTCATCAAGCAGGCGGCCGCCGAACAGAATGCCGCGTTGGGTACACTCGATGGGCGGGTCGCCGGGGTGGTCTCACGCGCGGCGGGTGAAGTCGCCGGGGGCCAGTGGGACGACCAGTTTCCGCTCGACGTCTACCAGACCGGCTCGGGCACCTCGACCAACATGAACGCCAACGAGGTGATCTCGCATCGGGCGACCCAACTGCTCGACGGCGACGGGACGGTGCATCCCAACGACCACGTCAATTTCGGGCAGTCGTCGAACGACGTGATACCCACGGCGATGCACGTGTCGGCCAGGATCGCTCTGGCCGAAGAGCTGATTCCCGCCCTTGCTCACCTCGCCACTGCGCTCGAAGCCAAGGCCGAAGCCTTCGACGGCATCGTGAAGTCGGGTCGCACCCATCTGATGGACGCGACGCCGGTGCGGCTGGGCCAGGAATTCGGTGGATACGCCCATCAGGTGCGGCGAGGCATCCAGCGGGTGGAGCGGGCGGCCGAGGGGCTCGACGAACTGGCCCTCGGCGGCACGGCCACGGGCACGGGGATCAACACCCACGCGAAGTTCGCGTCCGGCGCCATCGAGCGCCTCGCGCGGGTCACGGGGCTGCCGTTCCGAGAGGCCGACAACCACTTCGAAGCGCAGAGCGCCAAAGACGCCGTGGTCGACGCGTCGGGAGCGCTGAACACCGTGGCCGTGAGTCTCATGAAGATCGCAGACGACATCCGATGGCTGTCGTCGGGTCCCACCTCGGGGCTGCACGAGATTCGGCTGCCCGCGATCCAGCCCGGCAGCAGCATCATGCCGGGAAAGGTGAATCCGGTCATGAGTGAGGCGGTGATGATGGTTGCGGCGCGGGTGATGGGGAACCACACCACCATCACGGTGGGGGGTCAACGCGGCAACTTCGAGCTCAACGTGATGATGCCGGTCATGGCGCAGGCGCTGCTCGAGTCCATACACCTGCTGGCGGGCGCGAGTCGCACCTTCACCGACAACTGCGTGGTGGGGATCGAGGCCAACGAGGCACGGTGTCGGGAGCTTCTGGAGCGGAATCCCGCCATCGCCACGGCCCTGAACACTCACATCGGGTACGATCGCGCTGCCGAGGTGGCGAAGAAGGCAGCCAAGGAGGGTCGGTCGGTGCGAGACGTGGTCGAGGAACTCGGGCTGCTGCCCGCTGGCGAGATCGATGCCGCACTCGACGTGCGCTCCATGACCCACCCGGGCTTGCCGGAGTAGGGCGTTCGCACGCGAGGCGCGGCCCGGGCGGAGCTGGGCAGCACCTTGCTGCGCTCAGGAGGGTGCAACGAAGTCGGGGGTGGCCCTTCGTGGGCCACCCCCGTTCTCGCATGCGAATCCGAGAACCCGCCCTCAGGCGGTCTTCAGATCCAGGGCCGGCACCGTGGCCATGACAGCGGCAGGTACACCCCCGGCGGGGATGACACGAGTCATGTTACCCTGGAGGTACAGCGGGTAGTCCCGCTTTCCGTAGTGCAGCACCTGAATCAGCTCCGGTTCGCTCCCCTCGGGGGGCGCGACCGGCTCAGTGATGGCCCGCCAGACGGCGTCCACCAGGTTCATTCGCTCGTCTACCGACTCGGCCCACGTCGCCATACGGATCCGACGACGATGAGAGAGCGTCAGCGAGCGAACGACCTTGCGATATCCGGGAAAGCTGTGCGATAGCAGAAAGGCGACTGCCTGGTCTTCGGGAAGGGGCTCGGCGCGGTTTTCCCATGCGCCGGGTGTACGGACCCTACGAGGGTCTCTCAGGTCGATGTAACCGTCCGAACTGATTCGGCCGAACTGGCGCATGGGATACTCCTTGACTGGGTGCGGCGATTTGGTCGGGGGGTGCGCGTTGGAATCGCCTCTACAAACAAGTTCCGTGCCGCGGATGGCCGTGTGAGCCGCAGCGCGAAAGGTGGCGGAACTCCGCGACGTTATTGGGGTCGGGCTAGCATCACAGCCCAGAACGGCGAGGGGAAAAAGCTTCCCGACTCGGCAACTTCTTCCTTTTGCACCCGGTGTGAATGTCCGCCTCCCACGACGAACTCGGTGCCCACGTGTCTGCGCGAGGGGGGATCGACCTGGCTCCCGCACGCGCGCGCGAGCTCGACGCGGGCGTCTTGCAGCTCTTCACGAAGCAGCCCAACCGGTGGGCCGAGCCGACGCTCGCGAGCGACGTCATCGACCGGTTCGCGCGAGCCCGGGTCGAGGCCGGTACCCGATGGTGTGTGAGTCACGACTCGTATCTGATCAACCTCGCCTCGCCCGATCCGGTGTTGTGGGAGCGGTCGGTGGCGTCGTTTCGGGCCGAGTTGGAGCGGTGCGCAGCGCTGGGCATCGAGGCTGTGGTGACCCATCCGGGGAACGCCACCGACGGTGATCCGGTCCGTGGCATCGAGGCCAATGCCCGAGGGCTCGAGATCGCGCTGGCCTCGGTCGATGCGCCCGTCCGGGTGCTGCTCGAGTTGACGGCGGGTTCGGGCACGAGCATCGGCGCCACCTTCGCCAACCTTGCGGCCATCCGCGAGGGTGTGGTGGCGGATCTGCGCAGCCGCATCGGTGTCTGTGTCGACACCTGTCACGCCTATGCTGCCGGGTACGACCTGGTCAGTGACTACGAAGGTGTATGGTCGGCGTTCGCCGACGTCCTGCCCCTGGAGGCGCTGGAGCTGTTTCACCTCAACGACAGTCGACATCCCCTGGGCTCACGTCGTGATCGCCATGCGGGGATCGGCGAGGGGTCGCTGGGGCCGGAGCCCTTTCGACGCATTCTGTGCGATCCCCGGTTTGCCGACGTGCCCAAGATCCTGGAAACACCGAAGGGCGACGACGACTTCACCCTCGACCGACGCAACCTCGCCCTCCTGCGTGGATTTCGGGACGCACGCTGAGACCCCTCTCGCTCGCAGGGCCAGGACCGGGCCCGGTGGATCGAGAGCCTGTCCCGCTCATCCTCTGCGGTGAATCGAGAACCTGCCCCGCTCATCCTCCGCGGTGGATGTACCTGCGCAGGTGGGCGTTCTCCTCCGCCGCAAGAGACCAACACGCGTTCACGAGATCGCCTATGGAGACGATGCCGGCGAGTCGGTCGACCTCGACGACCGGAAGATGACGGATCCGGCGCTCCGTCATCACGCCCATCATCTCATGGAGCCCGTCGTCGGGTGTGGCGGTGACGAGGTCGCGCGTCATCACCGACGCGACGTTCCACTCGCCGAGCCTCCCCGGCGCGCGTGCCGTAAGGCGCAGGATGTCCCGCTCCGTGATGATTCCGGTTGGACGGCCTTCCTCCAGAACGACCAGGCTCCCGATGTTCTGATCGACGAGCATTCTGAGCGCCTCGAGGACGGAGCTCTTCTCTCCGACGGTCACGACGTCATGTCCCTTCCGGCGAAGGATGTCACGGATCTTCATGGCCACCTCCTCTGCTGGTTGCCGCCTCGCCGGCCGCTGGCGCAACATAATGCGCCGGGACGGTCGGCGCTCGTCGCAGGGGACTGCGTCTCGTTCCGAAGACGACGGATTTTCGCTCCGAGGGGGGCAGCCGGTTCAGGCCGCCTCGCGAGCGAGTGGATCGCGTCAGAACAGGCTGGTCTGATCCGGATGCGTCGAGCCTCTGGCCTCCTGCCGCGCCCGCGTCAGGACCTCGTCGGAAGCCAGGTCCAGCATCCTGTCGCCGAGCAGTGGACGACCAGAGCGGTAGAACGCCTGACGGACGGGCGCATGATGATGCCCCAATCCTCGCCGCACGAGCGCCTCGACCGTGCCGAGAGGAAGGGCCGAGCCGTACGACTCCAGCAGCTCTGCGGCAGCGAGCCCGGCCACGTCGTCGTCGACGGCAACTTCCAGGAGCGTCTGCACGAAGGTCTCGGGCCGCTCGTCGAGGCGGGCACGCTCGACCAGCGCGCGGCGGCGGGTAGCGGGACCGGATTCTCGTATGGCCGCAGCCGGATCGTCGATACCACCCACCAGCGCCAGGACGTTGGCTCGCAGCATCTCCGGAATGGCCTCTTCCCCGGCGATCAGGCCCACGAGGGCCGGCCCCCTCCGGCCGTCCCGGCCCCAGTCGGTCTGCTCCAGCAGGTCCACCAGGAGCGCCACCTTCTCGAGGTGCTCCACTTCCGGGTCGGATCCGAGGGCCCGTACGAGGGGTCGCACCTCCTCGACCTCGACGTCCTGCGTCGGGGCCGGGGCCAACGCCAGCGCCATCGTCACCGCGCTTCTGAGCGCTTCGCCCCGAAGGGTTTCATTCGCCACCAGGTGGTTCAGGGCGAGGAGCGACGACGTGGGGGTCATCGTCATGATGAGCGACCCCATCCCGGCCAGGCGCCCGAGAACCCAGCGGGCGAGCGCGTCCCGCGCTGTTGGAAGCACCTCGTCATCTCTCAACACCGCGCGGAGCCCGGCGCCGAACGCGTTCGGGTCCCGGAGGCGCTCACCCAGGGATCGGAGGACGGGGTCCGCTTGTCCCATGCTCTTCCGGTAGTCGGCGAGGCCTCGCTCCAGCGCGAGTCGGAGCGACTCCACCTCCTGGTCCCCGAGCTCCGCCGCGTCGGCGAGGTCGTCCAGGGCGAACGGGTCGGCCGGGCTTCGGACTCCCGCAACCTGGATCGTGCCGGGGAAACCCATGCCGAGGGACGCAAGCTCCTCGAACATTTCCTGCATCTGCGCCTGCATCCGTGCCGTGGCAGCGGTGATGATCTGGTCGAAGGCGGTGGGCCGCGGTACCCGGTCTCGCATCTCGAGACTCCGGTTCGAGATCGACGCGGTCGAAACGTCCCAGCGCCCGGCAAGCTCCTCCAGCGTCGGACGCCAACCACTCCATGGCGTGTCGAGCAGCATGCCCGCCGCGTGCAGCGCCGCCGCGACCAGGATCTCGAGCTTTCTCCCCGCGAGGAAACCGTTCGGGTCGGCGACGGCGAAGCCTTCAAGGAGCTCAGCCGCCTCCTCGACGAGCTCGTCGGGGAGGTCGTCATCGAAGGCGGCCTCGTCCAGCATCGTCAGGACCTCGTCGAGGCGGGCCTCGCATGCGGGGTCGAGCGCGATTCCCCCCGGTAGCGTCTGCAGTCGGCGATTCGTCTCGTCGACGTCGAACGCCTCCGGATCGAAGTCCCCACCGACCCACTCGATCCACTCTGCCGAGCCCTCCCCGTCGAGGGCGGCGAGCAGCTCTTCGTACCCCAGGATCCCGCCCGAGTCCTCCGGCGGGCACGCCCGGGCGCCGTCCAGGCAGCGCGGATAACGCATGTCCGGCTCGGCGGGCTCCACCGCCTCGACCCTGAGATCATGGCTCCATTGGTCGCCGAAGTCGTAGAGGTAGGTGAGGTGCGCATCCGGGCCAACGGCCAGTTCGGAGAGCGACACGTCGAGATCCTCCTCGTCGAACCGGCCGTCCTCATCGGGCTCGCCGTATTCCACGCCACCGACCTCGAAGCGGTAGAGGTGGCTGTTCTCCCACCCCATGACGGCCTGGACCACCTCGTGGAGAGCCCAGAGCGGGAGGTCACTCGGCACCTCGAAGCGACGCCACACCGGCGGTTCCATGCCGTCGAGCGTGAGATGGACGCGATGCACCGTGGACCCCGCCGGAAGAATGCGCGACGCCGTTCCTCCGTCGCCGTCCGACACACCCGTGGAGAAGTCCAGACCGGAAGGGTGCCGTCGGTCCAATCGCACCACCACACCGGTCTGGGGATCACGCCACCTCCCCTCCTCCTGGCGGGCCCACGCTCCGGCCAGCACTTTGCCGCCGGCGGCGAGTGCTCGCAGCGCCGTGGCGAGGTCCCGGACGTCGGACTCCGACACGCCGCCCCCCGGGGTGTTGACCGTGAAGAGGTGGGGGTAGGCTTCGGGCGCTGCCACGGTCCAACCCGACCGCATCACCTCGTGCTGCATGGCAGAGGGCAGGTCGGCTGACCGGTTCAACGTCACGCAGAGGACGTGCCCGACGAAATCGCGGAGCGGGAGCATCCAGGGAGGAGCCTCGACCACCCAGTCGCGGTCGTCGATGTCCGAGTACAGGCTCAAGCCCGACTCGATATCGCTGCTGCCGAGAACGGTGGCTGCCCACACGCGTCCTTCCGCAGTCTCGACGAACAGGGGCGCATCGTCGTCCAACCCCTGCCACGGGCGGGCCCGGTGATACGTCGCCGCGGCTTCGAACAACTCCACCACGGTGCTCTCCGGCAGGGCCCATCCACTCCATGACTCCGCAGCACACATGGAGGGGCGCCGGGGTCCGGGCCAGTCCATCGGGTGCTCGCTGCGCTCCACCATGCCGGTGGCCACCGGGTCCAGCGAATCGAGCTCGAGGACACGGATCACCTCGATCCCGCGGGGCGCCAGCCGCGTCTGGAGCCGAGAGACGATCTGGGCGTGCCGGACCTCGAGGCTGATCGGTCGGGCACCGATCCGGTCTGCCGCAGCCAGTACGGCGTCGGCAAGAATGTCCGCCACCGCATCGGGCTCCCCCGATGGGCGCCTGTGCAACTCGCCCGAGATCACCCAGTCCCCGGCCGTGACGAGCGCCACCGTCGGCCGCGCCCCGGGATCGTCGGCGATACCCCTCCGGAAGGGCACGAGCTCGGCTTGCCAGACCTCTTCGGTCCGGATCCGTGCGATCATCTGCGGCGTGAGGGGCACTCCACCGACCCCCGCATCCCTGGCCTTGCCGTCCGCCGCCAGACAGCATGCCTTGTACTTGCGGCCCGAGCCGCAGGGGCAGGGGTCATTCCGACCCGGACGAGAACTTTCCATGAGACGATCATGGAGTTCGGACTGCGCCGGGGCAATGGTCCGAACCGACGCTGTCGTCGCGCGTCTCGACGGACACGCGATCCGATCTCGTTGTGGCCGTCAGCGTTGGATGGAATCCCCAAACCGAGCCAGCGAGCGGACCCGTCCCGCTCCACGGCGTGGTCCTCGGTCAGCCGCTCCCTGTTTCGCCCTCCGGCATGGATGACCCGGAAGCCTCGATCACGCTCTCACGAAACCTCGCCTGCCGCGCTTCTGCGGGCTCGACGTTGCCGTCGATCACGATCCACTCCAGCCGTCGGCTGTTCGCGATATCTGCGGTGGGGTCGCCCGACACGATCACGAGATCGGCCTTGGCGCCCGCGTGGATCGCGCCGAGATCATCACGGCCGAGTATGCGAGCGGCGTTGCCGGTGGCTGCCTGCAATGCCTCGATCGGCGACAGGCCGAAGTCGACCAGCCCGACGAGTTCCTGATGCAGACCGCCGCCGGGGACCGTATAGGCACCGGCGGGTGTGTCGGTACCGGCTCCGACGAGAACGCCGCGCTCGAGCAGGCGCGGCAGCAAGGCGCGCGTCAGCCGGAAATCGATCATCTCGCGCTCGCGCATGTCGTCGCTGTGCACGATTGCGAAGAGCTGACGCCACCATTCGCCCATGAGCGTCTCACCGGCGTCTGCGAGTGGCACGCCGGAGAGATCGGGCGGTTCGTCGCCAGCCGCATGGATGACGTTCACGAGCGTCGGCACGACCGCGGCGTCCGTCCGCGCGAATTCGTCCGCGATCGCATCCAGTAGATCATCGTCCAGCGGCTCGACGTCCAGGTCGCCACCCATTCGCCGGTAGGCCAGCGCGAAGCCGCTCAGGTGCTCCACGCTGTTGACGCCGTAGGCGGCCGCCTGCAATGCGTCCACACGGGCCTGCGTCAGGCCTCGGGTCGCGGCGAGACCGAGGTCGGTCATGACCGGCAAGCCGAGGGCATGCGCCTCCTGGACCGCGGTGGCGTAGGCCTCGGGAGGCAGTTGCTCATACAGCTTGATCACGTCGACATGGCGTGCCCCGAGGGCGCGCACGGCCTCGCGCGCGTCGTCGGCCGTGCCGACCAGTACAGGCATGATCGAGTCCCACGGTTGCTCTCCGGGGTAGCCTTCGGTCTCGGACATGCCGTTCAAGACCGATTCCGGTCCGTCGAGCATGGGGCCGGCTGCAAGAATCCTCGGCGCATCGGGGTGGTGCCTGAGCGCGCGTAGGGTGGCCAACGTATTGTTCGCGTCCCGGACAGTGGTCACGCCCGCTGCGGGAAACGCTCCGATGAAATGCGGCCGCGCATGCACGTGCAGGTCGATCAGCCCGGGCAGGATCATGCCGTCCTCGACGCGAATGACCCGGTCGGCGCCTGCAACACTGCATTCGGGAGCCGTGCCCGCGCAGTGAATCGTCCCGCCGTCGATCACGACGACGCCGTGCCGGGTGACCG
This sequence comes from uncultured Gemmatimonadaceae bacterium, assembly GCA_964521385.1. Classification (GTDB taxonomy): domain Bacteria; phylum Gemmatimonadota; class Gemmatimonadetes; order Longimicrobiales; family Gaopeijiaceae; genus Gaopeijia. Next base: position 11,092 of record CAZFRU010000004.1, on the reverse strand, counting down.
TTCCATGGCCGTCGAAGAAGTCGCCGACGAAGGCGACCGACCCTGGAGGTGCGGACGCGGGCTCGTGGTTTGCACAGCCGGTGCCGGCAGCAAGCGCCACAAGGAGCACGGGCAGGAAGAGTGGAAACGGTGAATGGGACGACAGGGGGCGTTTCATTGCTGAGGCTTTGTTCACAACAGGGGTAGGCCGGGGCGAGCAGGTTCCGTCCTCTACGGAGTTGAGAGTGATCACGGTTTCGAGAGATGGCCTTGCGATCCGCATGATGCGCCTCATTTTCGCATCGCTATGAGCACTTCACCCACATCTCGATGCCGGTGAGCCACGGCCGGCGGTTCCTGAACGAGCTCAAGCGGCGCAAGGTCGTCCGGGCCGTCATGGTGTACCTGGCAAGCGCGTTTGCGGTGATCCAGGCTGCGGACGTCGTGCTCCCGGTCCTTCGTGCCCCGGAGTGGGCAATGGGCCTGGTGGTCGGACTCTCCGCGGTCGGAGTCCCGGTCGCCATCGGCCTGGCCTGGGCGTTCGACCTCACAGACCGGGGACTCACGCTCGATCTCCCTGAAGGGGGCGGCCCCCAGTCGGTCCCTGCCCGGTGGTTCTCGGTGAAGACTGCGGGGCTGACCACGATGATGCTGGGCGTGGGCCTGGCGGCCGGATGGCTGGCTCGTACGGCGTCTCTCGATGACGGGGTGACGACCGGTGAGCGAAGTATCGCCGTGATCCCCTTCGACAATCTGAGTACGGAAGCGGAGAACGCGTTCCTGGCCGTGGGCGTTCAGGACGAGATCCTCACTCAACTCGGCAAGATCTCCGACCTGCGCGTGATCTCGCGCTCGTCCGTCATGCAGTATCAGCCGGGCCCCGACCGAGTGTCGATCCCCGATATCGGGCGGGCTCTGGCCGCGCGTTGGATCGTGGAAGGAAGCGTCGCCAGGGTTGGCGAGAACATTCGCATCAATGTGCAGCTCATCGAGAGTCGAACGGACGCGCATGCGTGGGCAGAAGCCTTCGATGGTGACCTCACCGTTCAAGGTATCCTGGCCTTCCAGGCACAGGTCGCGCGCCGCGTCGCGGAGTCATTGAGCGCTACGATTCGCCCTGACGAGGAGGCCCGGATCGCTTCTGTTCCGACGCACAACACCGCGGCGTACGAGTTGTACCTCCGCGCCAATGAGCTGTTCGCGTACCGGCGCGAAGCGGAGCTGCGCCGGGCACTCGAGCTCTACGACGAGGCGATCACCCTGGACTCCGCCTTTGCCCACGCGTACGCGGGGCAGGCGCTCGTCCATGCGGTCCTGCCCTTCTATAGCGATGAGACGGTCATGGAGTCGTACGCCGTAGGGCTCGTGGCAGCAGAACGCGCACTTGCCCTGGATAGCGCTCTCGCGGAGGCGCATGCCGCCATTGGCGACATGGTCTTCCACCGCGACTACGATGCAGGTCGAGCCGAGGCTTCCCTGCTTCGGGCGATCCAGCTGAAACCCTCGTTTGCCCAGGCCTGGGCCTGGCTCGCCGAGCCCCGGCTGGCCCGTCGGTTGCCGGATGAGGCTTTGGCAGCGACCCAGCGGGCGTTGAGGCTCGACCCACTTTCCGTGCGCTTCAATTCCATGCTGGGTACGGTTCTCGTCGAGAAGGGAGATCTCGATGCCGCGATCGAGCAGCTCGAGAAGACGGCCGACATGGACCCGGGGTCCGGCTCGACGCACGAAGTGCTTGGCCGGGCGTTGATGCTTGCAGGTCGACACGAGGAGGCTGCTGCGACCTATCGGCGCTACTCCCAGGCGGTGGGGGGCGATGACACCGCCATTCTGGAGCGAATGGCTCTGGCGGTCGCGTCTGGTGACGATGCGAGGCTCGCCGAGGTCGGGAGAGAGCTCGATGCGGTCCCCAAGGCGTCCTGGCGGTTGTCTCCGGTGACGATCGCAGAGGCGTACGTGTGGGTTGGCCGCCATGATACCGCCCTGGACTGGTTGGAGAGAGGCCTCGAGATCCGCGATGCGACGTTGCCCTCGATCAATGGGATGAGCGTCTTCGACCCGATCCGCCAGCAGGTGCGATTTCAGGTGTTGGTTCGCGAGATGGGTCTCGGCTGACGGACCAGGGGGTCGAGCCCGCCGTGGCGCGGGCGTTTCGCGGTGCACGGCGAAACTCCTTTCGCTCGCAGGGGCGCCGGGTCTATATTTCAACCACGCGCTGGAAGGCCTCATTATTGAGCCAACGCAAGTGAAGCCGGGACTGACTCCCGTGCGCGGACGTCATGCCTCTTCGGAGGAAGGCGAATGCGGTGGGGAGGTCACCATCTATTTTTCCGGGCTTCAATAATTCTCTTCCAGCGCGTTTGTGGCCGGTGTCACCCTTCGGGGGGCACCGGCCACTTGGTTTTTCAGGACCGGAGGTCGACCGCTTGCGTGGAGCGGAGGGCAGGTCCATGTCGGCACGGAGGACTCGAGACGTCACCTCGGGCGGTGGTGGGAACACGGGCCTGACATCACCGGCGAGGGCCGGGTTGCATACTCCTCCGGAGTGGAATACCTCGTTCTGGGATTCCCCACATATCTCGGGCCGCTCGCCACCTCTGCGGGTTGGTGTGTCGCGGGCGGCCATGCCATGTTGCGGCGTGGACGAGACCTCCCTCCCTCCCGATCCCGGCTCGACCCGGGTAACGCGGCTTCTCGAGCGACTCGACGCTGGTGATGCCGTGGCTGCCGACCAGCTCTTCGTCGAGGTCTACGGGGACCTGCGGAGACTGGCCGGTGCTGCGATCGCCCGTGAGGCGCCCGGCCACACGCTGCAGGCGACTGCCCTCGTCAGCGAAGCCTGGCTGAAGCTGGCGCGAGGAGGGGTCGGCCCCGTCGAGGGGCGCCGCCACTTTCTCGCGGTCGCGGCACGCGCCATGCGCCAGGTCCTCGTCGATTATGCCCGCCGCCGCCACGCCGAACGCCGCGGGGGTGCCCTCGTTCGCGTGACGCTGAGTCGGGCCCAGGTGGCCGAACGCGAACTCGACGTCGACGAGGTGCTCGCCCTCGACGAAGCGCTGGATGCGTTGGAGGCGATGGACTCCCGGCTGCGGCAGATCGTCGAGCTTCGTTTCTTCACCGGGCTCAAGGACGACGAAGTCGCTGAGGTGCTGGGTGTCACTCGCCGGACGGTCCAGCGGGAATGGGTCAAGGCCCGGGCCTTCCTGAATCGCGAACTCGCCGCCTGGGAGGAGCCATGAAGGCCTCCGGCCCTGCCGACGACCGGTGGCCTCGTATCTGGGCATTGTTCGAGGCGGCGCTGGCAGTGCCGCCGGACGAGCAGGACGACTTCGTGCGTCGGCACGCCCCCGACGCGGAGGTGTGTGCCGAGGTCGAAGGACTGCTTCGAGGGCATCGGAGCACGGGCGGACTGGTCGATCGGGAGATCGTGGTATCGGATTCTCCTTCGCCGGACCAGCAGGGCAGCCCGGACGATGGGGAAATGGACGAGCGAGTCCGGTTGGTCTTCTCGGATACCTATGGACTGGTTCGGGAGTTGGGCCGCGGGGGGATGTCTCGCGTCTATCTCGCGTGGGAGCGCAAGCATCAACGCCGGGTCGTGCTGAAGATCCTCCACCCGGAGGTGGCGGCAGGCCACGGTGCCGACCGATTCGAGCGTGAGACCAGGCTGATCGCCCGCCTCTCACATCCGAACATCGTGTCGTTGATCGACTCGGGAGTGCGCGAGGATTTCGCGTACTACGTCATGCCCTACATCGATGGCATCACGCTTCGGGCTCGGATGGTGGCCTCCGAGCCGGACCGGATCCCTCTCCCCCGGATCCTGGCCGTGTTGCACGATGTGGCGGCGGCCCTGGACTTCGCCCATGTGGCCGGAGTGGTCCATCGGGACCTGAAGCCGGACAACGTGCTGCTGGCCGGTCCCCACACCTACCTCTTCGACTTCGGAATCGCGCGAACCTCGCCTGCCGGGACGGAGGGCGGCACGCCCCTGACCCGCGATGGAGCGTTCCTGGGTACCCCCGGTTATGCCGCCCCGGAGCAGATCTGGGGGGGACGTGCACTGGACCGCCGTGCCGATCTCTGGGCCTGGGGAGTCATGGCGTGGGAGCTGATGGTCGGGGGGCTCCCGCCCCGGTCGTTCGACATGCACGACAGCCTGGACTTGGATGCCCTCAGCCTCCTGATGGCGGCTTCGCCCGATCTGCCCCCGAAGGTGGCCGAGGTCATCGTCCGCTGTCTCTCGGTCGACCCCGCCGGTCGCCCCGATGATGCCGCGACCCTTCTCGATGCGCTCGGGGCGGGTGACATGGAGGCGGTCCCGCCGGCGGCCTCGAGCCCCTCGGTGCGCGATCAGGTGAGGCGGACTCGACGCTGGCCCCGGGTCGCGGGTCTGCTCGTCGTGGTCGTCGGCCTCTTCTGGTGGCGTGGGTCGTCGTCTTCGGCCGATGAGGACACCCTCCGCCTTCCGATCGCCGTGGCACCCCTCGTGAGCGAGACCCCCGATTCAGCCACGGCCGTGCTGGGTCGCTTCGCGGGCGACTGGCTCACCCAGGGCATCCAGGAGCTGGACCGGGTTCAGGTCGTTCCCTGGCCCGCATCACTCGCGGCGGCCGGCGGTGTGCGCGCGGGAGACGACGTGGCGCGGGCCGTGGCGACCGGGACGGGAGCGGGGACGGTGATCGCGGGTTCGATCTACGAGTTGGGCGGACGCCTCCAGTTCCGGGCCGAGGTGATCGATGTGGCGAGCGGTCGGGTCGTGTCGGCGCCCGGTCCCGTGTCGGCCTCCCGGGACTCGGCGGCGGTGGCTCTCCAGCTTCTCGTCGACCGGATCCGGTCGAGCGTCGCCATCTCCAGCGACGCACGGCTGGCAGCCATCCCGGGCCTCGCTCGTCGACCTCCCACCTTCGAGGCCTACCGTGCCTTCGACCGCGGGGTGGATCACTATCTCGCGCAGAACTACAGGGAGGCATCCAACCACTTCCTGGAAGCCTGGGACCTGGATACGACGTTTCATTCGGCCCGAGTCTATGCGGCGCTCACCCTCGCCAACCTGGGATCCCCGGCGAGGGCGGACTCGCTGCTCGACGAGGTGGAGCCGTATCTCGCCTCGCTGACGACCGCGGAGCGAGTGCGGTGGGATGCAGTTCGGGCTGTCCTCGACGGCGATGCCCCGCGGGCCTATCAGGCCATGCGTCGACTTGCGGAGTTGGGGCCCGGATCTCGGGCTTCGTACAACGTGGGCCTGCTCGCGCTGTCGATGAACCGACCCGCAGATGCAGTGGACGCGCTGACGGCGGTCGATCCGGACCGAGGCGAACTCCGCGGATGGGCTCAGTATTGGACGCAACTCGCGCACGGATACCACCTCCTGGGCGAGTTTGCTGCCGAGGCCGACGCGGCAGCGGAGATGCGCCGACGCTACCCCGAACGGCGCATCGCACTCGTCCTGGAGGTGCGCGCGCGAGCGGCGCAGGGCGACGTCGGCGAAGTCGTCCGCCTCCTGGATCTGGCCGAGACGATGAGTCCGGAGGCCTACTGGTCGGCGGGAGCCGCCGCCGTTGTCGCAGCCGAGGCGCTCCGCGCACATGGCCATGCCGGCTGGGAGGCCGTCCTCGAGCGAGCCGAGTGGTGGATCGAGGAGCAGAGGCGCGCGGCACCGGACGACCTGCGGCACGCCTACTGGCGAGCCAGTGTGGCCTACGACAGGAGGGACTGGGCCGAGGCGATGGAGCGATTCGACACTCTGCGCGCAGCGTCTCCCGACAACACCACCTACCGGGGCATGTTTGCACTCGCGGCCGCCCATGCCGGTGATCGGACCGCTGCCGATGCGGCCCTGCTCGAGCCCTTCGAATGGGATCGTGGAGCGCACACGGCCTATCGCGCACGGGTCGCATCGCTGGCGGGCGATGCGGATGCGGCCAGCGGACTCCTCGGCCTCGCCTTCGATCAGGGTGTCGATGGCTGGCCGTGGATGCACGAATCGGGCTTCGACGACTTCGCTCCCGTCGCCGAGGATTCGCGAATCCGGCTGCTCCTCGACCCTGGGCGGTAGCTGGCGGAGGCCCGGGCTTTTTCGGTCTGTCACACTTCGTCGCGATCCTGCGCACCTCTCGATGTGCGGTTGGACCCCCCTGAAACGACGGAGTACGAGCATGACGCCGACCCTCGACACGCCTGCCGACGAACAGGCGACCGACGCCTTCGCGAGACACCTTCTCCAGATCGTCAATCACGGAGCGATCGGGATCGGCCTTTCAGTCGGCCACCGCACCGGACTCTTCGATACCATGGCGAGACGTCAGGCATCGACCAGCGTCGAGATCGCGGCGGCAGCCGAGCTCGACGAGCGGTATGTGCGTGAATGGCTCGGGGCGATGGTCACGGCTCGGATCGTCGCCTACGACAGCCACACCGCGCGGTACCGTCTTCCCGCCGAGCATGCCGCGCTCCTCACCCGCCACGCGGCTCCCCACAACCTTGCGGTGACCGCCCAGTGGCTGGCGGTCCTGGCCGGGGTCGAAGACGAGATCGTGACCTGCTTCCGGGAAGGAGGGGGCGTGCCCTACGAGTCCTTCGGACGCTTTCACGAGGTCATGGCTGAAGAAAGCGGTCAGACGGTCGTGACGGCCCTCTTCGACCACATCCTTCCACTCGCCCCCGGCCTGACCGACCGTCTCCGTGGAGGCATCGATGTGTTGGATGTCGGGTGCGGTCGGGGTCGCGCCCTTCTGGCGATGGCCAGTGAGTACCCGAACTCACGATTCCGCGGGTACGACCTCTCTCCCGCGGCCGTCGAGGCCGCCGTCGCCGAAGCCGCCGAGATGGAGCTGCGCAATGTGCACTTCAGCTCCATCGACGCGGCCCGCATGCCGGACGTCGACCGGGTGGATCTGGTGACGGCCTTCGACGTCGTGCACGACCAGGCCCACCCGGACGTCGTGCTGGCCAACATGCGCAGGGCTTTGCGGTCGGGCGGACTACTCCTGATGCAGGACATCTCTACGCACACACCCCTTGAGGACAACGTCGATCATCCGTTGGGGCCGTTTCTCTACACGATCTCGTACACGCACTGCATGGCGGTGTCCCTGGCTCAGGGTGGAGCGGGGCTGGGCACCTGCTGGGGTCGCGAACGGGCCGAATCCATGCTCCACGGCGCGGGTTTTCGAGACATCGAAGTGCATTCCCTGGCCCATGATATCCAGAACTTCTTCTACCTGGCCCGGGCCTGAACCTCGGCCGGGACGACGTCCGACCCACGAAGTACCTGGCACCCGCGACGGCGCCCACTCCGGTGAGCGCATCTCACCCGAGCCGTCGCGTTCGGGGTCGCGGAAGCCGTGTGGATCGTAGCACCTCGTCCTCCTTGACGATCTCGCTCCAGGGTGCACCGAACGGGGCGATGGGTCGCATGTCACACTTCGTCGCGATTCTGCGCAGAGGGAGGTGGAGGCGGAGTCTCCGCACTCCAGTACACGCTACGGAGGAACGGAAGATGTTTCGATCAGATTTCATGCAATCCACGACGCCGGTGCGAGGGGGCGCCCGCTTGATCCCGGTCCAGATCATTGGGGCGTGCCTTACCGTGCTGGTCGCCACGGCCACGGCGTCCGCTCAGAGCGGCGTCTCGGCCGCCCACAAGCACGGGCACCCCCGCACCCTCTCCCACGAGCATGGCCCGGCCGTCACGGCAATCCCCCTGGGTGAGGACGCGGACCCGGTCCTGCTGACCGGTATGAGCGACCACCGCATGACCCGCGTGTCCCGCGTGGCCGCAGCCCAGGCGTACTTCGATCAGGGAGTCATGCTGGCCTACGCCTTCAACCATCCCGAGGCCGCCGTATCCTTCGCCCATGCGGCTCGACTCGACCCCGACTGCGTGCTCTGTCCCTGGGGCGAGGCGCTCGTCCTGGGCCCGAACATCAATGCGGGCATGGACGCGGCGGCGGTCGAACGGGCCTATTCGGCGTCGCGGGAGGCCGACCGGCGCCTCGGTCCGGAATCGACGGATCTCGAGCGCGACCTCGTGCATGCCCTGATCACCCGCTATGCCGTCGACCCGCCTGCCGATCGCGGCCCGCTCGATCGGGCGTATGCCGATGCCATGCGCGATGTGGCGGCCCGGCACCCGAGCCAGGCCGACGTCCTGGCGTTGTTCGCCGATGCGCTGATGACGACGATGCCCTGGGACTACTGGTTGGCCGACGGGTCGGCCAAGCCGGAGACCGATGAGGTGGCCGCGGCGCTGGAGTCGGCGCTCGATCTCGATCTTCGACACCCGCTCGCCAATCACCTCTGGATCCACCTGTGGGAGAAGAACGAACCGCTCAAGGCCGTGGCGGCGGCCGAGCGACTCGAAGGACTCGCGCCGGCTGCGGGACACCTCGTGCACATGCCCGGCCACATCTACATCCGAGTCGGACGGTACGCCGATGCGGTGATCGCCAACGAGCGGGCGATCGTGGCCGATCAGGCCTACCTGGCGCAGAGCGGCACCGAGGGGCTCTACCGCATCGGCTACGTGCCGCACAACGTGCATTTCCTCTGGGCGGCCGCCACTCTTGCGGGGCGCTCTCGCACGGCGATCGACGCGGCCGATCGCCTGCAGGCCTCGATCGACCCGGCGCAGCTCACCGCTCCGGGCCTCGACGTCATCCTGCAGGACTACTGGGTCACCCCACTGCTGGCCCGGGTGCGGTTCGGCAAGTGGGAGGAGGTGCTCGCCTGGCCCGAGATGGGTGACGATCTGGTCTATCCTCGAGCCATTCGGCACTACGCACGAGCCGTGGCACTGGCTCGAACCGGTCGGGTCGACGAGGCCCGAGCGGAGGCCGAGGCGGTGCGTGCGCTGGCCGACGATCCTGACATGGCCACCTTTCGAGTCTGGGGCGTGAACCCCGCCCCCGTGATCCTTTCGGTCGCCGCCGGGGTGGCCGAGGCCGAGGTGGCCGTAGCGGCTGGAGAGGTCGAGCGCGGCATCATGATCCTGCAGGCGACCCTCGACGTCGAGGATTCGATCATCTACCAGGAACCCGAGGCCTGGCATCACCCGGTCCGGCAGGTGTTGGGTGACGTGCTGCGCAAGGCCGGGCGTCTGGTCGAGGCCGAGCGGGTCTATCGAGACGATCTCGACAAGTATGCCGAAAACGGCTGGTCGCTCTGGGGGCTCGCGACGGTGCTCGATGCCCAGGGGCGGGAAGCCGAGGGACGCCAGGTATGGGACCGCTTCCGGGTCGCCTTCCGCGACGCCGATGTGGAGTTGACCGGTTCGCACTTCTAGCGGTGCCGATCTGACGCGCCCAAGCAGCCGACCCGCGCGCGGGGCCGGGAGCTCGTACCAGGATGTCGGGCTCCCGGCCTTCGCGAGACGGGTCTTCCGAGCGCCAGGGCGCCGCGCCCAACTCCAGCCCAGGCCGGACGTCAGACGATCCAAGGGCCTGCGCAGGGGTGTCTTGGCGGGGAGCAGGCCGTTTCGCCCTTCAGGAGGCTGACACCTCCGCGGATACGCCAGCTACTCCACCAACGGTGAGGCTCCTCGATGATCACCCAATCCATCCGGCTCTCCGGCTCGGTGGGCAAGGGAGGCCAGAACCGGTCGTTCGACGTTCGGGCCGTGGAGGAGCGGCTCAACGAGTTGATGGGGTCTTCTCGCCAGAGGCTCACGGTCGATGGTCGTATCGGCTCCAGGACCCAGGCGATGGTCGCAGACTTCCAGAAGAACGTCCTGAACTTCCGGTGGCCCGACGAGCGGGTGGATCCAGCGGGCAAGACGATCCGGGCCATGAACGATCCGAAGTCCGCCGACGCATGGAGACGTGTCGCCCGGGTGCCCATCCACGTCCTGGTTTCGGGCGAGGTCCCCGTCCTGGCCCAGCCGTCGAGCCTGGTATGCTGGGCCACCGTGGCGGCGATGATGATTTCGTGGCGTCAGCGCCGCTCGCTGCAGATCAGCGAGGCCATCGGCACGCTCGGTGCGCGGTGGGTCACGATGTTCAACAATGAGCGAGCCCTTCTCTGGACGGACACGGAGGCCTTCGGCAGGGCGGCTGGAATGAGGCTCCTGCCACTCCAGTCACTTCCGGTCACGGGGTTCGCAGAAGTGCTCCACAGGCCTGCGGCCCCTCTTCGTATCGATTGACCCGAACGGAAATCGCCAGAACCTGACCCACTTCATCGTCGTGACCGGGATCACGGGAGACGGGACCGCAGCGGGAACGAGCGTCATGTACAACGACCCGAACGGCGGTCGGCGCCGGACTCTCTCCTTCCAGGCCGTTCACCGCCTGTACGAGAGTTCCGAACGGGCAGAGCTCACCGTGCAGATCATGCATTGCTGACGACTGCGCATGGAAGGACCCGCAGACCTTGGATGAGGCTCAGGAGGCCGAGCTCGAACTCGTCTTCGGACCCATCCTCCAACCCACCCCCTCAGGCCGCTATTTCGCTGTGGCCCGAATACCGGGTTTCCGGTCCAAGGTGGGGAGCGCAACCCGATGGTCGCCCACCTTCTCGCACTGGTCTGCCAAGGAGGCCGTGAATGAGCTGGGTCTACTTCTTGGTTCCGACGCTGATCGCCATCGGCATTTCGCTGCTGGTCGTGCGTGCCGGGGCGATTGCGCTGATGATGACGGGCATGAGTTTCGACCAGGCCAGGTTTCAGGCGCTATCCGCGTTCAGCGGGACCGGTTTCACGACACGCGAAGCCGAGCGCATCGTGAGCAACCCGCGCAGGCGTCGCATCGTTTCGATGCTGATGGTCCTCGGTAACGCCGGGATCGTCACCGTCATCGTCACCGCGACGTCTGCCTTCGCTCGGGCAGAAGGCCTGCAAATCGGCTTGAACGTGCTTGTGTTGCTCGCCGGCATCGGCTTGATCGTGCTCGCCGCCACGCACGTGCCCATCGTCAGGCGCTGGGAAAACTTCGCGCAGGAGCGACTGGAAAAGCTCAAGATATTTGAAGAGGACGCCGCCATGGATGAGCTTCTGCACGTCGCAGAAGGCTACGGCGTTTTGCGGGTGCGGGTGGCAGAGCAGTCGACCACCATCGGAAAAAATGTGGGTTCCGGATTTTCTGGGCCGGTAATTCCGGAAATTCTGGGCCGGGGGCCG